>NZ_CAAAIW010000005.1 GCF_900640115.1 Legionella yabuuchiae
GGGCAAATTTAAAAAAGAAAATTAAGAATGAAATTGCTAATTTTGATTCTTTAGCTCAGGCGATTGATCATGCTTTTCAGGGGATCGTTTAAATTTTAATTCACTATAATTGTTCCGGCATGCGTTAGGTGATTCTGCTTTTTTATGAATCACAAAGGCAACGCATGCGGTCAGTCTTTTAGCCATATCCAGATGCAAAAACTCATTGGGGCCGTGAGCATTTGAATTTGGGCCAAGCACACCAGTAATCATAAACTCGGCTTTCGGATAGGATTTACCGAGCATCGCCATAAAAGGAATTGTGCCGCCTTCTCCCATATACATGGCGGGCTTATGATAAAAGGTCATCGAAGCTTCATTCACGGCTTTAGATAACCAATCGGGCATGATGGGTGCGTGCCAGCCAGAGGCTTTATCTTCGATTTTAAAACGAACGCTCGCATTATAGGGCGGCGTATGGGTTAGTTGTTGTTCTAGCGCTGTTGCGGCTTTATCGGCATCTGTCAGTGGCGGAATACGCATGGACAGTTTCAACTTTGTTTTGGGCCTCAATACATTCCCTGCGTCTTCAATTGACGGTAATCCTTCAGCGCCTGTAACCGTTAATGCGGCTCGCCAGGTACGGTTTAAGAGCAACTGCTGCACATTAGACGTTACTGGTTTGACATGGGAATGAAACGGGAGAGACTCATATATGCTCTCATGCAGTACCTTCGCTTGTTCAGCTGCTTCATTAATACGCTCTGGTGGTATTTCACATTGCAATTCCGATAAAACCACCTCACCCGTTAATTCATTTTCAATCCGGCTTAACAAGGATCGAATTACGCGGAAACTATCGGCCGCGATGCCGCTCCCATAACCGGAGTGGATGCCTTCTTTGAGCAGCTCAACACTTAATTCACCAACAATATTTCCGCGTAGTGATGTTGTCATCCACAACTGTTCATAGTTACCCGCACCAGAATCTAAACAAATAATGAGCCGAGGGTTACCAATTCTTTCTTTCAGCCCCTCAATATAATAGGGTAAATCCTGACTTCCGCTTTCTTCGCTGGCTTCAATAATAATCACACAACGAGGGTGTTTAATTTGTTGCTCCTGCAGCGCTTTTATCGCGGTAATCGCGGCATAGGCAGCATAGCCATCATCCGCAGCACCCCGCCCATACAATCGCCCCTCTTTAATGACTGGGTCCCATGGGCCGTGATCTTTATCCCATCCAGCCATTTCAGGCTGTTTGTCTAAATGACCATAGAGCAGAACGGTATCATCAATTTCACCAGGAATTTCCATATAAATGAGCGGCGTTCTTCCCTTCTGGCGGATGACTTCTAGGATCATGTTCTCTGGCGCATTAGACTCACACCAATTGGCCACGTGTTGAACCGCTTGTTCCATAAACCCATGCTGTTCCCACTCACGATCAAAATGCGGGGATTTATTTGGGATTTTAATAAATTCACATAAACTGGGGATAATCGACTCATCCCACTGTTTAATGATGTAATCTTTTAATTGATCAGAATTCAACATGTTTACTTCCTTGCTGTTCGTTTGATTAATTCAATGATCGCATCACTACTGGAGTGAATGTGTAACTGTTCCATGTTTCGAACGCGCTCATTGTTCGTATTCATCACTTCCCCCACAGCTTCTATCAAACGCTCGGAGCTTAACTGCTCTTCATCAATTACATAACTAATGCCTAATGAGGCAAAATAACGAGCATTATGGATTTGATCGCCTCGGCTCGCTTTTTTCGACAGTGGAATCAAGACATGCGGTTTATTTAACGCTAAAAGCTCATACAGCGAATTGGCACCGGAGCGTGAAATAACCACGTCGCTTGCAGCCAGTAAATCGCCTAATTCGTGATTTACATATTCAAACTGTCGATAGCTTTTTTTTGAGTTCAAACCGGGATCGAGATTTCCTTTACCACAAATATGAATAACCTGAGCGAACGATAACAGCCTATCTAAGGCATTGCGAACCGATTGATTAATAACTCGTGACCCCAAGCTACCGCCCATAACTAACAGACAAGGTAAATCGTCTTGAAACCCACAAAGCGCTAACCCTTTTTCTTTGTTCCCGTTTAACAGGCCTTCACGAATTGGCGTGCCGGTCACTTCCACTTTGGATTGATTCTTAAAGTGTTGTTTTGCAGGTTCAAAAGTCAGGCAGACCTTCTCAGCAAAAGGGAAACTCAATCGGTTCGCTAGACCTGGCGTCATATCCGATTCATGAGCAACCACCGGGATACGCGTAAACCAAGCGCCAACGACCACCGGAAATCCAACAAACCCACCTTTTGAAAAAACGATATTCGGCTTCAGGCGATGTAAAATAAAAATCGACTGTAAAATTCCATATACAATTTTGATGGGATCAAGAACATTTTTCCAACTGAAATAACGTCTAAGCTTTCCACTTTTAACCGCATGATAAGGAATATTAAGCGCTGAGATCATCTCTTTTTCAATCCCTTCCTCAGACCCAATGTAGTCGACTTGCCAACCTTCCTTTTGTAAGGGAGCAATGAGCGCAATGTTTGGTGTTACATGCCCCGCTGTACCGCCTCCGGTGAAAACAATTCGCTTAGTCATATAGTTCTCAATCTTATTGGTTTAATCACCCAGGTTGATGATCAATAAGCTTAAATCAATTGCTTGAATGGATTTAGTTACAGCACCAACGGAAATAAAATCAACACCCGTCTCGGCAATTGTACGAATTGTCTTCAAGGTCACACCACCAGAAGCTTCCAGTGCACACGGATATTTTTGATTTAATTCAACCGCTTTCTTTAATTCTTCAATAGAAAAATTATCCAGCAAAATTCTATCCGGTTTTGCTTGTAGCGCTTCGCACAATTCCTCTAAGGTCTCCACCTCTATTTCAACAAACATGTTGTTATTCGCCTTGCGGGCTGATTGGATGGCGCTAAGAATAGAACCTTTGGCTTTTATATGATTTTCCTTAATCAAAACAGCATCGTACAACCCATGGCGATGATTCACTCCTCCCGCACAGGAAACGGCATATTTTTGCGCATGCCTTAACCCTGGGATTGTTTTTCGTGTGTCTAATAATTGTGTGCCGGTTCCTTTGAGTTCTTCTAAATAATGATGCACTTGGGTTGCAGTCGCACTGATGGTTTGTAAAAAGTTTAAGGCCGAGCGCTCGGCGGTTAAAATCGAATGCACCGGACCCTCTAATTCACATAATGTGGCTGGTTTATTAATCCACTCCCCTTCTTCATGTTGCCAGTAGATTTTTATTTCCGGATCCACTTCCTTAAACACAGTGTTCACCCAGGGTTGACCACAGAGGAGCATCGACTCACGGGTTTTAATCACTGCCCTACCCCACAAATCAGAGGGTAGTAACGAAGCGGTCACATCGCCCGTTCCGATATCTTCTTCTAAAGCGTGCCTAACATGAGATTGAATAATGGATTGATTAGGAATCATAATAACTACACCGTTGCCTGTTGCTTTGCATACCGCGCTTTCATCCAAAGCGGCGCGATTAAAGTCGTGACGATAACCATAAGAATAATGGCGGAAAATAGCTGATCTGAAATCACTTCGAGTTTTCGTCCAATAGAAGCAAAAATAAGCCCCACCTCACCTCGGGGTAACATACCAATACCCACTAATAGGCGATCAGATTTCCGACTCGCCCCAAAACCGCAAACCAATTTTCCTAAAATGGCTGCAATTATAAGCCCACTAGCCAGAAATAAAACATTCAAATTAAAAAATAGTTCGATTTTAACCTGAATTCCCATTAACACGAAAAATAGCGGCGCTAATATGAATTCTAACGGAGCAACCAACTCCGCCACGTTCAAACGATTATGGCGATCAAACTTCTTGGGGAACAGCTCTTCACTAATGATAATGCCTGCGGCGAATGCGCCGATGATGGTCGCCAATTGAATCAAGGTTGCAAACCAGGAAAAGAGCATGACAAAAATAAAACTAACGAATAATTTAGCTTCCCACACCTCCAAAAATTTAAAGAGATACAGGATTTTTTTCAGAAACCAAGGCCCAAGTAACAGTGCGAAAGAAAAGAACAAGACCGATAAAATAACAATTTGGCTCACGTTAAAAATATCAACAGCTCCGCTCACTACAATGCTGGTCACAATGGCAAGCGCAATTAATCCTAAAATATCGTCAATCATGGCCGCGCCAAGAATGGTTTTAGCTTCTCGGGTTTGTACTTTTCGCAATTCTTTTAGCACGCGTGCCGTGATTCCAATACTAGTGGCTGATAATGTGGCGGCAACAAATAAATCGGATTCAAAAGAATAATTCGGCATAAAGAGGAACATAAACACCATAGCCAGAAGAATGGGAGCGAGCACACCAATGATGGCGACTTTGAGTGACTCAGTCCCAGTATGCATTAACTCATCGACTGACGTTTCCAACCCCACCATAAACAGCAAAAAAATAACCCCATAGCGGGAAAAGATATCGACCACATAAGCGACTTTAAGCCAACTGGCACCACCGATTCCTTGCAGAGCTTGAATCATTTGCATTGCTTCAGTGGGGTCATGAATACTCTCATTAACCGCCGTATCAAGTGGAACTCCAGTGAGTAAACCATTCATAATGGTGTAAATAGCAGGCCCTTCCCGTAATACGATAGCCAGCGGCATTCCAAAAAAATAAAATAAATTTCCGACAAATACCCCCATGAGCAACTCACCTAGCACTCCTGGCTGGTTGAGCAGCTCGGCAATGTAGCGCCCAGTAATCCCAACAAAGAAAATCAAGGTTACCCACAAAATAACGGAGGCCACAGGCTCAAAATGACCTTCGGAAGCGCCTGCGTATAATAGTGCCGGAAAAAATAATGAGATAATGGGCCATAATCGGAAACGACGCATTAGGTTTCATCCTTTGAAAAACATGTTTTCTTCCTAGATCCCAGCCCCTAGATCATAACGATTGACTGAAGAAACTGGCTAGTTTGAATAGCTTAAGTTAAGAATTACTTTTTTGCCAGAAACAAACACGTCTCAAGCACCGAATCCGGATTTAGAGAAATACTATCAATTCCTTCTTGCATGAGCCACTCAGCAAAGTCTTGATGATCGGACGGCCCTTGACCGCATATGCCAACGTACTTTCCTTGTTGTTTGCAAGCAGAAATGGCCAAATGCAACAATTTCTTAACTGCTTCATCTCGCTCATCAAACTGGGAAGCAATTAAAGCAGAATCTCTATCCAATCCCAGGGTCAACTGCGTTAAATCATTTGAGCCAATTGAAAACCCATCAAAATAGTTTAAAAACTCTTCCGCCAACAACGCATTGGAAGGCAATTCGCACATCATTATGATGCGTAACCCCTCTTTTCCTCGTTCAAGTCCATGTTTTTTGAGAATCTGAATGACCGTCTCGGCTTCGCGAACGGTTCGTACAAAGGGAATCATGACTTCAACATTATCCAGGCCCATATCGTTACGAACCCGCTTAACGGCTTGACACTCCAACGCAAAACAATCTGCAAAATCCTCAGAAACATAACGCGATGCGCCACGGAATCCTAACATAGGATTTTCTTCCTCTGGCTCATAAAGTTTTCCACCGACTAAATTAGCGTATTCATTCGATTTAAAATCAGATAAACGCACAATTACAGGTTTGGGATAAAACGCTGCGGCAATCGTTGCAATCCCTTCTTTTAACCGCTCAATATAAAATTCAACGGGCGATTGGTAGGCGGCCGTTTTTTCGAAAATATGTTCTTTTAATTGTTTGTCCTGTAATGTGTCAAACTGCAACAGTGCCTTGGGATGAATACCAATGGTGTTGGAGATTAAAAATTCAAGCCTAGCCAGCCCAACCCCTGCATTTGGGATCGATTGAAATGTAAATGCACGTTCTGGATTACCCACATTTAACATTACTTTCACGGGCAAGTCAGGCATGGTATCCACATCAAGTTGGATGCATTCATAAGGCACAAGTCCTTCATAGACGTAACCATTATCACCTTCAGCACAACTAACTGTTACAGGAGTTCCATCCTGAATAACCTTCGTCGCATCACCACATCCAACCACCGCAGGAATTCCCAACTCTCTTGCAATAATAGCGGCGTGACAGGTGCGCCCGCCACGATTCGTGACAATAGCAGAAGCGCGTTTCATAATGGGTTCCCAATCAGGATCGGTCATATCTGAAATTAACACATCCCCTGGAGCGACTTTGTCCATTTCACTAATGTCAGTAATCACACGGGCGTTACCTTGTCCGATACGCTGACCAATACTGCGACCTTCGCTCAAAATGATTCCGCTTTCTTTAAGTTGATAGCGCTCAAGCACTTGTTTATTAGAGCGACTTTTAACCGTTTCAGGCCTGGCTTGTAAAATATACAGTTTGCCATCAACCCCGTCTTTCGCCCACTCGATATCCATTGGTCGGCCATAATGCTCCTCGATAATCACCGCTTGCTTAGCTAACAACTCTGCTTCTTCCGAAGTCAATGAGAAGAGCCGCTGCTCATTTTTAGGCACATCAATGACTTTGACGTTTTCTTTAGCTTCAGGGGTATCGTTATAAATCATTTTTATGGCTTTAGCGCCCAAATTACGACGCACCACCGCTGATTTACCAGCAACAAGCGCTGGCTTATGAACGTAAAACTCATCCGGATTTACAGCCCCTTGCACCACCATTTCACCAAGACCATAGGATGACGTAATAAACACGACCTGGTCAAAACCGGTTTCGGTATCCATCGTAAACATGACGCCACTGACGGCTAAATCACTGCGGATCATTTGCTGCACACCCACCGATAAGGCGACCTCCTGATGATCAAACCCTTGATGCACGCGATAAGCAATAGCGCGATCATTGTATAAAGAGGCAAACACCTTCTTAATGGCAATTAAAACCTCATCAATTCCATTGACGTTTAAAATCGTTTCTTGCTGACCTGCAAAAGAAGCATCCGGCAAATCCTCAGCCGTTGCAGAAGAGCGCACGGCTACACTAAAGTGCTCGTCACCAACGGTGTTGACTAAATTTAAATACGCTGTTCGTACAGCATCCTCAAACGCGCCTGACAAAGAGGCCTCCTCAACCATCGTTCGAATTTTTTTACCAACCTTAGCCAACGCTGTAATATCTTCAACATTCAAGGATGAAAGCAATACATGGATTTTTTTATCCAGGCCATTGTCGGCTAAAAAGCTTCGAAAGGCATCGGCTGTAGTGGCGAATCCGGTGGGCACAGATACGCCTGCAGAGGATAAGTGACGAATCATTTCACCTAAGGATGCGTTTTTACCGCCTACTTGATCTAAATCCTTCATCGTCAAGTGTTGAAGCTCTAATGTGTACGCGTGCTCAGCCATAAAATCCTCATATCCAATACGATTGTAAAAATCATTCTACTTAAATTGCTGGAGGTTGTGAATTACAAGATCATTTAATATCATATGCACTTTCTAATTTCTTGGTAATGCCATGACTTTGTCTCCATTAAACGCGATTTCTCCGATAGACGGCCGTTACCTCTCTAAATCTCGTAAACTAAGCCCCTATTTTAGCGAACAAGCTCTCATTTATTATCGCCTTATGGTGGAAGTTCGTTGGTTAGAATCCCTGGCTCTAAATCCTGTGATTAAAGAAATTCCCAAGCTCGGTTCGAATGAGAAAGCCTTTCTCAAAGCCATTTTAAATGACTTTAACGAGCAGGAAGCTGAACAAGTTAAACAGTATGAACAGCAAACGAATCATGATGTTAAAGCAGTTGAATACTATCTCAGAGACCGGCTGCAAGAACACGACGTTTTAAAACATGCGACAAGCTTTATTCATTTTGCTTGCACATCAGAAGACATTAATAATCTGGCTTACGCATTAATGATTAAAGAAGCGATTGCCAAAGTTATTCTGCCCAATTTAGCTGAAATTACCGCCATCATCACATTGCTTGGCAAGCAGCACGGCGATTGCGCCATGCTTGGCCGCACGCATGGTCAAGCAGCTACTCCAACCACGATGGGCAAAGAACTCATTAATTTTGCTGCTCGCTTAAAACGCCCTCAACAACAACTGGCTGAAGTCTTAATCTCCGCAAAATGCAACGGAGCGGTTGGAAATTACAATGCTCATGTGGTCGCTTATCCAGAAGTTGACTGGCGTGCTCATTGCTCAAAATTTGTTGCCAACTTAGGGTTGTCCTTTAGCGCATACACCACCCAGATTGAACCCCATGATGGGGTCGCTGAGGTTTCACATCTTATGATACGGATTAATAATATTCTTTTGGATTTAACGAAAGACATATGGAGTTATATCTCGTTGGGTTACTTCAAGCAAAAATCCGTTGACCAAGAAGTTGGCTCGTCCACGATGCCTCATAAAATCAATCCCATTGATTTTGAAAACGCTGAAGGTAACTTAGGACTGGCAAATGCGCTTTTTGATCATTTTGCTAATAAACTACCCCAATCTCGTTTACAACGTGATTTATCAGACTCGACCGTTATGCGAAATATCGGGGTTGCTTTTGCTTATACGCTTATTGCTTATAAATCGATCGTCAAAGGCAGTGAAAAGCTTCAAATTAACAAGCAGGCATTAAAAGAAGATCTGGCGGAAAAGTGGGAGGTCTTAGCGGAAGCAATTCAAACCACTATGCGACGCTACAATGTCCCCAACGCTTATGAACAATTAAAAGATTTGACTCGCGGCCATGGGATTGATGCCAATAGTCTCAAAGCCTTTATCCAATCACTAGATATCCCAGAAACAGCGAAGCGCCGGCTACTTGAATTAACACCCGAAGGATATACGGGGCTCGCCACGCAATTGGTTAAAGCGTTTTCATGAGCCCCCCCTTTTCTCAACAAGGAGAAACCTTCGAATTTGACGCGTTAGTGATCGGAACAGGGCTTGCTGGGTTGCATTATTGCAAACAGCTTTTAGAGCACGCCCCTCATGTTAACATTGCCTTAATCAGCAAAGCCAATGCCGAGGAATCAAACAGTCATTACGCACAAGGCGGCATTGCCGCGGTTTTTTTGCCAGAAGACTCTCTTGATTCTCACATCGAAGATACTCTTTTGGCTGGCGATGGCCTATGTTATCAACCATCAGTCGAACGTATTATTCGCCAAGGCCCAGAAGCCATTCGACAATTACAGCGCTATGAGATTCAGTTTGATAAAACCTCCGATGGTCGCTATGCGCTTGCAAAAGAAGGCGGCCACTCTCATCGCCGAATCTTTAATTGCGGTGATCGAACCGGGATGAGTACAACCAATGCGTTGCTTCACTCGGTTAAACAAGAACCACACATCACCTGTTTTGAAAATCACATTGCCGTGAATTTAATCGCTCGCTACCACCCCCACCAAACCGAGAATCAAGGCGAAATATTGGGGGCTTACGTGTTAGATTGTGAGCAAAACCGCATTCATACGTTTTTAGCACGCTGTGTGGTGTTAGCTACGGGAGGCGCTGGCAAAACGTTTCGTTATACTTCTAATCCAATGGTTGCTACCGGTGACGGGCTGGCTATGGCCTATCGCGCTGGCGCAAGGGTAGGAAATATGGAATTTTATCAATTTCACCCAACCTTATTGCACCACCACACGCTAAATAATTTTTTAATATCGGAAGCCATACGGGGCGAAGGTGGCTTATTAAAAAACGCCGATACCTATGAACGATTTATGCATCGTTATGCGCCCGACAAGCTGGAGTTGGCAACGCGCGATGTGGTATCCCGCGCCATCTTTAGTGAAATTGAACAAAGCCAACATGGGTTTGTTTATCTTGATATTACGCACCAATCCAAAGGTTTCTTAACAAAACGGTTTCCTAATATTTATAATACCCTGGCAGCTATTGGAATCGATATGAGCCAGGACATGATTCCAGTGGTTCCAGCCGCGCACTATCAATGCGGTGGAGTGCTCACCGATGTTCAAGGACAAACCGATTTAAAACGTTTATACGCCATTGGGGAGGTTGCCTTTACTGGTCTTCATGGCGCAAACCGTCTGGCCAGCAATTCCCTGCTTGAAGCGGTGGTTATGGCTTCGAATGCGGCAAGAGCCAGCCTTAGTGATCTCAATCAACCTTGGACCGCAACGGAGCCAATCCCGAACTGGAACTCCCCCTCCGAAGTCAATACTAGACGAGCGAGCCAGATTAATGCTCATTGGCGAAGTTTGCGGGGTGAAATGACGTCTTATGCCGGTATTGTTCGCACCGAAGATGGGCTTGAAGATCTGCTACAATTAATCATAAAAAGAAAAAAAATTATTGAAGAGTATTACTGGAATCATTGTATTACGCGCGATTTTATTGAATTAAGAAACATTATTCTTAATGCTGAGCTCATTGTACGGGCAGCGCTCATTCGTCGGGAATCACGAGGCGGTCATTATCGTGAAGACTACCCTTATAAGAGCGCCCATACACAAGAAAGTATCTCGCGCTTGAATTCCCCGCAGTTTCCATTTTTGTAACATAGGTGTCTCTGATGTTTAAAACCAATCATACCTACCAACCTGAAAAAACACTCATGCGCATTACAAACGATATGAGCATTTGTCAAAGCGATTATCCCATAGATTGGTATCAAGAAGAGCTTATTCCTTACGCAGAAGCCTACCAAGCGCTTCCAGACCGCAAACTTACCACGGTGTTAGAGTGGATGCGGCCTTTTATGACGAAGGCCCAAGATCATTTTGGTGATCAACTGTTGCTGCTTGCTCATTATTATATGGGCGGTGATATCGTCAGGCTCATTGAACAGTTTGGAGGGAAAATTGGCGATTCCTATCAGCTCGCGCTCATGGCGGCCAATCATCCTGAAAAATCCGTTATTGTGGAATCAGCCGTTCATTTTATGGCAGAATCCATTAGCATTCTGGCGAGCAACCATCAACAAGTGTATATCACCAATCCCAAATCAGGTTGCACCATGGAAATGTTGGCTAAGGATTTCATGGTAGAGCCAGCATTCCTCGATTTGAATGAACGGTACGGAGCCGACAAAATTTTACCCGTCTGTTACATGAATACTTCTGGTCGTGTAAAAGCCATGACTGGCGCGCAAGGAGGGGCTGTGTGCACCAGTTCTAACGTTAAAAAAATTGTTCAATGGGCACAAAGCCAAGGAAAAAAAATATTGTTTATCCCCGATCAACATATGGGAGAAAACATTGCCTGGTGGCTCAACATCCAACATTTAGCCTACTGGCCAGGCGGGACAGCGGGGGCGCAATATTCCCTGCACCATCAAGATAAAAACACCTTAGCTCAATTTGATAAAGCAGAACTTATTCTCTTTGCGAGCGAATGCGCCGTGCATACTTATTACCAACCCGATATGTGCGCCTATTGGCAGATCCAAGGTTACACCACCATTGTCCATCCAGAATGCCGCAATGACGTGGTTCGCATCGCCGATCACGCAGGCTCCACCGCCTTTATCTGGGATTATGTTACTAAAGATCGTGCTCATACCAAACGGTATGCGATAGGTACGGAAAATCATATGGTCGAAAATTTAAAGCAATATTGTAAACCGCTCGGTATTCAGGTTGTCAATTTAGCCGAAGCCCCTATCACCGAGAGCCCGCCTGGAGTGGGTTGTGGATGCGCGACCATGTCTCGAAATGATCCCCCTCATCTGGTTGGCTTACTAGACCTACTCCGCCAAGGCAAAGCCATGCCTTATAATGAAGTCAAAGCAGGCGATGTGGTGAATGAATTCAGTGGCACTCGTCAAAGACTTGAAACAAACGATCAAGCCTGGGTGATTGAAAACGCGAAAAAAGCTTTACAGATGATGATTGATATTACTGAGGGTAAACTTTAGAACTTATTGTTATTATGAAAAAGCAGGCGTAGCCTGGGAGTAGGCCCAAAGGGCCGTATCCCAGGGTTACATTCACGACTTATTTACTCTCCAAACTCACCTTGACCACCATCATATCCCCAATTTTCTTGCAAAACTGCATTCTGAACATAACGATGAAAACTGGAATAGGGCCATTCTTTAGCTGAGGATACATATCCATGTTTAACAGGGTTAAAGTGAATATAATCGATATGTGCTTGAAAGTCTGATTCATCACGTATTCGATGCTCCCAGAACCGACGTTGCCATAGATGATACTCTCCTCGTTGATCTTTTGTTATTTTTACGCCTTGCTTGATTAAATTTTTTGTAAAATACGATTTGATCTGATGCCAGCGTAATGAGTAATTAAAATCATCGTCTGGCAGTTTCCACACAGCATGTAAATGATCGGGCAATACAACTATAGCCTCCATACTAAAAGGATATTTTTGTTTCATTTTTCGAAATGCCTCACCCAACAGGCCAATATGGCTAGTTAATAATTGTGATTTCCGATTTCTCAAGGCAAGAGTAAAAAAATAAGTGCCGCCAGGCGTAAAATCTCTGCGAAAATAAACCATAATTATTTATAAAGTTGGATTTCTTGTGAAGGGAATTTTATAAGGGTTTGTTGAGCTATGGAAGTAAAATGAAACCCTGGGATACGGCCCTTTAGGCCTACTCCCAGGCTACGCCGGCTAAAAAAATCTGAGTAGTACAGAGCGTGTAGGGTATCGCGTTAAGGATAAAAAACACAGGTTTCAAGAGAATCGGTACAAGCATAACCGCCGAGATCTTCATGCCATTGGAACTCGGTGCGAGCAGGTCTTTTAACTCTAGTCTGCCACCAAATTGAATAGTTACCTAAAGAATTCTGATACGTACACATAACGCCAACCGTCATGCCAGCAAGTAAAATATTCGCCCGCACAAAGCGAGTGCCTTCTTCTCCCTGAGGTGGCTCAGAAAAAGGATTCACCTGCCAAGGTTCTGGTACTTCCCCCCAGGCCAGCGAACTGGTCTCAGGATGAGGACAAACCGCAGCATAGGCTTGAGTAAATAGAGCCAAGCTGATAACAGCAACTAGATAATGGAACCTACTCATACCAGCACCTCAATCATAGGGGAATATAATTCAGTATAAACTAAATTCTACCTTCTAATAAAAAACTTTTTTTAAATACCCATTGTGTAACGGAAGCACTTTGCTATAATGAGCGCCTGTGCCGGGGTGGCGGAATTGGTAGACGCGCCGGATTCAAAATCCGGTGGTGGTGACACCGTGTGGGTTCGAGTCCCACCCTCGGTACCAAGCCTTTGATTTATCTTGCATTACAAGTACTTTTTATCTTATCTCCTACATTAGCTATAGGACTTCTTAGAACGCACGTTTGAACTAGGACTGGGGTGTTGCTGGTTTATCAAGTGGTTCTTTCCTGAATGATCGTGTTTCTTCTTCATCCATCAGAGGCTTAATCTTAATAAGAAATGGAATAAATCCTAAAGCAAGAAGAACCGAAATTTGGTACAACCCTACCCAACCGAAAAAAGAATATAAATACGCCGCGATGGGGCCTGAAAAAATTCTCGGTGTAGTCGACAGTGCGGCTAAAATTGAAAATTGTGTGGCTGTGAAACGGCGATCAACGACTTTCATAATTAAGGCCACAAGAGCCGTTGATCCCATGCCAGTAGCAAAATTATCACAAATGACGGCCAACGCAAATAAAGCCACATTGTTTCCTACAACGGCCAGTGCTACGAATAATGTGTTCGCAATAGCTTGCATAAGACCGAACGTCATTAAAGCACGGTATAAGGACCACCGCATCATTAAGATTCCTGCAGTCAATCCGCCGATAAGGATAGCCACGACGCCCATAATTTTATTGACGTACCCGATGGTATCTAAGGAAAATCCTATCCCCTGAATTAAAAATGGCATTACAATCCCACTAGTGGTCGCGGTAAACGCTTCCCCCAGCTTGTATAATAAAATAAATACAATCAGAGCAAAGATACCTTTACGAGCGAATAATTCTTTAATAGGCTCAGAAAATGACTGAGCAAGAGTGGTATTGGTTGCCGTTGAAGTTGATGGCTCAGAACTCCAGAGCGTCGCAAGCATGCCAACGATCATTAACAACCCCATAAAACGGTAAGCAAACGCCCAGCCAAATTTTTGGGCAATAATTAAAGCGAATCCACCGGACACTAATAACGCAACTCGGTATCCAAATACCGCAAATGACGCGCCTAAAGCGTATTGTGTTGGCGTAAGATATTCGGTTCGATGCGCCTCGATCGCCATATCTTGCGTGGCGGAGGTGCACGCCAAAATTATAGCAATCAAAGCAAGCCAATAGGAATGAGCCGCTGGACTAAACCACGCCATAAGATTAAAACCCAACAGCAGCAGAACTTGGGTCGTTAATATCCAACTGCGACGTTTCCCTAGTGAAAATAACGTATAGCGATCTAACAGTGGCGCCCAAACCACGCGATAAAGATAAGGCAAACCAATAAGGCTCAACATCCCTGTAGCCATAACCGACATGCCGGACACGGCAAACCAAGCTTGTAAGGTGCTGCTCACTAAGGATAGGGGAAGGCCAGAAGAGAATCCCAAAATAAAAACTATCAGAAGGCGTTTGTTCATAAATAAGCCAATAATGGGAATAAAGAGATTTACTGTCTGTAGCCCAGATAGAAGCGTAGCTGTAATTCGGAGTTACTTTAAAATGGCTGAACGTGGGTCGTTGCGAATGAAATAAAGCAATCTAGATCGATATTCAATTGAAATACCGACCTGGATTGCTTCGCCAGTGCTCGCAAGGACGCATCAGTCGCATTTTGAGGTATCATGAATATACACCTCTGATTTCCCCGACTTTCGCCAGGGAAATCCGGCTACAACATCACACTTAATGTGGGTTTAATGAATTAGAGTTTACTTTTTAACCGAAACCAAATGAATTTTAAAAATTAACGTTTCATTTGGTCCAATTGGGCCACCAACACTTCGAGAGCCATACGCTAAATCAGATGGCACGTATATTTCCCAGGTAGCGCCCTCTTGCATTAATTGCAGTGCTTCAGTCCAGCCAGGAATGACTTGGGACAGTTTAAACGTGGCGGGTTTGCCTGTTTTTTCAGTGCTATCAAACACTTCGCCGTTAATTAATCGGCCAGTGTATTCCACCGTTACTGTATCATCTTTGTTAGGCTTTGGGCCAGAACCGGCTTGTAGCACTTTATATTGCAAGCCATTAGGAAGCGCTACAACGCCTTCTTTCGCTTTATTTTCCTTCAGAAACGCTTCACCTTTTTTTTTATTTTCTTCTGCTGTTTTATTGAATTCAGCGGTACGTTTTTCCATTAGATCTTTTTGAAACTTGGTCAGCACATCTTTCATTTGTTGGTCGGTTAACAGTTGCTTTCCACCGTTCATGCCGTCTTTCATCCCTTGTGCCAAGACTTCGGGGTTAACTTCAATGCCTTGACGCTTAAAGTTTTTACCGAGGTCAATACCGATGCTATAAGATAGCTTATCCTGATCCGTCTTTAAGACTTGTGTATCGTTTGCAGCCATTGAGGTGGACATAGCAACGCTCATCATAGCTGCAGCGACCAGTTTCATCTTCATAAATTATTCCCCTTTGTCTTCCATAAATAACATCAAAAAAATAGCAATAACGTCTAGGAGCACTCCCCTAGCTGTTCAGAACCTAAGCAAAAAACGCTTTCTGGCTTGTACCTAGGTTCTGTTCCCCAGCTATTCTGCCTAAAACAAACAAGAATTGCTAGAGTGAATTCAACTAACTAAAGCGTCATCTCGATGCATCAGATCCTCTTTAAGCATATCTAGGGCTACTTGATCCTGAAGTTTATTGATTAAAGCATCGCCTCTGGCCAAGATATCGTTTGTCAAATGGGTGAGATGCGTCGGTATTGCGGGCAACTGCTCGCGCAAACCGTTGAGTACCGCTATTAATCGCCTTGTCGCTTCAGTACCCTCTATATTGGCCAGTTGAGTTGCCCTATCGAGTGTACCGAATAGGGTTCTTATTGCCTCTAGCTTTTTCCGATTCCGGGGGATAAATAAACCGGCTTGAGTCAACCGACTTGAGAGCCACTTAGATCTAGGATCTAGAGGATTAAATTTCTCATCGAAACTGTCTTGTAATCCATCGAACAGTTTTTGAGACAGCATAGAAAGTTCTTCAAGTCCAAGCTGCTGAAGTATGGGCAAGCGCTCGACCGCATGCAAATCAGATGTCATGTGACGAATCACCATATCTTGCATTTGATTTAATGTGTTTAGATAGCGGCTTTTCCCACTGCGATTGAGCTTAAACCAACCTCTGGTTTGATTAATCTTAAAATCCTCCTCAATGGCTTTGATCTTTGCTTGTTGAATCGCTGCAAGAACCAATTCGTAACGGCGCTCACCTTCTGCAATAGGCTGATTCATAATGTCATCAATCTCTGCCTGAAGTTCATTCGCTTCAACCTTACGATGTGCCGCTTTAAACCAGCTTCCTTGATAAGCGCTTAATAGAGATTTAACCTCTTGTCCCATCACAGTAACTTGAGCGTTTGTTTCGGTTAATCGAATGTTTGATTCCCCGATCACTTCAAATTCATTCGCAAGCTTCATTAATTTAGTTTGCTGGTTTACGTTTAGATCCCTGATTTTACCAAGACATGACTTGACTGGATTAGCATCCAACACCGTTTGCGCATGCGCTAGGTATTTATTAAAACCAGCTTGCAATAGGCGCTCATTTTGCTCTGTATCAATTGGATGGATAGGATTAGACTCAGCCAGTTGCTCATCAGAAACAAATACCTCTTTCTGCAATAGGTGCATCAGAATAATTCGTCGCTCTCGTTCAGCGTTTGATTCATTTGAAGCAAAAGAAAAAGATGGACTTAATGCGGACTGATCAAATAACGCTTCTGACTTGACGCTTTCTAGCGGTAACGCGCTATAAAAATCTATCAGCACCGACCGAACTTTAGAGGTGTATATGGGCGATACGTTTTGACTGAGATAAAAGGCTCCATTGTCAAATAAAACATAAGACAAGTTTGTTTGCTCAAACAAATCAACCATGTTCCTAAGCACCGCTGGTGTTTGGGTTCTGAAGCGCTCTACTCCTGAAAGCAATGCCTCAATTGAAACTTCAGAATGTTGCTCATGATAAGAAATTGCTTTAAACATTGCTTGATACAATAACTCAGCCGCATCTAGAGTAATTTCTTCATCCGCTAGGTAGTTTAGAACTCGCTCTAATACCTGAGGGTATCGTTTAAAGTATTTTTTATCACTAGCCACGATAGTCATCGCGAACCTAATTTTTTCTTCATCCTTTATTACTTTCAAACTTAGCAAAAGACGTTCAAACAGTGCTTCTGCAGAGAGCGTTCTTCCTTGTTCAAATGAAGAAACCACTAGTGTTATCATCTCATTTAGTAAGAAGGTCTGATTTAAAGAAAATGTTGGATCTGCCAAATAATCTAACAGTTGTGCAAACAATTTCGGGAATTTTTCAAAAGAAGCTTCATGGTTTATCACCGCATCCATCAGAATGATAAATCGCTCTACATCCAAAGACCGCAATTTCTCAAGAATCTCTGCTCTATTTAACGCTTCAGCCTTCTCATCTAAAAGACGATAGACTTTCGCTAAGGCCACTATCTTTTGAGTAAAGCGTGCCGTCTTTTCGGACTTGGAATACCTAGACGCATCGATCGCTTGCCATAGAGACTTAATTTGCTCTTGATGATTTAACATTTGCTGATTTGATAATTCTTTTAAAATGGGTCTCATCACCTCAAACCAAGATTTACCTTGAAGCGTCAAGCCCCAAGCTAATAGGTCGCTCACTTGACTGATTTGGCCCCCTGGTTTGCCCAAGAGCATCCATAGCGCTTCAAGATTCTCTTTGTACTGCCCTGTTCCACCTTTATTCCACCACTCTGTTGTCTTTTTGACCAATCCAGCAAAGACATCCCAGTTTTGACCTTCTTCAAATTGTTCCATTATTCTACAAAACGCCAATAGTAATGGTAAGCGCTCTTGTGGGGTATGATTTATAGAACCCCAAGATTCCCATTTCGTTAACATCCGAACTCGATGTTCGGTGGTACCCGAAATCGCTCTATCGATATGATGGAGTACCTCTTCATAAGAACATCCCTCAAAATCGACCGTGTTTGCAATCTTACCAATGGTATGGAAATGCTTGATATTCATTGGACGAGCTATAGAAAAACGCATCGCTAAACGAGTAGACGATGATTCGCTCAATAACCGATCGTACTGAATTAAATAATCGCTGCCCCATCGTTGCTGTTGCTCAACGGTTAAACGATTAAGATAGTCAAGTACAGGGGAGATTTCTGCAATACGACTTTCCTTGCTCAGCATGCTGGTTTGACATAAGCGTTGAACCGCAAGCGTTTGAAGTTCAGGAACCAAACCGCGTAATTGGCGCATAGCGGCAAGTTTAATAGGCTCTGATACGCTGTCAAAGAAATGAGCCATCGCAATTTCAGAATTGGCTGAAGCCTCAACCGCTTGAAACGCATCCGATGGGTTAATGATTTGACGCACTGTGAGTTGCAGTGTTTGTAAAAATTCTTCTTGTGAAGTGCAACGAGCCATCAAATTAGCAAATCGTTGCAACGATTTATGCTCTTCCAAAATCCGCATGAGCTTTGGAACGTCTTGTAGTTTTGCATGATCTGGCAATCTAGAGATCACCCCACCAATGGCAGCAAGCGCTCGATCATCCTCGCTAGAGGCTTTGGGGTTCTTTGCAAGAACGAGCTTGATAGGCCGCGCATCGTATTTTGCTAACTCAAAGCGAAGAGCGTGGGCTTGGGTAGTCTCTGTATAGGTTCGCTCAAATTGTTGAGTCTGTTGAAGAATCGTATCATGAATTGCTGATATTTTTCCGTTCAAGTTTAAGTTCTGGCTTGATAGATCAATCCATTCTTTTTCTAGAGTTTTAAGCATCCGGCTAAACCGAGTCGTTAAGCTATATCGCTGTGTTGGTTCTTTAATCCCACCGAGGATATCCATGCCCCAGCTTGATAATTGTGCGATTGCACGACGATATTCCTGATTGGCTATATTTTGTAAGCTAAATACAAATTCGCGTAACGCCATAACGCGTTGAAAACATTGTTCATCCTCATTTTCTCCAATGGCCTCAGCTAATGCATCACCAATGCTGTCATAAGCTTCAGGGTAATGAGTGCCTAATAGCTCCAAAAGACGTCGCTCTTCCGCTTGTAACTCCTTACGGATGTAAAATTGGAAGACTTCCCCTTCTTCACCATTTCGCCCGGTTCGACCGCCTTTTTGTAACAAATCATTCAGATCATTAACATCAAACAGAAACACGGCTTCAACACCAACGTTATCGCCACGGCCGAAGCCAGAGGCCGCAAGTCCAATCCCGCGTTGTTTTTTCCCTCCATGCCACTGTTCCATTTGCATCTTGGACTCTAACACATCCGACGGACTTCTCTGTTCTTCATTGGTAAAGAAAATGAACTGCTGATCAATTTGTTCGTCAGAAAAATGAGAGGCCAATCTTTCTTTTAACCAATCAACTTGTTTGTCATTTTTACAGGAGAATAAAAAGGATTTATTTTGTTCCAAACAGTGTTGTATTTGAACCACCACATCGTGTATTCGCTCTTCTGCTGAATCGTAAAATTTTGGTTTATTCCAAAAGCGTAAATCGCGTTGGTTGGTAGGAACATGCAATACTTCTGTACCATACTCACGATTAAGCATTTCCGCTTGAGCCGCGGAAATTGTCCCTGAGAATCCTTCCCAACTTCCCCAAAGTTGTTTCATTCGCTGACTCACGACTTGAGAGCTAATGATGTTGCTTTCAGGGTGAATATGGAAATTTTGTGGTTCATCTCGAAGCCTTGCCTCCGTATTTAAACGAACGGCTAGCAATTGATGAACCCCTGCACTGTAGGTTGAACCAAACATGGTTTGGTTATCCGCAGACAGCGGCATAATTTCACGCATGGGGTAAGATTCAGATTCATCACCCATGTGGATTTCCACTTCGCGAACGGTAAATTCTACGCCCCAATTCAACTCATGCGCTTCATGAGCCGATTGTAGCCATTGAACCAGTTGTAAGGGTTCATTAAGCAATCTAATGACGAGACTTTGTCGCTCTTCGTTTTCTCCTGCAGCGAGCTGTAAAGCCTGACCAAGCGCTTTGAGCGTTTCTGCATCAATACGACCCCCATCAACCAAAGCGTCTTTATTCAAAAGATAAAACTCATTGATGGCTTGATAAAACCAAGTCATTTGTTTTGGCGTCGCACCGGTCGGTCTTGCGTAGTTGTATTCCGTTTTGCGGCCTTCTTCAAAGACAATAAAATCAAACTCATCAAATAACGCGACGCGTTTACGGGGATCAATTTCAATCGGCTCACCTGCATAACTCTGTTCATCTAAGAATAATGAAATATCTCCTGCAGTCGAGTAGCGAACTTGGCTATTCACATATTCTTCGCGACTGGATTTCGGATGGATGTAAGCGGTGTGAATATCAAGATAATCAAAAAATGATTGATAATCATCGATTAAATCGCGCTTGGCCAAAGTACGTTTTGCTGTGCAAACGTCTACTTGTTTGCCAAGACCAACGTTTCTCGCCGCACGCATTGCAACCAAATGACTCTTACCTTCTCCCGTGGCAAACTGCAACACCCGTGTTGCCACATTCACGCTAATATCATTAGCAATGAGTGAAAATTGCTGCGCTAAGTGAGGATATTTACGCGTGGTGCGACCTAAGGCTTCAAAAATAATTGCCCATATTTGTGCACGCAAATGGTCATCGCCTGGCTGTTGTTTAGAGGCTTCGGATAGTCCGTTAAAGGCATTTACCAGCTCTTGCCGTGTCATGCTAGAAACAGGCTTATTAACTCCAGAAATCTGCTCATGACCGGACTCAAGCTTTTTTAACTCTGCAAAAACTAGAATCAGTCGCGAAACACTTGCTGCATCTAACGACTGTCTCGCCGCTTGAGCACTTACCTTGGTATCGGTAATCATGCGAAGCAAATCCTCATCGCGTGTAGAGGCAAGGCTGCCGTAATCTGGGCGTGGTTCTTTAAAAGGGTGAGTAAGAAAATCGTCCATGGCTTCTTTAAGGCTTTTTTGTTCACCCTTAACCGATTTAATCATACGAAGCAGATCATCTGCTCCTGGAGAAGGTTGTGCGGGATAAACGTCGGCCATTAAACGAAGATCTATGTCCGATAAAGACTTTAAACGATCAACTAATTTACGGGCTTTGCGGTTAAACTCAGATACATGAGTTGCTGTGTCTTTTAAGCCTTGTCTTAAAGTGCTAAACGCCAGAACATGTAAAATTAAGGCTTGTCTTTGAGACCCGTCGTCAATACTACTACGAATGTTAACCAACAGATCTTCAGAAGCTTGCTGCTCATTTAATGCTTTTAACCATAAAGCGCTCATGGCAGGCCAATGCTCCACCACATGGTCATTACCTGGGTGTTGCAACAGCCAACGGCTCTTCTCAAAGCGAAGTTCCAGTTCATGGAACGTTTTAGATGCGGCCAGAATGTTTAGAGCAAAATCACGGCTTTCAGCGAATACGTCATCAGAAAACACCGCCATAATTTCATTCACCAGAGAAATACTGCCCTGCCAATTAAATTCTTTAAGCGCCGTTTTACATAAAACGGTTTGTTGTCCACGATTGAACACCGTATTTTTTAAAATGCATTGAATGGGGGCTATCAAGGAGCTAGGAAATGACTTTTCGATGCCATCAATTGGCTTCGGCGCTATCGTATGCTCTTCGAGTGCCGCTTTTAATAAGGATATAGGGTAAGCGGTTTGGTCATTGTCTGGTTGGAAAGCACGCAACATTTCATAAAAATAGCTCGCGCTCCAATACTTACCCTGCTCTGTTTTTTCTAAGGTTGAAATCAACGGCTCAATTTCATTTAAGTAGGTTCGATTCAGTTGCAAGCGCTTTAAGAAACGTATGATTGGCATTAAGGCTTCTTGTGCCTCTCCTTGCACGGGAACTGCAATATGCGCCTTTAAAAAGCGCCATAATCGCTCTTCGTGATCGATAAAGTAGCCAAGATCGGCAGGGGCATCCTGTTCTTTCGTTGTGAGCGCACGAAATTCCCCAGTTTTTGAGTATTTAAATTGAATACCACGCTGATTTAAGGTTTCAATCAGTTGAATTCGATGCGTCGCGGTATGGGCCAAATCTTGTCGCATTGCTTGGATGCATTCGATGAGGTTTGACCAGTTTGCTGAATTCGTTAATTGTTCAAGATCACTCGTCGCATAATCAATCGATAAGAGCTGGATATACAAGAGTTTAAGTTCTTGCTGCACCACAGGTGGTAGTGTTTTGGTACTAACAAACAATTGTTGCAACTGCGTTTGTTCTACCCCAAATAAAACAGCTAGTTTTAAGCTTTGATTAAATAATCCCTCCGGATAGGCGTGAGGTTTTTGAGTATTTTGTTCAAACAAACGAGCCACAGCGCGAGACTGATCGAACCGCTTGGAGTGATGCAAAATGGTTATTGCTTCTAAGAAAGTCCCCTTAGGATGTTGTTGTAATAACTCGTCCATTGCATGACTTAATGATTGCAGTTGTATCACTGCATCTAAGCTGACAACCAGAGATTTTTGACCTAATTCATAGACCGCTCGATGTAAGTGTTGAGCAATCCGTGTTTGATAGCGATCATTAACTTCTTCCAAAGAAGCGAGCGTTTCTTCAAGAGCCTCCATTCTATAATCGGTATGTAATAACCACATGAGCTTATGTCTAGAAGCCATTGAGCCATTATCCAAAGCCTGCTTCAAGGTATTAAATGCTTCAGCACTAAAGCGAGACTGAGAAGCCAAGGCACGCCGCATGTTTAAGGGAGCCGCATCCTCTCGCCAACGATAGAGGCCAGATAGATCAGAGGCGTAGGTAGGGGTTCCTTGGTGGAAATCATACAATTGAAGATCGCTGTCGAAAAATTTAAAGCGCTCATGCTGCAAGGCATAATGGACACCACCATGGCTTAAATCCATACGCGCAAGATTTTTTAAAAAAAGTTGTTGCGATTCCAAGCCAGGGATGGCTTTAAGACTCGCTAAAATTCTGTCCATGAAGACCAGCATGTTTTCAGGATTTAAACCATCAAACTCGTTGCCCTCAAGCTCTAACCCAAGTTCTGCAATCTCTGCAGCAAAATACTCAAAGCCATGCCACAATACTTCTGTATTTTCCCAGCCAACCGATTGTAAATGATGGATAAAAATACGTTGCCAGGCTAATTTTAGCCCGATTGCATGCTGCGGTCTTAGTTTCTCAATCATCGTATCGATGGCAGTAAACCACTCAACCGACATAAAACAATTAAAATTATCACTGGCACTTAAGAGCTGCCTGACTTCGTCAAAAAATTCATGACCTAATGCTTGTTCAACTTGACGTACTTTAGTTAAGAAATACCTAACTCCATCCTCGCCAAAGCGATAATAAACTTGTCCCAAAGCACGTAAATTTTTATCATCCGCTAAACGATGGTAAAACCACTCACGCAAATCTGCAGATACATTGGCCAATAATAGTGTAACGGCCTCATCAAGGGGTAATACCAAGTCTTCCTCAGGGGTATCTAAAAATTGTTGAATCCCATCGCGTCCTAAGTGTTGCCAGATTTGTAAGAACACTAACCAGTTCGCTTTGACTTTGGTTTGATTGCGTTCGATGTTCCTTAAAAGCTGGTCGGTGGAAACGCTGCTAAATATCCCTGTAGATCTAGGAAAGTAGGTTTTTACAAATTGATCGTAATCTTCATCATAGCTTGCTCTAACCGGCTGTAATTTGGCAAACAGTAAAATTCGATTTAAGTCACGGTGATCGAGGGTTGAGGTAGCGCTTGATAAATACTTATCAACCTCAAACAGTCTAAAATCTCCTTTCCAAGTCTCAGAGACTGGGGTCCGAATCGCCAAACCTAGAGTCAATGGATTGGGCGTAATGCTGTAAGCAAACTCAGGGCTGTAACATAAAACCAATACACCATCCTTTGACCGCTGAGTGTAAAATCCTTTCGGTAGATTATCTGGATTTAGACCAGAAGTAAGGCGTGTGTGTTTTCTGAGTAGTTCTTTCGCGGCTTCCAGTGTAATTTTTTGGATAGACTCACGAGCAGGAATAAGGGGGTTAGCGTTTACCCAGGTATGAAAAAATCCCTGCAGTAGTGTTTCGCCCTCGACTTTTAATGTTGCAGCGCGTTCTATTATCTCATGCTCTGCGGCGTATTCAGTATAAAAATCCCCTAACAGCACATCAACAGATGTATAATCAACCAACGTCATACTGAGCGCATGATCCAACTGATTCACCACCATCCGTTGTTGTTCTTTTTGAATTTGTCGTGCTTGCTGGATTTGTTGCTGCTGTTGCAACTGCAATTGAACGGTCCCGCCCCGTTTTAAGGGCCAGGGACCTAAACTATCTAAGCGCTGTAGTGCAAAATCCACCTCCTGTAGTTCTCCTTCACCCTCTTCTTCAGCGAATAACGGATGTTCTTCATCAGCAACTAAAGCCTCTTCCTCTGGGACAGAAAAATCACTTGCCTCTTTAATCGTTTTCAGAATCTTTTGCGAAGGGACTCTCTGGCGATTAATTAAGATGATATCATTGAGCAACGCATAAACTTGACGTAACTCGCGCTCGTCATCGCGGACTCGCTCTTTATCTTCAAGTTCAGGAATCGCAATAATACTGGTCCAACGCTCAGATTGCGCCTGGCGGATAAGGGAGCGTAAAAATACACCAAATTCAGCCTTATGATCCAGGCAGTTGGTCAACGTTATTTTCTCAAATGAATCGAGGCGATTTAATTCACTTAACAACCTCGATAACATACGGTCGTTACCGTGTTGATAGGGAAGCCCTAACTCGCTGTAGGGGAAATAGCATCGTCTTTGCAAATGCTCTAGGAGCAACGTGAAATAAGAATCATACTCAGTGGTAGGACAGGCAGCAAAAAACGCCGGTTTTTGCATTCCATATAAAGTTTTTAATGACTCTTGCTCGGTCTCATCGTTAAGAAATGATAATGTCTGCTGCAACCCCTTTATACCCATCTCTTCAACACAGCGTTTAAATAATTCATTCTCTTGTTTGGGCAATAAAATATCTGGATTACTATGTAGGTGAAGGATCCAATAGCGTGCTGCTTGCTTCCAATAATCATCACTCATAGGGGGCAAATACCCATTCGCCTTTAGCCAACGATTGCGCGCAAAAATAGGTAATAAGTGTTGCCGAACCTGTTCAAGCGATGAATTACCAAGCGGATTTAATAACTCGGTCACATAAGCATTATTCCCCATAAACCGAAAAATGGTTCGTTGATCGGCTTCAGATAAGCTATAGCGCTTTGGTAACTGAATATTTAATATCGATTTTTTAGCTCGGGCACGGAATACGGTCAAAACCATTGCACCCGCTTGTGAAGAAAGTGTTGGCGCATCAAACTGATTCTCTCGGAAATTTTTTGTAATAAACCCCCAGCCAACAGCATAAGGCTGACAATGACGCGAATATTTTTCCTGCAAAGTAGGCCATATCGCGTTTAAATCTTCTGGGATTGTTAAACAAATGGTGTGTTCGTCTAGGTCAGTTAAGATAGTGTCCTGGCTAGCACCCGGTAATGGGGTATCAGCCATAGCCGCATCCAAAGCGAGTGAAAAGCTTCGCCCGTTACGGTGCGTTTGAGAATCTTTAACACGATCGTAACTTTTGGAATAATTCCCTAGTTGAGTCATTTGATGATAATAGCGAATCGCCCCTACCAGATCATTCGGCCCATACCCTGGCGCTAGAGGATTATGATCACCTAAGATCGCAGCTCTTGCGAAATTATAACTATCTTCGTAATAGCCTGTATTTTTAGCTTCTTCCATCACAAAGCTCGTCTCTTCCTGGCCCAAATAGGATAAGTACTGTTGTATAAATGTAAATTCTTCAACCATCGCATAATAGTCAGAATGGCGGGTTAGCGCACATCCACTGCGCTCGATTTCGTCATTGATCCAAGCAAGGGCGGTTAAACCTGTGGAAAATGAAAAATCGGCCGTCCCCCCGAGGTAAGACACTGGTCGAGAATTAAGTTCTTTTTCGATCCCAAGCTTTTCATCCTCAGTTAAAAGCGCTTCACAAAATACATCTACAGGCATTTTTGAAAAATTTACCACACACCACTTAGGCATTTTTTTAGGATTATCGGTTACATTGACTAAGACAACGTTATTAACATTACTCTTCAAGTGAACAAGGTGATGCGATAGATTTCGTAGATGGCAAACGGAAAAAAGGTGTTTTGTAGCACTTCTTTGCATGCGATTCACAGCACGAACAAGATCGATATAACTAAGTGGATCTTGGGAGGTTAAGGTTCCTGTTTCAAGTTTCTCCCGCCAAGCAATTTGATGGGATGGTACGCGTTCTAATGTGGGGACAAATATATGTTGTTGAGTAATGAGTTGATGAATTAACCCGCGCGGAACGATTAAACTCGATAATGTTGCATTAACCTCGTCAAGTGTATATAAGCCTATGAGTTCTGTCATGCAGCGATTAAAAAACTCCCAGTAACTTCCTCTAATATTTCTCTGTTTAGCGAGCTCATCGAGAACACCCAATTGAAAAAGATCACTGAAATTTTTTTCAAGGGCCTCTGCAATCACTTCGAAGTTATCAAAGTTAAAATACTCAATTAAATGAGGGAAGTTTTCTGAGTACATAATCACCTTCTTTTGATTTGTAGAGCAGCTAAATCGGTCCAAGTACCAAACCCATAAAGATCAACTGTAGATCACAGTGCTCATTATTCGGGCTTGTTAGGTTATCAAAAATAGGGGCGGTGTACAAGATTTACACTTAGTTTATTTTTTCTACATGCTTGTAAATTGACTGAACTATAGAGTTTGATACCATGTGAAAAACTCAACACAGTGACTCTGATGCTAGAAAAACCCCCTATCCTAACCGTAACTGAACTCAATCGTCATATCCGCTCCCTTCTCGAATACGAAGTTGGAGAAGTATGGGTTGAAGGTGAGATTTCTAATGTAAGCAAACCGAGTTCCGGGCATTTTTATTTTACCTTGAAAGATGCCAACGCCCAGCTCCGATGCGTCTATTTCCGTAATCGTCATGCTACCGGATTAAAATCACTCGTGAGCGGCATGAGAATAATTGCGAATGGCACATTAAGCCTGTATGAAGCTCGCGGCGATTTTCAGCTGATTGTTCACGCTCTAAAAGAAGCCGGCTTGGGTGATTTATACCGCCAATTTGAACTACTAAAAACCAAACTACAAGCCCAGGGGCTATTTGAACCTGCACGCAAAAAAACCATCCCTGGATTCCCTGACGTCATTGGAATCATTACTTCAGCGACAGGAGCAGCCCTAAAGGATGTTCTATCCACGCTTTCTCGCCGCTTTCCCTTAGCGAGCGTTAAATTATATGCCTCCGAAGTGCAAGGCAAGAACGCTCCTATTCAATTAATTAAACAGTTAGAAAAAGCCAATCAGGAACGACAGTGTGATGTGTTGTTACTCGTGCGCGGCGGGGGCAGTATAGAAGATTTATGGGCCTTTAATGACGAGCAACTGGCTTATGCCATCGCCAAAAGCACCATTCCAGTGGTGTGTGGAGTTGGGCATGAAACCGATTTTACCATTGCTGATTTTGTCGCGGATTTAAGAGCCGCAACTCCAACGGCTGCTGCAGAATCGGTAACACCAAACCGCGAGGATTTAGCGCTCATCATTCAGACCTTAAAATCGCGCTTAGTCAGCGCGATGTCGCGAAGTTTAAGCCATAACAGGCTCTTACTTAATCATCAAATTAGAACACTAACGTCACCAGGCCAATTAATTTTAAGCCACTGGCAGACCCTAGATTATCTACGAAGTTATTTATTCCGCGCTTTAAACCTAATTCTAACGCAAGCACAGCACCAACTTAAGTTGCTTCAAGCGCGTCTTTTAGCCCAAAGTCCTGCACGTGTTTTAATGGAGACTAAACAACAATTGTTACTCTTAGGAAATGAACTCATTCGCCAAATAAATGATTCTATTGCCGCGCGCCATCAAACAATGGCTCATTTGAAAGCGACTTTACAAGCCGTAAGCCCACTAGCAACCTTAGAACGAGGTTATGCGATTGTGACTCATGGCAATCAGGTGCTCATGGATAGTCAAAACGTTCCTCTTGGCGATGAAATTACGGTACGATTAGCCAAAGGAAAGATTACCGGAACCGTCACGAAAAAAAATTAACCTAAACGAGTTATTCATGCTTGAACAAATTAATGCCAGTTTAGACGTAATCATTCAACAAACCCAAGCTAACTTAGAGATGCTAAGCATCATTCTTTTGATTCCTTGGACCATTTATATTATCAGTTTATTTCAACCAAGAATTTTACTGCTTGGAATTATACCAAGAACAATTCCTGGACTCACAGGCATCCTGTTTGCACCCTTGCTGCATGGAAATTTTAATCACATTTTTTTTAATTCCATTCCATTAGTGGTGTTAAGTAATTTTATTTTAATTAACGGCCTAACTTATTTTTTAATGGTGACCCTCCTCATCACGGTGAGTAGTGGATTTCTACTTTGGTGTTTTGGCAAGCCTGGACTCCATATTGGAGCCAGCGGTCTTATCACCGGTTACTGGGCCTTATTGGTTGGTGATATTGTTCAGCAAGGTACAGTAACGGCTATCATTTTAGGGATACTAAGCGCCTACTACTTTGCAGGAATTTTTTTCGGCATTTTCCCAGCAAAAAAAGGCGTATCCTGGGAGGGCCATTTATTTGGCCTTATTTCTGGGTTTGCAGTCAGTTATTTGAGTCATTATCAGAGTGTTTTATCGACTAATTTTTGACTATGGAGGCTATAGTTGTATTGCCCGATCATTTACATGCTGTGTGGAAACTGCTAGACGATGATTTTAATTACTCATTACGCTGGCATCAGAATGTAACCCTGGGATACGGACCTTTGGACCTACTCCCAGGCTACGCCTGCTTCCAGATACCACGCCTATATCAGGGGAATAAGGTTTCAAGCGCATCGGGAGCTTCCGGTAGGTCAAATTCTTTTTTGTTATGTCGCAGTTGGCAAGAGGCACATATAAGTTCTACCTTCTCACCTTCTTTAAGGTCCTTTGCTTTGTTTATGTCACTTGGATGCACTATACAGCGAAATTCCACCCCCGCTTCGGTTTTAAACTTATGCAAAATTGTGTCTCTTTTTACATCGGCAAATGAGACAAAACTCCATGAAGCAAATAAAAAAGCGATGCTTATCTAATGATAATCTACCCATTGCTCATAGTTTTCTCCAAAAACCATTATGTCAACTGGTAGTATAGTCTATACTCTGCGATCGTTCATAATGCGTGATGTAAGCTTTTCTTTTTCGCCCAGTCGCATTTTGAAGTTGATTGGGTATATAATCCAAAAATTTTATAGGTATAGATGTTCAATGTTTAAACCAGCGTTACTCTTAAATCAGCCACCATCCAAAAACGTTTGGGGTCAGCTTTATGGGAGCGCCTTACCCTTGGCTGTTGCCGAATATGCGCAACAAGAATCAGGCATTAAACTCATCATTACCCCGGATAATCTAAGTGCGGCACAGCTTCAAGCGGAGCTTTCTTTTTTCTTACCTAAAGATACAGCGCAAGAAGTGTTAATGTTTCCTGATTGGGAAACGTTACCTTATGATCAGTTTTCACCCCATCAGGATATTATCTCTCAGCGGCTATATTGTCTAAGCCGTTTGCAACATGCCACCAATGCAATCGTTATCAGCGCTGTTAATACCTTAATGCATCGCTTATGCCCCCCCTCTTTTTTAAATCAACACGTTTTAATGCTCAAAGCAGGGCAAACCATAAACGTTGAGCACTTTCGGCATCAATTACAGCATGCCGGATATTATGTGGTTAACAAGGTGCTGGAGCATGGGGAGTTTGCCGTGCGAGGTTCGATTATTGATGTCTTTCCTATGGGAAGCAACTCGCCTTTTCGAATCGAGCTGTTTGATGATGAAATCGAGAGTCTGCGCTGTTTTGAGCCAGAATCACAGCGTACCATTGAAAAAATAAATGAAATACAAGTGCTTCCTGCCCGAGAGTTTCCTTTAAATGATGAAAGCATTACCCACTTTCGCCGCGCTTTTCGCGAACAATTCGCCGTTAATCCCAGCAACTGTCCGATTTATGAAGCCGTTAGTGACGGACAATTTCCAAGTGGTATTGATTACTATCTACCCCTATTTTTCAGAGAAACCGCCACTATATTTGATTACTTGCCTACAGAAGCTAAGCTCTGTTTGGTAGAAAACGTTCACGAGCAAGCCGACTCTTTTTGGCAAGAAGTGACCACACGATATGGTCAGCGAAGCTACGACGTATCCCGCCCTATTCTCAAGCCCGAATATTGTTTCCTAAATCCGATTGAGTTTTTTACGCATGCCAAAGTCTTCCATTCCTTGAGAGTTCAGCATAAACCCTCCGAAAAGAAAGGCAGTTACAACGTTGACGTAGAAAAAGCGCCTCCATTACCAGTGGAACGCCAATCCAGCCAACCTTTAAAGCAACTCGTTGACTACTGTGCAGATCCTTTAAAACGATATTTGCTTGTGGTCGAAAGTGCGGGGCGTCGCGAAGTGATTTTGGATTTATTAAAAACCAGTTCCCTCAAGCTTAAACCCCAAGCCTCTTGGCATGACTTTTTGCTGGATAATGCACCATTTAATATCCTGGTTGGCCCACTTATTTATGGAACCGAGCTACCTAAGCTTGCCATCATAGTAGAATCACAGCTATTCGGTGAACAAGCCATTCCTCAGCGGCAAAGCCGCCAAAAATCGGTTGATCCAGACTTAATTATTCGGGATTTGGCCGAGCTATCGATTGGTGCGCCAGTGGTTCATTTAGAATTTGGCGTAGGCCGTTATCAGGGGCTTAAAACCATTGAAAGCGGTGGGATGATCAATGAATTTTTGATGCTTACTTATGCTGGTGAAGACAAAATCTACGTACCGGTGACTTCTTTAAATATCATTAGTCGCTATACTGGCGCCGATAGTGAACACGCCCCCTTGCATCGACTCGGTACGGATCAATGGCAAAAAGCCAAGCGCAAAGCCGCGGAGAAAATTCATGATATTGCCATCGAGTTGTTAGAAATCTATGCAAAGCGGGAAGCAAAGCCTGGCTTTGTCTATGACTATTCTCCCAATGATTATCAACGATTTGCGAGTGGATTCCCGTTTACGGAAACTCCTGATCAAACGCTTGCCATTCAACAAATCATTCAAGACATGCAATCACCGCGACCAATGGATCGTTTAATCTGTGGTGATGTAGGCTTTGGTAAAACGGAAGTCGCCATGCGCGCCGCCTTTCTAGCCGTTCAAAATGGGAAGCAGGTATGCGTGCTTGTTCCAACCACGTTGCTGGCAGGTCAGCACTTTGAGAATTTTAGAGATCGCTTCGCTGAATTCCCCATGAACATTGAACTCTTATCCCGTTTTCGCAGTGGAAAAGAAGCGGAAAAAGTAATCGCCAATCTTAAAAATGGCCAAATTGATATCGTCATCGGTACCCATAAACTCTTTCAAAAAGACATTGAGTTTCGTAATTTAGGCTTGTTGATTATTGATGAAGAACATCGTTTTGGTGTGAAACAAAAAGAACATATTAAATCATTACGGACGAACGTAGATATTTTATCTATGACGGCAACACCAATTCCACGAACGCTAAACATGGCCATGGCTGGAATTCGAGATATTTCGCTGATATCCACACCGCCGGCAAAACGATTGGCGATTAAAACCTTTTGGCAAGAACGCAACGACAGCATTCTTCGCGAAGCGATTTTGCGAGAAATTTTACGTGGCGGCCAGGTCTTTTTCTTACATAACAATATTCAAACGATTGACAGGATTCGGCAAGAGCTAGAAACGCTCGTACCCGAAGCAAAAATCCATACGGCCCATGGACAAATGCGTGAGCGCGAATTAGAACGCATCATGTCGGACTTTTACCACCATCGTTTTAATGTGTTAGTGTGTACAACAATTATTGAGACTGGTATTGATATCCCTACCGCCAATACCATCATCATTGATCGTGCCGATAAATTTGGACTTGCACAACTTCATCAATTACGAGGACGTGTTGGGCGATCGCACCATCAAGCTTATGCTTATTTATTAACCCCCTCCAAAGAGCTTTTAACGCCAGATGCCGTAAAACGCCTTGAAGCCATTGTATCGCTTGAAGATTTAGGAGCAGGATTTACCTTAGCCACGCATGATTTAGAAATTCGCGGTGCCGGAGAGCTGCTTGGCGAAGAGCAAAGCGGGAATATGCAAGCCATTGGTTTTAATTTGTTCATGGAAATGCTGGATAAAGCCGTGGAGGATTTAAAAGAAGGAAAAACCCCCGAGTTATCTGCTCCGCTTCATCAGGGTGCTGAAATCGATTTAAGAATAAGCGCCATTATTCCAGAGGATTATATTGGCGATATTCATACCCGATTAATCATGTACAAACGCATCGCCAATGCGAAAGACAAAGAACAATTGCGCGAGTTACAAATTGAAATGATTGACCGTTTCGGCCTGCTACCCCCGCAAATCAAGCATTTATTTTTGATTACCGAATTAAAATTACTAGCCAATGAGCTTGGCGTAACTCGAATTCAAGCCCCAGGGCAAAGCGGTAAGCTTGAATTTAACGATCAGCCTAACATTGATGCCGGTGTCTTAATTAAATTGATCCAAGTCCACGCCACCCGCTATCAGATGGAAGGGCCGAACCGCTTAAAATTCAACCTCGATAGCACCACCCATGAAGAACGCATCCATGAAATAAAAGCGCTTTTAACGAAACTTTCAAATCAATCCTAATGCCTTTGAAGTTCAGCGGACAAATCTATTCCCAAACGATAGTATCAGACTGCTCAATCACGTTTTGAATCTCTTTCTCATATTCCGATTCAACCTCTCGCCGCTTAACTTTTAAGGTGGGCGTTAAAAAGTTATTCTCGACGTTCCAAGTATCCTTAACGACGAGCACATGACTAATTTTTTCATATCCTTTTAAGTCCTGGTTCACTGATTTTAACGTTTTCCTAAGTCGCTCACGGACTTCATTTTCAGGCTTTTTGCGTGCTTCTTCAGTCAAACATACCACCATCACATTACTGGGCAACTCTTTGCCAACAAGGCAGAGATGCTCAATGTGATTATTATCGGAAAACGCTTTTTCTATTGGAGTAGGCGCGATGAATTCACCTTTTTGATTTTTAAAATTTTCCGACAATCGGCCTAAAATTTTAACGCGCTGTTGTTCATCAATTTCAACGATATCACCCGTCCTCAACCACCCATCTTCAGTGAATGCTTCTGCTGTTTGCTCAGGGCTTTTATAAAATTCTTTCATCAAGCAAGGGCAGCGCATCAACAGCTCATCGTCCTTACCCTTTTTAATTTCTACGTTTAGTCTTGGGGTTCCAACATAACCTGGCCTGCGTTCTTCGGGTAAAGATAACGTTGCATAAGCAAAATTTTCCGTCTGGCCATAGCCTTCTAATATTGGAATATCTAAGTTATCAAAAAAATTATAAATCGATAGCGGTAAATGCGCCGCACCAGAAATGTTTCCTTCGCTTCGACTCAAACCAAGCTGCTGTTTAACCTTGTGCTTCACTAATTTTGAAAGAAATGGAATTTGCAATAACACATGCGGCAAACCTGAAGAAATTTTTTCTTCAATTTTATTCTGAAATACGCCCCAAATTCGCGGAACGGCTGCAAATAATGAAGGTTCGACTTCCCGGAGATTCTCAGCGAAGGTATCCAAGCTTTGCACAAAAGAAACATCGCTTGAAATAGCAATACTACCCAATTGGATTGCAGAGCGCTCATAGACATGTGCCAAAGGTAAATAGGATAATAAATGATAATGATCTAATGGTGCGAGTCGATTGATGTCTTCTGGAAAAATAGCCAAATAGTTCGCAATGGCCTGGTGCGTATAAACAGCGCCTTTGGGTTTTCCTGAGGTTCCGGAGGAATAAATAATAGTATAGGTATCTTCAGGCGCGGGTTTTTTGACTTCCTTTAAGGGTTCACAGCCTAACACATCAACCCAGCGATACTGAGCGTCCATATCGGGATGATAATCAAACGCAACCGTCATCAAATCGTTTGGAATGTATTGCCGTACTTCATTGTGATTATCGAGTTTACCCAGAAACACCAACTTAACTTCGGCATGATCCAAAACGTACTCAATGCTTTCTTCGTGCTGATTAGCAAACAAAGGAACATTAACCATGCCAGCTAAAGTAATGCCAAAATCGGTGATAAACCATTCCGCGCAATTTTTAGAAAAAATCGAGACGTGTGCGCCTTTCTTTAGCCCTATTTGTTTGAGAAATTGAGCGACTTGCCTAGCCTGCTTTAAAGTCTTTTCCCAGGAATACTCATGCCACTTGCCGTGACGTGGTTGTCTTAAATAGATGCGATCAGCATGTTCTTTTTCATGATTTAACAAAATATCAACAACGGAGCTTCCTTTCATCGTTATTCTCCTGAAATGCCCTATTTTTTGTAATAAGTCCTCATTAAATTTAACGCTTGATGAATAATATGCGTTCTGGGGATCGCTTGTTCATCTACTTTGGCTTTAGGATTGGTGATTTTAATATGGCCCGATGCCTCGAGTGTCGTCAACCGATCTGATTCAATAATTCCCATATTGACATAACTTCCCGCTAAGATAAACGAATCGCGGTTATGTTTGTTTAATAAATGTTGACCAATACTATAATCTGAAATCGGATTTTCGCAAGAAAATAACCCTTGTAGTAACGTCGGAACCAAATCATACCCACTTGTTCGATGGTTGAATCGTTGGGGAATTGCGCCAGGCCAATGAACAATCATTGGGGTATGCACCTGGGTTTGGGTATAGTTTCCACTATGCCCCCAGTAATTTTGTTGATTATCATTAAATTCCTCGCCATGGTCTGATGTGATAATAACAATACTGTTTTCATAATAACCATTTTGCTGTAAATAAACCAGTAAACGATGAATTTCAGCATCCAAAAAATGGGCCGCATTCAAGTAGCGGTTGTAATAAGGTAACGGCTCCAATTCATCCGAAATACCAAATCTTAGGCAATTTTCTTTAGCTGGTTGAAACGGTTTGGAATACGTTTGCTTGCGGCAGTAGCTATGGGTGGCATCATAGAACAGATGCATAAAAAATGGCTGTTGTGGCCTGGCATTGGAGAGATAGCGTAGTGCTTCATCCGTCGTGTTTTTATCTTTTTCAGCCGTATCATTACCCAAAGCCCCACCTACATTCAGATCAGGCACATTCAAATAAATGGTTTGATCAAACGCGGGAGGAGTAATAAATGAACTCCAAATCACTTTAATGTCGTAATTATTTTCTCTAAGCACATCCATTAACACAGGAGCCTTTCTTTCCGTTTTAGCCGCAGTCCAATAGCTACTAGGCAAGCTATAAAAGAGCGAAAATAGTCCGGCTTGGGTTGAGTTTCCTCCGCTCAAATTATTTTGAAATTGCCAACGTTGTTCCGCAAATTGACTTACATGCGGCATCACTTGACGATTGACCGTATCAAAACGAAGTGCATCAGCCATAATCAAAATAATATTGGTTGGGTGCTTTGGCTTTTTGCAGCGCAAGGCTTTTTGGGGATAATTTAATGGCTCATTCGAGAATGGTGGTTGAATAAAAAACTGCTCGCTCCAGTTATAAATCATTCTCTTACTGTCTGATGAAGGAAAAACGTAGGCATAGAGTTTACTGAACAGAGGCAGATTAGGGATTTGTTGGCTGAAGATATTATTATAATGCACAATGGACATGGTTAAGGTGAAGTAACTCACACAGATCCCACCAAACCAAATTAAAACAATGAGTCGACCTGCTGTGAAGCGAGCAGGCACAATCACTTGATTCCAAATTAAACCTGCTAATAGATATTCCAGGATTAATATCAGAACAATTACTCCGATAAAACCCCAAATTTCCGCCTCGGAAAAACCAAACAAGCCTCCCCAATCCGTGCTCATAATAAAATGAATAATGGTTCCATTTAGATGGAACTTGAACATAGAGTAAATTTGGCTATCCATCAAAAGAAATAGAACAGAAATAGTCGCGACTAACGCGCTAAAAGGCAGGATAACCCGTCGATTAGGAATTAATGCAATCAAAGCGATCACAAGCAGCGCCGGTATAAAAGCCAGCAACATCATGTAACTGAGGTAATTAATCAACGTAAAGCTTAAGACGACACTTTTACCAATGACACTGGAAAAATCGGCAATCATGGTTTTATAGAGTGTGTCGTGTAATAAAATGGACTTTAAAAAACTATAGCCCAAGATCCAAAAAACCAGTGTATTTGCTAAAAAATACCAACCGGTAAAACGCAATAATTGTTTATACTTCAATACCTTACCTCAAGTTATTATCGAGTTCCACCTACGGTTAAGGCATCTATTTTCAAGGTAGGCTGTCCGACCCCAACCGGGACTGATTGTCCTTCTTTCCCACAAACTCCAATACCAAGATCCAGTTTTAAATCATTTCCAATCATGCTGATTTTTTTCATCACATCAGGTCCATTACCAATAAGAGTCGCCCCTTTCACGGGTTTTGTGACTTTACCATCCTCGATGAGGTACGCTTCACTCGCTGTAAACACAAACTGTCCGGAGGTTATATCCACCTGTCCTCCTGCGAAGTTTACCGCATAGAGTCCTTTTTTAACCGACTGAATAATCTCTTTTGGATCATGCTGTCCCGCGAGCATATAGGTATTGGTCATGCGTGGCATAGGAAGATGGGCATAGGACTCTCTTCGACAGTTACCCGTCGATTTCATGTTCATTAATTTAGCATTGAGTTTATCTTGCATATAGTTGACGAGCTTGCCATCTTCGATAAGGGTTGTGCACTGCGAGGGCGTTCCTTCATCATCAATGGTTAATGAACCTCTACGATGTTCTAGAGTACCGTTATCAACCACGGTGACTCCTTTGGCTGCGACTTGTTCTCCCAAACGATTTGAAAAAGCAGAAAGGCCTTTGCGATTAAAATCGCCTTCTAAGCCATGGCCAACTGCCTCATGCAGTAAAACTCCCGGCCAGCCCGGCCCTAAGATGACCGGCATTAAACCCGCCGGAGCATCTTCTGCTTGCAGATTAACTAAGGCTTCTCTAACCGCTTCACGAGCATAACCAAGCGCTCGTTCTTCTTCAGTAAAATAAGAAAGCGCAACGCGGCCACCGCCACCACAACGCCCAGATTCACGACGACCGTTTTCTTCGACCATAACACTCACATTAATGCTGACTAAAGGTCTAATATCAGCAATCATTTGACCGTTCATATCAGCCACCATGACCACTTCATAAACACCACTTAATGAAGCATTCACCTGTTTTACTCGCGGATCTAAGCGGCGAGCTTCTTTATCAATGGATTGCAATAAAGCTATTTTTTCAGGCTTAGTCAGGGAATCAATGGGATTAATATTCGAATATCGAGTAATAGGCGAGGTAGCGATTCGAATCGCAGGAGTAGAAGCTTGGCCACCAAAAGCTATCGAACGTGCGGCATCTGCGGCTCGTTCCATGGCAGGCATAATAATATCATCGCAATAGGCGAATCCTGTTTTCTCACCACTAACCGCACGAATCCCAACGCCGCGATCGATTGAATAACTCCCACTTTTAACTTCTGAATCTTCTAGGTACCAAGATTCATAGCTACAACTTTGAAAATATAAATCCGCATCATCAATTCGTTTCGCCCTCAGAATCTTTAATAATTGTTCAATTCCTGATTCATCTAGCGAAGCGGGTTTTAATAGAATATCTTTAGCTATAGATAAAGCGTTTACCTTCATGCCGTTACCTTATTTAAGATGTGGTGGTCATTACATGGGAATTGTTTACGAAGCTGATTCTGACGTTCTAAGTCAATATTCGCTACAACCATACCCTTACCGTGTTCGTGAAGACCAAGTATCTGTCCCCAGGGTTCTACAATCATACTATGCCCATAGGTTTCTCTACCGTTATCGTGGCGTCCACCTTGATTGGCGGCTAGCACGTAACATAAATTCTCACTCGCCCGCGTTCTTAGCATTACCTCCCAATGGGCTTTACCGGTGATAGCAGTAAATGCAGACGGCACTGAAAAAATTTGAGCGCCTTTTAATAATAATAGCTGAAATAATTCAGGAAATCGTAAATCATAACAAACACTGAGCCCAACTTTCCCAACAGGGGTGTCCACAACAACCACGGCTTCCCCTGGTTCAATCGTAGCAGACTCTTTATGAGATTCCTCTTGAGATATTTGAACATCAAACAAATGAATTTTATCGTACCGCGAAACTTGCATCCCCATTGCATCATATACGATGCAAGCGGATTTCAACCGCTCGGAGTTTGTTCTAAGCGGTATGGTACCTGCGATAACCCAAAGACCATACTGTTTCGCAAGATTACTAACGGTATTTTGTATGACACCGTGCCCATCCTCCTCGGCAACCGCATATTTATCTCGCTCATTTAACCCCATGAACGCAAAATTCTCCGGTAACACCAAAAGTTCTGCCCCAAGCTCATGAGCGTTAATAAAAAAACCTTCCAATTCCTTTAAATTCTTATCAACGTCAGAAGATGATATCATTTGCACTACAGCTACATGACTCATAGACTATTCCTAAAATTAATCCTTAACTATTGTAAGGGCATTATTGCTGATTAAGCTATGGAATCTTTAAAGAAAATTATTATTATTTTTTGGGCGCTATGGTGGCTGATTGCCGCATGGACGGATATCGCTGGTTTTTTAAGCCATATTCATTGGTTATCAAAACCTTGGGCGCCTGATTTAAATTATCCGTTTCTTTTAAAGTCGCTGAATATTTATTCTCTCCCTAGTTGGCTACCTCCCATTTTTTACGCTGGAATTATAATCTGGAGTAGCTTAATTGCCCTTCTCTTTCTTCAAGCTTCGTGTTCACTGATTAAGCCCACTGCAGTCTGGCACAAAAAAGCCGAACGCGCGTTTCTAGTCAGCATCACGTTTTGGTTAGCTTTTTTTTTAGCGGATCAACTGATTATGAACTATGATTTAGAACAAAATCATATGGTGCAAGGAAGCTTTCAACTTCTTACCTTTTTTTGTCTAAATTGGCCTGCTAATAAACCCGATAGGGCTTGCTAGTAAGAATGCAACCCTTTAGACTTGAAAAGCCAATGGAATGTCCCCATTTATGCTACAATAAACTATAAATAATCTGGAGTTTCACATGAATCGAAATGACGTATCTGTGTTAAGCCGCCAAACGGAATCCGCTTTAGCAACCAATAAGGTATTACGAAACACCTATCTGTTGCTTGGCATGACCTTTATGTTTAGCGCGTTTACTGCTTTTTTATCGTTTGCTATGAACGCCAAGCCCGTTAATCCTTTATTAATGATTGTTGGCGCTTATGGCTTAATGTTTTTAACCCACGCGCTTCGTAATAGCCCTATGGGTCTGCTGAGCGTCTTTGCATTTACTGGCTTTTTAGGGTACACCTTAGGCCCAGTGTTAAATGCTTATATTGCGGCATTCTCAAATGGCCCGCAACTTATCGCCACCGCCTTAGGGGGTACTGGCGTCATTTTCTTTGCTTTGTCAGGCTATGCGCTTACCACTCGTAAAGATTTCAGCTATCTAGGCGGCTTCTTATTCGTTGCCGTTATGGTGGCTTTTCTTGCGATATTAGCCGGTTTGTTCTTTAACATTCCTGGTTTACAGCTTGTTATATCCGCCGCGTTTGTTCTAATTTCTTCTGGATTGATTCTATTTCAAACCAGTGAAATTATTCATGGTGGAGAAAGAAACTACATCTCAGCAACCGTGACGTTATTTGTTTCAATCTATAACTTATTTATAAGCTTACTGAATTTATTAGCCGCTTTTTCAGGCCGCGAATAACGAAACGCATAAAAAACCCGGCTAAAGCCGGGTTTTTTTATTGCTTCCAACTCGCCTTTGTCCGATACAGTTCCTGCAGATCCTCAACCGATTTAAACTGGTGTTTAAAAGCAAAACTATCACGCGTTTCTTGATAATATACCCCAAGTGGTACAGGAAAATCAGGGAAAGATAGCTGTGCTAATCGCATTGCGGCGATGAAATTAGCAGGGTTATGGCTATAACCGTCCGCTTCTTTCTGTTTTACTTTTTTCCATTGCTCCTGACCAAATTCCAAAACCCACTCCTGCTCACGACCGAAACTCAATGGCTCTCCTGATTTGAGTTCGATGGTATGTTCGGCACGATGCGTTTTCTGAGTAAACGCATCAAACGCACCATGATTAAAAATATGGCAGTCTTGATAAATTTCTACAAACGAGACCCCTTTATGTTCCGAGGCAAGTTTTAAGATCTCACTGAGATGTTTCGGGTCTTTATCAACCGCTCGTGCCACAAAGGTAGCTCCAGCAGATAAAGCTAATGAGATGGGATTCATTGGTTGGCTGTTCACCCCCTGCGGAGATGTTTTTGTGACCTGACCTCTGCGAGAAGTAGGAGAAAACTGCCCTTTCGTTAACCCATAAACCTGATTATTAATCAAAAGAATATTAATATCGACGTTCCGACGCAAACAATGAATTAAATGGTTTCCCCCAATACTCAACGCATCGCCATCCCCCGTAATGACCCAGACACATAACTCATCGTGCATGGCTTTTAATCCAGTCGCTACGGCCGTAGCGCGGCCATGAATGGTATGCAAGCCATACGTATTCATGTAATAAGGCAAGCGGCCAGCACACCCAATTCCCGATACAAACACATGTTGTTCAGGAGGTAAGCCTATCTCTGGTAACACTTTTTGCAAGGCTGCGAGTATCGCGTAATCACCACAACCCGGACACCAGCGAACCTCATTGTCATTTGTAAATTCTTTACGCGTGAGTGGTGTATTATTCATAGCATTCACCTACCAGGAGATGGACAGCGTTTTTGATTTGTTGCACTAAAAAACTAGCAGCGAAAGGATGGCCATTACATTGATTAATTGCTTTAGCATCAATGAGATAACGCGCTCGCAGTAACTCACATAAATGACCAGTATTTAGCTCAGCGACCAGAACAAGTTTATATCGGGACACCAGTTTCGCTAACTCGTTTGGCAGTGGGTTTAAATGTCGTAATTGAAGGTGTGCCACCGCAACCCCTTCCTGCAGACATTGGGAAACGGCAGACTTTAAGCTGCCATAGGTGCTTCCCCACCCTATAACTAATACATCCGCATCGGACTTTCCTTCTACGATTACATCCGAATATTCTCGAGCGATTCCGGCAATTTTCTCTGCTCTAAGATGTACCATGGCCTGGTGATTATCCGCATCATAACTGACTCGGCCTTCTTCACCTTGCTTTTCTAATCCCCCCAATTGATGAATAAATCCTGGTGTTCCTGGTTTATTCCAACTACGACTTAACACGTCATCGCGCTGATAGGGCTTAGGGAATCGATTAAACGAGAGCGTCGGTAAATGTAAGGAAGAAACATCAGGAATTTCCCAAGGTTCCGCGGCATTGGCTAAATAAGCATCCATTAATACGATCACAGGAGTCATGTATTTAATGGCAATTCGAAACGCTTCTAAAACAGTAAAGAAACAATCTGAAGGCGATATCGCAGCAATTACCGGGAGCGGAGCCTCTCCATGCCGTCCGTATAGCGCTTGGCGGAGATCAGATTGTTCGGTTTTTGTAGGCAGACCTGTTGAAGCGCCTGCTCGCTGAACATCCACAAGAACGAGCGGTAGTTCAGTTACTACGGCTAATCCAAGGCTCTCGCTTTTTAAATCCAATCCAGGACCTGAAGTACAAGTTAATGCCAATGCGCCACCAAAGGCCGCACCAATGCATGCGCAAATGGCTGCAATTTCGTCCTCAGCCTGAAACAATTGCACTCCGAACTCTTTTAACCTGACGCACTCATGTAAAATCGCTGAGGCGGGTGTAATTGGATAGCCGGATACTAAAAAGGGGGTTTGGGTATGTGTGGCCAGGGTTGCTACGGCCAAGGAAACTGCTTCAACCCCCGTGATCTGACGATATTCACCTGGTTTTCGTTCAATATGGCCTAACATGTACGCCTGGCGACTTAACTCGAGTGTGAGCGCATAGTTAAAGCCAGCCATTAGGGTTTTCTCATTAGCCTTGGCGATCAATGGATCTTTTTTAAATTTCTTTTTGATAAATGCCAAACAATGATCGGGGTTGAGATCAAACAACCATAACACCACACCCAAAATATAGAAGTTTTTTGCCTTTTTGGCTTGGGTTAAACCCAGTTCAAGTCCTTCCACTGCGCTCAATGTGTGGTTAATCAACGGGAGGCTTAATACCTGATACTGTTCTTTCGCCTCATTTAAGTAGGACTCATTCAGTCCTGCTTTCTCCCAATCTTTAGGACCAAGGCTATCTTCATTGATAATCAATAATCCACCCTGATTAAGGAATTGCAGCGAGTTTTTTAACGCAGCCGGGTTTAATGCGACTAACACATCTAAAGACTCACCCGCTGTAAAAATCGCTTGCTCTGCCATAGCAAGCTGAAACCCAGACACCCCCGCAACGGTGCCAGCAGGGGCACGTATTTCAGCCGGGAAATCAGGCATTGTTCGTACATCATGACCGGCAAGCGCTGCAGTGATGGTGAGTTGCTCACCCACCAACTGCACCCCGTCGCCGGAGTCCCCGGTAATTCGGATCACAATGGATTCTTTCATAGTCCGCGCTCTCATTAGTAAAAGCGGTTTGATTAAGCCCTAGCTTCGAGCATTAGCTGTCGCATCTCTTTTACAGCTTGTTTTAAACCACTAAATAAGGCTCGTGCAATAATGGCATGGCCTATATTTAATTCGTGAAGTTCTTTTATGCCAGCAATAAGCTTAACATTATGATAATGTAACCCATGCCCAGCATTGACAATTAAATTGAGCTTAGCAGCATATTCTGCCGCTTGTCTAATCCTATCAAATTCATGCAATCTAGCTGATTCGGTAATGGCATCAGCGTAACATCCCGTATGAAGCTCAATCGCCTCAGCGCCACTTTCTGCGGCCGCATCAATCTGTTTTAGATCCGGATCAATAAATAAAGAGACTTCAGAACCAATGCCTTGCATGCGTTTAACCCCGGCAACGACCTGTTTAAAATTAGCGACCACATCCAAGCCGCCCTCAGTGGTTAGTTCTTCTCTTTTTTCAGGGACAAAGCAACAATGCTCAGGTTTAATTTCTTTTGCAAACGTTAACATCGCTTCGGTGACAGCCATTTCAAAATTCATGCGCGTTTGAAGAATTTCTTTGATAAGTGTTACATCGCGAGGCTGGACATGGCGTAAATCTTCGCGCATATGCAAGGTAATTCCATCCGCTCCCGCTTCTTCTGCTTCAATAGCAGCTTGGACGGGATCGGGATAACGAGTTCCTCGTGCCTGACGTAACGTTGCGATGTGATCAATATTGACACCCAATAATATATCTTTAGTCATTTTTTATTGTTCCAATTTAACTTAAATCAGCTTCATCGAAATAACGCGCGAGCGTTCAATGTTCGGCCATCCAACACATGATCGATTGCCTGGCGCATAATCCGTTTTGCTGCTTTTAAAACATCAGGATCCTCAAAGCGATTTTCAGCAAGGGCGAGAAGATGCTCGCCTAAAAAACCCTTTGAAGTCATTTGAAATCCTTCGCCCGGAATAAACTGATATTGTTTATGTATGGCAATCGGGTGTTCTTCCGCGTCATGAGTTAGCGATAGTTGATAACCACTATCTTTTAACAGCTCTCGCTCAAATTGTCTTAAAGCCACTTCAAGATCAAGGCGATGCTGCACGACGCTTAACGTATACAAAACCGACTCATAGGCGTCATACAGCTTTGGATGGGTGTCATTAGGAAGCAAGATATAAGACACCAATTCATTGATGTACAACGCTGAAAATAACGCGTCGCCTGCAAGCGGGAGTGAAGGCGCCCTCAACTCAAGCTGACGAATGTAGTGCCAATTTCCTCTTCGATTTACGGCCACCCACATCGGTGTAAACGGCTGCAATACGGCGTTCTTAGACCGAGCTCGAGCCCCCTTATACAGACCGCTCACAATACCCTGTTCTCTGGTTAAAAAACTCACCTGGGCGCTGGTATCACCAGACCAACGCTTATGCAAAATCCATGCTTCGAACGCCTCAATGGTCATAGCCTAAATGCTTCAACAAACGCTCATCATCCAGCCAGCCAGATTTTACCTTACACCAGCATTGCAGGAAGATTTTTTTATCCAGTAGGCGCTCCATATCCCGGCGAGCGGCGGTAGCAATTTCTTTAAGTTTGCTGCCTTTATCACCGATGATCATCCGCTTATGATTCGGCTTATCTACTAAGATCAAGGCATGAATACGTACCAGCCCCTCTTCTTCTTTAAACGATTCGATGTCTACGGTGGTTGAGTACGGCAGTTCTTGACCACATAATCTAAATATTTTCTCACGAATGAGTTCAGCGCATAAAAATTTTACCGAACGATCGGTGAATTGGTCTTCTGCAAAAAGATATGGCCCTTCCGGCAATGCTTGTTTTAGTTGTTCTTGTAAACCGTCCACCCCTACTCCTGTTTTCGCTGAAAGAGGAATGATCGCTTTAAAAGCATGGCGTTCACTTAGACTTTTTATCCAGGGAAGTAATCTGTCTTTTTCGGAAATTTTATCCACCTTATTTACCGCTAAAAAACAAGGAACGTTGGTTTGGTTAATCAAACTCAACACATACTCATCCTCTTCTTTCCACTGCAGCCCATCAATCAAAAACACGATTGCATCCACATCGCGAAGAACGCTGATGGCTGTTTTATTCATCATTCGATTAATGGTCTTTTTTTGGCCTTGATGAATGCCCGGTGTATCTACATAGACAAACTGATAATTTCCCTCGGTCCGTATGCCAAGAATACTATGCCGAGTTGTTTGAGGCTTTCTAGAAGTAATGCTGAGCTTTTGCTCTAGAATGCGATTAAGAAGCGTTGATTTACCAACATTGGGTCGCCCAACCAATGCAATGTATCCACAATATGTTGTCATCGTAAAATGCCTTGTTTATTTTCGCGCCATTTTAGCATAGGCTTAGAGATCACGATAGCATCAGCAATAATGATCAGCCTGGTTTATGGCTATACTTATATAAAGAAACTGATGATATAAATTATTAAATGAAGGATTAAAGTTGAAACTAGGCTTTTCACTTATAGAATTGTTAGTGGTGATGATTGTTGTTGGTATTCTCGTGAGTGTTGCTTATCCGAGTTACCGGGAATATATCAATCGTGCGCATCGAGCCGATGGGCAGTCGGCTTTATTAAACCTTGCCAGTCGCATGGAACGTTATTATTCTGAGCGCCATACCTATCAAACGGCCACCATCGGAACCGGGGCGGCAACCGACGTGCTCTCGAGCGCCACCAGTCCTGAAGGCTGGTATGTTTTGAGCATCCCTACTGCCACGGCGACTACGTTTACTTTGCGAGCGACCCCTACTGGAACTCAAGCGACTTCAGACACCCTATGCCAGTCTTTAACACTGAATCATTTAGGTGTAAAAGGCATTACCACAGGCCCCGCGGGTACGCCAACAGGCACGGCGAGCCAATGCTGGTAATGATCTCGGATTCGGCGTTTAGGGGAGTTTAACTGCTTCCCCATTGTCATTTGATGCACTTGTTCAGTTTTGTTTTTGCACGTATAATTTAATTATTAATCAAATAAGGCGATCGAACCATGGCAACTAAAGTTTTTCTTAGACCCCCAAAGAACGCTCATCAAGATGCGCTACAGCAAATACAAAGCACCTCTTTAGAATTAAATACAAAAAATAAACAAAAGGTTACATTAGATTCTAAGCGACTGAACGAGGTATTTAGACAATCTGAAATTGACATTGGTCGCTTCGGATTTAAAACCCCGAATGATTTGATTACCTTTTTAAAAACACCCGCTGGTGAAAGCGCGCTGGAACATATAGGAGAAGAGTTAGCTCAAATCGCAGCCCTAGAAGAATACAATCAATTTCAACTGCAAGAAGAACAAAGACTCAAACAGCGAATTGCTGTCGCCATAATGGTTTATTTTGCTGCCAAGAACGATGCCCATGCAAAAGAGTTAATGCAATACGTTGAAGAACAACTTGAAAAACACTTGCATTCTGAAAAAGAAATTCTTGAACACGAGGCTCTGGCCAATAACGAAGAACCTAGGGGTGAGACGCTAGTGGATCGCATTACCAATAATCGAACAGAGCTCGCTCAAGTCGATAATAAAATTAAACACTTAGAACAAAAAATTCAAGATATTGAAACCGTACATCAGGAATATGCTGGGACGGTTCAAGCAGTTGAAACAGAAGCCAAGAGCCGTATTTTTAATAATAAAGAGATTAATCAGTTAACTCCTGAAGAGAATACTAACATCACTCAAAGTCTTTCTGAAGAAATTAAAGCGGTTACAGAACAATTAGAAAAGAAAAATAATGATTATATTGATCACGTAAACGCATACGCTGAAGACTCTAATCCAGCGAATTTAAAGATGGTTAACGAATCTAAGAAAGAATTAGATAAGTTACAATTAAAAGAAGAAGCGCTTAAAGATATGAGCGATGTTGTTGAAGGAAAAAAAGTGTTATTGGATGAACATTGCAATCAGGTGCATTCATTTGATAAGGCAAAATTTGTAATTAATAAAGATTCAGCGGATCGCCTTGTAGCCGACCAAGGTAAATATTACCTATTAAAACCAGATCAAAATTTTTCGAGCATGTCAGCCACTGATAAGGCCGATGCACAGGAACTATTTCATCAAAAAAAATCCAGCTTTCAACGCTTGACTCATATGGTTCAAGAACGTCATGAAACTCTAAGAACTGATGCTCAGAGGGATCTCAACGAAAGTACAACCAAAAGAACTCGCTTAGAAACTCAACACCAACGTTTACATGAAGAAATTCACAACAATAGGACAAATGCCCAGGCTCAACGTGGATCTAATATGAGTCGTCCTGCAGAACCTCCTGTGCCCACACCTACATCAGGCCCCAGAATGAGGTAGTAATCGAGTCTGAGCCTATTGTTTATTTTGCACCCTTTGGAGAATTCGATGGGCTGATTCAAGCCCATCGTTAATGTTGTCATCCTCTAAAACTGGACAAAGGTACGGGCACGTATCAGTTCAGTAATTTTTTGGTCGGCATGAAATTATTAACCTTGCCATTGACCTTTAAGTCTTCTAAGATGTCAGGACTGTAACTACTTTGTGAATGATGAAAATGGATAAGCTCATTGATAATCAATCCATCATTATTACGCTGGATATTGACTCTCATTTATATGAGAAGCTGCGGACAATATCAAAATCAGGGTACTCGGTGGTTGAAATTAACAGCACGGATCCTGCCATATTAAGCGGTGTAATTGGCGACTTTCCCCATCTTCGCATTGGTGCGGGCAATATTATAAATACTGAACAACTCGAGCGGTGCTACCAAGCGGGAGCGCATTTTGTAACAAGCCCTGGTTTTTTACCCGCTATCGCACAAACCGCTAACATTTATTCCATTAATTATATACCCGGCATTGCCACCTTATCCGAAGCTATGGAAGCTCTATCCTTGGGATGCCAGCATGTGCGACCTTATCCTGCCAATTTAAATTTTTGCACGTTATTAAATAAGAGCATTCCCTTACTGCGACTATTTCCAGCAGAGGTAGAATGGGAAGAAGTCGAGCACTTCTTAACGTTACCATCCGTTGCTGCAGTGAGCGTATTAAATCCAGACGTCAAACAATTACCTACTTTAGAAGTAGCTTAGGAACCTCATTCAGCCATACCGGAAACCGATTGATTGCGGTTTAGCTAATGGCAGTTATTTCTCTGGGTGCTTAACTAAATCATACAATAAAATGATGGCACCTAGACAAATGGCACTGTCTGCTAAATTAAAGACTGGCCAATGATAGGACTTATAATAAACGTCAATAAAATCAACCACATGCCCCAAAGTAAAGCGATCCACCAAATTTCCTAGCGCCCCCCCTAAAATAAGACTTAATGCCAGCAATAATAAATACGAAGACGGGGCGGTTCTAATGATCCAAACGATCAATACTAAACTCATCACCAGGCTAAACCCGAAAAAAAACCATTGATGCCATCCGCCAGCGCCGCTTAAAAAACTAAACGCTGCCCCCGTGTTGTAAGCTAAGGTAAAATTAATCATAGGAAAGAGTGGATGGGGCTCATAAGGCGACAAATGGGTTGTTGCCCAATATTTACTGAGTTGGTCAAAGAAAACAACCACCAAACTCACCAAAAACCATGCCCACTTTTTCATGCAAATTGTCTCACTTCGTCCATGCCACTTATATTGCCCACACACCGTACACAAAGATCAGGATAATGAGGGTCTTCGCCAACATCCGAACGTCGATGCCAACAGCGTGCGCATTTTTCATGCTCGCTTGCTTTAACCGAAATGGCAACGCCAAGCTCCTGACTCGCCAGCACTTCGGATGGTGTTTCGCTAAGGGGCAAAACCTTAGCGCCTGAGGTAATCAAAAGAAAGCGTAATTCATCTCCAAGACGATTGAGTAAATTAAACGATGGCTCATCGGCATACAACGTCACTTCTGCACCCAGTGCTGAACCGAGCCCCCCTTCCTTACGCTTTGACTCAAGGGCTTTATTTACTTCATCTCTGATTGCCTGTAACCGTTGCCAATCCTTCATGTCGATAGGATCTAATTTAGGCCAAGCATCGTACCAGGTTTCTAGGAAAATGGATTCCTTGCGCATCCCTGGAATGTATTGCCAAATTTCTTCGGCAGTAAATGATAAAATCGGAGCTAGCCAACGGGTTAATGCCTGAATAATATGATACATCGCCGTTTGGCATGAACGGCGAGCAACGCTGTTTTCAGGTGTCGTGTATTGACGATCTTTAATAATGTCCAAATAAAAACTGCCCATATCCACCGCACAAAAGTTATGAATTTTTTGATAAATCACATGGAATTGATATTGCTCATAAGCCTTAAGTATTTCGTCTTGCAATTGCTGGCAGCGTGCAATGGCCCACTGATCCAGTTCAACCATCTTTTCAACAGCCACTGAATTTCGTTCAGGAACGAAATCAAATAAATTGGATAACAAAAAGCGTGCTGTATTGCGAATACGACGATAGGCATCGGCATTGCGCTTAAGAATTTCCTCTGAAATACTCACTTCATTGCGATAATCTGTTGACGCTACCCATAGACGCAAGATATCAGCGCCATGCTGGCTAATCAGCTTATCAAGCGCCACATAGTTGCCTTTGGATTTTGATAATTTTTTACCTTCGGCATCTACCGTATAACCGTGAGTTAATACTGTTTTGTAGGGAGGTTCTCCGTACATTGCAACAGAGGTCGTCAAGGAAGAGTTAAACCAACCACGATGCTGATCCGACCCCTCAAAATACACATCCGCCGGAAAACCAAGTTCGTGGCCTTTCTGAAGCACGGTATAATGCGTCACTCCCGAATCAAACCAAACATCCAGCGTATCGGTAACTTTTTCGTAAGCCTCCGCTTCCTCACCGAGCAACTCTTCAACCGCAAGATTAAACCAAGCGTCTATCCCTTCCTGTTCAATCCTTCCAGCCACTTGCTCCATTAATGAAACCGTATCCGGATGCAATTGGCGAGTTGATTTATGGACCAATAAAGGGATAGGCGTTCCCCAGGCTCTTTGCCTAGAAACACACCAGTCGGGTCTATTCTCTACCATGAGACGAATGCGAGCTTGGCCCCAGTCAGGAACCCATTTCGCTTTATCAAGCTGCGACAATATGTTGTCTCGTAGCCCATTTTTATCCATCGAAATAAACCACTGTGGCGTTGCTCTAAAAATTACTGGGGTTTTATGACGCCAGCAATGAGGGTAGCTGTGATGAACCATCTCTTCATGCAGCAATACGCCTTTGTCGCGTAACACCTGGATAATTTCTCCATTTGCTTTATAGACATGCCTACCCGCAAACAGAGGCACATCGTCGCTATAACAACCATTGGCCATGACGGGGTTTATCAAAGGTAAATCATAGGCTTGGCCAACTAAGTAATCGTCAGGACCATGAGCTGGTGCTGTATGCACACATCCCGTTCCTGATTCGGTGGTGACATGCTCGGCAAGAACCACCGGCACTTCTTTATTATAAAAGGGATGGTGCAGCGACAAGCGATCAAACGCACGGCCTTGAACACGTCCTAGAATGGTAAATTTTTCAATGCCTAACCGTCCCATAACCGACTCAGCCAATTCGTTGGCTACAATAAAATATTGATTGCCTGAATCAATCAAGGCATATTCCAACTCGGGATGTAAACTTACGGCTTCATTTGCGGGCAATGTCCAGGGCGTCGTGGTCCAAATTGGTACAATCACATTTTTTTCTGGCAACCCACGTTCTACTTTATCTAGAAATTCGTTGGGTTTCATTGCAAAAAAAGCCACATCAATAGAGGGCGATGTTTTGTCTTCATAATCCACTTCGGCTTCAGCCAATGCAGAACCACAATCTAAACACCAGTGAACAGGCTTAAACCCTTGTTGTAAATGACCGTTCGCCACAATTTTAGCCAACGCTCGAACGATATTGGCCTCATTCGCAAAGCTCATCGTGATGTATGGGTTATTCCACTCGCCAAATATCCCTAAGCGTTTGAATTCTTCGCGTTGTATATCGATTTGAGTCGCCGCATACTCTCGACACTTTTGTCGAAATTCACTCACAGAAAGTTTTAAACCCGCTTTACCCACTTTCTTCTCAACATTTAATTCAATAGGAAGACCATGGCAATCCCATCCTGGAACATAGGGTGCGTCATAACCGCTGAACGTTTTCGACTTGATAATGATGTCTTTAAGAATTTTATTTAAAGCATGTCCACAGTGAAGATGGCCGTTGGCGTATGGGGGGCCATCATGCAAAATAAATCGTTTTTGACCAGCACGCGCGTTGCGAATCTTTTCATAGACCGCTTTGGCTTCCCACTCTGACAACATGCTTGGCTCTCGCTGTGCGAGGCTCGCTTTCATAGGAAATAAGGTATTGGGTAAATTTAAAGTGTCTTTATATTCTGCCATGAGCTCTACTCTATAAGATAAGTCTATGTATTAAAATAGTGAATCGCCGCTTCAATATCCGCTTTTATCGTTGCTATTAAATCATCAAGCGATGAGAATCGTTGCTCATCTCGTAACTTCTGAAGAAATACAACCTCTAACAATTCACCATACAAGGATTGATTAAAATCTAGTATATGGACTTCCAGGATATTTTTACTACCATCGACCGTCGGTCTACAACCAATGTTGGCCACGCCATTTAACAGTGTACCATTTCTTAACACATGAACGAAATAAACTCCACGAATTGGGAGTTTTTTTCGCGTTAAATTAAAGTTTGCCGTCGGAATACCCCACTGACGCCCTCGTTGGTCGCCTTTCATGACGCGCCCACACATGCTGTAGTTTCTACCTAGCAGTTTGCTAGCCAGCATTAACTGATCGGCTTTAAGTGCGGCTCTGATTTTAGTGGAGCTTACGCGTTCTTCAAACACCTGAAAATCAGAAAAAAAACGAACCGACCGCTCTTGAGCTTGAAACAGTAGGTTTAATAACTCAGCATCTCCTTCACGGTGTTTACCAAAACGAAAATCTTGCCCTACCATTAATAATTTTACATTCAATAACGATAAGAGAAACTGCTGAACAAACACCTGAGGCTCCATGACCGCAAGCGTTTTATTAAAGGTCATACAATAGACAAAATCGACCCCTAGCTGTTTAAGTCCAATGATTTTTTCTCTTAAACTCGATAACCGCGCAGGTGGGTTTGAGGGATGGAAGTATTCGCTCGGCTGTGGTTCAAATAATATCACCAGTAACGGCAACGTTAAGACTTCCGCTTGTTGCCGCCCTGCTTGGATCAGGGCCTGGTGACCAACATGGACACCATCAAAATTACCGATTGTAGCCACCGATCCGGCACTAAGCTCACTAAATGGGCCACTCCCTCGTAGTAATTGCATATGAACTGATTTTTACTAAGCAAAAAAAATAATTATACCCAAGATACTTCAAAATGCGATATTTTAGACGATATAATTTTTTTGCCCAAACGTTGATAAAAAACGAGTAAAAGCCTGCTCTATCGCGATCTGCTTGGACGAAACAAGCATCATCCCGAGAGTCGCATTTTGAAGTATTTTGGCTATAAAATAGGCTTATGCTGCATCTGAACCTAACATCGCTGTTCTTAATCTTTGTAGATTTCGACAACCGGCTTGCCTTCCTTGTCTATGTAAGCGCGGTACATCCCCTCGGAATTGAACGAGATTCCTATGTTCCCGAACTTGTCGATCGCGATCACCCCTCCGCCGCCCCCCGCCTTCTGCAGCTTTTGTTGGATGACTGCGTCCGCCGCCTGCTGAACAGAAAGCGCACGGTATTCCATAAGTGCTGCAATATCTCTTGCGACAGTGAGGCGTATGAAGAACTCGCCCCAGCCGGTCGCTGATACCGCGCACGTCGCATTGTCAGCGTAGGTTCCGGCCCCAATCACGGGCACGTCGCCGACGCGTCCGTATTTCTTGTAGGTCATTCCTCCTGTCGAGGTCCCCGCCGCGAGATTTCCGTCCTTGTCGAGCGCGACGGCGCCCACTGTGCCAAATCTATTCTCGGGGAGATCCTGTTCGGTAGAAAAAGCTGCGCTGTCTTTTTTCTTCTTATCCTGTTCTGCCTCAATGATCTTCTGAAGCGAGTCCCATCGTCTTTGGGTGAAGTAGTACTTCGGGGTTACCAATTCGATCTTCATTTCTTCGGCGAATCGTTCTGCACCCTCGCCGATCATCATCACGTGCGGCGACCTATCCATCACCGCACGCGCAAGCGTGATGGGGTTTTTCACGCGATGAAGCCCTGCAACAGCGCCTGCATTCAGCGATTTGCCGTCCATTATCGACGCCTCGAGCTCGTTTTTGCCGTCGGCAGTAAATACTGCTCCCTTGCCCGCGTTGAAAAGCGGCGAATCCTCGAGGATCCGGATCGCTATCTCGACCGCATCCAGTCCTGTCTTACCCTCTTTCAGGGCGTTGTACCCGCCGAGAACGGCTTCTTCAAGCTTCGCCCTATATGCTTTTTCCTGTTTGAAGGTAAGTCTACCTCTGGGTATGACGCCGGCTCCACCGTGTATGACGAATCCGATCCGTGGGTTCTGAGGCGACTGAAGCTGAAGCCCCCTGGGACGCCCGGTCTTCTGCGCGAAACCGACAAACGGAACCGCAAGAAATGCTGCAACCAAGAGCAGAGAGGTAATTATTTTCATAAGCTACTCCGAAGAAAACACCTGAACGATTACCAAAAACGACTGGACGACTTAGTCGCGACGATCTCGTGTTCAGTCTTTTGAGTTGTTTCCGTTCGAGGATGTGGAGGATACCTTCGGGCGGTCAGCGCTTCTTGTAATCGGCGCCAAGGAAGGCAGCATAATCCCATTTTTATATCCAAGAAACTTCAAAATGCGACTTTAATGCTATCCATTATTTTGCCTTTACTATCAAGACCTAATCTTTTTTATCCTGTGGAGGACGAACCACTAGGACATCACAGTTGGCACCATGCAGAATTGCGTTAGCAGTTGATCCGAGTAAAAGGGCGAGTCCATGCTTACCATGGCTGCCAGTGACAATAAGATCCACTTTATTTTCTTCAGCGACACGCAACACTTCGTTTTTAGTGGAGCCAAACTCTAAATAGCGATGGTTGTTATCAACCTTGAGTTGATCTCCTAACGCGTTTAGCTCTTTCTCGGCTTGCTCACGTATTGAAACTTCAACTTCGGCAAAACCCGCAAATCCAGGATAGGCATACGCAGGTATTGGTTCAACCACATGCACAAGAATCAATTCCGCACCATTTTCTTCTGCTATTTTTTTGGCCTTATGTGCTGCATTAACCCCGACCTCATCAAAATCGGTAGCAAACAATACCTTCTTATACATGTTTCTCTCCTTGAGAATGCTCTATGAATCAAAGACTAGCAGAAAAATTAATAATTTCCCAGTGGCGGGCTAATCATTTATAATAGTAAATGGGGTGCTACCAAAATACTCATAATGAGCAAACTCGGTGGCTGAGACTATACCCATAGAACCTGTACGGGTAATGCCGTCGTAGGAAGTATTTAATGATTTATGATTTAACCGGCGCTATTGTTTCACTGATCGCAACTTATTTTTTTATCCAACAAAATAAAAAGGCGTGGTCGATTAGCCTCATAGCCACCCTCTTTAATGCTTGGCTTTACTTTACCCATGGTATCTATGCTGATATGGCCCTGGAATGTTTTTATTTTGCCAGCGCGGCTTATGGTTGGTATTGCTGGTCATTGAGTGAAGTAAATGCTAAATCAGCGACTAAAGCAATCATTCGATTATCGCTCAGATCTTGGGTTTACTTATTAATAGGGACAGGGACCGGTTTCGCATTGATTCTGTTATTACTCATCAACGTCACTAATTCAACGATTCCAGGACTGGATGCCTTCACGACTTCGATGAGTTTAGCGGCTCAGTTATTAATGTGTCATAAGGTTCTTTCAACTTGGATATTCTGGCTCGTCACTGATGCGATTTACGCTGTTCTTTATTGGCACAAACAACTGCCTTTTCATACGGTTTTGATGATGCTTTATATGGCCATGGCCATAGTTGGCTATAAAACTTGGTCAAAAGCACATTCAGGTGTTAGGGATCAGGTGTCGGGAATGCTAACACCTGATATCTGATCCATGCTCAAGGTTATCCTAACGATTGTAAATGATCGACTTTCCGTACCCATGGTTTAAACTTTGCTAAATCCTGCGGAAGCTCTGCAATGGCGTGTTTTGCCCCATCGTGGTCTTTATAACCCCCCATGGTTAATACATACCAATTTTTACCTTGTTTCTTTGATTTATGAATATGGGCTTTGTCTTTGATATGATGAAGGATTGCAAAGCGTTCTAATTCAGAACGACTATGACTTGCTATTAACTGAATGGTGTAGACCCCTTTAGATGATTGTTTCGCTATTTTGGCTATTTGGGGTTTGGAAGGTTTAACTTCCTGCTTGGCTATCTTAAGGTCAACTCCGCTGTTTAGGTCAGATTCTTCTGCTTGCTCAAGAGGCATCTCGTCTGCAGATTTGCTTTTGTGAATGATTTTAGGAACCACAACGACTTTATCCATCACAACGAGGGAATCATTGAGTGAATCATCATCTTCATTATTCACGACAAGCTCAGCACGTCTTAATTCAATAGGCTGTAAAAATTGACGTACGGCTGCCAGATCATAAGACGGAATGCTGCTCATAAAAAAGGGTTCATCGTCTGTTTTAGAAGCGATAAGGCTATCTTTTGTGGGTTTTTCAAGCTCCACGACCACTTGAGACGAAGGATTTAGTCCAGATTCAGAGGGTTTTAGTGTAAATGCCAAACCAAGAGCCACCACAACGGCACCCGCTATCAAAGATAAACGCTGATAATGTTTTTTACTTTGCTGCGCAGCGCCAGGTACCGCGGCCTGACCTAAATTAAAAAAACTTGCCATTTGGGTATTAATTCCTAAGATGCTGCCATCGGTATACTGATAAAATTGTTTTGTACGCTCTTCAGGAATAAACTCAGGTTGAGTTATAAAGCGGTGAAGAACATAATCCTTTGTTTCTTTTTCGTTTAAATGCCCTAGTTCAATAGTATGAATCATTTCTTTATAGTCTTGCTGTTCAAATTGATTCAACACTTTCAAAAATGATTGATTCGCCACAAAACAAACATGGAAATAACCGTGGGATCCTTGCTGCTGCAAAGGGTTCAAAAGCTTTTCGATAAAACACTCTGGCAAATGGTGAGCATCATCGATGATGAGCAAGGTATGTGATTGATTCGTCTGACAGACGTCAATAAATTCCTCAAACGTATCCTTGCCCCGAAGATTAAGTTTGGCGCTAATCTTACGCATAAAATCCGCTTCATCAAATAACGGATCCACGACAAAATAATGGCATTGAATTTGAGGATCTAGATGCGTTTGCAAGAGCACAGCAAAGGATGTTTTACCATTGCCTTGTTCACCTAGTACAGAAATTAATACGTTTGTGCCAAGGACAATCTGATTAATGAACTCCATTTTAGCCAGCCAGCTTGCAGGCTGGTACATTTTGTTTAGATCGTGTTTAACCTCGATGGCTCCATCACTCATTTTATTGATCTCCTTTAACAGCATTCATTAATGTGTCCATAAGCACAGAATTAGGTACGCCAGATTCAAGATAACATTGGCCAAGCGACTTGATAACTACAAAACGCAACGCGTTGTCTTTCACTTTTTTATCATTAAACATTAGATCACGTAAACGGTTTAAATCAATCTCTTTTGGGATTCTTCTAGGTAAATTGGCTAGGGTTAACAACTCGTCTATAAATTGAACCTCTGAATCGCTCAAAAGATTCATTTTATTGGATAATAAAGCGGCGCAATAAAGCCCAATTCCAACGGCTTCGCCATGACGCCAAGTTTGATAGTGAGTATAGGCTTCCAAAGCATGCGCAAACGTATGACCGAGATTTAGTAATGCACGCTGCCCCATTTCATGCTCATCTTTCTCAACCAATTTTGTTTTAATCAAGCAACAACCCGCAATGAGTTCAGCAAGCGTATTTAAATTAGTTCTAGCGTTTTGTTTTAAAAAAGATTCCACCTGCGCTAGAAATTCACCACCTGCAAGCAATCCATGTTTGATTACTTCGGCCATTCCCGCACAAAACTCTCGATCTGGCAAGGTAGATAATGTCTCTAAATCCATGATCACAGCATGAGGCTGATAAAAACTACCAATCATGTTTTTACCTTGGGAATGATTGATGGCAGTTTTTCCACCCACTGACGCATCAACCTGAGCCAGAAGTGTGGTTGGGATTTGGATAAATCGGACTCCACGTTGATAAGTAGAAGCCGCAAACCCTGTTATGTCCCCGATTACCCCCCCTCCTAATGCAAGTAAGGTGGTATCACGATGATGTTGATTGTGAATCAGAGCGTTATAAATCAGCTCGAGACTTTGATGATTCTTATATTGCTCACCATCCGGTAAAATAACTACATTGTACTGAATCGAACGTAATGTTTTGGTCAGCTGATCAAGATAAATTGGAGCAATGGTATCGTTCGTAACGATCAGCAATTGATTGGCTTTTAAATGCAACTTTAGCCAATGATGGTCTGATAAAAGCCCGCTGCCAATATATATTGGATACGTTCGTTCTGCTAGCCGAACTTCAAGCCTGTTTAAAATCTCAGACTTCGCCATAAATATATTTTATTATATTATTCGCCACCGCTTTAACGGTTAATTTATCCGTTTCAAAACTAACGTCAGCGAGTTCTTCGTAGAATGGCTCTCGTTCTTCTTTAAGCGTTTCTAGACGTTGTTCTAAGTCGTCTGTTTGAAGTAACGGTCTTTTGGTATCGCGCTTAGTTCGCTCAAATTGCTGCTGAAGAGATGCTTTCAAATAAATCACCGTACCTCTGGCGGCTAAAGCGTTACGGTTTTCAGGAGACATCACGACGCCACCCCCTGTCGCTAACACAATATTGTTTTTTTGAGTTAACTCTTCAATGACCTTCTGTTCACGTTTTCTAAAGCCTTCTTCTCCTTCAACATCAAAAATCCAGGAAATATCGGCGCCGGAACGGTCTTCTATCACTTCATCGGTATCATAGAACTCAAGTTTGAGCTCTTTTGCCAAAGTACGGCCTATTGTACTTTTACCAGCTCCCATAGGTCCTATCAGAAATATGTTACGTACTTTAACGATGCTCATTTTTTATTACATACCTCTTTTATTGATAATTGTATCTAAACAGTTGTTTCAGATCGCCAGATTATTAATCTGGCCTATTGAGTCATTAACTTAAGTGTTTGAGAACGTCAAACACGCTCTCATTTTTGTACCCTCCCTCACCTCTCTATGGCGTGAGGATAACACAAAGTTTACCCTTTCCAAGGTTTTCTAGGCGGTGTCACACTCATTACCTGTGGTCGTGGCCCTACTGGCTTACCAAATTTATCTAACTCAACCCCTCTTTGATGCACCCGCGGAGGTCCCTTAATCGCTGTGATGGATAAATTGTTGGTTATTATCCTAGGAGTAATGAAAATGAGCAACTCTTCATTGCTTAATCGTGCGGTACTTCGTGAAAATAAATTACCCACTAAGGGTAATTGCCCCAAAAATGGCACACGCGTTACCGAATTGTTTTTATCTTGCTGATAAATCCCACCTAATACAATGGTTTGACCATTGTTCACCAAAACATTGGTTTCAATGGCTTTGGTCAAAATAATCGGCACACCTTGCACCCTTCTCCCTGAATCAGAGTCTTGATTAATCTGCAGATCCATTAAGAGCTTTCCATCTGGGGTAATTTGAGGCGTCACTTTTAAGCTTAAGACGGCTTTCTTAAAAGCCACCGCTGTGGCGCCACTGGATGTGGCTTCTTGATATGGAATGTCTTCCCCTGATTCGATAATAGCCGATTGTTGATTCGTCGTCATTAATCTAGGGCTTGCAATAATCTCCGCTCGACCTTCACTTTCCAAAGCGGATAATTCTAGATCAAGTAAGACACCATCACCAAGTTTTGCTAACGCAATCCCGATAGAAGCCGGTGAGGCATCAATGGGTAGCGCGCCTAAATCCACATTTAAACGATCGGCTATAGGAACATCAGCTGGGGGTGTGCCTGCAGCCAGTTCGTTTGCACCTTCAAGGGTACCACTTAAGTGGTTTGGCCTTGAAACGCCAAAGCGAACCCCAATGTCTTCTGCGCAATCTTTAGTTACGTTGACAATCCGTGCTTCAATCAAGACCTGTTTTACTGGAACATCCAGCTGCTTAACCAATTCACGGATTTCATCAATTTGAGCGCCCGTATCTTGCAGCCAAATGGTATTGGTACGCTGGTCAACACTTACTGTTCCACGCTCAGTAAGTAATGAATTTTCTTTGTCTTTGAGCATGGTAGCGATATCGGCGGCTTTGGCATAATTAATTTGCAGCAATTCAGAACGAATCGGAGCCAACTTCTTGGCTGCCTGAAGTTCGGCTAGTTCTTGATTTTCGCGCTCAGTAAATTGAGCGGCTGTATCGACGATAATAACGTTACCGGTTCGGCGCTTATCTAGGTTTTGAGTTGTTAAAATAATGTCTAACGCCTGATCCCAGGGCACATCATTTAATCGCAACGTGATATTCCCTTTAACGTTATCACTTACAACAATATCAATGCCCGTAAACTCCGCTAATAGATTTAGAACAGAGCGAATGGGAATGTCCTGGAAGTTTAAGGAAATTCGTTTTCCTGTAAACACTTTTTTCTTGAGTTTTTCAGCTTGTATTTCTTCCGGAGTTAACGGGAAAACATCGATAATAAATTGTTTATTAACCTGATAGGCAAAATGTCCAAAATCTCCTTGATTCAAAATTGTAATTTTAGCATCTTTACCCTGTTGGGTCGCGCTTACAATCCGAGCAGGGCTATGAAAATCAACGACATCAAACCGTTTGCGCAAACTTTGCGGCAAGCGGGTGCTATTAAATACTGCTTCAATCGTTTTTCCAGTTTGTGTGACCTCAATCGGAATACCGGCATCAGTTACATTGATGATTACTCGCCCTCCTTTCTTGGCCGTACCCCGAAAATCAATATTTTTTATGGCATACCGTGCATTAACTGGGCGATTCGTTACAAAAATTTCTTTGCGCTGCGGAACGAGCTGCTCCGATTTGCCTTTGATCATTAAGCTATAGACATTGCCAGCAGTGTGACCTGAATAAGCCACCGTATCCGACAAATCTAAAATCGCACGCACTCGATCCTTAACCGAGACAATACGGTATTTCACCAAAGAGGCAAGTTCAATGTTCTTAAACTTATCTTGCGGGTCAAGCAAAGCTAACTGAGTATTGATAAAATCCAGCACAAGCCGCGGGGGTTTTTGAGTAATAAAACTCGCTGGCAATTGTTCTAAGGGCTGTGCAAAACAAAAGTCGACCCGAATCCGATTATCGGGCATGGACTTGACCTTAACGGACTGTAATGCGTTATCTTTTGCATGCAGATTAGTAAACGCTCCCGCAAGTAATAAGAGCACAATAATAAATTTTCTCAAAGCGATCTCCCTTTTGAGAATTACTAAGGAATGTGATCGTCACGTTCCCTCAGGTTTATTAAGCTTGAGCGTAGTGGGTCTTTTTTCCCACTTACCGCCAACTTGTACCGTTTCTACCAGCTTAATTGTATCGTTTGTAATTTGAGTAATTTGTCCGAAATTCTTCCCCATATAATCGCCAGCCTTCACGCGTGTAATTAATCCATCTGGCTGACTAATGAGTCCCCAAGTTGTTGAGTTCACCTTGACGATCCCAACAAACTTCAATGCGTCTAGAGGAAAGACTTCTAAAGGTTGTTTTGGCCGATTAATATTTGGCGCTTGAATATCTTCTGTTTCAGCCACCTTTATCGGCTTAAATGGACTCCGTCTAATTGGCTGCTCAGGGTAAGTGAATTTCTTAGGCGCTTCAAATTCTGGAATAGGTTCAATTGGTTTCGAAGGTCTTGATTTAACTTCCTGCATGTAGTTTCTTAGTTCCGTATCATCTGGACCACAGCCTGCTAAAATAGCGCTCAAGCATACAAATACAAACCAGCTTAACCGTTGTCGGCGACACAAAATAGCTTTAAGACTGTAAGTTTTATTGTATGTCATAAGGTTTTATACCGGTAAATTTTTGCTGTCATTTGCATAATGAGTTGATCACCTGATTTTTTTTGTTTCTCAGTCGTGGCTGGTTCAATGACAAAGTCATGAATGGTAACAATTCGCCCAAGCTGAGCTACCCGACTTAAAAAAACAGCCAGTTGGTGATAATTGCCTACTACGGATATTTTTATAGGAAGCTCTATATAAAAATCATGTTGAATTTCAGGCATCGGGGCAAACAATTCAAAGGTTAAACCACTGGATAACCCCATTCTTGAAATATCTTCCAATAAACCAGGCATTTCATGTTTCAAGGGTAATTGTTTCAGCATCATGCCAAAACGACCCTCCATAATTTCCATTTGATTGCGATACGCTCGAAGATTAGCGGCTTTATGCTGAGTACGCTCGAACTCTGTCCGTAGCTCCTGTTCTTGTTGCTGCAAAGACTCATACTGTTCCAAATTAGATTTGATGATAAACCAATACCCGAGACCTAGGATCAAAAGCGCAGCAACAACAATTGCTGCTATCTTAATTTGTTTTGGCCATTGTCCAATATTTTCTAATGTTAGTTCATTTAGGCTGAGGTTTTTCATTCACCACACCGTTTGTTTAGGGCCAAGGATAAAACTCAATTTAAAGGTATTATCTACATTGTCTGGTGAGTCCTTTGCCTTTTTAATTTCCGTAAGTTCTGGTGATTGAATCCATTGGTTGGCTTCAATACTTCTCATGAGCTCTGAAATATTAGTATTGGACTCAGCATAACCAAAGAGCGTTACTTTATCACCCTCACGTTCGATCTGAGTAAGATAAACTCCTTTTGGTAATACGTTTACTAGTTCATCGAACATACGTACAGTTAAGATGCGTGTGGCTTGCAACTTTTGAATGATACTCATTCTAGCAATCAGAGCCTCGCGCAGCTTTTTAAGCTCTTCAATTTCTTTAATCTGCGCTTTCAAACGAGAAATTTCGGTTTGTAATAGTTGATTACGATTGGTTTGAGCTTCAATTAAATTTTTTGCATACATATTCCATAAAAATACAATAATTGCTGCCGCGGCTAACCCCACCCCAAGGTATACCGAAAATTCCTTTTTTTCTTTTTCGCGCCTAGCTTCACGCCATGGCAATAAATTGATTTCAGTCATTAATCAATCCTATACTTTAAGGATGTCTCCTAACTTAGAGCCTCTCTCTAGTTATTTTCTTTCTGAAGCTCTTAGCGCTAAACCACAGGCTACTAAATAGGTTGGTGAATCTTTATACAATTGATCCGGGTTAACTTTTTTAGTCACGTCCATGTGTTTAAATGGATTTGCAATTTGTGTTGGGATATTAATATGTTCTTGCAGTACTCGTGCTAAATCTGGTAGCTTCGCAACTCCGCCAGCTAACAAAATATAATCAACTAACGTATAGTGTGTGGATGAAAAAAAGACCTGCAATCCACGCTTAATCTGTAGCAGAATTAATTCGATGAATGGCTGCAATATTTCATTTTGATAATCTTCAGGTAAAGTTCCTTCCTCCAAAGCCTTCTCAGCCTCTTCCCTTCCCATCCCATAGGTTTCCATGATGGATTGAATCAGTCGTTCCCCCCCAAACTCTTCTTCACGCGCAAAAATAATTTTCTTGCCTGAAAGTACAAAAAAATGGGTAAACACGGCACCAATGTCAATGATGGCGATTACTTTATTTTCTTCTTCGGCAGGTAGATCCGATGCCAAAAGATGGGCAACTCGTTCAACGGCGTATGATTCGACATCTACAATAACTGCTTCCAGTCCTGCGCGGGTTATCGTCTCAACGCGTTTACTAACATTCTCGCTACGAGATGCAACGATGAGAACATCTTGCATGGCCGTGTTTTTGACTGAAGGACCAATAATATTAAAATCAATATTAATTTCATCAATCGGATAAGGAATATATTTATCAGCTTCTATAACTACGAGCTCTTCTATCTCATCTTCAGTCAAGCCTTGGTGCACTTGTATTGTGCGACTAATCGCCAAGGAATCTGGAACCGCCACCGCTGCTTTCCTTGAACTTAAGCGTGCTTGAGCCAGTAACGAACGAATAGCATCCGATACGGAATCAACGTTTTTGACAATCGCCCCTTCCATGGCCTGTTCGGGAAGCTTAACAAAACCGTAACCATCAAGAGAGTACTTACTGCCACTTGAAGAAATTTCAACAATTTTGACAGACGTCGAACTAATATCTACGCCAAGAATGGTTCGCTGTCGAGGGCTTAGCAGTTTGAACACTTGCCTTGTCTCCTTATTATGGCAATAAAATATCCATAGACCCCTGATGCACATGCCCGTGATCGTTCAAAATGCGTGATTTATACCACACAAAAAATCATATCGCCTAAACTATCGCATTTTGAAGTCTCTTGGGTATATTAACGTAAGTTATTAAAAAATGAAATTTTTATCCTGTCTAAGGGTATGAAATTAACAATTGCTTCATCCATTCTTGCGCACATAGCCTGCATTGCACTATAGTGGGTGTTGAAAATCTGTGCGTTTGTGATCTAAGGAGTAGCTATGCTGGATTTAAATGATTTAAAGCACGCCCTGTTAACGGTGGTTATTCGATATCACAGTGAAGTCAAAGACTGCCCACTCGAACGAGAAGAAGCTGAAACTAAAGCCGATAATATTTTAAAAGATATTACGACCCCCTTTGAACACCATCTGAAACAATTGGTTGATGAAGCCGTCAAGAGCGCTCCGACTCATCTAAACTTATTAACTTATCTCTCCAAAATCATGGTACTGCTTCATTCGGTAACCAATCCAATCGATAATGTATCTGAGGCATTGTTTTCGAAATTAAATGAACTGATAACAGGCATTCGGCAATTACAAACACTAAATTCTAGCAGCACTGTTCTATTTAGGCATGGAGAGGAGGAATATCCTTGTTATGGCCATGCTCCACGATTAGGGGCATCGGGCTCACGCCTAGGAAAGCTCTTAAATGAAGAAGTGTTAATGCGATTAGGTTTGAATGTAAACTCTTCCAATGAAAAAATCGAAAAAATATTAAGTCAACTAAAACTTGCGCACCAGAAACAATTGGAATTAATGCACTATCGAACAAGAGAGTTTATCTATAAGCCTTTGACCTTTGCTCCGCGATTAGGCTTTGGAGGGTTGTTTTTTTCATTATTTGCACCCCCACCGTGCCTGGCAGAGGAGCAAGCATCTGGCGAACAAGCGGCTCCTTTCAGCAAATAATTCGCATCCAGGCTAGAATTCAAGATATAATATTGTCAATTAAATTATCGTGATCATCTAGATGAATAAAACTGCTTATTTTTGGCGCAAGGGCCTTTGGGCTCTTATCAGTTTATTTTTTATTGGCCTTGTCTCATTGAGCCTGCTTTATCTCTACTTGCAAAGTCAATTACCTAACGTCGACTCTTTAAAAACGGTGCAATTGCAAGTTCCTTTGCGTATTTACACTCAAGATGGATTACTCATTCAAGAATATGGCGAAAAAAGACGCATACCCGTAAGCTATGAAAACATTCCTCCCATGTTGATTCACGCCGTGCTAGCCACAGAAGATCAGCGTTTTTTTGAGCACCCTGGCGTTGATGTTCTTGGGCTCGGCCGTGCTGCAATTCGCATGATCCAAACTGGCACAAAGTCACAAGGTGGAAGTACCATTACTATGCAGGTGGCCAGAAATTTTTTCTTGGATCGCGAAAAAACTTTTTTAAGAAAGTTCAATGAAATTCTATTGGCCATTAAAATTGACCAAGAACTAAGTAAAGAAAAAATATTAGAACTGTACCTAAATAAAATTTACTTAGGAAATCGAGCCTATGGTGTGGGGGCCGCCTCGCATGTTTATTATGGCAAACCATTGAATGAACTCAGTCTTGCTCAATTAGCCATGATCGCTGGATTGCCTCAAGCCCCTTCGACTCAAAACCCTATCGCGAACCCTTTGGCCGCAAAAAAACGACGCGATCATGTTCTTGAGCGATTGCTAGAAGAAAAATACATTAGCGAAGATGAATATCATCAAGCCATTAATGAACCTCTAACGGCAAAATACCATGGCGCTACGCTGGATGTAGATGCGCCTTATGTGGCTGAGATGATCCGCCAGTCTTTATATGATCACTTTGGCCCTGATGCTTACACGAAAGGCTATAAAGTGTATACCACCATTAAAGGGCCTATGCAGAAAGCGGCAAATCAAGTTATCGAAGAGAATTTGATTGCCTACGATAAGCGTCATGGGTATCGCGGACCCGTTGCAAAATTGGGAAGCTTAGATGAACTGTCAGAAGATAAACTTCATAAGAATTTACTGCAATATCCGATTATTAGCGATCTTCAGCCTGCTATTGTCGTCGATGTTCAATACCGAGAAGCTAAAGCCATTAATCGCATTGGGCAGACGGTTACCATTCCCTGGGAAGGCTTATCCTGGGCTAGACCCGCTCTTAAAAAAGGTTGGGTAGGTAAGCAACCCGCAGAAGCTTCCAACGTTGTTTCAGTGGGTGATGTCATTTATATCCGAAAGCATCAGGATACTTGGCACTTAGCTCAGATCCCCAAAGTCGAAGCCGCTTTAGTTGCGTTAAACCCTAAAAACGGTGCAATTGAAGCATTGGTAGGTGGATTTCATTTTGAGCGCAGTAAATTTAATCGTGCGACCCAATCAAGCCGCCAGCCAGGTTCGAGTTTTAAGCCATTTGTATATGCGGCCGCTTTAAACAAAGGATATACCTTGTCCACTATGGTCAATGATGCTCCTATTGTAGTCGACGATCCCAGTCAGCCAAATTTATGGCGCCCTCACAATGATAACCGTAAGTTTAATGGCCCCATGCGCTTGAAAGAAGGATTAGTTCGCTCGCGGAATATGGTTTCTATACGTATTCTTGATGATATTGGCATTGATTACGCCGTAGATTTTATTTCTCGATTTGGATTCCATAAAGAGCATCTCCCACGTGCGTTATCTTTAGCGCTAGGAAGCCTTGCTGTTAGCCCTCTGGATATGGCAGCAGCGTATGCCGTGTTTGCCAACGGGGGGCATAAAATTGAGCCTTTCTTAATTGACCGAATTACTGATAATGAAGGCAAGGTATTGCTACAAGCAAAGCCTGTCATAGCGTGCGGCAATCAATGCGAGGAACAAAACATTGATCCAGATTTAGTAGCGCCTCAAATCATTCCTGAAGACATCGCCTTTTTAATGGACTCTGCCCTTAAAAGCGTGGTTCAGCACGGTACGGCTAGAGGAGCTAAGGTTTTAAATCGCCAAGATATCGCGGGAAAAACAGGAACCACAAATGATAAGGTAGACGCATGGTTTGCTGGCTATCAAAATGAACTCGTGGTTACCGCTTGGGTTGGGTTTGATACCCCCACCCCACTTCATGAATATGCATCGCAATTAGCACTTCCTTTATGGGTTGATTTCATGAAAGTCGCATTAAAAGATATCCCCGAACAACACACCAAAATACCTGAGAATATTATATCGTTACGTATTAATCCCAAAACAGGTTTAATCGTGCCTGATAATGATCCCGAGGCTATCGTTGAATATTTTCGTGAAGAAGAAGTGCCTGTTTCAGACGACGACACTTCAAGTGCGTTTACTTCACAAAGTTATGAAACTCAGGAGCATTTATTTTAGTTCGGAATACTCCTGAGTCCATGGGTATCGAGTCTGTTGATTTTAGCGATTTTCCGCTCTAGCTACCCGTTTGCTTGCAAACGGGTTACATAAATTTCTTTCATGCTGTGAGTGCATCGGTTGCGGTTACATAGTCATAGCCTAAATCACGCGCAACCGCTTCATACGTGATCATACCTTTATGCACATTTAAGCCATTTAATAAATGTCCGTCACTTAGCAATGCGAGTTTAATTCCTTTCGTTACTAAACTGATTACGAAGGGCAATGTGGCATTGTTTAATGCAAAGGTAGAAGTTTTAGGAACAGCTCCAGGCATATTCGCAACGCAGTAATGCACGACATTTTCCTCTACGTAGGTTGGCTCTTGATGCGTTGTGGGACGACTTGTTTCAAAGCAACCGCCTTGATCGATCGCCACATCCACCACCACGGATCCAGGACGCATGGCTTTTAGCATCTCGCGGGTTACGAGTTTTGGTGCAGCCGCTCCAGGCACTAACACAGCCCCGATGACTAAATCAGCCGCGGTCACATATTTTTCTGTGGCTTCAACGGTAGCATAAATGGTGTTTAATTTAGATCCGAATTGAAAATCAAGTTCTCGTAAACGTGGCAACGATTTATCAAGTACGGTGACGTGAGCTTCCATTCCCATCGCCATACGCACTGCATTCGTTCCTACTACACCACCACCAATGACCACAACATCTGCTGGCGCAACGCCTGGTACTCCACCGAGCAAAACACCACTTCCACCTTGAGCCATTTCCAAGCAGTGGGCGCCGGCTTGGATAGACATGCGACCAGCCACTTGGGACATGGGCGTTAATAGAGGTAATCCACCATCATTCTGCGTAACCGTTTCATAGGCAATTGCCGTTACCCCTGATTCCTTGAGTAATCGTGTTTGTTGGGGATCGGGGGCTAAATGCAAATAAGTAAAAATAGCTTGATTTTCTCGAAGTTGTTTACATTCCACAGGTTGCGGCTCTTTTACTTTAACAATCAAGTCTGAGCGTGCAAAAATCTCCTCAGCAGAATCTGCAATGTTAGCCCCTGCCCCTTGATATTCTTCATCGGTAATGCCAATGCCTATGCCTGCATTTTTCTCAACTAGAACCTGTCCACCATGCCTTATTACTTCTCGCACACTAGCTGGAACGAGACCCACACGATTTTCTTGAGGCTTTATTTCTTTTGGTACACCTACTAACATAGTCAAACTCCATTAGCGCTGTAACTGTTGAATTAATTCGGGAACGATTTCAAATAAATCACCCACCAAGCCATAGTCTGCAATTTGAAAAATCGGAGCATCTTCATCTTTATTAATGGCCACAATCACTTTGGATTCTTTCATGCCTGCAAGATGCTGCACCGCACCAGAGATACCAATAGCAATATATAAAGCCGGAGCAACCACTTTTCCGGTTTGACCAACCTGGTAATCATTAGGTGCAAATCCTGCATCGACCGCTGCCCTGGAAGCACCAACGGCAGCTCCTAATGCATCGGCCAACGCTTCAATCATTTTAAAATGCTCAGCATTTTGTAATCCACGTCCACCTGATACAACCACCCTTGCACTGCCTAATTCTGGCCGATTCGACTTGCTTAATTCCTGGCTAACAAATTGAGTATTGGTTAACGGAAATACTTTATCGATACGTTCAATACAACATGCTTCTTGCTCCCCTGTTACCGGCTCAAAAGCGGTCGCTCTGACGGTCAGTACCTTTTTCGAATCGAGAACCTTAACTGTTTCAATCGCATTTCCAGCATAAATGGGGTGCTCGAAGGTATCTTCATCAATAATTGCCGTTATATCCGATACTTGGGCAACATTTAATAATGCGGCTACCCGTGGAAGAATATTTTTGCCGAACGTGGATGAGCTAGCCATGATGATCTGAAACGAATCAGCCAACTCGACCAATACTTTACTGACATTTTCTGCTAGTTGGTGCTCGTAAACAGAATCATCCACACGCCAAACCGCTTCCACTCCGTTTAAAGTCGAAGCTTTTTTCGCGACTTCTTCACATTGACTTCCGACGACGAGCAACGTTGGCTTTTTTCCAAGCGTTAATGCTGCTGATACGATATTTTTTGTGGAAGGATGCATTTCCATATTATTATGTTCAACAAGTATTAATACGCTCACAGTCCCTCCCTATCAAAGCACCTTGGCTTCGTGTTTTAATTTGTTGACCAATTCTGAAACAGACTCTACCTTTATTCCACCGCTTCTCATAGGAGGCGCTTTAATACTTAGAACATCCACATGTTGTTTTAAATTCAGATCTAAGTCGTTAAGACTAATTTTGTCAATTGACTTGCGCTTTGCTTTCATAATATTAGGCAAACTCGCGTAGCGAGGTTCATTTAAACGCAAATCTGTACTAATGACTGCCGGCATTGCCACCTTCAAGGTTTCAAGGCCCCCATCGATTTCTCTTGTTACAAGTAATTGATCACCTTCGACTTGAATCTCTGAAGCAAATGTTGCCTGAGGCCAATCTAACAAAGCCGCCAGCATTTGTGGTGTTTGATTGTTATCTCCGTCAATCGATTGTTTACCCAATAAAATAAGTTGGGGCTGTATATCCCTTACCATTTTTTCGAGAATTTTAGCGATATTTAAGCTTTCAAGCGCTTTTTCGGTGTGAACATGAAAGGCTCTATCTGCCCCTAATGCTAACCCGTGGCGCAATGTTTCCTGAGACGCATCAGGACCAATCGATACTAAAATCACCTCAGAGGCTACCCCTTTCTCGCGTAATCTTAACGCTTCTTCGATGGCTATTTCATCAAAGGGATTCATCGACATCTTTACATTGTGCGTTTCTACCCCTTTTCTATCAGGCTTTATTCTTATTTTTACATAAGGATCGATTACCCGCTTTACTGCAATCAATATTTTCATAGTTCCTCACTGGAAATATCGGTTAATTTTGATTTTGCCAGAGATGAACGCAAAAAGGAAATCGTCGTCCGCAGCGTTTGCGGCGACCCTACACTCAAAAACCACACTGGCCTGATTTGCTCACAGAACATCTCTTGAGAGAATAGACCTTGACCGAGCATGATTCACAAGGTGAAAATAACTAGAGTTCTTTAGCGTTTTGTAAGAATTGGCAAAAAGCCTCCCCTATTTCAGGGTGACGCTTTCCAAAAGCAACCATGGCTTGCAAATAACCAAGTTTTGATCCACAGTCATAACGCTTGCCATCAAATTGATACGCTTTTACGGATTCTTGTTTTAACAATTGCTGAATACCATCGGTTAATTGAATTTCACCACGACCGTCAAGGGTTGTTTGCTTTAAACAAGAAAAAATAGTCGGTGTGAAAATATACCGGCCAACGGACGCTAAGTTAGAGGGAGCAGATTCTCTCTGGGGCTTTTCTACCATGGCACTAATATCAGAAAAATGAGCATGGTCATCCGTAACACGGACTACTCCATACTGATGAACTTCGGCCCATGGCACAGGTTGCACCGCCAATACAGAACGTTTAGCAGTATTAAAATAATCCACCATGGCGCCTAGACAAGAATGATTTGCATCGTCGATCAAATCATCCGCCAACAATACTGCAAATGGTTCTTCACCCACCACGTGTTCTGCACAGAGCACCGCATGCCCAAGACCTAGTGGTTGATGTTGTCGAACGTACGTAAATTGGATACCTGGTGGAGAAATATTTCGGACTAAATCCAGTAAGCCCTCTTTTCTCTGTTCCTGTAATCTCGATTCTAATTCAAAATTATTATCAAAATGATCTTCAATGGCCCTCTTACTCGAGCTGGTGATAAAAATCATATGATGGATACCTGCTCGAACGGCCTCTTCTACGGCATATTGAATGAGGGGTTTATCTACGATGGGTAACATTTCCTTGGGATTTGCTTTCGTTGCAGGAAGAAACCTAGAGCCCAATCCAGCTACAGGGAAAACGGCTTTTTTTACGTTCATAAACTAAAATCCTTCTCAATGCCCACGGGGGGTCTTCCAACGGAATAATACAACGCAATTCCCGATTGAATCACTTCTGATAATGGAAAACAATTGCGCCCATCAATTAAAGGCGTCTTCTTTAGAGTGTGCGCCAGATTTTGAAGGGGATAGGATTTAAATTCATCCCATTCCGTTGCAATAACCAATCCATCAAGGGAATTGGTTTGAATCGCTTCTTGTGCACTTCTACACCAGGTAATCGTATCATGTTCGGGTAGAATTTTTTTAGCCGCACTCATCGCTACTGGGTCATACAATCTTAAATTTACCCCGGCATTTAATAAAGCGTTTATGATCACTAAACTACTCGCTTCCCGCATATCATCCGTACCAGGTTTGAACGATAGCCCCCAGATTGCGATCGTTCGGTTAGTCAAATCATGATTATAGTGCTGTAATAATTTATTATATACCCAGTTTTTTTGATGGTTATTAGCAGCATCAATGGCTTCTATTAAAGGGGCATTAATTCCTTTTGCAAGCGCGGTATGTTTTAAAGCGCGGATGTCTTTAGGAAAACAAGATCCGCCATATCCAATCCCTGCTTGAATAAAGTACGGTCCAATGCGATGATCAAACCCCATTCCTTCACGCACTTCTTCAATATCTGCGCCCGATTCTTCCGCAATTAAACTGATCTGATTCATAAAACTGATTTTGCAAGCTAACATAGCATTCGCCGCATATTTGGTTAATTCAGCCGATTGACGAGTCATGCTTACTAATGGAACACCCTTTGCAATAAGGGGTTTATAAATAGCTTTGAGAGGCTCTAGTGCCTGTTGTTCACCACCCAGTATAATCCTATCAGCGTTTAAAAAATCATAAACAGCAGATCCTTCTCGTAAGAACTCAGGATTAGAAGCCACGTCAATTATAAAGTTACTGGCTCTCGTTTGCTGTATGTTTCTAATAAGCGCGCTTAGTTTATCGCCAGTTCCGACAGGAACGGTTGATTTTGTTACCACTAAGGTATCTTTTTCGGTTTGATTAGCAATCTGTTGAGCAATCACAAGAACTTGTGATAAATCCGCATCTCCGTTAGACAAACTCGGCGTGCCAGTAGCGATGAAATGGACTTGCCCAAATTCAATAGCATAGAATACATCCGAAGAAAAAGTTAGTCGGCCCGATTCGAGTTCTTCGTGTAATAGTTCTGGCAATTGCTCTTCAAAGATTGGGCACGTTCCGTGCTTTAAGAGATTGATTTTTGACTCATCAATATCAATGCAGAGAACTTTATGTCCCATATGCGCAAAACAGACAGCGGAAACCAGACCGACATAGCCTGCTCCATATACGGAAATGTTCATGTTTTTCTCAAAAAATAAATGTGAGCATTATCGATAAATTTTGTGGAAATGACAAATTTAGTTTATCCCCGTGATCGTTCAAAAGACATGTTTTTAGGCGCCTTTATTGTTTGTCCTGTCGCATTTTAAAAAGCGAGTAACGGCTCATTCCCTTGCGAGTTTTTTAAAATGCGGCAGTGCGAAAAGCATAAATCACGCATTTTGAACGATCACGGGTATAGGTATCTCTATAGAGAGTCTTTAACTTACTGTGGCTTGCATCTCATATAAAGCTACCGTGCAAAAATCTCTCACTACTTAATTCTTACCTATGATAATATCCTATACTGTTTAATGAACCCTCATATCGAGTTTTATTTAAATGAATATTAGTTTTTTTGATTTATTTTCCATTGGTATTGGACCTTCCAGCTCCCACACCGTGGGACCTATGTATGCCGCAAATGAATTTTTAAAACTCCTTGTTGATAGAGGACAGTTTGATCAAGTTGCGCGCGTTAAAGTCGAGCTTTACGGCTCACTCGCTCTAACCGGCAAAGGGCACGGTACCGATAAAGCGATATTGAACGGACTGGAAGGTAAAGATCCGGAATCCGTTGACCCAGAAAGCATGGTTCCCAGGATGACAGAAATTATTTCCAATAAAGAACTGCTACTGGCTGGCAAAAAAATTATTTCTTTTCAGGAAAAAGATTTTATTTTATATCAAAAAGAAGTGCTTCCGAAACATAGCAATGGCATGAAATTTACTGCGTTTGATGCAAATAATCATTATTTATTAAGCCAAATCTATTATTCCATTGGTGGTGGTTTTATTACGACGGATGAAGCATTTGATCAATTAGAAGCGGATGACATTCAATTACCCTACCCCTTTGATACAGCGAAACAACTACTTGATTTGTGTAAAACGAATGGTTTGACCATTACTGAATTAATGTTTGCCAATGAAAAAAGCTGGCGTGATGAAGAGGCTATTTATTCAGGGATTTTAGAGATAGCCAGGGTTATGTGCGAATGCATTGACAATGGCTGTCATCATCCAGGCGAACTTCCAGGTGGCCTTAATCTTAAACGCCGAGCGCCTGATCTCTATAACAAATTAAATACGCAAAATGGCATTCCTAGCGCTTATGAGCGTTCTGATATTATGAATCGGCTGAATTTATACGCCATGGCTGTAAATGAAGAAAATGCCGCGGGGGGGCGAATTGTTACCGCCCCAACCAATGGGGCAGCGGGAATAATTCCTGCCGTTTTTAAATACTGTCAAGACGCTCATGGTAAATTAGATAAAGAGGATGTCTATACCTATTTCTTAACTGCCGCTGCCATTGGTATTTTATATAAAAAAGGAGCTTCCATATCCGGTGCTGAAGTGGGATGTCAAGGTGAAGTTGGCGTGGCGTCATCTATGGCAGCCGCAGGACTTACCGCCGTCTTGGGCGGCAGCATCGATCAGATCGAAAATGCTGCCGAGATTGCCATGGAACATCATCTTGGAATGACTTGTGATCCTGTATTAGGACTTGTCCAAATCCCATGCATTGAGCGCAACGCCATGGGTTCAGTAAAAGCCGTGAATGCCTCTCGCATGGCGTTAATAGGCGATGGTCAACATAAAATTTCTTTAGATAAAGTCATCAAAACCATGAAACAAACCGGGTTGGATATGCAAAGTATTTATAAGGAAACATCGACGGGTGGTCTCGCGGTCAATTTCACGGAATGCTAGATTTTCGCCCAGGATGAGATTCTTTAATGAGAAATAATACCAAAATTAAGCTTAAGAAATAACAACATGGCATAACCAACAGTGCTTTTTGATAGCTGCTAACGGTATACGTTGTAATACCATTTACAATGTCATAATCACCGAATCGGTGCAAAAACACACCAACCAGGGGCTGAAAGATGGCCCCGCCAATTAATACCGAAAGATTGTTAAATCCAGACGCCGTTCCAACTAAATGATTGGGATTATTGTCTTTAACTACGGCAAAACTAACCGTTTGACCGCCAGCGCCTAAGCCCAAAACAAACAAGACCAAATACATCCAGCTCATTTCAACACCAGGAACATAAAGTAGAACGCAAGTAGCCAAGAAACCGAAAAAAGCGCTTAATCCCAATGCTAAGCGTCGACTGTAGAACCGATCGCTTAACCAGCCTAATACTGGGCTGCCTATTCCTATGCCAAGCCAGATCATACTGCACATACCAGAAGCTTCAACAACACCGATTTGATATTTTTCTTCAAGATAAGGAACGCCCCAAAGTGCCGCAAACACCGCTATGGGAGTCCATATCGTAAAGGCATACGCCCCTGTTTTCCACGTATAAGCGTGTTTACAGACCGCCACTAATCGCTGCCATTCATCGCGAAACCGGTGCAATGGCTTTTCTTGAGTGGGATGATTTGGATAATCGCGGATAAAAGTCCAGAGAAAAATAGCGAGGATAAGTCCCATAATCGCTAAAATAAAGCTGGCCTCGCGCCAACCAAGCGCTTCTGTCATTGCCGCCAGCGGCATTTCTCCAAACATAGCACCCACTGAACTCATCGCCTGTGCAATGCCAGCGAGTATTGCAAAATATTGGGGGGGAAACCAACGAGAGAGCAACACCAATACACCAATAAATGAAAACGCTGAACCAATTCCAATTAAAAATCGCCCCATGGCTGCGGTAAATACACTGTCCGTGGAAGCAAAAAAGAATGAACCAATTGCACAAAGCACTAAAGCAAAGGTCATTAATTTACGCGGACCGTAGCGATCAAACAAAACACCGGCTGGCAATTGCATTGGGGCATAAGCATAAAAATAAAAAGCCGAGATAATGCCAAATCCTTCAGCACTGACTTTAAACGTTTTCATCATCGGATCGGCCATGACGCTGGGCGCTACTTGCAAGATAAATTCATACATGTAAAAAGAAGCTGCCAGAAAGAAAATAAAGTAAGCTTTCAAGAGACTATGTTCTGATGATTTTGATGGATATGTACTCAAAGCAATACCAGCGTTATAAAATACACATTAGACCCAAGCTAAATTCTTTTGTCAAGGCGTTCATTTTTAATCCATGATTCAGCTCTTATTTAAGATTAAACTTAGGCTGATTTTTCACTCGTTCGTGTTTGCCACCGGACATTTTTTTAGGTGGCTAGAGGTTGATGCAATCCAGTAGTTCTAGCTGAAATTGCTAAATTACAAGATTTTCGCTATCGCTCAACTATAATAAATTGCGCCCAAGATGGCGGGTTTTTGGGCACCTGTAATCGTACACATATCGACCGGCGTTTTTGTCATTGTTTTCTTAGCGAGCCAAGCAAACATCATAGCTTCAATATAATTAGGATCAACCCCGATGACCTCTGTGCTGCTTACGTTTGCCGCAGTAAGCTTCGCTGCTATTTCACTTAAAAGCTTAGTATTTTGCGCACCACCACCACAAACATACACCTTTTTAGGTTTGAAAGAGCTTTTCTCAATTGCATCGCATATTGTATTCGCGGTTAAGGCAAGTAAAGTCGCCTGCACATCTTCGAGTTTATAATGTTCTTCAAGATAATGCGTTAGCCAGTCAGAAGAAAAATATTCTTTACCAATGCTTTTAGGGATCGGTTTATGAAAATAAGGATCTTGTAAAAAATGATCCAGCAATGCGTGATTTACAATCCCTGTAGAAGCCCAATCTCCATTCGCGTCGTATGGGCGATGAAGATGCTTTTTAGTCCAATAATCCATTAAGCAGTTTCCAGGTCCAGTATCAAATCCGCGACTGGCCTGGCCTTTGTGTAAAAACGTCACGTTTGCGATCCCGCCAATGTTTACAACAGCAACAGGGTCTTCTGATAGAGTCTCGAATAAAGCTTGGTGATAAACTGGCGCAAAGGGCGCACCAATTCCACCAAGTGCTAAGTCACGCGTTCTAAAATCTGCAACCACGGTGATCCCTGTCTTCACAGCGATTGTGTGGGCGCATCCTAATTGCAATGTATAAGGTATCGTTGTCGTCACATCATGAGCAATGGTTTGCCCATGACTACCAATGGCCCGAATATGGTTAAAGGAAATTTGAGACTGCAATAAAAGTTCATTTACAGCGTCTGCAAAATCATGTCCGATTAAGGTATTTAATTGAGGGATAATGCCTAGAGAGTATTTTTTTTGAGTTAAAACTTCATTTAATAATTCTAAGGTTTGAGCGCAATAAGAAGTTGTAATGCCTGCAATTAATCGATTGCTATCAACATCAACGAGTGCTGCGTCAATACCATCCATGCTTGTTCCAGACATTAACCCAATATACAAATTCACAATTTAAACCCCAGAAATTAACTATATTCCGGCTTTAGCATTCCTTTGAATGCATTATAACGCGCCTGTACCCATGATTCAAAAGAATCTTCACGCGTGAATCTTGCTTTATCATCTTCTTTCCATCCTTCAATTAATGTCATCAGTGGTCTGGATAATAAACTGACAGATGATTTGAGAAAAAAACAAACACCTACCAATAACATAGCCCCGGAAAATAACAAACATTGAATGGCTTTGTTGCTATGGTTCTCTCCGTCTTTTTGCTTTATTCCAGCGTTAATGGCTAACAGCTGTATACTTTCCCAAAAAGCTAACGCAAGAGACGTTAAAGAAATGGATATCCCTAACAGTGAGACCGCGGTTGCCCCAACAATCTCATCGAAATAATCATACCGATCATAAATCGGTTCTAACATAGTTAATCGCTTTAATACCTCCTGGCTAATTTTTGATAATGCAGTATTAACGTCTCCTTGAGAGAGATCATTTTCAATATCATTCATTGTTTCGGTTAAATCCTCCAGTAAGCAATTAATATGATCATAATAATTTTGGAAAGTATTTTTTGTACGGCTTGGTTTTTTTTGTTTTTTAAAAATGGTATACACTGAAATTTCCTTAATAACACTTAAACAGGTTCTTAAAATATTTAATATGGTATGATGTAGTTGATTTTAAACAAATAAATTCGCCAGACATGCCAAAAAGTCGCGAGCAAGCTAATTGGGGTAAGTATATCTGTAAATAAAACAGGGCCGACATTCCCAGACTTGTAATTACCCATCTTGATCATTTCACGAAGATGACCCCAAGCTACTCCGAATGAGAAAATTGAAAAAGAAACCACAATGCCCGGAGCAAAAACAGGATAAAAATAAGCCAGCACACCGCCGACTCCAAATCCCAAATCGGCATAGCCTGCCTCATGTTGGAAAGGCGAAGGCTTCCAACCCATTTCTCTGGCTGTTTTGCGCGTTTTGTAACAATAATAAAACCATTCTATGATGCTCAAAATCCCAACCGAAAATAACAATAAACAAGATAATAAAGCTGCGAAATAAGTAGGAAATAAAGGAGATACCAAATAAGCGTATATAAACGAGGTGGCGAAAAGCACCGGAGCGAGAAAATTCATGATCAAACCCTTAATAGTTATGAAAAATTTTTGTTACTTTACTTAAATTTATCTTAAATAAATAGTGGGGTTTGGCCGCGTCCCAAGTTTTAAAAAGCAACCAGTATTAATTTTTCCTTGTCAAAGTCGCTTCCTATACTCATTCCACCTGAAGATACTGGTTTTTTCGCGACTTGATTTTTGTGTCAGCGATTTGTTCAAAAGCGAAGTAATTGCGAGCTTTTGAACAAATCGCTGGCGTAAAAAGCGATAGCGAAAATCCAGTACCTTCAGGTGGAATGGGTATATATTGCTCTAATGCGTGTGACAAAAACAAAAAATGCCTTATTAGAAAGGCATTAATGGGCGTAAACGGTAGGAGTGCATGAATAATGATTCGATATTTACTCAAATAACTATTACGATGGCGGCTTTTTTTATTTTACAGGATCAATTTCTTCATATTCTATTAACTTCATATGTAACAGAGGGTATGGTTTACCCTGCCCATCTAATGGTGAACGAGCAATAACTTTAAACCCCATTTTTTCATAAAATCGCCTTGCTTTAGGATTTTCCTCGTTAACATCCACTTCGTCAACATTCATTTCTTTGATAGCAAATTTACACAACAAAGAACCCACCCCCTGCCCTTGATACTCAAGAGAAATAAAAAGCATTTCAATTTTATTACTGGCGACACCTATAAAACCAATCCACTTACTGTCTTTATTTTTAATACCTTTAAGAGTAACTTTGTCGAAATATTGATTCAAAATCAGTGGTTTTAATTCTTTTATATCGTTTTCTTTTAAAAAATCATGCGTTGCCCTAACTGATTTCTCCCATAACTCAATAAGCTCATGCTGGTCTGACTTGGTTATATCGATAATTTTTTCTATCATGCTAGTCTCTATAATATAGCGAACGTTATGCTGCATTTAAGTCTAAATTTTGTTCATGAGTTGTTACTTGTGAATACACTACGTGTACTTATTGCCATTTTCGTTCAGTAAGTCCACGACTTACACCCTGTAACGAACTTTGATTTGTGACTAGAATATACGAAATAATTTTAGGGATAAATTGACAGTGTCGCTCTTCCCTATTCTATCATTCAACAACCCATCGTTTTTAAGACTTGCCACATTTTGAGAAATCTCTTCCAAATGCTCGCTCTCTTTTCATCATGACTTGCTTATGGGCTTTGATAAACTATGCTTGTGAGGCCAGACAGGGATTGTTAAATACGGACTATTTTGAGTCAGAGATGAATCAAGCCGCAAGGAACGCGGCATAATCCTCCGATGTTTAATTAAATTTTTGACTTTTCACTCTTTCTAATTACAGGCGCTTCCTAAAGCTATTTCTCTTATCGAGTCCATGGGTTTAAGTTTTAAATAAACCTTAATGTTTGTAAATCAAAAAATTTGATGGCTAAAATTAATGTTTTAGTTTCTAGTTTTTAACCATTCTGAAATGCCTTTCATGCTTTCATTAATGGTATTAATGGCTTGTTCATAAAGAGATTCAAGAAGTTCGTGTTGATTCGTTTTCCAGTAGCGCTCAAGATATTGACAGGCTATCTTCATTTTTATAGCCCCAACGTAAACGGCACCGCCTTTAATTTTGTGGGCAAGCCTTTGGGTTTTATCCCAGTCGCCTGCATCGTGCGCGTCAATCATTTCTTTTAAATCTTGGGGTAAGGATTGCTCGACCATGAGTTTTAATACATTAGCCAGCATTTCTTCAGAACCTATGATTTTTATACCATCTTCAATATCCAATGTCGGCAAGACAGATAGGTCGAAGAGTTCATCCAGATTGTCTGGCAAATCTGCGACATAAAGTTGGGCTTCTTTGTTCTCTTTTTCTAGAGATTCTTGTTGTGAGTTGCCTGATCCTGGAGCTTTTTTTAATTTTGAGTGTCCAAACTGATAAATGAGTTTTTCAACCAGACCTGCTTTAAGAGGTTTTTCTTTTAAATCCAACAGGCCGGATTGTTTTGCTTTTGCAACATCTTCTTGAGTCGCATGAGCTGAAAGGCCAATGATGGGCGTGACAGGCAACTTTTTTTCTTGTTCGTAATGATGTATTTTTTTCGCTAAATCAAAGCCTGAGAAATCCGGCAGTCCAATATCGGTTATAATAAAATCAAAACGGTGACTTTGGGCTAGCTCATAGGCTTTCGTTGATGTTTCCGCCTGCATGACGCGACAGCCGGTTTTGGTTAACACATCAGCGGCAATTTTGCGCGCGATGAAATTATCTTCGACTAAAAGCACAAAGGCATCTTCATTGTCAGGGGTGATTTCAATGTGGATATAAGATTCTTTTTGAGGTAGGGCAGTTTCTAGTTCAGCACCACTTATCTTCGTGGCAGAGGCTTTCTTCATTGGAATAGTTAAGGCGATGGTGGTGCCTTTTCCTTCTTGGCTTTCGATGTCAACACGTCCATGAAGTTTCTCAAGATAATCGCGTACGATGTACAAGCCAATCCCATAGCCATCAAAATTACCTTCATAAGAGAAAGTTGAGCGATAAAACTGATCAAAGACTTTATGGATGTCTTCTTCAGGGATGCCAATGCCAGTATCGATGACTTTAAAGCAGAGTTTGATGTCATCTTCATGTGTGTCTACTAAATTCACTTGGATAGTAATACGCCCGTTGTGAGTGAATTTAATGGCATTGGATAAGATATTTAATAAAATCCGATACACTTTTTCTTTGTCAGAAAAGACAACATCGGGCACATTAGGCCCCACATCAAGTTTAAAATCAATGTCTTTGAGTTCAAGAGAGGGAAGCTCTAGCTCAAAGAGGTTATTTAACATTTCTTTGATGCTAAACGATTTCAGATTGAGTTTTTTCTTACCTAATGACTTAGTTGAGACCAGTTCTAACACAGCGTTTAAAAGCGATAGCAATTGCTCGCCGCTGATGTTAAGCATGTGGGCGTATTCTTTGATAGTTTCATCGGGGGCTTCATCTTCTAAGATGCTAGATATCCCAATGATGCCCGATAGTGGCGTTCTAATATCATGACTCATATTAGCGATAAATTCGCTTTTGGCTTTATTGGCAGCTTCGGCTTGTTCTTTTGCTTTGGCGAGGTTTAGCTCTAGCATTTTTAAATCATTTATATCAAGTGATACGCCTAGTAGCCCAATAACTTCACCATTTCCGTCTGTTAAAGGTACTTTGTGTGAAAGGTAAATTCTATACCCATTTGCCATTTGGGCTTTTTCTTCCTGAATCATTGGTTTGCCAGTTTGTATAACTAAGTTGTTTACCCGATTAAGATCTTCTGCTTGATCTTTCCACGGCATGTCAAAATTGGATTTTCCAACAATTTCACGTCGGTCATTGAGATTAGCTAACTTTGCTTGTTGATCGTTACAGCCAAGAAATTCATTCTTGGTATTCATCCAATAAATATTTCCAGGAATTTTAGCAATTAAATCCTCATAAAAATCTTTAATTTTTTCAGGCTTTGAATTTTCGCCTAAAGACTTAATCTTTAATTGTAAACGACTAATTTCTTCATCTCGTTGCCGAATTATATTGAGAAGATCGAATTTTTTTTTTGATTTCATCAATAAACCTTTTTATGAAAATTAATATTGATTATAGCTAATAAATAATAAGGATTTACTCACAACGACATCATGGTTGCTTATGTTTGTTTATTGACGCTCGTGGGCAATTAAATTACAATTTGATTTCTTTTTTATTATCTGATTCACAAGGATACGGCATGGTTAAAATAAAAGGCTCAAAGAATGGTGGCATTGTTACGGCCCACTTCGATGGGAAATCAAAGTCCTTGTATCCTTCTCTCAAAAATACCAAGGCTTTGGTGCTTTTGAGTATCACTGGCAATGAATTTTGCGCCGGCGAATATCTTAAAGCTATTGTAGAAAAAGCATGCTTGACTCATGAATTTACAACTTTTTTAATTGCCGATGAAGTGTTTTGGCATAATCTTCGTGTGGATTTTTCATCCAGAGAGGAAGAGGAGCTTAGAAAGCAAGCTTCTGAACTTGGACAAGCTTATTTTGAAGAAAATTTATCAAGCTTTTTAAGTCCTCTTGGCATTTCTCCAGCTCAGTTTGATGAACAAGAACTAAAGCAATTTCCTTTGGATAAAATGATTTGCCTCAATAAGCTTGCCAAAGAAAAAAGTAATTTTGAGGTTGTTAATTGGAGTAGTTGGTTAAATAAATCCAAGAAATTTTTATTAAAACAGGATGAAATTCAATCGTTTTTTTTCACTGAAGATACCTTAATGGACAGTGTAGAAGATACTGCTTCAAATTTTGCTAGAAGACACGCAACGGAAACAAGTACGAAAGATTTACTACTCAAACGGTCAAAAGGCTATCTAATAGAAGAAACACCAGGAGTAATATGGGTTGCAGCTTCTCTTGGTTATAACTTTATTATATATCCAGGTGAGATGATTAAGCCATTCAAGAAAGCAAAAGACTTCTTTGTTAAGAGCCAATCAAAACAAAATGAAATTGAATCCCTAAGTATCCATTCTAAAAAGCCAGAATTACTAGTCAATTGGTTAGAAGTTAGCTTTAAAAGAACACATAATACATCATCAAAAAATAACAATATAAACCATCTAAACAATAACATTAATAAACCCACCAACCAGATTGATGGCGACTTGTTAGCCATAATGAAAGGGGTCACTGAAGGAATTTTTAGTCAATCTATGGGGAATGATGAAAAAATTGAGTGCTTGTCAAAAATAATTTTGAATATTTCTAAGCAAACCTAAAAGCGCTCGTTTCGCAATCATTTGAACTATAACTTTCTATTAAATTAGCAACGCTTTCTTGAGGTGCTTTTTGCTGTGTTTTTAAGGTAATAAGCGCCAAAAAAATCAATACTTAACGAAAAACTACCCTCACACCTGATGATGCCCGAAAAATCTATTTAAAAGAATCGGTCAATATTATTTTACTCCGTTATCAGAATCACCGCTGCGATAGTGACCTAAGGATTTTAAACGCAATACCCAAAGCATGATACCCGTTCGTCCGAGTTGCATGGCTTCCCTCTGCCATTCCTTGTTTTTGGTCTTCACAGGAGGAAACAATTCGCTCCACCCATCTCATCAACACCAATTCAATGCACTTCGGTTTAAACAACGATAACACGCGAGCAATTGTACTCTTTGACGGAAATCCTTTTTTGTTTTTCTTAAACTTGGGACAGCTGGGGTTTGGCGCCTTTTACGCCGTTTGCTTGTCCATCAGAATTTTAGCCTCTCTACCAACGATTTAACCGCCAATCCTAAAACATCGGTAAAAGTTATCGGTGGTTTGAGTCGCTAATTGCTCAATATTGACTCCTCTTAGCTCACTGATTGCTAACGCTACATGTTTGACTAGAGCGGGATGATTTTGCTTGCCTCTAAAAGGCACAGGTGCAAGATAGGGGGAATCTGTCTCAATTAAGATGCGATCGAGCGGTACTTTCTTCGCCACTTCCTGTAAGTCGGTAGCATTTTTAAAGGTTACAATACCGGAAAAAGAAATGTAAAATCCGAGATCCAATGCTTTTTTTGCCATTTCCCATGATTCGGTAAAACAATGTAGAACGCCTCCTATTTCGGCAGCATTTTCTTCCCTCATCAACTTAATCGTATCCTCAACAGCATCACGAGTGTGAATAATTAAAGGTTTTTGAGATTGACAAGCCGCTCGAATATGCTCACGAAAACGTTGTCGCTGCGTTTCAATGGCTTCGTCATCCGCGGTTCGAAAATAATCCAGTCCAGTTTCACCAATTGCAATGCAGGAGCTATGTGAGGCAAGCAATGACAATGCTTTAACGTTAGGCTCTTCTTCAACGCTCGAGTTTGGGTGCAACCCAGCAGAAATATATACGTTTGAATATTTTTCGGCGAGCTTATAAAGCTCTGGCATGTCATTAAGCTCAATGCAAACGCACAGCATTTCTTTTACCCCAGCTTCATGGGCTTTTTGCATTACGTGTTCTAATTTATTATCGAACTCGCTTAAATCTATGGTATGTAAATGGCAATGTGAATCGATAAGGGTCAGATTTGGATTATTCATAAGATTGTAAGTCATAGTAAGTCGTTATAGCGTATCCGTGCCTTGAGTAGATTTTAACTTGCCAGCTAGGATTGTTTCAATTTTAGTGCAGAGAGCTTGGCCATTTTTTCCAGCTAACTGAACGCCAATTCCAACCGGTTTGTTTCCTTGCGCTTCTTTGGGTGTCAACCAAACAATTTTCCCCTCTACTAAAAACTCTTCTGGCTCTTCGGGAAGTTGAACTGACAGCGTAACCTCACCACCAAGCGTATATTCTTTGGCGGTCCGAATAAATAATCCGCCTCCCTTGATAAAAGGCATATAAGCTAGATACAACGCATGTTCATTGCTAAAGTTGCACTCAATTAGGTCAACCATATCATTCATTAAATGTTCCGAATATAATCTAACAACAAATCCTCAAGCGCTAACGTTTGGTTCAGGGTAATGTTTTGGTGTAGTTTTTTTCTTAGTGCGCTTATTTTTTCATTATAGTCAAATAACTTAAATACAGGGATCTGTTGAGACAACTGTAACAACAGTTTATTACTATGCTTTGATTTCTGAAACGAATCATAAACATGAAAACGAATCATTTGTGCATTTACTAAATACAACCACCACAATAGATCATCAAAATTATAAGCACTCCATTCCGCGGCAATCGTTGGGGGTGATGATTTGCCCTCCAGTAGATCGCTAAGCGAATGTATCAGCTTATCGTTGTTTTCAAAAATTACGGCGCGTGGATCCTTGGCCGAATATAATTTACTTAAACTAAAGAAATCAAAGGGATCAGTCTGAATTTCGTCAGAAAAACAGTATTTTTGGCAGCGGCTTAAAATAGTCGCAGGAATGCTATTGATTTGCTCCGCAATTAAGATAAAAATCGTGTGTGAAGGTGGTTCTTCCAACACCTTTAACAACGCATTGGCTGCCGCTAAATTCATTCTGTCAGCAGAGTCAATAACAACAACCCGGTATTTCGCTCGTTTTGGTGTTTGATAGACATCGGCTTGGATGGAGCGGATTTGATCGATTTTAATCGGCTTATCTACCGCCTCTCTAGAAATATAATGTAAATCAGGGTGCACATTTTCGTGCAACCTTTGGCATTGATGACAATGGCCACAACCGTCTGACTGCTCGCAAAACAGGCAGGTAATAACTCTCAGAACAAACATCGAAGCATTGATGTGACGTGGCCCTACAAATAACATCGATTGCGGTATCCGCTGGCTCGCCAACATCGGTTGAAATGATCGCCACAGGCGATCGTGGGCTGCAAAGTGTTCAACCACTAGTGACCCCTACATAGCTATCTAATGCGTCCTTGATTAAATTTTGAACTACTTTTAATGGCTTTCCTGCATCAATAATAATCACATTGTCCATGGTTTTTATGTGTTCATGGTAGCTTTGATAAACGTCTTGAAAAAAGGACAAGTCTTCCTGCTCAATGCGATCGGTAGTGCCCCGAGATTGCGCGCGTTTCAAACCACGTTTGGGGGAAACGTCTAGAAAAATTACTAAATCGGGCTTAAACCCTTGCATGGAGAAGGAGGAAAGTTGCGAAATCAACGTCGGATCCATTTTTCTCCCTCCACCTTGATAGGCAAAGGTGGATAGTTCGTATCGGTCAGCCAAAACCCAAGTTCCTTCAGCAAGAGCGGGCTTAATCACTAATTCCATAAGTTGAATTCGGGCGGCGTATAACAAAAGTAGTTCCGTACGTGGATCTAACGGTTGATCGGGATTAATTTCTTTAATGAGTTCCCGAGCTACTTCACCGACGCGCGTTCCACCCGGCTCACGAGTTAGAATCAAATGCTCTACATGAGATGCCAAATAAGATTTAATCGTTTTTATAGCTGTGGATTTACCTGCTCCTTCCAACCCCTCAACGACAATATAATGTCCTCTTTCTGAACGCATTCTGTTTCCCTTAAACTAGTTAAGATTTTTTCAAGCGGTGTTCCTAACGTTATCGAGGGCTTGAAAATGTTAGGAAAACTGCCTATTTATTTGTTTTTAAAAACCGATGAATGGCTTCTTTTTGTTCTTGATAAGTTACTGAAAAATGATGTGTCCCATCACCTTTGGCAACGAAATATAAATAATCCGTTCTAGTTGGGTTTGCTGCTGCATCAATTGCTTGTTTGCCAACCATAGCAATCGGCGTAGGAGGCAATCCCTTATATTTATAGGTATTAAATGGTGAGTCAACCTGCATATTTTTGTGTGTTAATTTACCATCATATTGCTCGCCAAGCGCATAAATAACAGTTGGATCAACCTGAAGCGGCATGCGCTTTCTAATTCGATTAACAATCACCCCTGAAATGATATATTTCTCTTCTAAGACCGCAGATTCTTTTTCAAGAATAGAGGCTACAATTAACATTTCGTAAGGCGACTTATAAGGAAGTCCCGTTTGTCGTTTCAGCCACCGCTCATTAAGATATTGAAGTAAATCAGTATGAGCATGAGCAATTAATTGAGCAGCATCGCTTCCGGCTTCATATACATAAGTATCTGCAAGAAGCAGCCCCTCATTATTAAGGTGGTCGCTTTTAATAACATCCCAATCCGAGCTGTTATAAGATAAATAAGCTGCCGTTTTTAAATTGGCAATCACTTGTGTTTGTGTGGTGCCTTCCACAATGGTAAAAGGAATCGTTAAAACCTCTCCTTTTGACACACGATTAATAAAATCCCAAGCGGATTCTTCTGGATGAATTTCATAAATACCGGCTTTTAATTGATGGGTAAGTCTGGTGATACGGATTAATAGTAGGAGTAATTGTTGAGAATGAATATGATGTTGCTGTTTAAGGGAATCAACAAACGCTGCTGCTGTTGTGTTTTTTTTAACCTGAAAAATACTCGATGCTTGCGATTGTAGTATTAAAGGTTGAGAAGCCGCACGATAAAAAGCAAAACCCAGCCCAATCATTATGATAAGTGTCAACACTGCTATAAGAGTAACCAATAATTTCATGTGTCTATGAATCATAGTGCCTCTTATGCAAAAAAATTGGTGCGATGTAGCTAGGCTAAGGGAATATACTCATTTCACCTGAAGATAACGGACTTCTCAGGTGAAAACTACTTGCCGACTATCGGTTTAGCGCTTCACGAACCTTACCATTCTTCAAAATTTTATACGCTAATACCTTGAAAAATGTGTGTTATCGCAAATTCATTCAAAACCCATTCATTACATTTTTTTAAATAGTAAGCTGCCATTAGTACCGCCAAAACCGAGTGAGTTACTAAGCGCATAGTTAATGTCACGTTGTTGTGGCTTATTCGGTACATAATTTAAATCACAACCTTCATCTGGGTTTTCCAGATTGATGGTAGGTGGCGCCACTTGATCACGAATAGCAAGTATACTGAAAATAGCTTCAACAGCGCCAGCTGCGCCCAACAAGTGGCCAGTCATGGATTTCGTTGAACTCACAGCCAGTTCATAAGCATGATCCCTAAATACGCGCTTGATAGCCTTAGTTTCATTCAGATCATTTAAGTAGGTTGAAGTGCCATGAGCATTAATATAATCAACTTGAGAAGGTTGAACACCCGCATCTTGGATTGTAATTTCCATTGCGCGTGATGCGCCATCGGCATCGGCATCAGGTGCAGTAATATGGTAAGCATCACCTGACATTCCAAATCCAACTAATTCAGCGTAAATTTCAGCGCCACGAGCTTTTGCGTGTTCATACTCTTCTAACACTAAAATTCCAGCGCCTTCCCCCATGACAAATCCATCTCGGTCTTTGTCAAAAGGACGTGAGGCCTTTTCTGGTTCATCATTACGTTTAGAAAGAGAACGTACCGCAGAGAAACCCGCTAAGCACAAAGGTGTCGTTGTCATTTCTGCACCTCCGCAAACCATCACATCAGCATCACCATACACAATCATGCGCGCAGCCAATCCAATGTTATGGGTACCGGTGGTACAAGCCGTAACCACAGAAATATTTGGGCCTTTTAATTGGTGTTGAATTGAAATTTGTCCAGCCACCATATTGATAATGCCCGCAGGAATGAAAAAAGGTGAAACTTTTCTTGGGCCACCATTCAACAGCTTTTCTTGGTTATTAGTAATGGTTTCAATGCCACCAATACCTGCTCCCACGGCAACACCAGCGCGCTTTGAGAGCGCATCATCGATCTTTAGCCCGGAGTCGGCAATCGCTTCTACAGCAGCAACCATGCCATATTGAGTAAATGCATCCATTTTACGAGCATCTTTTGACGCCAGATAATCTTCGACATTGAAATTCTTTACTTTTGCCCAAATTTTCGTTGGATAGTCAGTGACGTCAAAAGATTCTACTCGGCCAACACCGCTCTTACCTGCTAAGATATTGTGCCAAGATTCTTCTACAGTACGTCCAACAGGAGAAACCATACCCATGCCGGTTACAACTACACGTCGTCTATTGTTCAATGATGACTCCTCAGTATCACTATGAAACGCAATGACTCAGAGAAATATCTTGGGCTATTCACAAGATAAAAACCTAAATCTTTCAGGTATGAAAGATCTAGGTAAAAAAGATTACGCCTCTTCTTTATTTAAGTTTGCTTCAATATAATCAATTGCTTCTTGAATTGTAGTAATTTTTTCAGCTTTTTCATCTGGAATTTCAGTTTCAAATTCTTCTTCCAAAGCCATTACCAGCTCAACGGTATCAAGCGAGTCCGCGCCTAAATCATCAACGAAAGAAGCATCGTTTTTTAACTCGTCTTCTTTTACGCCTAATTGTTCAACAACAATTTTGCGAACTCGTTCTTCTACTGTGCTCATAACTTTTTCCTCTTTAGTTATAAAAGTAATCATGTTTCAAACAATTATTGTTTGAGTGATCTAAAAATTAATGTCGGGTAGTTTATTCTATTCCCTAAATAACGCAAGCCTATTCACACGTTGCAGTAGCATTTAGCAATATAAATATTGTGGTAAAAAGATATTATACCACAAGGGGCCTGGCTAAGATCAATTTCCCCTAATCCATGTACATGCCACCATTCACTTGAATGGTTTCACCGGTAATATAATTACCATAATCTGAAGCAAGAAAAGCAACCACTTCAGCAATGTCCTCAACTTTTCCTAAGCGTTTCAAAGGAATACGCTTTAGCAATTCTTCTTTAACCATATCCGGTAGCGACGCGGTCATATCGGTATCAATAAAACCAGGAGCAACAACGTTAACAGTAATTCCTCGGCTACCAATTTCCTGAGCGAGTGATTTAGAAAATCCAACTAGCCCCGCTTTGGCGGCGGTATAATTTGTTTGACCTGAATTACCGCTGGAACCAACCACCGATCCAATACTGATAATGCGACCCCAGCGAGCTCGAAACATAGACTTAAGACATGCCTTGCTTAAACGATATACGGAATTAAGATTCGTCTCAATAACGCGATACCATTCTTCATCATCCATTCTTAACAACAAATTATCACAGGTGATCCCAGCATTATTAACCAAAATATCTGGCAATTTGTCTTCATCAGATAATTTAGTCATTAAGTCTTCTATACTTTCCTTTTGGGTCACATCCAACACGACGCCACATCCTGCTAAATTTTCTTCTGCAAAATAGTCGCTGATGGCAGAAGCACCCTGTTCACTAGTTGCTGTTCCAACGACGTAGGCCCCTTTCCGGGCCAATGTCAATGCGACAGCCTGGCCAATACCTCGACTAGCGCCAGTCACGAGCGCTGTTCTATCCTGTGAATTGCTCATACAAACGATTTCCTCTATTGATTTATTTCACGTAAGGCATCGGATAAGCTAGATTCATCGTGAATGCTAAGTGTTTTTAGAGATCGATCGATGCGCTTTACTAATCCGCTTAAAACTTTTCCGGGACCACATTCAATTAATAACTCAACGCCCTTTGCCTTCATCAACTGAATGGTTTCAACCCATCTTACAGGTTTATAAAGTTGTGCTTTTAACAGTGTTCTAATCTGCTCAGGTGATTCATAAACAGTTAAATTAACATTGCTAATTACAGGAACCTCAGGGGTTTTAAAGGGTGCATTCTCTAAACTTTCGGCGAATACATCAGCCGCGTAAGTTAGAAGTTGGCAATGACAAGGCACGCTGACCGGAATAATTTTCGCCAGTTTCGCGCCTTGCTCGAGCGCGAGCGAGACCGCTTGTTCAACCGCCGGGGTGTGGCCTGCGATAACAATCTGGCCTATGGCATTATAATTTGCTGGAGTCACCAAGAACTCAGATGTGCTCACTTGCTCACAAAGCTTGCGAACCGCTTCATCATCCAGACCAATAACCGCAGCCATGGCTCCTTTTCCCAATGGAACTGTTTGTTGCATGAGTTGCCCACGTTTCGCGACAAGTTCTGCTGCATCAGGCAGGCTAATTGCATTCGCGCAAACTAAAGCCGCATATTCGCCGAGACTATGGCCTGCCATTACGGAAGGGGGTATTATTTGTTGTTGTTGTAGTGTTTTATAGATAGCCACATCAGCAGTTAACATGGCTACTTGCGTACACTCGGTTTGATTGAGTTTTTCTTCAGGACCATTTTGAACCAGATCCCATACATCATAACCCAGTCGCTCGGAAACTTCAGAAAATAGCTCCGATATAAGTGAATGAGTTTGTGCAAGATCATTTAACATTCCAACGTATTGCGAACCTTGCCCAGGAAATACAAAACTGATTGTTTTCATATTGAACCCTATCCTCGAAGTCTTGAATCAGTAGCGAATAACCATGGCACCCCAGGTCATGCCACCGCCGAAAGATTCTAGTAATAAGAGATCCCCCCGCTTAATGCGGCCCTCACGGATAGAGTGGTCAAGCGCTAACGGAATAGAAGCAGCTGAGGTATTGCCTTGTTTTTCAATCGTTACAACCACTTGCGACATTGGAAGGGATAATTTTTTAGCAATGCCTTGAATAATGCGAATATTTGCCTGGTGGGGAACCAACCAATTGATATCTGACTTTTGCAAATGACTGGCTTCAAGCACTTCATCTACAATATCACCCATAATGTTAACCGCGATTTTAAACACTTCATTGCCACGCATACCTATTTGCGTTTTTTGTCCATTCTCGCTTTGGGTCGCATACGTCAATAATTTCCCTTCATCAAAGGAGGAATGTAGTACGGAACCTAAAATGCCTGCCTCACCGGCTGCGCTTAAGACCACTGCTCCAGCGCCATCGCCAAACAAAACGCACGTGGTACGATCCGTCCAGTCCACGGCTTTAGACATGCTTTCGCTGCCTACCACCATCACGTGTTTGGCGCTACCTGCTTTGATGTATTGGTTTGCGATATCCATGGCGTAGACAAAGCCACTGCAAGCAGCGCTAATATCAAACGCAGGAATGGTTCTTGAAATATTTAATGTTTTTTGTACATGGCAAGCCATGCTTGGGAAAAAATGATCCGGTGTACAAGTTGCGACAATGATTAGATCAATATCATCAGGGTTAAGTGAAGCAGCGTTCAACGCTTGTTTAGCCGCTTCACACGCCATATAAGACGTTGTCTCTTCTACCGATGCAACGTGCCTACTTTTTATACCTGTACGTGAATAAATCCATTCATCAGAGGTCTCAAGTGTTGCTTCTAGCTCTGTATTGGTAAGCTCACGCTTAGGAAGATAACTGCCGCTGCCGCTGATGATCGCGTTGTTCATAATAACAATCCTTCATTGATAAAGTCTGTAATTTGATTTCTTACCAAATCAGTGACGTTATTTTTTACCTGCAAGACTGCCTCTTCAATCGCATTCTGGAAGGCCACTTCATTCGCGCCCCCATGACTTTTAACGACGATACCATTCAAACCTAACATACTAGCGCCATTATAGCGTGCGGGATCCATGCGTTTTTTTAAATGTGCTAAAGCAGGATAAGCAAACATACCAGACAATTTTGCCAACCAATTGCGGCTAAAGGATTCTTTCAACACTGATAACATTAATTTTGCTAACCCTTCACTGGCTTTGAGGGTTGCATTCCCGACAAATCCATCACAAACCACAAGATCAACTTCGCCGGAATAAAATTGATCGCCCTCTACATAACCAACGTAATTCATAATTTTACATTCAGCGAGCATGTGGGCGGTGCGTTTGACTTGGTCGTTGCCTTTAATTTCTTCGACGCCAATGTTTAGCAAGCCAATTTTAGGTTTGGGTTTCTTATCTTCAGCCTGAATTAAGGCTGAACCCATGATTGCAAACTGGAATAAATGCTCCGCGCAGGAGTCGACATTAGCGCCTAAATCGATGACACGAGTCCTACCTTTCATGGTAGGTAGCTCCGCAATAATGGCAGGTCTATCAATACCTGGCAAAGTTTTTAAAACAAAACGGGCCGTAGCCATTAAGGCTCCGGTATTACCAGCGCTAACGCAAGCCTGTGCATTTCCTTCTTTAACCTGATTGATTGCCACGCGCATTGATGAGTCTTTTTTGTTCCTCAAGGCATGAGAAGGCAACTCATCCATGGTCACGATTTCTGATGCATGAACAATCGAGATCTGGCTATGGGACGCCTGACCTTGCTTTTTTAACGCACGAGTAATTTTAGCTTGATCTCCGACCAATATAAGTCTTAAATCCGAGTTTTTTTGAATCGCACGAATGCAAGCTGGGATCACTACAGGCAATCCATGATCCCCGCCCATCGCGTCAATCGCAATGGTAATGGTATTCAAAGACATTACTCAGCTTCGTAAACGTTCTCGGTTTCCAAAATTTTACGACCGCGATAGTAACCATCTTCAGTAATATGGTGCCGACGATGTGTTTCACCTGTGGTTGGATCAACAGAAAGCGTTGGCTTTGTTAATGCATCATGTGAACGACGCATATCGCGTTTTGATCGTGATTTTTTATTTTGTTGCACAGCCATTGTATTACTCCTAAACAATTTGTTTTCTAAGGGCCGGAATATTACCGGCTTTTTACTTGTAATCCAAGTATTGTTGGCACATATTATACCTGAAAAAAATCGCTTCTGGGTAGAGAAATTCAGCAACTTATTGAACCTTTATCATTTTTTTGATTTTTTAATCATCGCAAAGAACAAATTGTATGCATCAAAAAATACACCAAAAGCGCCAACCATAGTCTTAATGAAATAAAAATAACCATTATTGCGAGATTGATTAAGGAAACTTTAGGAACGTTCCCCAATAATAGCGAGCATTTCTAGATCACATTTAACCAATTCCAGGTGCTTTTCAGGAAGATTTAAGTGCAAATCGTCGGTTAATACTTCAATTATATCCAATTGATAATTAGGGCTAACAATGCATTCATAATGAGACATCAATTTTTCAGCAGTTTGCTCGTTATCACAGACCGCAATTTCAACTTGATTCTTATACTCATAAGGGAACGTCTGTAAACATCGCTGACATACTAAGACAATGTTTGCCTTAATCTTTAGCGTTAAAAGATAATAGCCCTCTTCATAAACCCGGGCGCTTAAGTCGCAGTGAATTGTGCACGGACCTTCTACATGAGTAGGCAAGCGTTCTTTGATTTTTAATTCAACATCCTGAAGTGCTTGTTCTTTAGCAAACTTCGGTAAAAAAATTTTCATGAATCAGATATTCTCCATGTCAATAAAACCTTAAAAATGAAGCAACAATTCCAGTCCTGAGAGCCCTGTGCGGTTAAGCTCTATGGCCCAGATAGCTTTAGCAAAACCCGTCAGAAGCCATGCATGAAGCTCGTGGTCGATGACCCTTGCTATCAAGATTATTCAAAGCGCTGCGAATTGCTTTAAATGAAACAACATTCATTGTATCCGTGCAAAGTATAGCGTAAAATAGGCAAATTTTATACATTTTGAACTTGATTATGAAAGGCAAAGTCATTGTAGGCCTGTCTGGCGGAGTGGATTCATCCGTCGCGGCCTGGTTATTAAAAGAACAAGGATATACCGTTGAAGGCCTATTCATGAAAAATTGGGAACAAGATGATCGTAACGGGTATTGTGCAGCAGCGAACGATTTGGCCGATGCCAAGGCCGTATGTGATCAATTAAACATTCCATTGCACACGGCCAATTTTTCTGAAGAATACTTACAACGGGTGTTTAATCATTTCTTAGATGAATATGAGCATGGCCGCACTCCTAATCCTGATGTCCTATGTAATAAAGAAATTAAGTTTAATGCGTTCTTAAATCATGCTCTGACGTTAGGAGCTGATTTCATTGCGACCGGCCATTACGCACGCGTCAAGAAAGAGGGTTCTATAGGCGTGCTGTTTAAAGCGAAAGACCGAGAAAAAGATCAAACTTACTTTCTACACGCAGTTGATCCAACTGCTCTTGCTAAAACTCTTTTTCCCGTGGGTGATTATTTAAAGCCCCAGATTCGAGCAATGGCTAAAGAACAAAATCTAGTCACGCATTCAAAAAAAGATTCGACGGGGATTTGCTTTATTGGCGAAAAGCGCTTTAAATCTTTTTTAAATGAGTACATGCTGGCTAAACCTGGCGAAATAAAAACGGCATTGGGGCAAGTCATCGGTCGTCATGATGGGTTAATGTTTTACACGCTCGGCCAGCGCCAAGGTCTTGGTATTGGCGGGACTCAGGCTGGCAGTGATGAGCCTTGGTATGTTGTAGATAAAGACACGGCTAACAACACATTAATCGTGGCACAAGGCAGCCAACACCCGATGCTTTATTCCCAAGGACTTAAATGTGGGACTATTCATTGGCTAACCGAATCTGAGCCCGATTTACCGCTCACTTGTTATGCGAAAACGCGCTATCGCCAGTCTGAACAAGCGTGTGTTGTGTCTCCTAAACAAGGGGATCATCATTACATCATGTTTGCTGACCCGCAACGTGCCGTTACTCCAGGTCAGTATGTGGTTTTTTACCATAAAAACCAATGTTTGGGCGGTGCGACAATCGAACAAATTATTCGCTAATCAAGTATACTTATACTTATACCTTTGTTATTGGACTTTGGCCATTTTTTACAAAATTGTTTAATAATGCGTCTTTGCGAGCGTTAGCGAAGCAATCCAGCTTGGTACTTTTATTGAAAATAGTTTTGGATTGCCGCACTTCGTTCGTAAAGAAGACACTTGCTGGCTCATTTTTAAAATGACCAAAGTCCAATGTTAATAACGGGACGAAATTGTCTCCTTTACGACCCCTGACTTTTGAGGAACTATTATGAGCATTATTAATGCATCACCAATCACACCAAATGTTGTGTTCACCGTTAGTGCAGCAGACAAAGTCGCTTCTTTGATTGCAGAAGAAGAAAACCCAAACTTACATTTAAGAGTCTATATTACGGGCGGTGGCTGCTCAGGCTTTCAATATGGGTTTACGTTTGATGAAAGCATTCAGGAGGATGATGTGATTATTGAACAAGCGTGCACTGATGGTGAACAGTCTGTGGCACTTCTCATTGATTCGATGAGCTATCAGTATCTAAAAGAAGCTGAAATTGATTACGTACAAGGCATTCAGGGAGAACAATTCGTTATTCGAAATCCAAATGCTAAAACAACCTGCGGGTGTGGCTCCTCATTTAGTATTGATGAAGAGCATAGTGTTGATGAGGAGTAACTAATTACTCCTCTCTTAGAAACAGCCGTATTTCGTTCAACCTGCACTCAAATTCGACCGTTTTTTAAGAGTTTTACATCGAGGCGAGCAGTTACGATGAAGAAGATTAGTAGGGTCTTTTGACAATTATAATGAGTAATTTCTGATCAAAATTCAGGTGGCTTAATAGGATTTTACAATTACTTTTGAACCTATTTTCAAAAAATTGTTATAAAGCCACTTTGCTGCTGAAGGCTTCACACGTATGCAGCCATGGCTTGCATTATAGTTAGGCACATCCGGTGACCCATGGATGGCATAGTATTTACTAAAAAACATGCAATATGGCATTGGTGCTCCCCCTTTTCCTAAGGGATATTTGCTGGAGCGGCAGTTAGCCCCCCGTTTACTAATGATGTTATAGGTTCCACTGGGCGTCCGGCAGGCTCGTTTGACGTCTTTACAATATTTACTTCCTCCAGATCCCTTACCTGATCGAATGACTTTTCCATTTTTAACGGCTTTCCAAGTCAATGTTCTGGGATTATAAATAAAGGTATTTGTTGCTAATTGTGTGCCCGCTATGATTTGATTAGGTTCACGAGACTCGCTCGACGCATTAGCGGTAGATATGAAAACTAAAGAAGCAAGTGCCACACTGAGCATTCCATTTCGTAGGATGTTGAGATTCTTTTCTTCCATGAGTAATCCATTTTTTTATCGCCTTATTGATTAAATATAGTACAAATGGTTCAGGTTTGTTAATATTGGACTTTGGCCATTTTGAAATAAAGTCCATTTTTTTGTTCTAAAAAGCTATTTGTCATCCCCGCGAAGGCGAGGAACCATGCATCATTAGGTACTGTTTTAAACAAAAAGATAGATCCCCGCCTTCGCGGGGATGACAAAACAGCAAATGGCCAAAGTTCAGTTAATAAAGACGATAAATTTTTTACTCATCTAGGCAACGTATATGGACTCATCCGTTGCCTAGGAATTATTTTGGATGTCCCATAGATTAATACCAGATCTGTCGGCAATGAATTCAATAAAAGCTTGGTGTTGCGCTAACTCATGTTTATCTGCTGTAATCACCGGAGAATGATTGGATAAGGCTTGGACGGGTTTATGGGTATTTTTGTTTAATTCAGTATCGCTTTGGGTCGACTCAGCAAATAGGCTTACTTGTCCCCCAGTCATGGCGAGATAAACCCAAGCTAGGATTTCAGCATCTAATAAAGCCCCATGAAGCTCACGATTGGAATTATCAACTTCATAGCGCTTGCACAATGCATCTAAGCTATTTCGCTGGCCTGGATGTTTTTGTCGGGCCATGACTAAAGTGTCTAAAATACGACAATGTGTTTCTAATGAGTTTTGCCAATTAGCCAATTTTAATTCTGAATTTAAAAATCCTACATCAAAGGGCGCGTTATGAATAATTAATTCCGCCCCATCGACAAATGCAATAAACTGCTGAAGAATCTCATTGAATCTTGGCTTATCCTGTAAAAATTCAGTACTAATGCCATGGACCCGGAATGCCCCCTCATCCACTTCTCTATCTGGATTTAAATAAACGTGATAATGCTTGCCAGTTAGGGCGCGATCAACGATTTCCACACATCCTATTTCAATCACGCGATGACCCTGTTCGGGGCCGATTCCGGTTGTTTCTGTATCTAAAACAATCTGACGCATAACGTGCACCTATAATAATTCTTCTATAGCTTTATTAGCTAATTCGTCTGCCAACTCGTTTTCTGGGTGACCTGAGTGGCCTTTAATCCAATGCCAATGAATCGTGTGTTTTTGAGCTAATCCATCTAGTGCTTGCCATAAATCAGCATTTTTCACTGGTTCTTTCTTCGAATTACGCCAATTATTTTTTTTCCACTGGACAATCCAGGTCGACATACCCAAGCGTAGATATTGAGAGTCGGTATAAAGATCCACTTGGCAGGGTCTATTTAATGCTTCAAGACCTTTAATCGCTGCTGTTAACTCCATGCGATTGTTGGTGGTTTGAGGTTCGGCACCGTACAATGTTTTTTCAGCCCCTTTATGTCGCAATAAAACGCCCCATCCACCAGGTCCAGGATTACCCTTACACGCCCCATCTGTATAAATTTCAACCATTAAAAATACTCAATTATTTAAAGGGTCCTAATTCCTTCCATAGGCAACCATAAATTATTTTCTTTTGCGCTCTGCTTTGCCAGTTCATAACCTGCATCGGCATGGCGCATCACACCAGTAGCAGGATCATTGGTCAACACACGCTTCAAACGGTTGGCTGCTTTTTCCGTGCCGTCTGCTACGATAACCAGACCCGCATGTTGTGAATAGCCCATGCCGACTCCACCACCATGATGAATACTAACCCACGTCGCGCCACTAGCACAATTTAAGAGCGCATTTAATAATGGCCAATCGGAGACGGTATCACTCCCATCAAGCATCGATTCTGTTTCCCGGTTGGGGCTAGCTACGGAGCCTGAATCTAAATGATCGCGGCCAATTACGATAGGAGCCTTAAGTTCACCTGATTTAACCATCTCATTAAACGCCAACCCTAAACGTGCCCGATCTTTCAATCCTACCCAACAAATTCTTGCGGGTAAGCCTTGAAACGAAATTTTGTCACGAGCCATATCCAGCCATTGATGCAAATGGTAGTTCTCGGGAAGAAGCTCTTTTACTTTTTCATCCGTCACGTAGATATCCTCTGGATCACCCGATAACGCGACCCAGCGAAAAGGCCCTATCCCCTCACAAAATAAAGGACGGATATAGGCAGGAACAAAGCCTGGAAAGCCAAAGGCATTGTTTACTCCGACATCATAAGCCATTTGGCGTATATTATTTCCATAATCAAACACCGGAATTCCTTTATCTAAAAACGCTAGCATTGCTTTGACCTGAATCGCCATAGAGTTTTTCGCCGCGGCAATGACTTTCTCAGGATTGTAAATTCTAGCTTCTTCTGCTTGTTTTAGTGTCCAGCCTGCAGGTAAGTATCCATTTAAAGGATCATGAGCGCTGGTTTGATCGGTGACTAAAGCAGGATTAGCGTCGCGTTTAAGTAACTCAGGATAGACTTCAGCTGCATTGCCTAATAACCCTACCGAAATAGGCTCATTATCCGAACAAGCTTTATTAATCCATTCCAATGCTTCATCAAGTTTATCAGTATAACGATCGAGATAGCGGGTTTTGATTCGTTTTTCAATGCGTTCGAGATCGCATTCAACTGCAAGCATACTGGCTCCAGCCATAGTTGCCGCAAGAGGTTGCGCTCCCCCCATTCCTCCAAGTCCTGCGGTTAATATCCATCGACCCGATAAATCACCTTGGTAATGTGTTTTGGCAGCTGCAACAAAGGTTTCATAAGTTCCTTGTACGATTCCCTGCGAACCAATATAAATCCAACTTCCGGCCGTCATTTGACCGTACATCATTAACCCTTTTTTATCCAGTTCGTTGAAATGTTCCCAGGTTGCCCAATGAGGAACAATATTTGAATTGGCAATTAAAACCCGAGGCGCATCTTCATGGGTTTGAAAAACGCCAACGGGTTTACCAGACTGAATTAATAGCGTTTGATCTTCTTCAAGTTCTTTTAAGGTATCTAAAATTGTTTCAAAACATTCCCAAGAACGCGCGGCTTTTCCAAGTCCGCCATACACAATTAACGACGAAGGATTTTCAGCCACCTCTGGATCAAGATTATTACACAGCATTCGAAGGGGTGCTTCGGTTAACCAGCTTTTCGCTCGTAGTTCAAGGCCACGTGGGGCTCTTATTAATGGCGTTTCATTGGTCTTTGACATTCATCTTCTCCATGAATATTTATGCATGGCACTATACACCATGGTCAACTATAAACTCTAGTTTTACGCCATGCTCAGTGAAACATTGAGCATCGCCATATTTTAATGAGGTGATCTTGCTGTGAAATCTCAAGGCTTAATTGTGGAAAATAGAACAGCTATGTTAAACTGATCTTTTTTAACACATAGAAGTACGATTGTGCAAAACGGACTCTCCAACCATCCTCCTTCCTTAAAAATATTTTTCGCCACTGAAATGTGGGAGCGATATGGATTTTATGTCGTGCATACCCTCTTGGTGCTATATCTGGTCATGCATTTCGAATGGGGAGATCATCGTACCTATCCTTTAATTGGTGCGTTTACTGCCTTAACCTATCTCTCTCCCGTGATTGGAGGTTGGATTGCCGATCGACTTTTGGGTCAAAAGTTAAGCATAATTATTGGGGCCGTCGTCCTTTTTTGTAGTTATCTTATGATGACTTATTGGACCAACATAATTGGATTATTTTACTCCTTATCAGGAATCGCTGTAGGGACTGGTCTTCTCAAACCCAATATCTCTTCCTTGCTAGGGAATGAATATCATGATGATTCTCCAAGACGAGAACGAGGATTTACGATTTTTTACTTGGGAATAACGACGGGAATCATACTAGGCACTACCCTACCCAGTTATATTCAATCCGAAAAAGGATGGCCAGCAGCGTTTTTCAGTGCAGCTGTAGGTATGATCTTTGCTATTATAATCTTCTCCTATGGCATAAAGCATTATGCTATTAAAGATTATTCTCCCTCTAAACATACCCTTAAAAAAGTATTTTCAGCATTGGTCATTATAGTAGCCCTGTATTTTGGATCGTTTTACATTTTACGCCACTCTGCCCTAGCTAAAATTCTATTTACCTGCATCGCTTTATTCTCAGTAGCCTATTTGCTTATAACTATTATGCAAGAAACAGGACAACAAGCGCGCCAAACGATGGTTATTGGTCTATTATGTCTGATTTCAATGATGTTCTGGTCGTTTTATTTTCAGATGTTTTCTTCCATTATGGTATTTCTAAAACGCATTACCCAACCTTCATTATTTGGACTTCCATTTCCTCCTCCCTACTATGTCGCAGTACAAAGCGTTGGAATGATTGTCTTGGGATTGTTTCTCGGCAAAAATTCACAACAAATTACGATTCATAAACGAACAATTCAAACTGGAAATAAATTTGTACTCGCAATGGTATGCATGACTGTTGCTTACCTATTTCTCATTGTAGCCTGTACCTTAGATAAAGGCTTTGGGCTACTAACTCCGCTCTACTTTATTCCTTCTTTTTTAATGATCGCGCTGGCCGAATTATTGCTGTCTCCCATTGGGCTCGCAGCCATGACGTTGCTTTCCAGCAACAAGAGAGTAAGCACCATGGTAGGAATATTCTTTGTCTCCTTAGGAATGGGTGGGTTTCTATCTGGTCGCATTGCAACCATTGCTGCCATTCCGAAAGAAAAGCTCGACTTATTAACCATTGCCGAATTAAAAACAGAATACGCTGCTTCGTTTACTCACATGCTTTATCTTTTGATAGGAGCAACGTTAATTAGCATTCTTTTAAATTTCGTTATTCGATCTTTAATGACTCAAAAACAGGCATAGCTCTACCAGGGTTCTTTGTCTATCGATTCAAATCCTGTTATACTCCGCGCCGGTCTATACTTCTAATAACAGGATAACTAATTCACCTTATGGCCAATTATAACGCACCTCTGGATCAACTGCTCACTGCCTTGGAAGACATGCAAGCTTCCGATATCACAGTTCTTGATGTTCGAAACCAAACCACAATCACGGATTATATGGTGATATGCACTGGCCGATCATCTCGCCACGTAAAGTCTATTGCTGAACAAACCGTTGAAACAATGAAATCTGTAGCACATCCTCCTATCAGCAGTACTGGCCTTGAACTTGGAGAGTGGGCATTAATTGATTTTGGGGACTTCATCTTGCATGTAATGCAACCAGATAGCCGGGCGTTTTACAATTTAGAAGGTCTTTGGCAAAGCTCCTAATGCTTAAAATTACGCTCATCACTATTGGTAGTAAGATGCCCCGCTGGGTCGATGAGGCTGTAAATGAATTTTCAAAGCGACTTCAGGATGGGGTTACCCTTTCCTTAATTGAACTTCCTTTACAGAAACGAGGAAAATCAGCTGATTTGCCTCGTATTCTTGAAAAAGAAAAACTAGCCATTGAAGCGGCCATCCCAACTAGTGCTCGATTAATTGCATTAGATATCCAAGGTGAACTATTCACGAGCGAACAACTTGCTAAAAAAATTGAGCAATTACAGCATATCAACAGCCATCTATGCTTTTTAATCGGAGGACCAGAGGGATTACCAAACGAATTAATTGCAAAAAGTGCAGAACGTTGGTCCTTGTCCAGACTTACTCTTCCCCACACTTTGGCTCGGATTGTCTTTTTAGAAGCAATTTATCGAGCCTGGTCTATATTACAGAACCATCCTTATCATAAGTAACTATTTTTCTAAGCGCTTTAAGAGCTTATACGTAAAGAGCAACACAATCGATCAAAATTTCCTAGACCCCTTAGACTCACTTAAACAAGCTTTGTACGGTACAATTTTTCATAGATTCGTCTTTGCGAACGCTAGCAAAGCAATTGTAAGTTTAAAAAGTAATTGATCTGGGCAGTTCTTGCTTTTTAGGTTAATATAGTAGCCAAAAGCAACAGGTTAACCAAAATTTCATAAGCCGTTTTCTTAAATATTTTTCTAGGTAATATGGATTTACATTCCGTTAAAAACGATCGCCAAGAATCTCAAATACATCGCTTTCGGCTTAGTCTGTTAGTCGCTATTCTTATTGTTTTATCCTGCGTTCTAATTTTACGCCTAGCCTATTTACAGCTTTCAGAATACAAACGTTATGCAACCCTCTCTCTAAAAAATCAGATGAGTATTCTCCCCATCGCCCCTCCTCGTGGAATCATATTAGATCGAAATGGAGTCATATTGGCGGATAATATACCTGTATATGTTCTAGAAATTGTTCCTGAACGCGTCAAACACCTTGATTTAACGCTCTCTAAATTACAAGAACTCATTCCGTCGATTACCGAAGAAGATATCGAACACTTCAAACGCGCCCGCAGCCAAAATCGTTCGTTTACACCAATTCCTCTTAAATTAAAATTATCCCCAGAAGATGTAGCTATTTTTGCGAGCAATCAATTCCAGTTTTCTGGAGTAAGCATTAAAGCCCGATTGATGCGGTATTATCCTTTGGGAGAAATTACCGCACATATAGTGGGTTATGTGGGCAGGATCAATGAAAAAGAGTTACAGCAAGTTGACTTCACCAATTACCGTGCCACCAATTTTATTGGGAAAACAGGAATTGAGCGGTTTTATGAAAACACGTTGCATGGTCAAGTAGGGTATCAACAAGTAGAAACTGATGTCAGTGGACGGACTTTGCGCGTTCTAAGCAAACAAACTCCTATTTCAGGCGAGAAAATGTATCTCACCCTAGATGTAAAGCTGCAAGAAGCAGCCTATAACGCATTAATAGGCAAACGTGGAGCAGTCGTTGCCATGAGCACCCAAAATGGGGACATCTTAGCAATGGTGAGCTCCCCTAGCTTTGATCCTAATCTGTTTGTCAATGGAATTAGTAAAACCAATTATCAGAAATTAGCGAATGCCCCAGATAAGCCCCTATATAATCGTGCTGTACGTGGGCTTTATCCTCCTGCCTCAACCGTAAAGCCTTTTTTAGCGTTAGCAGGACTTGATAAAGGCATCATAACGCCCGGTACTAAAATTTTTGATCCCGGATGGTACCGCCTTCCTGGTGTCAGTCATAAATATCGTGATTGGAAGCGTGTAGGGCATGGCATCATCAGCTTGAAAAAAGCGATCATGGTTTCTTGTGATACCTATTTTTATCAACTAGGAAATAAATTAGGAATTTCTGCAATTGAAGATATTCTCATGCAATTTGGCTTCGGCCAGTCAACGCATATTGATTTATTGGAAGAATTACCAGGAATTGTTCCAGGTCCAGGCTGGAAAAAACGAAGCCGCGGGGTAGTCTGGTATCCTGGAGATACTATCATTACCTCCATTGGACAAGGTTTCATGTTGGCGACTCCGCTGCAATTAGCTAATGCAACCGCGGCTATGAGCTCAAAGGGTCGGAAATTTCGACCCCATTTATTGAGTAAAACTGTGCAAGATCAAGGCCATGAGCATTCCTACAAGCCTCTTGAGGAATACCCCATTCAATTAAAAGACAATAGTTATTGGGCCATTATCGCTGAAGCAATGCAAAGCGTGGTTGCTCCAGGTGGTACTGGTCACCGATTCGGACATCATGCTCCCTATACTGTGGCCGCGAAAACAGGTACCGCTCAAGTCTTTAGTGGTAATCAATATGAGAAAAAGCGCTACCATGAAATTCCCGAGGCACTCCGAGACCATTCCTTATTTATTGCATTTGCCCCAGTAGAAAAACCAGAAATTGCTATTGCGGTTTTGGTTGAAAATGATTTTGTCGCGTCAGTAGTTGCTCGTAAAGTGTTAGATGCTTATTTTGGGACTGAATCATCATGAAAATAAATACTGCAAGGCCTGTTTATCGATTTACCCCGAAGGCATTACATGTGGATTGGCCACTAATGGGGTTAATTTTTTTACTGGTTCTGCTTGGGTTAATCATTTTATATAGTGCATCAAACGAAAATATAAGTATGCTTATTCGACAGTCATTAAGACTCGTTGTAGCGTTTGGGATTATGATGGTCTTTGCATTCATCCCGCCCCATAAGTACAAATTATGGACGCCCTGGATCTATGGACTTGGTCTAACCTTATTGATTGCTGTTATCGCCATGGGTAAAATTGGTAAAGGCGCCCAGCGATGGCTTGACCTTGGCCTGTTTCGCTTCCAACCCTCTGAAGTTATGAAACTGGCGGTTCCTATGATGACCGCCTGGTATTTTGATAGGAACTCATATCCCGTTAATCTTAAAATGCTTTGTTACTCCGCCTTGATTATTTTTATCCCCGCCCTACTCATTGCTAAACAACCAGACTTAGGTACTGCGATCATGGTAATCTTTTCAGGATTATCCGTGGTGTTCTTGGCTGGCATTCCGATGCGCATTATCTTATTTTTTGCGGCAATCATTGGAAGCGCTGCTCCCTTTTTTTGGCATATCCTGCATGATTATCAGAAACAAAGAATCATTACTTTTCTAAATCCAGAAAATGATCCATTGGGGGCTGGTTATCATATTATTCAATCAAAAATTGCTATTGGTTCAGGGGGCGCTATTGGGAAAGGTTGGCTAGAAGGTAGTCAATCTCATTTAAATTTCTTACCGGAACATGCTACTGATTTTATTTTTGCGGTGTCTGGCGAGGAATTTGGATTTGTAGGGAGTGTTATCATTATTTTATTAATTATTATGATTTCTCTAAGAGGCTTGCATATTGCAAAACAAGCCCAAACGACATTCACTCGTTTACTTGCCGCCAGTCTTTCCATTACTTTTTTTCTTTCTGCATTTGTAAATATTGGTATGGTTATGGGCTTAATTCCAGTCGTTGGAGTACCACTACCTTTGGTCAGTTATGGAGGTACCGCCATGGTCACATTTCTAGCAGGTTTTGGAATTTTGATGTCCATAGGCACTCATCGCATTTTATTTAATGCTTTGTAATCGATGACCATCTGGTGTAAGTAACCTCTTAGGAAACGTCCCTAAAGTTTTTTGCAATCTTCTCACTCTTAATCTGAGCATAGATGTTTCAGTTTTACTTCGATCTGCCCCCTCTCCCGCGCTAAGAGTTTGAGTCGTGGGTCCGACCCGGTCATATTTGTTACCGATGTGACCGGGTCGGACCTGCTTCGTACTGGTGCTGCATGGCGAGATTTGCCAAGAGACTATCGTCACTGGAACAGTGTTTATAATCGTTATAACAACTGGTCGAAAAAGGGTGATATTGGCGGAATTAAAAAAAAAGATGGCGATCACGAATGGCACATGCTTGATGGCTCTATTATAAAAGTACATCAAGATGCGATGAGAAGCGGTTACGACAAAGCCTCGGAAGCAATCGGTTCTAGCGTTGGCGGTCTTAGCACCAAAATTCATGCTGTTGTCCATGGGCAAAGAGACTCTGGTATATCTCTCCAAGGTGCTCCTGTTCTTAACTTCCAAATAATTGCTTCCATGATGTTACGGTCATTTTTCCAGCAGTGACATCCAAATAACTTCATAGTTCGTTGAATCTGTTCCCAAATTTCATCCGTTAAAACACATCGAGCCACTTTAAAATCATCCCTATAAATCCAGTAATTTTACATGAGATGGGGAAAAGTTCATTTCAATGATTTGAATGGCGAGCGAAATCAGGTCTTTAAGGTCATTAAAAAATCATATTGGTTGGATTAATGGGTTCATGTGGTGAAAAAGTGGGCTTCAATTGAGGACACGTCCTAGTCAATGATGAAGAATATATTCCACCTCAAGCTGTGCTTTAAAGCACAGCTCGAGGGAAGTTTGGGGTTATTCGTTATTTTTTTTTATATCTTGCTTCAAAGGTAACGCTTTCTCTACTTTAGGAAGCTCAACATGGGCTTTAACTTCTGGAGCGCTAGCATCACGAATAATTTTATCAGAAGCTCTATCGCCTGTGAAAAATAGTAAATACACCAGCAATAGAACAATGATTGCTATCACTACCCTTAACGCCTTGGTCTTAGTACTTGTTTTCTTTGTTTCAAGTTCTACTTTGGCCATTATGCATTCTCTCTCGATGCCCCTAACATCCAGCGATACTTTTCATGCGCTTCAATACGATTCGACAGTAAATTAACCGTTCCCTCATCATTATCACTCTGCGCCATATCCATTGCCTTATACAAGTCTTTTACCAATTGGCCATGATCATTGGCTAATTCAGTCACCATCTCATTTGCTGTGGAGTTTGAATCACCATCTTTTAACGTTTTTAATTGCTCGTATTGACCAAACGTAGCTGGCGCGTTGTGACCTTTAATTAGGATTCGTTCAGCCACCTCATCCACAGCTTCGGCTAACTCACGATATTGCACTTCAAAAAGCTCATGCAAAGATTTAAATTGAGGCCCTTTTACATGCCAGTGGTAGTTTTGAGTTTTCAAATATAAAGCATAAGTATCAGCAAGAAGAATAGATAATTTCTTAACCAGATCACTCATAACCAACTCCTGTAATAGTTAACCCTGTAAAAAAAATGCCTTAAAGCATCCTTCAGGATATTTTTGAAAAATAACAATCAACTTTTACAGGATAGTTGATATTATTCAAAAATAGCAAGCCCGCATTGATCACTTAACGGCGATAGCGACGTTTAAGAGCGAAGTTTTTAAGCTTGGTGCGTTCAGGGAAATTTTAGGCGTGGTTCAGTAACATAAAAAACTAAGAAACTAATAAGTTGTAAACTGAGTCTTAGTATATGAATGTGTTCGAATTCGTACTCTATAAATATTTCATCTAATAAAATAAAACATGCAGTCATTGCAAAGCTGAGCATAAACGCTGTGGAAATATTTTTAGAACTAAACGACCAAATGGATCTCCAAAACGCATACGCAATCAAAACTGACCATGCAATTAATAAAAAAAAACCGTAAGGGATAAAAATTCATATTGAAGGTGATAAACCGATAAGGTTTTTACTACCAATGAATAATTTTTTGAAGAGAAACTAAAGTTTGGAGATACGATCCCAAAGCGCTGCAAAAAGTTTGTAAAATCAGACAAGGAAACTAATGAAAACCAAAATGCCCAAAATAAGATAATTCCATTTGATATTACTTTATTTTTCATTGTGGGCTCCTTTCCATACAATCGCAGGATAAGCGTTTGCTTAACTTATCGTGCCCTATTTAAGCAATAGGTTCAAGATAATTTCTTTCACTTTGTGATGCCATATCATGATATGGCTTAACTTGCTTGAAACGAGCTTGCTACAGGATTGCTACGGACTTTCACTGTTTTTTCTAAGATAAAAGGAGCGTGGTTTATAAAAAAGGAACGCGCTTTAGGGCAAAAAAAAGCCTGCCTATGGTTTCATAAGCAGGCTTTTAGGAAGTGGAAGCGGTGGCTTACATCATGCCGCCCATGCCTCCCATTCCACCCATGCCGCTCATATCAGGAGCAGCCGCTTCTTTCTTAGGCAAGTCAGCAACCATACACTCAGTTGTTAACATTAAGCTAGCCACAGAAGCCGCATTTTGCAGAGCGGTGCGAGTAACTTTAGTTGGATCAAGAATACCCATCTCAACCATATCACCGTATTCACCAGTTGCTGCGTTAAAGCCAAAGTTACCTTTATTTTCAGCCACTTTATTGATGGTAACTGACGCTTCGTATCCGGCATTGGAAACGATTTGGCGAAGTGGGGCTTCGATAGCGCGACGTAGGATATCAATCCCCATGTTTTGATCATGGTTATCGCCTTTTAAGTTTTTCAATGCTTTTTGAGCACGAACTAAGGCAACACCACCACCAGCTACAATGCCTTCTTCAACAGCAGCACGAGTTGCATGCAATGCGTCTTCAACGCGCGCTTTCTTCTCTTTCATTTCAACTTCAGTTGCAGCACCCACTTTAATCACAGCGACACCACCAGCAAGCTTAGCAACGCGCTCTTGTAATTTTTCACGATCATAGTCAGAAGAAGTTTCTTCCATTTGAGCGCGAATTTGAGAAATACGAGCACTGATTTCTTTAGCTTTGCCTTCGCCATCGATAATAGTTGTGCTTTCTTTGGTGACAACCACACGCTTAGCAGAACCAAGATCTTCTAAAGTAGCGCTTTCTAAGCTCTTGCCAATTTCTTCAGAAATCACCTGGCCGCTTGTTAAAATAGCAATGTCTTGCAACATGGCTTTACGACGATCACCAAATCCTGGCGCTTTAACTGCACAGACTTTAACAATACCACGCATGTTGTTAACAACTAATGTCGCTAATGCTTCGCCTTCAACGTCTTCAGCAATAATCAATAAAGGACGTCCGGATTTTGCAACACCTTCCAGCACAGACAACATATCACGAATGTTCGCGATTTTTTTGTCAACCAATAAAATGAACGGACTTTCCAGTTCAGTTGACATATTTTGTTGGTTGTTGACGAAGTATGGAGAAATATACCCGCGATCAAACTGCATACCTTCAACCACAGATAATTCATTTTCAAGGCTGTTGCCATCTTCAACCGTGATAACGCCTTCTTTTCCAACTTTTTCCATCGCTTCAGCAATAATTGAACCTATTGCTTCGTCAGAGTTAGCAGAAATGGTACCCACTTGAGCAATTGCTTTACTGTCTTTGCATGGCTTAGACATTGATTTCAATTCTTTGGTAATTTCTATTACTGCTTTGTCAATACCACGCTTTAGATCCATTGGGTTCATGCCAGCTGCTACCGCTTTGTGGCCTTCAACCAAGATAGAGCGAGCTAATACCGTTGCAGTGGTTGTGCCGTCACCAGCAGCATCCGATGTTTTAGAAGCCACTTCACGGACCATTTGCGCGCCCATATTTTCAAAGCGGTTTTCAAACTCAATTTCTTTCGCTACAGAAACACCATCTTTGGTAACGGTTGGTGCACCGTAAGATTTTTCTAAAACTACGTTACGGCCACGTGGACCCATAGTCACTTGTACAGCGTTTGCTAATGCATTTACACCAGCAAGCATTTGTTGGCGAGCTTCATCACCAAATTTTAAATCTTTAGCCATTGTGTTATCTCCTTAATAAATAAAATTACTTCTCAACAACACCCATGATGTCATCTTCACGCATCACGACTAGTTCTTGACCGTCAATTTTGACTTCGGTGCCAGAATATTTGCCAAATAAAACAACATCGCCAGCTTTGACCGCTAAGGCACGCACATCGCCATTTTCCAGCACTTTACCGGCGCCAATAGCAACGACTTCACCTTGCATTGGTTTTTCTTTCGCGCTATCGGGAATTACAATTCCACCGGCTGTTTTTAGCTCTTCTTCTAGACGTCTAACAACAACACGATCGTGTAATGGACGAATCTTCATACTTGTATCTCCTGGTTGGTTAACACGTTCAGAGTATTCTCTGACATTCCTGCGATGAATAGGGAGTCCATATTCATCGCTGATGACAGGCATATGGGGGCAATAACGTTTCTTTCAAGGGTAGAATGAAAAAAATTTAAAAAATTTTTAAGGTTTAACATCAACTATAGTTTGCGTCTGACCCCTGATCTTGGTTTGTTGCTGGGTTGGTTTTAGATTACAATGGTCAATAAATAGTAAGTTTTTTGGGTTAAGAATGAAGAAGTTTGGGTTATTTACATTATTTCTAATCATGCCTATTTTAGGCTGGGCTGCCCCTCCACCCTCTGCGGAAGTATTTAAGCTAGATGCAACCATTCAAGATCCAAATACGTTGTTGCTGAATTGGCGAATACAGTCTGGTTTTTTTCTTTATAAAGACCGAATTAAAATTAATCCATCTCCGGAAAGCAATTTTACAGTGGGATACATTTCTTATCCACCTGCAAAAGAGCGAAAGGATAAACGGGGGCAGACTTATTCAGTCTATCGTGATCAATTAAAACTCCCTGTTCCAGTACTAGCTAGCGAACCGGGTGAGTCCATACTAGGCATCAAATTTCAAGGCTGTGCGGACGATGGGTTTTGTTATCCTCCTGAAACCGTAACCTTGAAACTCTCGTTTAACTCGGCGCTGGCATTAACGCAAGTATCAAGAGAAACTGCTATTGAAGGTGAGCCTGCCGCTGAAAAGACACGTTCTGAATATGAACAACTGTTTTCTACTGATAATTTAGTCTTGATTATTTTAGGATTTCTCGGGTTTGGCTTATTGCTTTCTTTTACCCCCTGTGTTCTACCCATGGTACCGGTTTTGTCTGGACTAATTGTTGGTCATGGTAAAGATTTAACAACCCGTAAAGCATTTATACTCTCTTTAAGTTATGTATTGAGCATGTCTTTAACCTACGCTGCGGTAGGGGCGGTCGTGGCTTTATTGGGCAATAACCTACAAGTGGCCATGCAATCACCCTGGAGCATTAGTATATTTAGTCTAATTTTTGTTTTACTCGCATTATCCATGTTTAATTTTTATGATTTACGCTTACCTTTATCTTGGCAAAATAAATTAGCAAGCATTACTCGCAGCCATGCAGGCGGGCATTATTTAGGCGCAGCCCTAATGGGATGCTTATCCACCTTAATTCTATCTCCGTGTGTCACAGCGCCTTTAATTGGGGCTTTGGGATATATTGCTCAAACGGGAAATATTGCCCTTGGCAGCATCGCCTTATTTTCTTTAGGGCTTGGAATGGGTTTGCCGCTACTGTTAGTCGGAATTTCTGCGGGCAAATTACTACCTAAAGCTGGACAATGGATGAATGAAGTCAAATCCTTTTTTGGCGTCGTGTTATTGGGCATGGCAATCTATTTAATGAGCCGTATCATTCCGTCAGTGTTCGCCATGGCTTTGTGGGGCAGCTTATTAATTTTTTCTGGTATTTATCTGGGTGCTTTAACCCGTTCCGTGACGAGTTTAGAAAAGTTCAATCAAGCCTTAGGAATCATATGCATTGTATATGGCATTTTAATTCTAGTCGGTGCAAGTCAGGGAAATAATAATCCCCTACAACCCCTAGCCACCACTGCGCTCGATGAACTTAAAAAAGATGTCCCCACCATGAACGTGGTAACTTCTCTAAACCAAGCTCAAAATGCCATTGCTGCAGCTGAAGGCAAGCCAGTATTGCTGGACTTTTATGCCGATTGGTGTACTACTTGCAAAATCTTTGCTGCAACAACGTTAAAGGATCCAAACGTCGTATCTGCATTAGAAAAATTTGTCGTGATAAAGGTCGATATCACTTCCAATAACGCGCAGTCAAAAGCATTGTTAAAGCATTTTAATGTGGTTGCTCCGCCTACCTTTATTTTTTTCAGCGCAACGGGTAACGAAATAACTCAATTACGTGAGGTGGGGGATGTGTCGACCGACGAGTTTACCGCGAAGTTGCATAAGGTTTTAGCTTTGCATCGCTAATCATTTAGACAAACTCCCAATAAATCCGCTATAATCCGCGCATTTTTTAAACACTAGGTTATTATGAACAATCGAGTTGGATTTGTAAGCTTAGGATGCCCGAAAGCGTTGGTCGACTCTGAGCGAATTATTACCCAATTGCGTGCTCAAGGGTATGAGTTGGTTTCCAGTTATCAAGAAGCTGGTGTCGTGGTCATTAATACTTGTGGATTTATAGATTCCGCAGTCAAGGAATCCTTGGATACTGTAAAAGAAGCCATGGCTGAGAACGGTCGTGTCATTGTTACAGGATGCCTTGGGGCAAAAGCGGATCTGATTCGTGAAGCTTGTCCAGATGTTCTTCACATCAGCGGTGCGCATGCGTATGAGTCCGTGATCCAGGCCGTCCATGAGCATTTGCCTCCGCCTAAAGATCCGTTTATGCAATTGATTCCACCGCAGGGCATCAAGCTTACCCCGCGTCATTATGCTTATTTGAAAATTTCAGAAGGTTGTAATCAAAAATGCTCCTTTTGCATCATTCCCACCATGCGAGGAAAACTGCAAAGTTATCCCCTTCAACAAGTGTTAACTGAGGCCAAGAAGTTAAAAGAAGCGGGGGTTAACGAATTATTAGTCATTTCGCAAGATACCAGCGCTTATGGTGTGGACACACGCTTCCAAGAAGTACAATGGCAAAATAAAACGATTCAAACTCGATTTTATGATTTGTGTGAGCAGCTTGGCGAACTTGGACTTTGGGTGCGATTACATTATGTTTACCCTTATCCTCACGTGGATGACATCATTCCTTTAATGCGCGACGGTTCTATTTTGCCTTATCTTGACATCCCTTTGCAGCATGCTAATCAACGAGTTTTGAAAGCCATGAAACGACCGGCTAGTAGTGAAAATACTTTAGCTAGAATCGCTAAATGGCGTGAAATTTGCCCTGATATCACCATTCGCTCAACCTTCATCGTTGGCTTTCCAGGTGAAACCGAAGAGGAGTTTGAAGAACTGCTAGATTTTCTAGAGAAAGCCCAACTGGATAGAGTAGGCTGCTTCCAATATTCTCCAGTCAATGGTGCGAAAGCCAATGATCTCGCCGATCCTGTACCTACCGACATTAAGGAAGAACGATATCATCGCTTTATGCAAATTCAAGCAGAAATTAGCCGTAAAAAGTTACAAGCAAAAATTGGCAGCCAGCAGGTGGTACTTGTCGATTCAATTGACGAGGATTGCATCATTGCACGAAGTTCAAGTGATGCCCCAGAAATCGATGGTCTGGTTTATTTGCCCATGAATCCAAAGATTAAATCCGGTACTTTCGTTCAAACCATGATTACAGATAGTGACGATTACGATTTGTATGGGAATTATGTAGAATAACGCAATGCTGCCAACAAGTCCAAGAGCATGGTCTATACTAAAATTATGTTTCGTTGTTAAAGACATAGGTGAAGTCGCCTTAAGAGAAGCAACGGTGAGAAAGATTTGTGTATGTAGTTAATCCACCGGCTTATAAATGGGTATTATGCGTTTCAAGAAACCATCACATCTAAGTTCGAGAGGTAGGTCAGCGGACGTAATGAAATGGACCCGTTCTCCCAATCGGCTTCGAAATGAGCCATGAATAAGTTGATATCCACAGATATCTTAATCGAAAGGAGACGAGGCCATTTCATTACGCCGGCTACTATTTATCTCTTTACACATGGTAGTACTGTTTGCTGAGCTCTGAAACAAACCGTTGTTCTTTTTCAATGTTTAAACGTTTTGACTGTAATAAAGATTGATGCAAGGCTTTATGAAAGCGTCTAAAAGCATGATTTAAGCGGTTAAATTCCTCATCGTTTATAACGCCCTCTTCATGCAAGCTTTTTAGTTGCTGCAAGGCGTTGGTTTTCCTAGCCATCGTTTTGTTTGGATAGGCAAGCACTAAATATTGAATTAAGAACTCTAAATCAATTAATCCCCCTTGAGTGTGCTTCAAAGCATCATTTTCAGTATGAGCACTAATTTTTTCTCGCATTTTTTGGATTTCACAAGACAGTTGATGCTTATCCCGCTCAGAGATTAAGATTTCTTCTTTTAATTGATAAAACTGATTTTTAATGATTTTATTGCAAAAAATTATTCTGGCTCTTACCAATGCTTGATGTTCCCAAGTCCACGCTTGGTTTTTTTGATATTCTAAAAAGGCATCAATATTACTGACCAAAAGCCCTGCTGAGCCAGATGGGCGAAGTCGAGTGTCGACTTGGAACAAAACCCCGCCCTGGGAAGGCAGTGTCAGTCCATGAATTATTTTTTGCGTCAGCCGATTTACTACAGCCTCTTCAGATGGCTTAGCCGCGTGTAAAAATACTAAATCCACATCTGAGTTATAATTCATCTCTCGCGCCCCAAGCTTGCCATATGCGACGATAGCAAAGTGGCTAAGAACCTGCTTTATGGCTGGAAAACGCAACGATAATTGTTCGCAGGCCAAAGAAACGACTTCGTTAATGACGACTTCGGCTACATCCGCCAAAAATCTCGCGGTTTGTATTGCATTGCATTGACCATAAAGTTCAGCTCGAGCCGCCAATAACCAACACGTAAGTTTGAATTGCCTCAAGGTTTCAATTTGCGATTCTTCATCGCTGCAATGAATGAGTTTAGCTTGTAACTGCTGTTGTAACTTCGATTTGTTAAGCGGTTTCCAGCGTTGATCTTGATCAATGAGAACTTCCAATAAGAATGGCTGATTAACCAACAAAGAAGTGATATAAGGACTATGTTGAAACCAATGCAATAATTCCTGTAACACCGAAGGATTTTCAATTAATAAAGCCAAATACGCACTACGTCCAACAATACGCTCAAGCAAATGAATGACCTGCAGTAAAACTTCATCAGTACGATTTACGTGGGTTAATTCATTCATTAATAGAATCATAAAACGATCCAGTCGTAATCTAGAAATCTGCGATAGTCGTCGGCAACGAGGGCCATGACGAAAGGCGCTCAACATCTGATAACAACGTTCAGGCTCCTGATATCCTAAACTGGCTAATAAATTAATGGCCAAACCCGACTCCACATGGCCATGCCATAAGCTGGTTAACTGATTCGCCAGTAAACGCTTTTCATCTTCATAAATGTTCGCTTTCGCCAATACTTTTGAAAAAGAATGATTTATTATCCTTCGATATTGCTCAATCAGTTTAAACGCGTCTTCCCAGCGTTCGAATCCCAAAGCTAAGGCAATTTGCATGCAGGATGTTTTATCCGAAGGTAGATGATGCGTTTGTTGATCAGCTTTTGCTTGAAGGGCATTTTCTAATCGACGCAAAAACCAATACGCTTGCTCTAAGGACTTAGTATGGGAAACAAGCCCTTCCTGTCTTAAGACCTGTAAGGCACTCACCGTATTTTGTTCTTGTAGTTGTGGCAATCGTCCTCCTCGGATAAGTTGGAATGACTGAATAATAAATTCAACTTCTCGGATTCCTCCCCGTCCTCGCTTAATATCATCTAACATCGGATTTAATTGCACTTCTCGCTCAATCATCGCTTTCATACTTCTCAGTGATTCAATGACACTAAAATCAACATAACGGCGATACACAAAGGGTTTTATCAATCGCTCGAACCATCGACGGTTACCGTGATCATCAAACTCTAACAACCTTGCCTTCACCATGGCATACCGTTCCCAATCTCTACCCTGTTCCTGGTAATAGGTTTCCATAGCCGCCACTGAACTAACCAATGGCCCGCTATCGCCATAGGGTCTTAAACGCAAATCAACGCGAAATACAAACCCATCTGGGGTCATCGTCTGAAATAACTGCATAAAGAGTCGGATTAAACGGGTAAAATATTCCTGGTTGGTAATTTCCTGAACACCATTGGTCTTTCCCGCACTAGAGTATGCAAAGATCAGATCGATGTCGGACGAAAAATTTAACTCCCTTCCACCTAGTTTTCCCATCGTTAATGCAAACAATCCCACAGGACTGCCACTTTTATCACAGGGACTTCCGTATTGAGCCTTCAAAATTTTATGACAAAATTTGACAGCATGACCAATCATTGCTTCCGCAAAATATGACCAATCCATGGTGGTAACTTTTGTGCTAGCAAAGCCCGCCAGTTCTCTTAAATAAAGCCGCAATAAATGTCGATGACGAACATACCGTAACGCTTTGGTAAATTGATGTTCTGGCAAATCCAGTGATAGTTCTGAAACTAAATCTTGATAATCCGTTTGAGTTAGGCGCTCAATACAATTGTCTTCAACGAGCAATTGCTTTAAATGTTCTTGTTGTTTGACCGCGTAATCACTAATTAAAAGCAATGTTTGAACGGGAAGTTGGTGTGAAATAGAGGCAAAATGGCGTGCATACAGCGACTCTCTTAATTCGACTAAATCAGGCAAAACGTATTCTCCCTATCCCCCATTAAATATCGCATCTATACCCGTAATCTTTCAAAATGCGTGATTTATGCTTTTTCTTTTTCGCCCTGCCGCATTTTAAAAAACTCGCAAGGGAATGAGCCATTACTCGCTTTTTAAAATGCGGCAGGACAAAAAATAAAGGCGCCTAAAAACACGCATTTTGAAAGATTACGGGTATATACTAAACATATATATCAAGGATTCAAGCGGAATAAGATCACATAATTAGATTAATTTCAGCGGTAATTCTTGCAGGTAAGCGTTGAATAGTGACGACAAGGAGAGGATGATTTTTACACCACTCACTGATGAGTGAGCCGCGGGCAGGGACTTTCCGGAGACACTTCTAATGAAGTGTACAAACACATCATAGGCCAAAAACAAAAACCTTTGAATATCATTGAATTCAATTATATAACATCCAACTAAAATTCTTCAAAATATAAATCATATGTTTTTTTAAAAGAACCATCCCTTTGCCAGGCAGTAATAGAGTTGTTAATTGCAGATAAATATTGCCCAGATTTGTCACCAATAGCAATACTAACGACTTCATTGTCCAAAATTTGAAATGGCTCGTCTACCGATTTAATATGATCAGAAGCATTATCAGCCCACCAAACAGAAAAACCATTATCGGCCACTGCAATATCAGCATTGTCATTCACTAAACTTAAAACAAGATCAGCATCTGTATTAACCCTGATTATGACAGTGTTTTTGAGTTTAATTTTTTGTAAAAAAATATCATGGATAGAATCTTTTATAACAGCGATTCGCTTTCCCAATAAGAAGTCAACGGGTATTCCTTTGTGTTTGATATTACTCGTATCAAGCTCCTTACGCGCTAATATACGATTAGTACTTGCCAGATAAGGAAGACTAAATTGGACTAATTTTCTTCTATCAGGTGTGGGAATTATCATGCCAATAGCTATATCTATGCTTCCGTCCTGAACGGAAGGTATGAGTTCATCAAATTGTTTACTCACATAAGAGCATTCTGCCTTAAGATCACGACAGATCCGATTCATTAAATCAATTTCAAAACCCGTGTAGGTATTCTGGCTAGTTTTTATCGTATAAGGAGGAAAAAAAGGCGTGACACCGATGGTAAATTTCAAAGCGAATGTTAATTGGCTTATCATCATCAACAAGCCAAACACAATAAATTGACGTATTTTTGACATAACCAACATTTCACCATTTATAGTATCTCTTCTCATTGTAGTACAAAATGGAGCGAATTCCGATTTCACGTTGTTTTGCCAACAATTTTAAAATTCATATAGCCAAAAGATCGCATCAAATTGAGAATAAGAAGAAGTAGGACAGAACAATGGTGCGCGGAACCGGAGTGTACAAGCAGTACATGAGGATCCGAACACCAGTGTTCAGTCCAGTTTTGCCGAATTAGTAGAGTTTCCGAAGAGGCCTAATGAATGGTTTGTCCCTGAGTAATGCACTGGCTAATCACTTGGCGAGTTACATAATCACCTTGATGAGCGCCATATACCGATTGGAAGTGTTGCGCAATTGCAACCACCCAGTTCGCCAGGCGGAAATTCATGCGTTTCTCAGCTTGATTGACAACCAATTCAAATAATCCTAATGTGTTGCTTTCTTGATCTTTAGCGTATTCTTCCATGATTAATTGGGCGATATGCAGGTCTTTAGTTTTGGTTGGCCAATTATTAGTCATTTTTACCCCTTACATCAAATGCATCGTTAGAGTTTTTCCCTCGATAGTTAGAATATTGGTATTATTTTTTAAATTTCAAGCCAATACAGTAATATTATCACTCCATTATAGCAATTATTTTTCATATTGACTTTATTGCAAACAAAAAATCCACTACTTGCTAGTGTTTTATTTCGTATTAACAGACACAAAGCCCTGGGACTCGTGCCAAAGTGTTATAAATAATACCATGGTAATCGGCCCAACAAATAAACCAAGCAGTCCGAGGGTTTCCAACCCACCTAAAATTCCAAATAATACGGCTAAAAAAGGCAGTCTTATTGCTCCGCCGATGAGTGCGGGTTTTATAAAATGGTCAGCAACAAACATCACTATTGTGCCCCACACAATCACTATGATAGCAGCGATCACGCCTCCTTTTGCAAATAAAATTAAGGCAACAATAGCAAATACGATGGGGACAACAAATGGAATCATAGCAGCAAAAGCGGTAATAAATCCTGCTAATGTGGGGCCAGGTAATCCTACCAAGCCATAACAAATACCCATAAGAATGCCTACGCCTATTCCGACTACGATTGTACCATTGACCGTCGCTCTTAACGCTGATGGGAGCCTATCCGCGTAACGAAACCAACGGCTACCAAGACAATTCTCACCAATGCGATTAATTTGATTAAATAAACTATGGCCATCCCGATAAAAGAAAAACAGTGAAAGCACCGTAAAACCAACCTGAAAACCGCGATTCGCCAGATTTACCCCGACTTGTTTAATATAATAACTTGCCGGGGTCAATGACATATGTAAATTCGTCAAAACATTTTTTACATTTCCAGGATTCCCCACATGTTCATTCCAGTATGCAATTACTTCGTTGCTGAAAAAGGGAAAATCACGAATAAACTCTGGCGCTTGCCCACCTTCTCGATTAATTTTTTGTATGTAATTAATAAATAATTGGATTTCTTTGACCAGCAGCGTAATTAACCAACTAATCGGAATAAGCAACAATAAGGCCAATAACAGTGTGAACGTGAACGCCGCTACATTGCGACGGCCACCTAATAATCTTGACCAGCGCTGATAAAGAGGAAACGTTGCAATCACAATGATTGCAGCCCAACTCAATGATGGTATAAAGCGATGTATTGTAAATAATGCTAAAGCAACTATGCCGATGGTTAAGCCAATACTAATTAACTCTTTATGATTCTCGTTCACAAAAATCCCCAGGCTAATACTTGCAATAGAATCCAAGCCATCAAAGCTGCAATCACATCATCCAACATAATCCCAAGACCGCCCTTCACTTTCTTATCAATGAACCGAATTGGTTGTGGCTTCCAGATATCAAATAAGCGAAACAACGCAAAACCGACAATTATCCATAAAAATCCAGGCGGAGCTAAGAACATGGTGATCAAATAACCAACGACCTCATCCCAAACAATCCCAGAATAATCATGAACGCCCAAATCGCTCGAAACCTTCTCGGAAGCATAGACTCCCAGCACAAAAGCGAAGCAGGTAAAGAGTACGTATACGGGCCAAGGCGTGCCTGAAAACATCAGATAAATAGGCACCGCGGCAAGCGTTCCCCAAGTTCCAGGAGCAGCTTTGATAAGACCGCTACCAAAACCAAAAGCAATGAAATAGAGTGGATCCCGCCATACTTTTTCTGATAGTTTTATTGTTTTCACTATTGTTTCGCTTACTGTTTATCTACATTGATTCCGTGATTGCGTTAGGCAAAGATCATTTTCCCAAGCCTTGGAATTGCAACAACCGCATCGGCTTCGCAAAAACGAGTGAATGGTTAAAAATGCTTATACCCTTTTATAGATATAGGTTTAATGATCCCACTCACCTCAGCTCGCAATCCCAATTGAGACTCAATTCTACCAATCGGGTGCGCGTTTAGCCCCTCCTGCAAAAGCATTTGTAGCATATCATGCTCATTCTGAGGAGAAACGGTATAACATAACTCATAATCATCCCCTCCCTGAAGCGCAAATTCAATCCCCTGATTCCCTTGGTACTGCAATACCAGTGGATGCACTGGGATATTACCTAGATTAAGACATGCCCCGACTTGGCTTGATTCGCAAATATGGTTTAAATCTGCACTCAGTCCATCGGAAATATCAATGGCAGCGGAGGCAAATCGCTTCAGGACCTTTCCCATATCCACCCGCGGAGTTGGACGGAGGAGTTTGTCCATTAGTGTCGAACGATTCTGAGGGTCAACATTTTTTTTACTGATAAACTCAACAGCTTGCGCTGCCGCGCCAAGCAATCCAGTCACGTAAATCTTATCACCCGGCTTAGCGCCACTTCTTCTAATGGCTTGCCCTGCGGTCACTAAACCATGGAGCGTAATGGTGATACTGAGTGGGCCTTTTGTGGTATCTCCGCCAATCAGCGCGATATTATAACGCTGTAACGCTTTCTTTAACCCCTTGGAAAATTGCTTCAACCAACCTTGATCAGAATCAGGCAAAGTTAAAGAAAGGGATAACCAAGCCGGTTCAGCACCCATTGCAGCGATATCGCTAACATTTACCATCACCGCTTTATAAGCAATATCAAACGCATCCCACGTTGAAAGGAAATGACAATCTGAGACTAAGGTGTCCGTGGTGATGACTAATTCCATACCCTCGGGAATAGCCACACAGGCTGCATCATCACCGATCCCAAATACAACATCATTACGTTTAATAGAGATAGTTTTAAAAAAACGATCAATCAGTTCAAACTCATTCATCGTCGTGTTCAATTTCTTTTGCTCGAACGTCTCTAGCAAGATTATTTAAGACCCCATTCACATATCGATGCCCATCCTGAGAACCAAAGGCTTTCGTCAAAGTCACGGCCTCATCCAAGACAACACGATAGGGGATTTCAGGACAAAACATCAGCTCAAAGCCACTTAATCGTAGAACCGTTAATTCGATTGGATTTAAGCCGTCTATTGGTCGGTCTAGATAAGGAGATAACGCTTGTTCAATTTCGGTTAAATGATCGACCACCCCATGTAATAAGCGGTGTAAGTAGTTAGAATCCACCTTTGTCATATCATTGCCGGCATGAAATTGGGCTTCAATTTCATAGAGCTCGCTGTTCGTCATAAGCCATTGGTATAAAGCTTGTAAAGCGAGTTTTCTTGCACGTCGTTTACCTTTAATTATTTGAGTATTCACGTTAACCTCATGAGGATATGTCGTTGTAACTATTTAATACAGTTCACCGAAAATCCATATTTGGTATCTGCCTAAGTTGGTTTCTGCTTAAGAAATTTTATGTATGTTTGTTCATTTGATCAATCGTTTGTCGAAATTCACTAACATCTTTAAAGCGCTTATACACTGAAGCAAATCTTACATAAGCAACATGATCTAAACGATATAATTGCTCCATTACCCACTCGCCAACTTGTCTCGACTCAACTTCTCGCTCGCCATTGTGTCTAATTTTTTGCAATATTGTGGCAAGAGCGTCTTCAAGATCATCCACGCTTACAGGTCTTTTTTCTAATGCACGCAGCATGCCAGCGCGCAAATTATCAATATTAAACGCTTCTCTGCGACCATCCCTTTTGATGATTGCAGGCATGACTAACTCTGCCGTTTCAAAGGTTGTAAAACGCTCGTTGCATTGCAAACACTGCCTTCTTCTACGAACTTGCGCGCCTTCAGCAATTAACCTGGAGTCAACCACTTTAGTTTCTTCTGCATGACAAAAAGGGCAATACATATATTAATCACTATAAACTGGAAAATCATTGCACAACTGCAACGCCTGATGTTTCACCATTGCAATCCTGGCTTCATCGGTCACATCCTCCAAAATATCAGCGATCCAACCCGTTAACAGCCTAATTTCAGATTCTTTAAATCCACGGGTTGTTACGGCGGGGGTGCCTAAGCGTAAGCCGCTAGTTACAAAAGGAGATCGAGGGTCATTAGGTACGGAATTCTTATTCACAGTAATATTTGCTCTTCCTAAGGCTTCATCGGCGTCTTTACCAGTAATATTTTTCTCAATTAGATCTAGAAGGACTAAATGATTTTCTGTACCTCCAGAGACTATTTTATGGCCGCGATCAATTAGGCAAGAGGCCATGGTTTTTGCATTTTTAACCACTTGATCTTGATAGCTTTTGAATTCAGGCTGTAGCGCTTCTGAAAAAGCCACGGCCTTTGCCGCAATGACATGCATTAATGGGCCGCCTTGTGTGCCGGGAAATACGGCAGAATTTAGTTTTTTTTCTAACTCTGCATTAGATTTAGCTAAAATCATCCCGCCTCGAGGCCCTCTGAGGGTTTTGTGGGTTGTCGTCGTTACGACATCGGCGTAGGCAATGGGTGAGGGATATAACCCTGCGGCGATTAATCCTGCTACATGCGCCATATCCACCATGAGCCAAGCATTTACTGCATCTGCAATATCCCGAAATTTAGACCAATCAATACGTTGAGAATAAGCAGAAAAACCGGCAATAATGAGTTTTGGCTTATGCTCTAAAGCTAACGCTTCAACAGCATCATAATCAATAAGACCTGTTTCAGGGTTGAGTCCATATTGGTAAGCCTCATATAACTTACCCGAAAAATTAACCTGAGAACCATGAGTTAAATGGCCTCCATGAGGCAAAGCCATGCCAAGCACCTTATCGCCTGGCGCAAGCATTGCCATCATCGCCGCAGCGTTGGCTTGTGATCCAGAATGAGGTTGAACATTCGCATAGTCTGCACCAAAGAGCTCTTTGGCTCGATCGATAGCCAGGCGCTCAACTTCATCTGCGTATTCGCAGCCACCATAATATCGCTTTCCAGGATAGCCTTCGGCATATTTGTTAGTCAGTTTAGAACCTTGGGCTTCCATTACCCTAGGACTTGCATAATTTTCGGATGCAATTAATTCAATGTGATCTTCTTGGCGTTGACTTTCTGCTGCGAGCGCTTTGAGCAAATCTTTGTCAAACCCAGAAATAGTATAACTGCTATCATACATAGTAAATCCTTATGAATAGGTAACCAAACCAGCACGCTATTTGTTATTAAGACCTGTTCAAAAATCGCCAAGGCGCATCACTGCTACTTAACGACTAAGTCATTACGAACAGATTTAACGTCTTCTACACTAGCCGCAATCACTCCTGCTCGTTTTTTCACCATATCGCTGCTCACAAACCCACTTAACTGAACTTCATCTTTAAACGTTGTAACATTGATCTTGAATGCTCTTGGGCCAAGGGTGTCAATAAGCTTTGCTTTTACCTTTGCAGTTACGGCTGTGCTATCAAGATACTCTCCCGTACTTTCACTAACTTGTGTTGCAGAACAGGCTATTAGTCCTGCGCACATCAACCCCAAAAACCCAAGTTTTATTGCGTTGATCATTATTTCTCCCTGAATCACTAAGCTAATCAAGATTATCACATTACGGTAATGATTTGAATGAAGATTTATACCCGTGATCGTTCAAAATGCGTGATTTATGCTTTTCCTGCTTCGTACCGGACAAAAAACCACTGAACTAATACGTGCCCGTGCCCTTGCCCTGTTTTTTAATGGGCAGAGCTCACCATTTTAATGAGCATAGATACAATTCAGAATAACAGATCTCTGGCATCACTAAGCTTTTTTGTTTCGATCAGAGCTAATTTCAGACCGATATCCAATATTGCAGCACATTCAGTTGCAGATCGCTTAGCCATATGAAAAAAGCGATGTTTTTCATGCCTAGCATACTCACCTGCGCCTTCTGCAATGTTCAGCGCTATTGATGAGGTGGCTCGTTGTAATTGATCCTCAAGATAAGCTCGACTGCGGGGCAACTCTCCTAAGATTTCATCGCTAAGCATGACGAATGCTATGGCTTCCTGATAAACGTCTAAGCTTCATGGTCAAAACGTCTATTTTCCATGTTTTATCCATACATAGGTTGGTGTTTTTTCCATTATTCCATGATGACTGTTGTCTGCTTCAAGATAAAAAAATCTCTAACAGTCCTGCCAATATGACTTCTCTGTACATGACAAAAAAAACCGGTCATGTACAGAGGGCAACCTGGATGAATATCCGTAGGGTCGATAAGGAGACAGAGCGCGAATATCATCCAGGCCCGAGTAAATTAAAACAGTTCTCACTCATTGAATGGCCGGATATACGTATGCATATACTTCTCTTTTCACTCAATGATTACTTGCGAAAACGGATGAGTCCATATACGTTGCCTACTTGATTTGAACTTTGGACTGATTACTTTGAACCTGCTTACTAAAGTATGGAATGATCTCGATGGTAGACCCAACGCTTGGATAACCTGAATAAAGATGATAGCCACCGAATGATTGAATACTTACATACATATCGTAATGACAATAGCCATAGTAAAATAAAGAGATATAATGAGGAGGGTCACTTGGTAAAACATTGAACCTTAGACCTTCGCCATCATCGAATATAGCCATTACACTTCAAAATCCGAAATTAGGTTCACTGACAATTTGAAATTTATCAGTGAGCCTAGCTCTCAATAATTTCTTTTTACGCCCAATTTGTTTGAAGAAAGTAGTTATGGCTT
>NZ_CAAAIW010000006.1 GCF_900640115.1 Legionella yabuuchiae
CAGATAATCATCTTTCTTGATTATGACTCGAGCGTTCGAATGCAGTGAAATCGCCGTTCGGATCAAAACCGTAATCACCGTTCGAATCAGCCGAAATACGCATCATACACATCTAATCCATCTCGACCAGCATAGGCGCGATTAAATTTAGCAAATTTATTGACTATATCGTCATCAAGCCTAAGCGCATTCGATCTTAGTTCATTGCTATCAAGATTGTGTAGTGCTTCATTTAATTCATTAATAAAACTATCCAATGATCCAGTATGAGCTGGTTCAAAGCCTGCTGAGAGGCAAGCAAATTCCAGTAGACTCATCATGCGTATATTTTGCCATTTGCTGTAATCAACAGGATGGATGTGCCTAAATATCTTATTTATGAGATCACCATAGCGCGATGATGAGAATTTTAAAGGGAAATCAAAGGTCATACCTTTTCACCAAAAATTTTATTGTTCATATTCGCAACAACTTTGCTTGTATGGGCATCAGATAAATGTGCATATCGTTTAACCATTTGCAGTGTTTTATGCCCTAAAATTTCAGCAATTTCAGCAAGGCTTGCGCCGTTCATTGCCAGATACGAAGCGCAACTATGTCGAAGATCGTGCCAACGAAAATCAGTAATACCTGCTCTTTTTAAAGCTGTTTCAAAGGGAGTCCTTAGATCGATAGGTTTTTTAAGATTGTGGCTTGGAAAAACAAAATCACAGTTTACATGTCTTAGTTTTGAGTGTTCCTTCATTAGTTCAAGCGCATGGCCTGCTAAAGGCAGAACCCTGCGTTCACCATTTTTTGTTTCATGCAGGGTTATCACCCCTCTATTCAAATCAACATCTTTCCAGCGTAAACCCATTATTTCCATTCTTCTGCCACCAGTGGATAACGCCAGTACTGCCGCGATATATAAATAGGGGCTTTCACTTTTTTTACACTCAGATAAAAATAGCGCTCGCTCATGATCATCTAAAAATCGGACACGACCATTAGATTCTTTAGGCTTAGTAACCTTTCTTAAAGGGTTTTCCTCAACCCACCCCCATTCTTTCATTGCTATAGTGAATAAATGACTTAGCACTGCAAGATAGCGATTAATGGTTGCCGGGCTTAATGAATCATTTCGTTGAGAAGGCGTTTTTGCTAATTTATCTCTGTATTGGCCGATTAAGGCTGGTGTAATATCTGCTAGAGTGTAATCTCCAATATTTTTTTGCCACCACCTCAACTGCCCCACTTGATTCCTTGTACTTTTGGGCTTTGTAGGTATTACATCACTGATATAACGCTCGATTGCTTCGGACAATGTGTGGCGCTTTGCTTCAGAAGTTTTGTAGTGGCGACCTTCTCGTATTGCAGACTCAGTTTGTTGTACCCACTTCCTTGCGTCTGTTAGGCGCTCAAAAGTTGCGGTTTGCGTAGGAAATCCTTTAAGTCTAACTTTGACTCGGTAGGATGTTTTACCATCTTGGGACGTTCTTTTTTCAATACTAGCCATAACAACTGTTAACAAATTACAAAAAACAGCACACTACAACAAAACCATTTTTTATGCAACTTATGATTATTATTCATATTGTGAATTACAGTATGTATTGATAAATACAAGGCATATGGGGAAAGTCAATATTTCATGGGGCACTTATGGGACACTAATCAGAAAGGTATTGCCTTTTTGAAATAAAAATGTTCAAATATTGATCTAATTTTTTGATGAAAATGCCCTATGTCCAGCAAGTTAAAAAATAATTCAAATGAACCATATTCTTTAGGTGAGGCCCTGCTTTATCTGCGTGGAGCCACAAAGAACCTAAAGGGGGCGATTAAGTTTGGAAATCATGAACTAATTCTAAAAAGACGACAAGAGCTGTCACAAACGCTTACAAAAATAGAAGACATTTCCGACTATCGAAAAGCACACAAAGACTCAATTGTCGCTTGCCTTTTACTCCACAATTTAGAGGTGGCCATTGAAGATGCTAGTCCGATGCTTTTCGCCGCTTCCTCTCGTCTTTCTCGATCTCTTTCACTGGTTTAACTATTTGAGTTAATTTTTTCAATTGTTTTTTATAGTTTGATTTTGTAGCATGAAGAGCCAAAGCCCATAAATGATAAACGTAAGCATTACCTTTGACTTTAGGTACTAGGTGTAGCCCATCTAAACCCTTTTTAAACTCAGCTAATTCAGGTTTTTTTAATTTTGTTCGGTACTGTGTATCAGCTAAAACTATAGATTTATTTTTCTCACTTATATCATGGAGTAACTCAAAAAATTTCTTTCTAACAAACTCAGTATTGTCGCTAGGCTTATGTAATTGAGTATGATAAGGCTGGGCTGGACTTCCATGACCAACGATTTTATATTCTATTTTGATGGTGCAACCAGGCTGTTCATTATAAACATCTTTGATCCTGTCAAAAAATGTTTGTATTACTTTTTGTGCATTAGAGCAAAAGGCTTTTAAATCCCCCTGTTTAATCTCTTTGGTTGTGGTGGGTTGAACTAGTGAATCGTAATCTTCATCAATTATTATATAACTGATAGATTTTTCTGTACTATTCCAGAGAAAGGCCGCGGTGATTTCCATATCCAAAACTCCTAATTAAAGCCCCCAAGGGGGGAAGTGGCGATAACGCCTTATGCGGACTTAATGTCTGCGTGGATGTGACCGCCAGTAAGCGCGCACAAAAACAGGGAAACTTGATAAGTTTCTCCAGTGCTGTCTTACAAAAACGGTCTTTATGCTATTTGGCATAAACACCTCATTACTTCTTCGGATTTTAAACCGGTTTCTTTGGAGCAGAATTACTCCTGCTTATTAGTAATTGTCCAAAAGTAGAAATAATAATAAGGCAAGACGCACTGTGTAATTATAGTACAAATATATGGCTTTTAATTGTTATTAGGTTGGCAATGGGTAGTAATATTCTTTTATGTGAAGTGTTCTGTTGTTTTAGTTTTTGTGGAAACTCAATATGGGCGTAAAAACTCGCTCAATTTGAACATATCAATTAGGCTTGGTGGATAGACTGACAAGTCTTGAAGCCAAACCAGGCATATGCTGCATTGGCCTCAATGATTATGCATTTATTCAATGCGTATAGAGGTAAAGAATTATTTAACGCCTATATAAATGGCCACCTCATCACCATTACTATACGCTTCAAAATCAGTCATAAAGCAACGTTGATGAGCGCTTTCTTCTGTAAAATAATCCCAGATTCGTTCCCATGTCTCAATGACTGCTTGAGGCATCGGACCTTTGGTCTGAAATACAAGGTAATTACCTGAATTGATTTTAACCGTATTTAATTCCGCACTTTGATTATCATTAGTGGCGCCTACGGTAACATTATAAAAGCCATTTGCATCAGATTCATAATCTGAATAAACACCAAAAATCGTTGTATTAGGGGTGGGGTTATTGACATAGAATTGCTCCCACAGGTTAGGTAATTTTGCTATTTCTTGGTTAAACTCATCGCTATTTTTAGTTCTTACAGTGAGGCCTGTTACTGTAAAACTATCAATGTGTTTCATTGTTGGATGTATAACTGGCATTTAGATTGTCTCCTATTTATTAATTACTAGTGGGGATTTGCATGGCTTTAATAATCAGTTGCATGTCATGGTCGGTGATTGCTATAAGTCCAAAACGAAATTGATATCCCCAGTTTTTTTTATTTTTTGTGAAGTCTAGTTGATCAAGAAGTGGGGTAATTAATGCTTCTTGAGCGTTAAGCCACAGCACATCTCGCCGGAATGGACAAAAGCCATTGCCCATATCAACTTGATAAGGTTCTCTTTCTTTAATTTGTCCTATCGCGGTAAATGATTGTAATTTGTCTTTGCCTCCAAACGTTACGGTTGGTGAATAATAGACAACCCAATCATTAGGCTTCATACGTCGTAATGGGGTACATTTGCCATGGCAAACTTGCATGAAGCCTGACAATCTACCTTTTTGGACGTGCTTTGCTGAAGCAACAGCGATCCAATTTGACATTATGATTTTCTGAGAGAGACAACCCGCAGTCGATTACCATCTGGATCAAGCGCTACAAAAGTATAACCATAAGGTACGGCAGTTGGTGGCTGAGAAATGCTCATTTCCTTTTTTTGCCATTCGACAAATAGCGCATCAACCTCTCTGTTATTATCAAGTGTGAACGCCAATTCACCACCACCGTGTTCCTGAGCGGGCGGTTCAACCGAATGTTTAGCTTTCAAACCTAAACCCATCCCATTTGATAATTTGAAAGAATGAAATGTAGGGGAATCTTCCTCTGGTTTTATTCCAAGTAAATCCTGATAAAATGCGCTACTTACTACAATGTTATCAACATAAAGTACAACGGCACTTGGTTCGAGCATAATATTTCCCCTTTTAAATAGTAATTGAAAGCTTCGATGTAGTTTACTGGCATAGAGTGACAGTTTCTGTCAGTAGCGAAGAGAATTATTGCTCGGGAATATGGTTAATTTTACGCCATTTTTTTAGCAGAGTCTGGCGACGCTCAGGGTAACGTGTTTCTAGCTGTGTTAATTTGGCGATTCTATCTGTGCGAAAATGACGGAAATTTTCCCTCAGCTCACACCAGGCGACAACAACATGAACCTCTTCAAAAAAACCAAGTGCTAGTGGCCAAATAATGCTTTGAGACTCATCTTCTTTGACATCAATATAAGTCATTTGAAGCTTATATTCTTTACGAATAGCAAGACGTATTAAGGCTTCTGTTTCGTCATCATTTTCTATTGGAGTTTTTACGGGACCAATAAGTAAACCTGAAAACTCAAGTTGTTGGCGAAGATCATCTGGAAGAACAGCGGATATTTTAGCTAACACGTTCGTTGCGGCAAGCCTTAATTTTTTATCAGTTCTACGCGCTACCCAGCGGGAACCTAAGACCAATGCTTCAATCTCTTCTTCAGAAAACATTAGGGGAGGGAGCATAAAGCCAGGACGCAATACATAGCCAAGGCCTGGTTCTCCTTCTATTGTTGCACCTTGCCCCTGCAAAGTGACTACATCCCGATACACGGTACGAAGACTCACACCTAACTCTTCGGCTAATTGTTTCCCACTGACAGGATAACGATGACGCCTCAGTATTTGGATGAGATCAAAAAGTCTCTGGGTTTTAGACAAAATGTAAACCTCTAAATTTTACTTTAACCATCATGTTTTTTAGCTAATTGTAATACTTTGTTAACAAAACTTAATTTTTCATCCGTGTATTTTTCACGGTCATATAAATGCTCTTGAGCCAACTTAGCTTTTAATTGCTCATACTCTTTTGCTACGTCTGCATGTGAGCGCAAATAGTCCCTGAAAATCAGTTTATTACGCCAGTGTTCTGAATTATGTTCAAATATGTGGACATGGTGTGTTCGTTGTTCACCATATGGGGGCATGCCTTTAACAAAAAACATTCGTTTGGGATCAGGGTTATTATCCCAATATTCATAACCAAGCTTCTGTAGGATTGGTACTGCCATAAGTTTCATATCTTCTAATGACTGAACTGCAATTTGAATGTCGAGTATGGGTTTAGATGATAAACCTGGAATGGCCGTACTACCCACATGCTGGATATCAATAATTGTCTTGGCGGGGAAAACTGATTTTAACTTATCTATTTCCATCTGTGCCAGATTAGGCCATTCTGGATTATACGACACAAGATTAACATGGTCTTTTTTTAATACATCAGGGCTGTCACTTATATAGTCTTCTGAAGTAATTGCCCAATGCTCATGCCCACGCCATTCATCATTTATTTTTAAATAACGAGGAGAAAACCCTTCATATCGAAAACCACTCTTTTTTACTAATTGAACTGAGCGAGTATTTTCTGGCTGTATATTGGCCTCTAATCGGTGCAATCCTAACTCTTCAAATACTTTTTTCAGTACTAACTTAAGAGCAGCACTCATGTACCCTTTGCCACTGTAATCTTTGATTCCATAAAAGCCTAAGAAAGCATTTTGAAATGCGCCTCGAACTATTTCACTGACATTGAAGACACCAACAATAGTGCCTGACTCATCACAGGCTAAATAACTTTTTTGATTGGATTGCTGGAATCGTTGCCAATACTCATCAAATTCTTGAGAAGTCAGAGGGGGTGTAACCCAAGGGTGGTGCAGAGAATGACTATCCCCCATCGCTTTCAAAAACGCTTCTTTATCTTCAAACTTTAGTTCGCGGAGAGTAATATTCATAATAATTTTCGCATGATTGTTCAATCAATAAGCTCAGCCAATTTTATAGCCCAGCTTGGGTCACTATTATCTTCAATAAACCAAACGGCCATCAAAATTAATCGCACAAACACCCAATCTTTAATTCGTTGTGCATCAAGCCCCGATTTTTGTGCAAGCAGCTCAACACGTTTCTCAAATACATTTTTTACATCGACTATAGCTGTAAGCTTGCTAATGTACATAAAATCAAAGGCTGCAATTTCAAATTCCGCTTCACCAACAACACCTTTAGGATCAATAGCTAACCATTCATTACCATGTTTTAAAATATTGTCATGATGTAAATCACCATGTAGAAAAATAAGTGGCTTTGGTGAAGAAAGCATTTTATTTCTTAGCTCGATTGCTTTATTTAATAGGGCTGTTGGTATTTGTTTTAATGAAGGCTCGTCAAGCACATTTAGCCAATCAGTAATTTGGGGAGGATTTGATTCTTTAGGCAGTTGCTGATGGTGAAGTTTTCGCATTGTCTCGACATAACAGTCCATCACATAATCTGGGTTATCTTGATATAATGATTTAAGCGTTATCCCTGGAATAGCTTGTTGTAATAATAACGCATTGTACGTGCTGTTATAATCAATTAGCTTAATAGCTCCTTGAGAACCAAGGTTTGTTAAAGCTTGTTTTTCATTGATATTACTTTGTTTATCATGGCTAATTTTTAGGACAACAGGCTCTCCATTGCTTAAAATTGCTTTGGCAACATAATTAAAGGTCATGTTAGAAACAGGAATAACCTCACTTAAGCCCCAGTGATTTGCAAGCGCTGTAACAATAGCAGGCAAATTAGCAATCCAATCTGTGCCCTTTGAACCATAAAGATTGGCTATATTTTGCTGTAGTGCTTTCATTCGAGTAAACCTTTTGCAAAGCAGAAATTAAAGTGAGCTATTAAATCTAAAAATATTTTTCTTACTGTTATTAAAATGGGCAATTTCACGAGTATATTCATTAAATTGATTACTACTAAAATTTTTAATGGTTGAACGCCAAAAACGGTAAGCACCTTCGTTTCCAGGTATAACCATGACTTCCCAAACACCAGGGAATTTTTTAAAACATTGCTCTGCAATATATCGACCAATGCCTTTGTGTTTAAATTTTCGTGCAACAAAAAATTGCGCCATATTAAAATCAACGCTGGGTTCGCTTCCTTTTTTATCAACTATAGCAAAACCAATCAGTTCATTTTCATAACGGACTATAAATGGAAAAGAGTTTTCATCTTCCCAATATTTTTTAAAATCAATGCACTCATACAAGCCATCTTCAGGAATTTCCCAACCTTCTTCATTACCAAGATATTCACTCATGTCATAAACATAAAATCTAGCCATGTTTTGTATAGTAGGATGGTCTGACAAGGTAGCAGGGATAAACTTGATTTTATTGTAATCCACTTGAGGTTTCTGGGTATCGTATAAGGCTACTTCGTTATCCCAGTAATGCGCGCGTCCTACATAGTTCATATTTACTTTTTCTAATACGCGGCGTGAATGTTCATTATTAGGATTGATGACGGCAACCAGTTTGCTAATAGTTAAGTGCTGAAATCCCCAATTAATAATGGCTTTTGCAAGCTCAACGCCATAGCCTTTACCCCAGGCAGTTTTAATGAGCGCATAGCCCACTTCAATATCAGGCTGAGTATCGTCATAGGCAAGGTAAATTAATCCAGCACGTCCAACAAAGAGACCACTTTCTTTTTCAAATACACACCCAAGACTAAACCCATGTTTCTCTTCATGAGCCATCGCTTTCTCTAGGCCGCTCATGACTTCAGTTTGCGTACGCACTCCCTGACCAATATACTTCATGACATCAGCATCAGCTTGCAAAGCGTATAAATTATCAAAATCCTCTACTTGAGGAGTCTTAATGATTAAATTTTTTGTTTTTAAAAATACACTCATGATGGTGTCTCATTATTCGTAGAGTAAAGCCATGCTAATTTGATTCTCGTATTTAGTGTCAATACGCACAGCATTTCGATGAAGGCCTTCTATCAAAAAACCTTCTTTCTCATACAAAGCAATTGCTCGTTTATTGTTTTCTCGTACAGTTAGTTCAACTCGAGTTAACCCTCTCGCTTTGGCTTTATCAAGAGCTGCACGTATCAATGCAACTCCCATACCTTGCCCTCGGTAAGGTGCTAATACACCAATTCCTAAGCTACCTGCATGAGCAAAGGCATGTCGATGAAGTGATGTAATATCACACCAACCCACTACCTTTTCTTCTACAAGAGCTACGAAATGAGGCCAGTTACCCTCAATATTCTCTAGCAACACTATCTACCGCTGCTCTAAAGCCTTCAATGTGCTCTTCTGTAATTGGAAGAATTTGATAATTTGACACGTCAGTCACTAATAAATTTGAAAAGATGATTATAACGAAGAAAAAGGGATATGTGTTGTGATTTATTGCGGTTTGTTATTTCTAATTGCCCCACCAGTGCCCCATGGTGAACTTGGCTTGTCAAGCTAGGACGCCAAAACCCTTGCTGGGATTGGCTCCCCGGGACGGGCTCGAACCGCCGACCTAATGATTAACAGTCATCCGCTCTACCGACTGAGCTACCGGGGAATGAGGCGGAATCTTAAATCGATTCCGCTTATAGGTCAAGGGTGTTTGGGGGAATTTCTTTAATTTTCTGCAAATTTTTGTAATCTGTCCATCGCGTCTCGCAAAATGTCCATGCTGGTGGCGAATGAGATTCGGATGCATCCTTCGCTGCCAAAGGCAGAGCCTGGCACTAGAGCGACGCCTACGTCTTGTAGTAAACGATCGGCAAATTCTAGATCGTTAGCAAATCCGCGACGGTCGATAATGCCTTGGACGTTGGGGAAGATATAAAACGTTCCATCGGCTGGAATGACTTCGACTCCTGGAATGTCGTTTAAGCGTTTGACCACGTAATTATGGCGCTCGTGAAAGGCTTTAACCATTTCTTTCACGGTGGCATTGCTCCCAGTTAAAGCGGCTACTGCGGCTTTTTGAGCAATTGAGCAGGGGTTGGAAGTGGATTGGGATTGTATGGTTTTCATGGCGGAAATTAATTTTTTTGGACCTGCGGCATAGCCAATGCGCCAGCCAGTCATGGAATACGCTTTGGATACGCCATTTAAGACGATGGTTTGATCATAGAGCTCTGGACAGGCATCTAAAATGTTAACAAACGGTTGTGACCAGAGGATATGTTCATACATATCATCGGTGGCGATTAAAATATTTGGGTGTTTTTTAAGCACCTCTCCCAAGGCTTTCAGCTCCTCATAGGTATAAGCAATGCCTGATGGATTGGAGGGACTGTTGATAAACAACAGTCGTGTTTTCGGGGTAATGGCTGCTTCTAATTGCTGAGGCGTGATTTTATAACGCTGGGTGGATGGCGCTGAGATGATCACGGGCGTAGCTTCGGCCAAGAGCGCTATATCAGGATATGACACCCAATAAGGCGCGGGAATTAATACTTCATCACCCGGGTTTAAATAGGCTTGGCAAAGATTATAAATGCTTTGCTTTCCTCCGACAGAAACCAAAATCTGATTAAGCTCATAATCCAGGCCATTATCTTCTTTAAATTTATTCTGAATGGCTTTTTTTAAGTCAGGAATGCCGTCAACTGGTGTATACTTAGTAAATCCGTTATTTATGGCTGTAATGGCGGCTTTTTTAATATGTTCTGGTGTGTCGAAGTCAGGTTCGCCAGTGCCAAGGCCAATAACGTCACGGCCTTCTGCTTTCATTTGCGATGCTTTTGCAGCCACAGCCAACGTTGGCGATGGTTTAACTTGCTGTAGGCGGTCAGCCAGTAAAATATCCATCTATTTTGCTCCTATGATAAAGTTCATATGATGAAAAAAATATTTAAAATCAATTCAAACTATCAGCCTGCAGGCGATCAACCCACAGCGATTGCCTCTCTTGTCGAAGGCATTGAATCGGGCTTGGCTCGTCAAATCTTACTGGGCGTAACAGGCTCTGGTAAAACCTATTCCATTGCTCATGTGATTCAAGCCGTACAAAAGCCAACCTTGGTTATGGCGCCTAACAAAACATTGGCCGCACAACTCTATGGGGAGTTTAAGCAATTCTTTCCCGATAACGCAGTCGAGTATTTTGTGTCTTATTATGATTATTACCAACCGGAAGCCTATGTTCCCGCATCGGATACCTTTATCGAAAAAGATGCGTCCATTAATGAACACATTGAACAAATGCGTCTATCGGCTACTAAGGCGTTGATTGAGCGCAAAGACGCCATCATTGTTGCCACCGTTTCTGCCATCTATGGATTAGGCGACCCCGATTCCTACTTGCGTATGGTATTACATGTGTCTCGTAAAGAACAATGCGATCAGCGTAAAATTTTAAGGCGACTTGCCGAAATGCAATACATACGCAGTCCGCAAACTCTTTCGCGCGGGCAATTTCGTGTGCATGGTGATGTGATTGATATTTTTCCAGCGGATGCGGAAAAAGATGCGGTGCGTATCGAACTGTTTGATGATGAGGTAGAAAATATTGCCACCTTTGATCCCTTAACTGGGGAGGTGTTGCAACGGCTACCAAGAATCACCATTTTCCCTAAAACACACTACGTGACACCACGGGAGCGGATTTTAAAAACCATCGACTTGGTGAAAGAAGAATTACAAGTGCGTCTTGCTGAGTATCGAGCACAGGGTAAATTGCTCGAAGCGCAACGACTGGAGCAACGCACGAATTTTGATATTGAAATGATGCTTGAGCTAGGATACTGCTCAGGCATTGAAAATTACTCGCGTTATTTATCTGGCCGTCAAAGTGGTGAACCCCCTCCGACTTTGTTTGATTATTTGCCCGCAGATGCGCTTTTGGTTATTGATGAATCGCATGTGACCGTTCCTCAGATTGGTGGCATGTATCGCGGCGATCGTGCTCGCAAAGAAACGTTAGTGCAGTATGGATTTCGATTACCTTCGGCATTGGATAATCGTCCTATGCGCTTTGAAGAATTCACCGAACGCTCACCTCAGACGATTTATGTTTCCGCCACCCCTGGCCCCTATGAGAGAGAAAAGGCCGATAACCTTGCTGAGCAGGTGATAAGGCCAACCGGATTAATTGACCCGGAAGTGATGGTTCGACCGGTGAAAAACCAAGTGGATGATTTATTATCCGAAATTCATCAAGTCACGGCTGCAGGTGAGCGTGTGTTGGTGACGACATTAACCAAACGTATGGCCGAAGATTTAACGGAGTATTTGCATGAACATGGCATCAAAGTGCGTTATCTTCATGCCGATATTGATACGGTGGAACGAGTTGAAATCATACGAGATTTACGACTGGGTGAGTTTGATGTTCTAGTGGGTATTAACTTATTGCGTGAAGGGCTGGATATGCCAGAGGTCTCGTTAGTGGCTATTTTAGATGCCGATAAAGAGGGTTTTTTACGCTCCGATCGTTCGCTGATTCAAACCATTGGTCGTGCCGCTCGTAATATTAAGGGTCGTGCGATTTTATATGCCGAAAAAATCACAGGCTCTATGGAGCGTGCGATTGAAGAAACCAAACGTCGTCGCGATAAACAGATGGCTTATAACGAAGCGCATGGGATTACTCCCCAAACCATTAAAAAAGCCGTCACCGATATTATGGAAGCCACTCCTGGAAAAGGACGAAAATACGCCATCAAAGAACAGACCTCTACCTATGAGCGTCTTGAGCCTGAGCAATTAGCGAAGCGAATCAAAGTTTTAGAAAAACAAATGTATGCGCACGCTGAAAATATGGAGTTTGAGGAAGCGGCTGTTGTGCGCGATGAGTTGTTGGCTTTAAAGGAGCAGTTGCGGCAATAATGTGGGGCGATACGGTCAACGTACTGTGACCGCAGAAGTTACGGTAATTTTACAATAAGTTATCGCTGTAATACCCTCTTAATAAGGGGTATATAATTAACTATTATATCGCGGGTGTTTCAAGGGACATGATGAAGCATAAGCAGGGTTTTAACTTAATAGAATTGTCTATGGTTATGATTGTCGTCGGAGTTATTGCGATGGCTTTGCTAACCTGGACCCCTACGACCGTAATTGAAACCATCACTGCAGAAGGGTTTGCCAATACCTTTTATCAAGATTTAAATTACACCAAGGTCTTGTCTATTAGTGAAAATCAGCGATATAGAATTGTTGTTGGGGCAAGCGATTACCAAATTCAAGATCAAAACGGAACCCCAGTCCCTAATCTCCAGACCGGGCAAAATAGCACTCCTTATCCTGCGGGGCTGACCATAACCCCCACGACCACCTTGATGTTCGACTCTATTGGACGACCTTATGATGGTGGAGGCTCACCATTAGGCAGTACGTTAACCTTCACGGTATCCGTAGCCGGCCAAACTAAAAGCGTATCGGTCATTCCACAAACGGGGCTTGTGCAATGAAAGTGAATTCAGGGTTTACCTTAATTGAAATTATCTTGTATATCGTGGTTTTGTCGATAGTAGGCTCTGGTTTGTTAATCGCGTTTAATGCAGCCTTAGTGACCGGTGAAAATCCTGGGAAAACCCTGGCAGCTAGTCAGCTTGCAAAAGCTCGGATGAATATTATTTTGCAGCAACGATTGGTCAATGGGTTTAATAATATTTCGGATCCTTGTGCGACGGATCCTGCTCCGGGTGCATGCGCCCCACTGGCAACGTTTGCCACTAACAATAATTTAATTGTTGCAAGCTCAATTCCTCCTGCTACAGGCGGGGTAAGAACGGCCACGGTAACCGTATCTGGGGCTGGAAATGCCACGGTAACCATGAGGTTTGTGCAATGAAAGCAAAAGGCTATACCTTAATTGAAATGGTAATTGCTATTGTTCTATTAGGCATTGTTTTCGCTACGGCAGGTCTTTTTTTAACCGAGGCTTTTAGAAGTTATTTCGCTGCAAAACCCATTTTGAAAGTCGCGGGTAAAGCCAACATTGCCGCCGATAATTTGATGCGAGAAATTAAAAGCGCTGAACGCATTAGCGCAATAGCTTCCAATAGCATTAGCTTTGTGAATCAACAAGGCCAATCTATTTTTATTACCTTAAGCGGCAGCAATTTAACTCGCAGCGTCAATGGTGGCAATGCCTACACCCTATGCTCTGGTATTACTGGATTAACATTCAGTTATTTTGATGCTTCTTTAGGCTCAACGGCCTCTGCCGCAAATGTGCGCTATGTAACTTTAGCCATGACGATCGCAGAAGAAACGATTCCCTTCGCTCTAATAGCAGGGACTTTGATGAGAAAAAAACTATGAATCGGCAACGTGGTTTTCTAGCCATTGCTGCGGTAGCAATGATTGTATTAGTAGGCATCCTAAGTACTGCGATTGTGGCTTTGGCCGTTCGAGCCAGTTTATTTTCGATTCATCTTGGCGCTAAAAATAAAGCGGTCTTTATCGCTGAAAGTGGATTAGAACAAGGCCGAAGCAATTTAACCCAGGATATTCTTGCGAATCGTCAAACTTGCATCGGATTATCGAGTACCGTATCGATGACGGGTGGTCGTTTTACAGTCGTTCCAGCGAGTGACGCCGCAAACTTACTTAATCCTAGATACGCATTCTCAACCTTAAGCACGCCTATTTCTTCAGGTGCTACGCCTGCAACCATCGAGGTATCGGATACCTCGGTTTTTGCGCCTTATGGTCGCGTTCTTATAGGGCGAGAAGTCTTCCAATATGATCGCATCGCAACTAGCACGACGCTTGACGGCATAACACGAGCACAAGATGTGAGTTTAAATCAAGGGCATGCGAGTGGAACTTTAGTCAGCCAATATCAATGTACGATTCAATCGACAGGGAACTCCCCAGCAACTCATCCTGAAGGCGTTAGACAATACCGTCAGGGGATACAGCAACCTGCGGTCTTTGCGGTCGGAGCAAGCGGTACAATTCTTCGTTGGAATGGTGCATCCGAATTGCAGTGGGATAATCAATCCCCCGGGACCTATAATTTTAATGATCTTTCTATCTTAAATTATCATAGTGGGTGGGCAGTGGCTGAAGGTACATCAAATGACTTTAGGCTGTCACGACTACAAGGCAATACTTGGAGTAATTTTGCTGTTAGCGCCCCTTCCAGTGGTGGCGGTCCTACTCCGAGCAATGAGCTTTATTCTGTTTATGCTACTTCACCAAATGAAGCCTGGGCTGTAGGAACGGAGGGTAAACAAAACGCTATTACAATACTTTATTGGACACGTAACGCACTGAACAGCAATACCAATTGGTGTTTGTTAAATTGCGGAGGAAAAACGATTAATGATACCGGCGTGGCTAATAATGCTCGCGATTTTTACGGAGTGAAAGCCGTTGACACAAATGGCGATGGCGCGGCCGATATTGGATTTGCCGTCGGTGGACAACCTGGTCAAACAGGAAGTGGCGCAAATCGTGCAGTTATTTTAGTTTATAATGGAACCACCTGGAGTTTACTAGCCTCCCCTGCTCTTCCCTCTAGCGCTATTGGTCAACTTTATGGGGTGGATATTATTGAAAATGGCAATAATGCCCCCTTAGATGCCTATTTTGTTGGACTCTCCTCCTTAAATGGTGAGGGAGGAAAAATATTACGTCTACGCGGTGGGACATGGACAGTCATTACCACCACCCAACAAATGAATTCTATCTCTGGTGTGGACGTTGATGGCGATGGCTTGGCTGATTTCATCGTTGCAGTTGGCAATGGCGGTCTGGTTCATTTCATGAATGCTAATATGAGCATTACCAATACCTTTACTTTATCCGGTGCCCCAGATCTTACAGGCGTTGTAGCGCTTAGTCCCAGTGATGTATGGGCTGTTGGAAACGGCGGCGTCCGGTGGCATTATAATGGCAGCAGCTGGGTTTTGAACGCTTCGGGTGGAGCCAATCTTCAAGGGGTACAGGCCATTTATCCCAAACAAAATCCAGCAAGTTCTTGGCATGATGTCATTAACTAGGTAATGAGCTGCTAAGAACGCCCAATTGTTACCGCGTGAAGGATGCTATACACTTCCAGATATTAAACGCTTTCCTGGGGAAGGGATTTCATGCTTGGATTGAATGCTCGTGAGAGCAAGAAGCCATCAATCGCAATCGGCTTAGGCCAGAAAAGTTATAGTCTGTCAGCCATTAAAAATAATGATGAGTTGTTGTTCAATGAGTACCGGGAATTTCCTGACGATATTCCCGAGTTAATTACTAAAGGGTTAGCTGAGGATATAGAACGTCTAGGCATTCTTGGTAAAACTAGTGATGTCATTTTATACCCCGGCCAATATGAACTCATTTTAATGGATGCCTTAGATATCCCTGAAAGTGATATGGCTAAGGCATTGCGTTGGCGACTTAAAGGATTAGTTGATTATCCTCTGAATGATATTGTAGTCGATGTTTTTCCTATTCCTGCTCATGGCGTAGCAGGCCAACGAAAGAAAGTTTTTGTGGCCGTTACTCCAATGTCGACGCTTATAGCGCGCATCAACATGATTAAAGATGCATTCATCCACGTGAAGCAAGTTGGCATTGCAGAGCTTGCTGTAAGAAACTTAACAACGTTAGTTCCCTCTGATGAAGAGGCGCCAATCATTACTATTAGCCTAGTGAAGGAATATTGCCAATTACAAATTCTTTATAAGCATGATCTTTATTTAGTCCGGGAATTAAATTTTAAGGAAAAGGATTTGCTTCAAACACAAGAGGATACGTTGCATAATTTTTTGCTTGAGATCCAACGTAGTATGGATTACTGCATCAGCGAGCTTAAACTTCCCGAAGTTAAAAAAGTTATGTTTACCCCTAATTTTTATCAAGCAAAAACATTACTAGAATTTCTCGAGAAAGAATTACCCCATGAAGTGGTATTGTTAAATTTATCTTATTACTTAAAAAACGATCATGCTTTGTCGTTCGAGCAGCAGAAAAACACGTTTTTAAGCATTGGCGGTGCACTAAAATATACCGAAAATAACCTGGATGAATCGTATTTAAATGACACAACAAATCAATTTTCTTAAAGCGATTACGAAAGAAACCAATTACTTGCCAGCTAAATGGGTAGGTTTAGCACTGGCGTTACTCATTTTAATACTAGCCGCTAATGGGATTGCACGTAGTGTAACGGTGTATAAGCAAGAACAACTTTTAAAAGCAGCTCAACAGGAGAAAGCACAAGCTGCGGCGGATTTTCAACAAATTGCGCAATCCTATCCTTTATTAGCGATGGATAAGCCTTTAGTGGACCAAGTCACTGAATATGAAGAAACGCTTAAAGCCAAAAGAGAACATTTTGAAACAGTGACTCATGCCACGATAAGGAAGCCGTTCTCTAGTTATATGGAAGCGTTTGCAAAAATTGTACCCCAAGATCTCTGGCTCACTTCGTTTTATATTAATCAAGATACTGAGAATATTTCATTACGTGGATATAGTCTGCAGCCGGTGGCCGTTTCATTATTACTGCAAGCCTTACAAAAATCGCAAGTGTTTCAAGAGGTCTATTTTGATTTGTTCTATGTAAAAAGAGTCGAAGATAAAAATTATATTGAGTTTGAGGTGGCCAATAACACGCTCTTAGGGCCTAAGAAAGCAGAAGAAAAAACAACCGTTAGAACCAACGAGCAAAAAACAAACACTAAGCGGCTATGAAAAACCAACTCATTAAATGGCAATTTATGATTGATCGCATGCCCATACAAAAGCGTGCGATATTTACTGGCGCAAGCTTTCTTGTGGTGTTAGTCATTTGGTTATTTGGGTTTTACCTCCCTCAAACAAATAAATTGCAACGGATTCAAAAAGAAATCGTTGCAAATATTACTCAATCTACTGAATTTAAAATAAAAAGCGAAACCATAACTAATCTGGCTAAAGATGATACGGTGGCAAAATTAATGGGTAAATATGAGCGGTTAAAAGAAGAAATGCGAACGCTCGATGTCAGGATTTCGCAATACGAACATCGCTTTATTGGTGAGCGAGAATTGGCGCAACTGTTATATTCCATGCTTGAACAAACCGATGAAGTAAGTATTTTAGATTTTTCTAATGTGGATTATCTGAAAGATACGTCTCAACAAACCATAGAGGCTAAGGGCAAGGCCACATCAGCGGCTTCGACTGAACCCGCAGAACCCAAAGGCAAAGAGGAAGAAAAAGAAGAGAAAGCAAAAGCGCCTAGCCCACCTTTATTGTCAGGATTCCAAGATCTTATCCAACTGCCTAGCGCACGCACCCAATACAAATTGGTCTTAAAAGGACAATATTTCCCTATTTTAAAATACTTAAAACGAGTTGAAGCCCTGCCTTGGCAGTTGTACTGGGATAAAATGGAATATCACGTTGAGTCTTATCCAGAGGCTATTGCAACCATTGAGTTTTACACCTTAATGCCATCCAACAGCCATAACAAGACAGCCACAACAGGGAATCCAAAATGAATTGGCATACTTTGTTTAAATTTTGCTTAATCCTGTTATTTCCTTTATTATCAGGGGGAATAAGTGCCGCACAAGATCAATGGCGCGATCCAACCAGACCTTCTTTGTACAGAGCTCTTGAGCCGAAAGGAGCGAAAAAAAACCAGACGTATAATTTGCAATCAATCATTATTGGAAAGTCGCGACGCATGGCCTTAATTAATGATAAATTTGTAACTGTCGGCGACAGGGTGGGTGATGCCAAGGTCGTGGCCATTGAGCGAAACTCGGTGGTGTTGTCCGAGTCCGGCCGAAGACTGACAATTTATTTATTTGACCGAAGTATTTGGAACTAACGCGCATGAGAAAAGGGATTTTGGTTTTATTATTAACACTGGTTGCTTGCACCACGAATCAGCCTATTAAAGGTACCGCCATTGATGAGATGAACGTTGAACTTCGTCAAGGCATTGCCGGAAATCAAGCCCTACATAAAGAATCTGAAAGCCGAACTCCTAGTAAAATCAGTAAAAAATTAATGCCTGGTATTAAGATTCGTTCCCCACAACGAAATTTTTTGACACGTCGTTTTGATATCTCGGTTAAAGATGTTCCGGCTAGAACGTTTTTCACAGGCCTCTTTGCTGATACACCGTTAAGTGTCGTAATTAGTCCAGAAATTCAAGGCAATATTACCTTAAATTTAAAACGCGTCACCATTGAAGAAGTCCTTCAAACGTTAGAAAACGTCTATGGGTACGCTTACAATCGTATCCCTGGAGGTTATGAAGTTCTACCGAATACCTTAAAAACGCAGATTTTTGCGGTGAATTATTTAGAGCTTGAACGAAAAGGTCGTTCCAGAATGACATTAAGCTCAGGGGAAGTGACTCAAACTCCAGCCACCAATACCACTAACACCGCTTTTGGTGGCTCCTCCACATCAAGCACAGGAAATACGACCAACGTTGAAAGTCGGATTGGTGAGGTCGATACTACCAGCACCGTTGATTTTTGGAAGCAATTAAAATCTACTTTGGAAAGCATCATTGGCACGGAAGGAGGCCGTTCCGTGACAGTGAATCCTTTAGCCGGTGTTGTGGTTGTAAGAGCCATGCCCAAAGAATTAAAGCAAGTGGAGAATTATTTGGATTTGGTTCAAAACAGCATGGACCGTCAAGTGATTCTTGATGCAAAAATTCTAGAAGTGACCCTGAATGACGAATATCAAATGGGAATCGACTGGAAAATTTTTGGCGCGCAACTTAATGCCTTAAGCGATTTTACAACGGCAGGTGCTGACATCACTCAGGATGATTTCCCAGACGCGTTTAAAATTGATATTAAATGGAATACCAGTTTTACAACTACGATTCAGGCCCTAGAAACCCAGGGTAATGTCCAGGTATTATCTAGTCCGCGAGTGGCGGCAATGAATAATCAAATTTCTATGATAAAAGTTGGAACGGATGAGTTTTTCGTAACGAACATTAACTCAACTCAAAATATCGCCACAGGATTAGCGGCGACAAACCCCACTCAAAGCGTTGATTTAACGCCCTTCTTTTCTGGAATTACGTTAGACGTAACCCCACAAATCGATGCTAATAATAATGTAACGTTACACATTCATCCCTCTGTCAGCTTAGTGCGTGACCAGCGAAAAACCATTAATTTGGGCGAACAAGGGGGTGTCTTGGAGCTGCCATTGGCTCGTAGTACAATTCGAGAATCGGACACGATTGTCCATGCTAAAAATGGCCAGGTGGTGGTTATTGGCGGTTTAATGCAAAACCAGACCGAAGAAGATATTGCACAACTTCCGTTTTTTGGCAATATTCCTTTTTTAGGAACACTGTTTAGAGCGACCAAACAAAGCTCAAGAAAAAGTGAATTGGTGATTTTGCTTAAACCTACTGTGATCAATCAAAAATCCATGACACGTCATTTGATTGAGAGTACGCAAAAAGTAGCTCGTTTAAAACAAGGCTTTCATATTGGCGGCCGCCCTGATATTTATGGAACGGAAGGTGAAGAGCCTGTGAGTTTTGGCCCTGAGGCAGGATATTACAGCCAGCCTCGATCTCGATAGTGCAAAAGGGAGTTAAAAATGTATCTAGAACATTTTAAATTAAGCAAACCGCCCTTTTCCTTAACACCGAATACGGAGTTTTATTGTGAATTGCCAACACACCAAGAAGCCTTAAATGTTTTATTACTAAGTCTACAACATGGTGAAGGGTTTATAAAAATACTAGGTGAAGTAGGTACAGGAAAAACATTGCTTTGTCGTTTATTGCTTAATGCGCTCGATGCTGATTTTGTAACCGCTTATATTCCAAATCCTGATCAAAATGCGGATAGCTTGCGTTTGTCCCTGGCCACGGAACTTGGACTTAAGCCTGAAAAAGATTTGCCGCAGCATCAGTTGTTGGATGCGATTAATTTACGTTTGCTGGAGTTACATAAAGCGGGTAAAAAAACAGTGTTACTCATCGATGAAGCGCAAGCGCTGCCTGAAATGTGCTTAGAAGCCATTCGATTGCTGACTAACCTTGAAACGGAAGAGAAAAAACTCCTGCAAGTTGTTCTTTTTGGCCAACCAGAATTAGAAACAAAATTAGACAAGCCTTCATTGCGGCAGTTAAAACAACGCATTACATTTTCATATACCCTAAAACCCTTAGCTAAACACGAATTGGATGTGTATTTATACCATCGCTTGGCAAAAGCAGGGTATACCTATGGATCATTGTTTTCAGCGGGTGCAAAAAAGCAGCTATTTCGCGCTAGCGGAGGGTTACCGAGATTATTAAATATCCTTTGTCATAAATCGATGTTGGTTTCTTATGGTCGCGGAGCCAACACGGTGGATGTAGCGGCTGTAAAAAGAGCGGTTGCAGATACCGAATCCGCGCAATCTACAAAAAAACATCGCTTAAACTCCAACATCATGCTGACGGTGGTTAGTGGACTTGCGCTTAGCTTAGTGTTGATTGTTTATTGGAAGTTGGGATTGCTCTAATGAGTCTTTTAAATGAGATGCTTAAAGATCTCAGTGAGAATAAATCCAACGTAAAACCAACGTTAACGTTTATTCCTCCACAACAAAGCGCTACTAAAATTCGGTTTCTCAAGGGAACAGTTTGGTGTATAAGCATTCTAGCGCTCAGTTTTATTATTATATTAATTTTAAAAGGATTTAAGTCGCCAGAGTCTTTTACTAGACCTACTCGCCAAATTCAGCTTAATCAGGCTAAGCCTTCAAGTGCGTCTGTTCGCTATGAGTCTTCGCTTGTAAATATCCCTTATCACGAGTTGGCTCAGCCGAAATTGTCTAGGGAGTCGATCAGCCAATCAAGTAAACCAGACACTAAACTCCCTCCGCCATTACAAGCTCTGCCATCCTCGCTGGTCAGCATTAAAGACTTTGAACAGCAGGCGTCTAGAATAAAACCAGCTATACTTGATTATGAAGAAAAAAATAGGCCAATAGTTAAAAAAAAGAAAACGCACGTTGAAAAAGTATTTAATGAATTAAGCGATGAACAATGGCACGATTACACGCTGAATAAAGCGTTAACGGCGGTGCAGGATGGAGAGGATTACAAAGCCATACAGCTATTGAATCAAGTTATTTTTAAATTTCCTACCTCGCTTACCGCACGAGAAAGTCTGGCCGCGGTTTATATGTCCAACGGGCAATTAGGTAAAGCCATGCAGGTTCTCGATGAGGGGTTGTCGTTTAAGCCAAAGGCTATGGGTCTTAGTACGATGAAGGCTCGATTATTATTCGAGCAGGATAAAGCAGCTGAAGCATTGAAAATTCTGTCGCAGTTTACGCCTGATATATACCGCAACCCAGACTTTTATGGCTTATTGGCTGCCGTATACCAAACCGTTGATCGAACCAAGGAGGCTGGTAGTTTGTATCAAAAGTTGGTTGAAATTGATCCATCTAATGGGCAATACTGGTTGGGTTATGGTATCGCGTTAGAGCATAGGAATGCGACGCAACAAGCAGTTAGTGCTTATCGCCGAGCGAGCGAAAGTTACGAACTTGATCCAGCCGTGCGAGCTTATGCCGAGAGCCGTTTAAAACTGTTGCAGGGTTAGTGTATGAAACGAATTCGACTTGGTGAGCTATTATTAAAAGAACATTTAGTAGATCAAGCAACCATAGATAAAGCCAGCGAACAACAGAAAAAAACTGGAAAAAAATTCGGTCGCGTGCTCATTGATATGGGTATTATTAAAGAAGATCAGCTACTAAAGTTGTTAGCCAAACAATTGGATATTCCTTTCCTTGATTTAAATTACTATGATCTAGATAACGCTCTAATCCAGCTTTTACCAGAAACTTATGCAAGAAGATATCGTGCGTTAGTCTTGAAAAAAGAAGATGAAGCTTTATTAGTGGGATTGACTGATCCCCTTGATATTAATGCGTTTGATGCCATTTCAAGGCTTCTCAAGCAACCCGTTAAAATGGCTGTAGTCAGCGAGAGTGCTTTATTAAAAGTCATTGACCGCGTTTATAGAAGAACCGAAGAAATCAGTAATTTTGCTGAAGAGCTTTCAGGAGAAATCTTTGATGAGGTAACGCTTGCGGAAGATGAGCTCTTTGATGAACAAGCTGAGAGTGAAGAACAAGCGCCGGTAGTAAAGCTGTTGAATTCTTTATTTCGTGACGCGGTTCAAGCCCGGGCATCGGATATTCACATCGAACCCGATGAACATTCATTAAGAATTCGCTTTCGAGTCGATGGGGTACTGAATGAAACCGTGCTTGAAAATAAGCGCATTATAAATGCACTGATTCAACGATTAAAATTGCGAGCGAATCTTGATATCTCCGAAAAGCGTATTCCCCAGGATGGCAGATTTAATTTTACACTGAAAGGTAAAGCCTTTGATGTGCGGGTGTCAACCATGCCCACAGCAAATGGTGAGGCGGTTGTGATGCGGTTATTGGATCAATCGTCTACTGTCGCGGATCTAAATGATCTCGGTATCCCAAAGTCTATGATTAAAGAGCTCGAAAAAATATACACGAAACCTTACGGAATGCTATTAGTCACAGGTCCCACAGGAAGCGGTAAAACGACCACACTTTACAGTGTTTTATCGCGGCTAAACACGCCTGAACGTAAAATTATTACCGTCGAAGATCCTGTTGAATACCGAATACCACGCATTAATCAAGTTCAAGTCAATCCCACCATTGAGCTAACGTTTGCGCGTATTTTGCGTTCCATGTTGCGCCAAGACCCAGATGTGATCATGGTGGGAGAGATTCGAGATACTGAAACCGCACGAATTGCCATGCGCGCTGCTGTTACTGGGCATTTGGTGTTAGCAACCTTACATACGAATAGCGCGATGAGTTCAGCAATGCGCTTAATTGATATGGGTGCTGAAGGCTATATGGTGGCCGCAGCGGTTAAGGCGATTATTGGCCAGCGGCTGGTACGAATAATTTGTGATGCATGTAAAACTGATCATACCCCCAATGAAACTGAAACGGTTTGGCTAAAATCAATGGGCGTTGACCCCATTCGGACATTTAAAGAAGGTCAGGGTTGTTCAATTTGTAACTTCAGAGGCTATGTCGGGCGAGTAGGCGTGTATGAATTATTAGAAATGACCCCAGAGATGTTAGATGCCTTAAGAAGAAATGATTCTTCAGCGTTCACAAAAGCTGCATTAAAGAATGAGACGTATCATCCTTTAGCTAAGCAGGTATTGGAGTTAATTATAGATGGCACAACTTCTATTAGTGAGGCAATCCGCGTGATTGGTCAATTAGATGAAGAATTTCAATTAAGAGAGGTCAAAAACCCTGAGAAAGCAATTGCTACTGGAGCAGAACTGCGGCAGTGAGTGTTTTATGCCCATTACGCACGCGGCTCATTATTAATTCAAAAGCAGTTCACACTGCTTTAAATATTGTAATTCATCTGGCATGGTTTGATGGCGCTGGGCTAACCATAATGCTTCAGCCAAGCAATCCATTATCTTATGTTCTACTTGTGCTGGATCATGATATTTTTGAACCAACGTTTGAAAAATGGAACGAATGCCTGTTGGGCGATCGGTTGCAACTTGGTCGCGGATGGCTAAATGAAGTCCCATGTGTAAAAAAGGATTCGTTTGGCCAAGCTCTGGATAAAAGGCTTGTTCAGATTCCGGCGACAGTCGTTCAAGCACGTTATGATATTCGGGATGGTCAATAACGACATCCACTATCTGCTGCTCCACCGCTGAAAGGGGCTGCTTGTTTTTATATTTTTCCCAGCTGGTGAAAAATAGTTGTCGCGTATCTTGTACTGTGTTGCCGTAGAACATGATATTAAATTCCCCCGCACGATAAAAAATGACTTAGGGCAAGATGATACCACTAAGTATAATTAGTAGCACACGTAAATGCTCGTTATTTGCTCAAATTAGAATTTTGCCCTGGAAAATGACTAAAGTCAGATTGACACCTCGTAGGGTTTATGAGATAGTTTTGCTGCGAGGTTGGACTTGCTATGTGTCATTCCACTGGGTCAATTGGCGACACACTGATTGGCCCTTTCTTTATAATACAGCTAATTTAAACGCTAAATATATCATTAATAGCCCACTTACAAACTCGACTCTCCGCCATATCTTTGCCTGCGTCAATTGTTCTGCAAAAAAGTAAGCCAGCCATGTTAATGCAGTAAACCAAACTAAACTAGAAGTAATCACTCCCATTAAAAACAACTTTGGATGATCAGGATATTGACTACTCCCGCCCCCGATCAAGACTAATGAATCAATAATGGCATGAGGGTTTAACAAACTAAATCCTAATGCCAGAAAAATAATTTTTGCACGACTTAACGATTGATGGCTTAACTGCAATATAGCGGCACTAGATTTTAGGGCGCTTTTTAATGAACGACCACCGTAAAATAATAAAAATATCGCACCAATCCAAGACATCCAGACTTGAACCCCTGGATGAAGTTCTAAGGCATGATGTAAGCCTATAACGCTAAGAGTCACTAAGATCACATCACAAAAAAAGCAGGTAATAGCAGATAAAACAGCATGCTTTCGCAAAGCCCCTTGGCGAATCAAAAAAATATTCTGTGGGCCTAGTGCCATAATCAAGGATAAACCCAGCCCTAACCCACTCAAAAATATCGGCATCAAGACACCTCAGGAGTAGAAATTGTCTATTCGGAAAACCTAAAATCAATCTCTTTACGATAATGTACCAAAAATCCAACTGCTGATTATAATTTGTTCACTTAGATTTGTAAATGGTTAATTTCCAGGGCGCTCGTACCTATCTTAAAGCACAAGGATAGGTTGTAAAACAACCGTTAGGAAGCTGATCGAGTCGAAGATTATCGGCCTTAATATTCTCATGAATCATACCCAGCTCGTGTAAATGTTAAAAATTATAAAAAAAATTTAGCGACAAAATGCCGCCAAATTAAATTATTCGACATTTAATTAATCACTCTGTCTTGTAAATAAATAGTTATTTGCATTGAAAAATTTATTGGACCTTGAAGTCCTTCAAACAAGATTGCATGTTACCATGTGTGCGGTATAAAATGCTCAATTTGTTCGTCCTGCCAATGAATACCCAAGTTTGTGATTTTAAGGAGGGAGCGTGGGCTCTTTGTTAAAAACCAGTGTATTAGCGGTGTGCGTAGCTTCTGCATTATGCGTAGGTTCTCCATCGCTTTTTGCCGCAGAAATCGATGCGGCCAATGAATCCAATAATGCAGTCAATGAATCGACTAAGCCTGCTAGTGACTCGAATAAGAAAGCTAATGGTTTTCGATGGACCAATCCTTTAATCGATGGCTATTATCCGGTCTATCCTGAAACCAAGTCTGCGACTGGGGAAAAAGAAAAGCTAATCAAACGCGGTGAATATCTAGCCAAACTGGGCGATTGTATTTCATGCCATACGAATGTGAAAGCAGGGACCCCTCCCTATGCGGGAGGGTTACCCATTGATACTCCTTTTGGCACCATTTATAGCTTAAATATTACCCCGGATAAAGAAACGGGGATTGGCAAGTGGAGCGAAGAAGACTTTATTCGTGCTGTAAAACATGGGCGAGACCCAAAAGGCCGGAATTATTTCCCAGTATTTCCTTACGTTTACTTTGCGAACATCACTGATGATGATGCCAGAGCTTTATATTATTATTTCATGAATATCCCGGCGGTTAACCTTCCCAACAAAAAACAGCCGCTTCCCTTCAGCATGCCAGGTGCAAGCCTTGGAATGTGGGGTTGGAATTTATTGTTCTTCTATCCCAATCAGAAGTTTGAATACAATCCCGAGCATAGCGCAGCCTGGAATCGCGGCAAATATATTGTCGATGGTCTAGGGCACTGCAGCATGTGCCATACCCCATTAAATTTATTAGGTTCACCGAAACATCGCTTCTATTTAACCGGTGCGTTTATCGACGGTTACTGGGCACCGAACATCACTAAGTGGGGATTACGAGATGCTAACCGCTATGATGTTGCTGATGTCTTTCTCAAAGGCGAGTTGATAAATATGGCGGGTCCCGTTGCGGGCCCTATGGCTGAAGTGAACCACAATAGCTTGAGTTATCTGACGGAAGAGGATCAGCTGGCGATTGCCGAATACTTGAAAACTGTCGTTAGCGAAGAACCTTTAGGCATGGCTCCTACCCATAAGCAACCCACGCTCAAACGTGGTAAACAAGTCTATGTCAACACCTGTATTATTTGTCATCAAGATGGCAAAATGGGTGCTCCATTAATTGGCAATGGTGCAGGTTGGACGATGCGCCTTAAAAACAATGGGTTATCCGGTCTTTATCGTCACGCTATTCATGGCTATAACAGCATGCCCCCTCGAGGCGCTTGTGTGACTTGCTCAGATGAAGATGTGATTTCTGCTGTGGATTATTTATTGAATAAGTCCCTCTCTCGTTCCGAATGGATCGATCTGAAATCTGGGGGCGTTACCAAACACAAGCCTAACGGAAAGACCATCTATAAAGAAGCATGTGCTGTTTGTCATGATGAAGGGAAAATGGGGGCACCCAAAATTGGTGATCAAGAAATATGGAAACCATTAATTGCACAAAACTTTGATGTATTGATCCAAAACACAATCAACGGGAAAGAGCATCCTGTTAACGGCGGCTGTAAACATTGCACCACCGGCGAAGTGATTGAGGCGATCAAATACATCGTCAGCCAATCCAAGACGGAAGGCAATTATACTTTATGGTGATTGAACAATAACCATTATATATAACACGATTATTTGTAAGGGGCGGGAATGCTAAAGAGGTTAAACGTCTGCAAAACAGTTTTCATGCTTTGTGCGACTTTGATTAGTTATGATATGTGGGCTGCGGCTGATCCATGGCAAATGAATATGCACAAAGGGGTTACTCCCTTAAGTCATGATATGTACAATATTCATATGGTCGCTATAGTGATCTGCGCCATCATTGGAATTGTGGTGTTCGGCGTAATGCTTTATGCATTAATTCATCACCGTAAATCCAAGGGGTATACCCCTGCTGCCTTCCACGACAATACCCGCCTTGAAATTATTTGGACCATCATTCCTTTTCTGATTTTATTTGGTCTGGCTATCCCCGCCACAAAAGTACTTATCCGCCTAGAGGATGATAGAGAATCGGATGTAACGATTAAAGTGGTTGGTCACCAATGGAAATGGCAATATGAGTATCTTGATCAAGGCATTAGTTATTTCAGTAATTTATCGACGCCTTACGCTCAAATCGCTAACGAAGAACCCAAGGGTGAATGGTACTTATTAGAAGTGGATCGTGAAGTAGTCGTTCCAATTCACAAAAAAATTCGGTTTCTCGTCACCTCAAACGATGTGGTTCATTCTTGGTGGGTGCCTGAGCTAGGCGTTAAGCGCGATGCCATTCCTGGGTTTATGCATGAAGCATGGGCTCGCATTCAAAAACCAGGAGTTTACCGCGGACAATGCGCAGAACTATGTGGAATTAACCACGCGTACATGCCCATTGTGGTTCGTGCAGTTACGGATGAAGAGTTTGAACAGTGGGTTGATAAACAAAAAAAAGTGGAAGAACAATACAAAGCAACAGAAGATAAACCTGCCGAACAGCGAGTTATGACCCGTGCAGAGCTGATGACGCTAGGCGAAGCAAAATATAATTTAATTTGCTCTGCTTGCCACAAACCAGATGGTACTGGACTTCCGCCGATGTATCCTGGTTTAAAAGGCAGTTCAGTCGCCGTTGGCAAACCCATTTCTAGACACATCAGTATCGTGCTGGATGGCGTCCCAGGTACCGCGATGCAACCCTACAAGGCGCAATTTACGGATGAGGAAATTGCAGCCATTGTAACCTATGAGCGCAATGCCTGGGGTAATAACACGGACGACATTATTCAACCCGCCGAAGTGGCGAAGGTAAGGCAGGGTGAAAACATACAACCGAAAATGGTTAAAAAAGCTCAAGTTGGAGGTTTAAGATGAGCCAAGTGCTAACACATGATGATGAACATGAACATCATGGGCCTGAACAAGGCAAAGGGGTGATCGGGTTTGTAAAGCGTTGGCTTTTTACAACCAACCACAAAGACATTGGCACGCTGTATTTATGGCTTGCTATGAGCAGCTTTTTTGTAGGTGGCGCCATGGCGTTAGTCATACGCGCGGAGCTCTTTCAACCCGGTAAACTTTTGGTTGACCCCAATTTCTTTAATCAAATGACCACCATGCATGGGTTAATTATGCTGTTTGGAGTCGTGATGCCGGCATTTACTGGGCTTGCCAACTGGCAGATTCCGATGATGATCGGAGCCCCCGATATGGCATTACCTCGTCTAAATAACTGGAGTTTTTGGATTTTGCCGTTTGCGTTCGGCCTTTTGCTTTCAACAATGTTTCACAGCGGAGGGGGGCCTAACTTTGGGTGGACGATGTATGCTCCACTATCGACACGATACGCTCCTCCCAGCACAGACTTTATGATCTTTTCAGTGCATATGATGGGGCTTTCCTCGATTATGGGGTCAATCAATATTATTGCCACCATTTTAAACATGCGTGCCCCAGGCATGACCATGATGCGGTTGCCGATGTTTGTTTGGACTTGGTTAATTACAGCCTTTTTGCTCATTGCCATCATGCCTGTTTTAGCCGGAGCTGTGACCATGATGTTGGCTGATCGCCACTTCGGTACGAGCTTCTTTGAAGCAGCAGGCGGCGGGGATCCTATATTATTCCAGCATGTATTCTGGTTTTTTGGTCATCCTGAAGTTTATGTTTTAGTACTTCCTGCGTTTGGCGTCGTTTCGGAAATCATCCCTACCTTCAGCCGGAAACCGCTGTTTGGATATCATTTTATGGTTTATGCGACGATTAGCATCGCCTTGCTCTCATTCATTGTCTGGGCGCATCATATGTTTACGACGGGTATCCCGTTGGGCGCTGAGTTGTTTTTCATGTACGCCACCATGTTAATTGCTGTCCCAACGGGAATTAAAGTATTTAACTGGGTGGGAACTATGTTTAAAGGTTCAATGACCTTTGAAACACCGATGTTATTTGCGGTTGCGTTTGTCTTTTTATTCACAATAGGCGGTTTTACTGGGCTGATGTTGTCATTAGTTCCTGCTGATTATCAGTATCAAGACACTTACTTTGTAGTAGGACACTTCCATTACGTTCTTGTGCCAGGTGTCATTTTTGCGCTCTTAGGGGCAATCTATTACTGGCTGCCGAAATGGACAGGGCGTATGTACAATGAAACCATGGGTAAATGGCATTTTTGGCTGTCTGTGATTTCTGTAAATCTGCTATTTTTCCCCATGCACTTTTTAGGATTAGCTGGAATGCCCCGTCGAATCCCTGATTATGCCTTGCAGTTTACAAACTTTAATATGATCGTTACTGTCGGTGCTTTCGCTTTTGGTTTGTCGCAGTTACTATTTCTAATTAATGTGGTTAGAACAGTGCGGGGCCATGGCCTGGAGGTGGATGCCAGGGTGTGGGAAGGTTCTCATGGTTTGGAGTGGACTTTATCATCACCTCCGCCATATCACAGTTTCTCAACGCCACCTAAAATCCATTGAGTTGCATATGGCTGTAAAATCACACACGCGAGTACTGGTGGTGTTGTTTGCTATCGTGATAGGTATGTTTGGGTTTGGTTTTGCCTTAGTGCCTATTTATAACAGTCTTTGTAAGGCGCTAAATATCAATGGCAAAGTCACCCTTGAAGCGGCGGCATATAATAGTCATACGACCGTTCAGAAAGAGCGAGAAGTGTTGGTTGAATTCGTTGCAACCAATAACAGTGGCATCCCTTGGAATTTTTACCCCAAGGTGCGTAAATTGAGGGTACATCCAGGTGAAATTGCTAAGCTGTCGTTTTACGCTGAGAACAAAACAAATTACCGGATGACGGTCCAAGCGATTCCAAGTGTAACGCCAGGAATTGCAGCGAAATATTTAAAAAAGACCGAATGTTTTTGCTTTGTGCAGCAGACATTGAATGGTCATGAGGCCATGGATATGCCCTTGCTATTTCATTTGGATACGGATTTGCCTGAGCGGATTAAGACCATAACGTTGGCTTATTCCTTATTTGATGTGACGGATCGGGTCTAACCCGCTAACGCATTCAGAGTCTTAAATTAAGGGGATTGATCCTTGATTTCATCCTTCATTCGGAAGTTTCATCAAGGTGACTTGGTTCAACACAATTCGTTTTTTGTAATTAGATTCGGGAATTCATGTTATGAATGACCCCAGATACGACACAGGAGAAAAGAATACTATGGGAGACCACGGCTCTTACTACATTCCCAAACCCAGTCATTGGCCATTGGTCGGTTCCATTGGTTTGACGACGATGCTTGTTGGCGCTGGTTCCTGGCTGCATGAAGACTGGTATGGTCCCTATATATTTACTACGGGGTTATTCATTCTGCTGTTTATGATGTTTGGCTGGTTTGGCCAAGTTATCTATGAGAACGAAAAAGGCGTCTATGATCTTCAAGTCGATCGTTCTTTTCGATGGGGAATGAGTTGGTTCATTTTTTCTGAGGTTTGTTTCTTTGGTGCATTTTTCGGCGCGCTATTCTTTTCTCGCTATTGGTCTGTGCCGATGTTAGGTGGGGAAGTACATCCAATAACCCATTATACACTTTGGCCTAATTTTGAAGCGACCTGGCCACTGCTTCAAAACCCAAATAATCAAATATTTGTCGGCGCTAAAGAAGGCATGGGTGCTTGGGGCCTCGCAGCTATTAACACGTTGATCTTATTAACCTCCGGAGCCACCATCACTTGGGCACACTGGGCATTGAAATACAATAAGCGTCGTCAACTTGATATTGGCTTAGCTTGTACCATAGGCCTTGGGATTTTGTTTTTGTTCCTACAGGCGCATGAATACTATGAAGCCTATACAGAAATGAATTTAACATTGGATGCTGGAATTTATGGTACAACTTTTTTTATGTTAACAGGCTTTCATGGCTTACATGTGACCATAGGTACCATTATTCTAATTGTTATTTTAGGTCGCTCTCTAAAGGGACATTTTACGCCAGAACGCCACTTTGCCTTTGAAGCTGCAGCCTGGTATTGGCACTTTGTGGATGTGGTGTGGTTATTCTTATTTATTCTCGTCTACTGGTTATAGCCTTATACCCAAGATACTTTAAATGGCGCTATTTTAGGAGAACTGATTTTTTTGTTAAACGTTAAGAAAAAAATTGATAGCAGTCCTATCGGCAAACGTTTTTCTAAACGCTTGGGCGGAAAAAGTATCAGCATAACTATCGCATTTTAAAGTATTTTGGGTATATAGTAGATAAGTAATATGGTGAATCAATAAATTTTGGAGACATCTATGAAACGACTTTTCTTGTTATTTACTGCGTTATTTTGTTTTTCAACATGGACCTATGCAGATGCTCATGAAACCAACGGCCAAGATCCTGCGGCAATAGGCAACAATACCGTTCCCTCCGCCAATACTCAAAATGATAATGCACAAGCAGCGGAACAGGAAGATAACCAAGATGATGGTGATGAAGACCGTGACGGTGATGAAGCTGATCCGGCGAACGACCCTGATCCTGAAGCGGATGTTGGCACCCCTTCTTCACAACCAACTTAATTAGTTCGCCAGGATTTCCTGTCGGAAGCTTAGCTAATAATCCCTTCAAGAACTTATCTTCACAGCACCCCGGACTTGATCCGGGGAAATTAGCTAGAGATTATGCGCAGAGCTACTGGCGTGCTTGTTACTGAGATCTGGTTCGCTTATGGTTTACCGCTTTCCACACTTTCTTCTCCACGAGGATCAAGCTCAAATAAAATGGGCGAAGTTTGTGGCATGGAGATAAAATTTTCTTCCTGCGGTAACGCGGGTTTTTGGGCTTTTCTTACAATTAAGATAGGAATAGTCATTGCGCAAATGGTTATAAAATAAAGAAACAACCCTCGCTCGCCAAAAAATCCAATAAATATTGGTGCAATCAACGGACCTATCATGGCGCCAATGCTATAAGTCAGTAATAGGCTTTGCGTTCCGGCGACTAAATCCGAGGTATTCAGAGCCTCACAAGCCTGTGTAATACTGATGGGATATAGGGTAAAGGTTAACCCCCCAAAAGACGCCATGAGTAAAAAAAACAACCCGTTCATTTGTGGATGAATCAGAAGAATAGCGAATGAGATAGCAATGGCCGCAGCCGAAATCACAATTAAAACTAAGCGGCGTTCCACAATATCCGATAATTTGCCTACCGGGTATTGTAATAACATCCCACCAATAATAATGGCAAACATATAATTAGCGACCGCAGCGTTTGAATGAAACGCATGACTTAAAAAAGACGGCATAAGCCCGTAAGTGCTTCCCATGATTAATCCGGAAATAAAACACCCCAGTACCCCAGAAGCGGATATACTGAACAGTTTTTTAAAACTTAAAGTGGATGGCTCGTCATATTGTGGCGAACGCACTTTCGTCATGGATAAAGGAATGATGGACAATGAGCACAGCATGGAGGTGATGGAGAATAAAAGCATCGTTTGCGGATCACCTAAGTTTAAGAAAAACTGCCCTAAGCTTTGCCCTGCATAAAAGGTAATCATATACAACGCTAATACCTGGCCACGATTCGCTGGGGTGCTCTTACACAGTAACCAGCTTTCAATGACTACAAAGAGACCCGCACTGGCAAAACCCGCAATAAACCGTAGCACCATCCAGAGCCATGGGTTATAAATTAAGCCGTGTAAAAGACAGGTAATAGCGAGAGTGGATGAAAACGCAGAAAACGCGCGGATGTGACCAACGCGCGTGATGAACCGCTCAATACGAAATGACCCTGTTACCAATCCAGCATAAAACACGCCAGTTAGTGCGCCTATCATAATGGGTGGCGCATGATTTAAGGTCATTACTAATGCCAACAAAGTAGAAAAAAATCCAGCGCCTAAAATAAATAAAAATAAACTTAACAACGGTGCAAAGGTCTCGGTAATCACTTGTAACATAATGTTCTCGACTTAAAAACTGATTTTTATTAGGGAATCAGTTAATATAAACTACTTTTTTATTCAAATTACATCAGCATGAGCGAACAGCAAAAAAAAACTCACTTTGGTTATCAAACGGTAGCATGGGAAGATAAAGAAAAAAAGGTTGGCGAAGTATTTAAGTCCGTGGCGAATCGCTATGACTTGATGAACGACCTCATGTCCCTTGGTGTGCATCGCTTATGGAAACGCTTTACCGTTGAGGTGAGTCGAGTCCAGGCGGGTTATTCCGTACTGGATTTGGCTGGCGGTACAGGTGATTTAACCCGCTTATTTTTAAAGCGGGTGGGTGATACTGGGCGAGTTGTTCTCGCCGATATCAATGCCTCTATGCTTGAGGTTGGACGAGATAGATTGCTTGATGAAGGGTTGTATGGAAATCTTGAGTTGGTTCAGGCTAATGCTGAATCCTTGCCCTTTGAAGACAATTCTTTTCATTGCATTACGATTGCTTTTGGTCTAAGAAATGTTACCGATAAAGACGCGGCACTTCAGTCTATATATCGCGTTTGTAAACCAGGCGGTCAAATAATGATTTTAGAATTTTCAACGCCTACGCTGCCAGGACTAAAGCCGATATACGATTGGTATTCATTTAATATTTTACCAAAGTTAGGTCAGTTATTTGCAAAGGATGCCTCAAGTTACCAATATCTTGCCGAATCAATTCGCATGCATCCTAACCAAGTAAATTTAAAACAAATGATTGAAGCAGCTGGGTTTGAAGATTGTCGGTATTACAACCTGACTGGCGGTATCGTTGCGTTGCATATCGCCCATAAATATTGAGAAGCCTATGATTAAGACGTATACACTTAAAGGATTACAAACAGCTATAAATCATGCTTTGTCACTGGATGAGGCCAGTGCCGCACGTATCAGTGCCTTGCAGGGAAAGGTCTTAAAGGTGATAATTAATCCCCTTAAGGTCAGCTTTTTTATCTCATTTTCAGGAACGAAGTTACAACTGCATGATTTTCCCCCTAGCGAAGTCAATACAATCATTGAAAGCAGCCCGCTAGGCTTGATCCGGCTGAGTCTGTTACCCGCCTCGAAAGTACGTTCGCTTTTTAATGATCAAATAAAACTCACAGGCGACACTGAGCTGGGGCAGCAAGTAAAACAATTGTTTGATGAGCTCGATATCGATTGGGAGGGGCATTTGGCCCAGTTCACTGGCGATGTTGTGGCGTATCAGCTGGGTTCTTTCATCCGTAAAGGGCAGGAGTTCACGGCATATGTTAGTTCATCTATGCAGCAGAATTTGACCGAATACCTTCAAGAAGAAGTAAAATGCTTTCCACCAGCAGAAGAGGTTGAAGATTTTTGCAAAGATGTAGACGAGTTATTATTGGATGTTGAACGATTGACTGCACAAGTGAACCAACTAATGGCTGACCATGAAAAAGATTAAACAAGCTCTTCGTGTCATAAAAATCAACTACATTCTTGCCAAAAATGGTTTGGATCGCGTCGTAGTTAGTATTCCACTGTTTGCGCCGTTGAGTTTTATTGTTTACTTAAATCCTTGGAACTGGTTTCGGAAAACAAAATTCACTCGCGGCGAAGCGCTCAGAAAAACGCTAGAAGAGCTAGGGCCTATTTTTGTTAAATTTGGTCAGGCATTATCAACTCGACCAGACATATTGCCGGTAGATATTGCCATTGAATTGGCAAAATTGCAGGATAGAGTGCCCCCTTTTCCAAGTGACTCTGCACTAGCAATCATTGAAGCCACTTTTGGTTTACCGGCATCCGAACTGTTTAAAACATTTGATGAGCATGTTCTGGCTTCCGCATCGATTGCTCAGGTTCATGCAGCGACGTTAAACAGTGGCGAAGACGTGGTGGTAAAAATACTGCGTCCAGGGATTAAGCCGATTATTGAACAAGACCTAGGGATACTTCATTTTATAGCAAGTTTGGCCGATCGGTACTGGGCTGAGAGCAGTCGCTATAAACCTAAAGAAATCGTCAATGAATTTGAACGCAATCTTCTTAATGAATTAAATCTGCAGCGAGAAGCTGCGAATGCAGCACAACTGCGCCGTAATTTTCAGAATTCGCATCTGCTGTATATACCTGAAGTGTATTGGGATTATGTGCGTGAAAACGTGATGGTCATGGAACGCATTTATGGTATTCCTGTAACCGATATTGCGACATTAAAAAAATACAACGTCAATTTAAAAAAACTAGCCGAACGTGGGGTAGAAATATTTTTCACCCAGGTGTTTCGCGATTGTTTTTTTCATGCGGATATGCATCCTGGAAATATATTTGTGTCCTATCAGAATCCCCAAGATCCCCAATACCTTTGTATTGATTTTGGCATCGTTGGCACCCTGGATGAAAAAGATAAAAACTACTTAGCACAAAACTTATTGGCCTTCTTTAATCGCGATTATCATCGTGTGGCAGAGCTTCATGTTGAATCGGGATGGGTGGCGCGTGATACCAGAGTTCATGAGTTTGAGAGTGATATTCGTATGGTCTGTGAGCCTATTTTCGAAAAACCATTGAAAGACATTTCTTTTGCGCTAGTGGTGTTACAGTTATTTCAAGTGGCTCGTCGTTTCAAGATGGAGGTTCAGCCGCAATTGGTATTGTTGCAGAAAACCTTATTGGCCATTGAAGGGCTAGGAAGGCAATTGTATCCAAAATTAGATTTATGGACGACGGCCAAACCTTTCTTGGAAGACTGGGTAGAAAAACAGCTTGGACCAAAGGCATTGTTAGGGCATATTAAAAACAACTGGCCATTTTTTGTGGAGCAACTTCCTTATATGCCTCGATTATTAAATGATGTTTTGAAACTTAATAAACAGTTATATCGTAAACGTCTCGAGAGCGATAACGAACCAAATGTGAAGCTCAGTTATAAGACGGGTTGGTATAAAGGCATAGGTGTTGGAATTTTTTCCGCGATGCTTTTGTTTGGTTTAGTCTATTATTTAGATTGGTTGTCTGATGAACAAATTGTTCCGGTCGCATTAGGGGCTGCTTTAGGCGGTGGCGTAGTGGCTTTACTGAATCGCAAACGTAAATCTAAAAAAAGCGAGTATACTTTCTAGGTTTAAAAATTAGGGGGAATCATGGGATTAGGTGGGATAAGTCCGTTGTCGCTGATTTTAATTTTATTGATCGTCGTGGCATTATTTGGCACCAGTAAACTTAAAAGTTTAGGGTCGGATTTGGGCGCTGCACTCAAGAATTTTCGGCGCGAACTGCATGAAGACGACAATAAAAAAGAATGAGTGTTGCGGAATTGTTTTTAATTGTAGTGGTCGCATTGATTGCGTTTGGGCCATCGAAGCTGCCAATGCTTGCACATCACTTAGCTAAACTCCATAAGCGCTTTGTCCGCCTCCAGCAGCAATTCGCGGAATTTTTTCAATCCCAGCTCAATGAACATCAGCTGCAGGAAAACTTAAAGAAAGCCGATAAGGCCGATAGCGAGTACCAACAAGCGTCTGAAAAATCATCTGATTCTTAATTTTTTCTTGTGAACCATCGCGACCCGAAAATTCCTAGCTCGTATAACAAACATAAAGGCACAGCCAATAACACTTGGGATAAGACGTCAGGCGGAGTTAACACCATCCCAATTACAAACGCTCCAACAATGATGTAAGGACGGATTGTTTTTAACGACGCACTCGTTACCAGTTCCAAACTGACCAGCAAAATGCAGATTAAAGGCACCTGAAAACAAAGCCCAAAGATCACCAGCATCCGACTAATAAAGTCAATCGCATAAGCCATGTCGGGCATATAGCGTACCCCAGTTGGTAACGTATGAGCAAAAAACTGCAAAATAAACGGTAAGACAACATAAAAGCAAAATAGCATGCCAAGGCAAAACAACACCATGCTTAACAACGTCATATATTTAATGCGATGACGCTCATGTTGATAGAGTCCGGGAGCTACGAATTGCCAAAGTTGCAACAGTATGAATGGAGCGGTGAGCAACAAAGAGGCATCAAAGGCCAGTTGCAGAGGTGTTATTAAGGGGGAGGTGATCTGTGTTGCAATTAATGAACTGTCGGGCTCTAGAGATAACAATAAAGGCGATACGACAAAAAGAAATAATTGATCACTATTAAAAAAACAAAGTAAAAAAAAGACCAAAAACACCAATACAATAAGAATGGCTCTTCGTCTTAATTCAATTAGGTGATTTAACATTGTTTCTCAACGCTTGGGCGGAAAAAGTATCCGCATAAAAGTCGCATTCTGAAGTATCTTGGGTATATACCTGTGATCTTTCAAAATACTAGATTTGTTCTATGGCTTTTTCCGTCAGAGCTGTTTTTAAAGATTCGCAATAGAACTCGCTATTACTCATCTTTAAAAACAGCTCTGCCAAAAAAATTGAATCGCCCCAAAACTAGCATTTAGAAAGATCACAGGTATATACTCATGATATTCCAAGTCTAACACAACAGTTAATTCTTTCATGCAACATCGACCTCGTAAACGTTTTGGCCAGAATTTTTTGCAAAGTCCGCAAATAATCACTGCCATTATTCAAGCCATTAATCCTAAGCCCAATGATGTAATGATCGAAATAGGTCCAGGTCAAGGGGCTTTGACTAGACCTTTATTGCAACGGGTTAATACTTTAATTGCCATTGAAATTGACCGAGACTTGCACCCTTATCTTAAGGCACTCCCTGAATCATCGAATAAACTAACCCTAATTGATGCGGATGCATTGTCTATTGATTTTAAACAATTCGGCAGCCGGTTAAGAATCGTTGGCAATCTACCTTACAATATCTCAACCCCTTTGATCATACATTTGATGCAGGATATTAAGCCCATTGAAGACATGCATTTTATGTTACAAAAAGAAGTGGTGGAACGCTTGGCCGCTGCACCTGGTGGGAAAGATTATGGTCGACTGAGCGTAATGGTGCAGTATTATTGCGACGTGGAGTCGATGTTTGAAGTGCCACCGGAGGTGTTTTATCCTCGCCCCAAGGTTGATTCTGCCGTAGTGCGATTAACACCATATAAACATCCTCCCTATCCTGAGATTGAGTTTAAAACGCTTGAAGCTTTAGTGGCTCAAGCGTTTTCCATGCGTCGAAAAACTTTGGCTAATAATCTAAAGCCTGTGATTGATCGCGCGTCATTGATAGCGCTTGGCATTGATCCTGCGCAAAGACCAGAACAAATTTCAGTTGCTGAGTATGTTCAAATAGCGAAATTTGTTGCCAAATAGTGTATACTTCGATCTGCTGATTTTTTAGAGCGTTTTGGCGTTGGAGGTTTGTTTTGTTTTATAAGAATGGTAAAAAAGATAAGCTAATAAAAGGCAAGCCATTAAAAGATATGCTAGTTGTCCAAACCCCAGCAGATTTATTAAAACTGGACAAACGGCAACAGTTGCTTAGTCAGATTCAAACCGCATTAGGGTTTACCGAAGGTCGTTATGAATCGCTTTGCTTAGCACTAGTACATCACTTGATCAACCATTGTCAAAGTCTCCCTGAAACTACAAACAGCTATTATTCATTGCCAGGTGGTATACTGGACTATGCTTTAAACCGTACAGAGGCTGCGGTCAATTTATTTCGCGACTACATTATTCTTGAGGGAGAACTTTCAGAAGAACAAACGCTCTGGCTTTATGCTCTATTCTCGGCAGGGCTCTTAAAAGGCATAGGGAAATTGCAGATTGATTATCAAGTCGATTTGTTTGACATTAATGGGCAGCCGATTAAAGTTTGGAATCCTTTGTTAGAAAGCATTAGTTCAGTGGGAAACTATTATCATTATCAGCTTTTAGATGAGCAAGATGAAGCATTACGCTGCCGTTTGAATTTATTGTTAGCACGAATGTTAATGCCAGCAGCAGGATTCTCCTGGATTGCTTCTAATCCCGAAGTATTAAACGTTTGGCTGGCTCTGTTAAACGAAGACTGGCAATCTGCTGGAACTCTTGGAGCGCTTTTAGTACGGGCGGATGCCATTGCTATTCAGCGCTTTATTAATGAGTTTATGGCGCTTACGGGGCTTGGAAGAGGCGCACGTGGTGGGCGAAGGAGTACTTTTGTAGATAGCTCTCCGGCATCGCTAGCAGAACGCGAACGTGCTACGGGCATACACTTTGTTCAATGGCTTATCCAGGCCTTGGAAAAGGGCGAATTGATGATAAATAAGGCGCCGTTATTCATGGTTCCAGGGGGCATGCTCATGTCGTCCGATTTATACAAATTATTTGTACGTGAACACCCAGACTATAAAAACTGGCAGGCAATACAAAATGGTCTATTAGCCCTGCAGCTGCATGAAGCGGGCCCTGAGGGGGCGATAAATTCACGATTTGAACAAGCACAAACGCAACAAATGGTCAGTGGGATCGTTTTAGACAATTACGCGGTGGTGTTGCCTGAGCGGGTTAAATACCACCATTTAAATACTGGCAAAGTGTCAGAGTTTTCTGCGGTTGAGGTGATTCATAAAGCACAATACGCCCAACATTTTAATCAGCTGTCGACGGGTGTTAATGAACCCTCGTTACAACATCTTTCTGCGAATGGACAATGGGTGAACGCAGGAGAACCTATCCACGCCCCTGAGGCAGGGAGCAAATTCCGTGGCTGATTATGCAATAGGTGACATTCAAGGGTGCTATGACCCACTTATGCGTTTACTTGATCTAATACAGTTCGATGAGCATGAGGACCGATTATGGTTTGCCGGCGATTTAGTGAATCGTGGGCCGCAGTCTTTGGCCGTGCTTCGGTTCGTGCGATCCTTGCCACAGAAAACACACTTATCTCTTGGTAATCATGACTTGCATTTGCTGAGTCGTTTGTTTTCAGCCTCCACCTGGTCTAACGATGATGATACATTAAAAGAAATAGAAGAGGCTGAAGACGCCGAAGAGCTAGGATATTGGTTAAAAAACCAATCGATTTTATGCTATGACGAATCGTTGAATGTGGTTATGACTCATGCTGGTATTGCACCCATGTGGGATTTAGACAAGGCTATTGCATTAGCAAAAGAGCTTGAAGCGGCATTACAAGGAAACGATTTCCATGATTTTTTAACCCATATGTATGGCAATAAACCGGATTACTGGTCGGATGAGTTATCAGGTTATGAGCGCTTACGCGCCATTTGCAATTACTTCACACGCATGCGTATGTGCGATGAAGATGGGCGTTTAATATTTCACTATAAAGGTACCTTACAAGATGCCCCAAAGTATTTGTATCCCTGGTATAATGTCCCTGGTCGCAAAGAGGTATTGGCCGATGTTGTATTTGGCCATTGGGCTGCATTAATGGGCATATCACCCGACAAACGACTTCACCCGATTGATACAGGATGCTTATGGGGCGGTCAATTAACGGCATTGCGTTTGCAGGATAAGAAACGATTTGCGGTTCCAGGAATGGCTTCATCAGTATGATTTTGCGGCTCATTATTTACATACTTGGATTCATTTACTGTTTAATCCCCTTGGCTAACGCCCAAGGCGCCTTAGTCGAGCTTGACCATCCCCCTACGAAACTGTTTCAATGGTTACCGGATCCAGGTCGCGAACTTGACAAAGTTAAAGCAGCAGAAGCGCGCCTTAACTGCGCTATACAAAACCCAGAATACATGTTGCATCATTGGATTGCTTTGCCAACATCCCCCAAGCCCCGCGGCAAAACAATGCATTTTTTAACCTTGAGAGAAGCCATATTATTAGCGCTGCGGTATAACCCAAATATTCAAAATGCGGAATTGGATCGTATTATTCAACGGTATCAATTGCGACTCGCCTACAATCAATTTGAACTGCAATATGCACTTGCTGGAACCGCTTTGATTGAGCAAAGTCGTTACAGTGGTGTTGGCAGCACCATCAATCGAACAGGAATTGCTACACCTGAACTCAGTTATAAAAATCGTTATGGGGGGGCTGCCTCGTTAAAAATGGATAACAATGTGGCCGCCACTGGAAATTATAACCCCTTGCTAAATTTTACTCTCACACAGCCGCTTTTAAGAGGGTTTGGGCGTGCCGCGAATGAGGCAGGATTAAAAGATGCTATCGACGCGGATTGGTTAAATAAACTAAATCTTCAGCAGGCGGTTATGGACCAAATCACCAAGGTGATTAGTACCTATCGCGCCTTAATTATCAGTGGCCATAACTTAAAGATTCAACAACAGCAATTGAAAGACGCCCAAAAAACCTTTGAAATTAATGAGAAACGGATAGAGGCGGGGCAACTTGAGCCCACCGCGAATATCCAACAATCGTATCAGATTGAATCGTTGAGCTTGATGGTGGAGCAAGCCGAAAATGAGTTCAGAACCACCACTCAAGATTTGTTACAAGCCATCGGATTGGATCCAGAGATGAAGTTGGCTGTTCCAAGCGATGTAACGATTGAGACTCTGAAGGTCCCGGATGTTAAAGAATCCATCCAACTGGCCCTTAACAATAACACTCAGTATTTGGCGCTCAAAATGGCTTTAAAAGCAAACAAACGCGCCTTGCAAGTGGCTCAAAATCAACAATTATGGCAATTGGATGTGACGGCAAATGTACAAGCGGGAATCATTAACAACGTTGATAATACAAGCAATGCGCCGAATGGAATATACAATGGACGTAACATTACCGAGTCAGCCGGTGTCACCTTAACCATACCTATTAATGATTTAAATCGTCGTAACCAATTAATTGCGGCCAAAGTGAAGCTTGAAAAAGACCGATTAAACCTCATTGCCGCTAAACGCGCGCTCATTACTGCGATTAAAAATACGGTCACAACGATTGAATCGCAGGCCAAACGGTATCAATTAGCAAAACGGCAAGTTGAGTTGGCCGAACAGTCCTACGCACTGGAAAAGAAGATGCTTACAGCAGGTATAGCTAGTTCATTAGATGTGCATAATACCCAAAATCAATTACTCCAAGCCCAGATGGGCTTGATTAACGCTAAAATTGCGTATTTGAATCAATTATCCGAGCTGCAGAATATGCTTGGCACCACCCTTAAATATTGGGATATCAAACTCAGGTATTGTTGATGAAAATAGACTTAAAATTAAATTTAATGCGAGCGGTGTTCCTAATTCTTCTAATGAGTTTAACCAGTGGTTGTGAACGTCATTCAATATCTCATGAAAAGACGGATAAAACCTATGAGGTTCACCTAGAAGCCCTTTCCAAAACACTGTTTTTCTCAGGCATCATACAGCCGATTCGCGAATATTCTCTGACCAATCCAATGGATGGCGTCGTTGCGTCCATGCCTTATCATTATGGCCAGCAGGTGAAAAAAAATACGACCATCTTTGTGTTAAATTCCGCCGAGCTGCAACGGCATTATAATGATACGTTAACCGAATATCTTAAAGCAAAAGACGCGTATAATATTGCAAAAGCTAAATTTATTGGAACGCAAGATCTCTGGGAGGCAGGTCTTATTTCTAAAAATAATTATTTAAGTGAAAAATCAAGCTTATATAATGCGCGGGTAACGCTAGTACAAGCGACCAAAAAATTATCAGAAATGGTTGAAAAAACAGGCAATGGCGACAATCAACGCCTGTGTTCACTCACATTGGCTGAGTTTGATAAAGTACAGCAAGCGTTGTCTAAAAAACACGACCAGATTTTCCTAAAAGCGCGTGGTCATGGTGTGTTGCTCTACCCACCAAAGTCTGCAGATGATAAGGCTGGACATTTAGGAGTTGGCTCTTCTGTGAAGGCTGGACAAGTACTCGCATTGATTGGAGATATGAGTGGTATTCGCGTAGAAATCGATGTTCCTGAAGTAGATATTGATAAAATTAAAGTAGGAATGAAAGCCAACATACGAAGTGTTGCTTATCCCAATGATGAATTGCTAGGAGAGTTAGTCGCGGTAAACGCACAGGCTTCTTCAAACAGCGCTCAAACACTACCGTCATTTTCAGCCATTGTAGAAGTCAAAACCCTATCGTCTTCGCAAATTGAATGGGTTAAAGCCGGTATGAGCGCCAACATCAAGTTAATGGCAGAGCGCGCTAATAAGCTCATGGTTCCTATTGCCGCCGTTAAGCTTAAACATGGGCAACGGTTTGTGACGGTTAAATCCAGCACGGGACAAGTGCAGGATGTGCTTGTGACCACAGGTGCTGCCGAGGCCAACAAAGTAGTGATCGAATCAGGGCTTCGAGTCGGTGATGTGGTGTTATATGGTTAATCTGAATGAGGCATGACCATGGCGCTCATAACACTGACTAACATTTCAAAAATCTATCCCATGGGGTCACAGGTAAACACCGTTCTAAAAGGGATATCGCTGACGATTAACCGTGGAGAACTGGTGGCTATTGTTGGCCCTTCTGGTTCTGGCAAATCGACACTGATGAATATTATTGGGCTTTTGGATTCGCCATCATCGGGTGTTTATACGCTTAATGGGCAGAATACTTCTGGATTTAGCGCGGATGAATTGGCCTCTTTACGTAATCAACGCATTGGATTTATTTTCCAGCAGTTTAATCTTCTTCCGCGGTTTACAGCACAACAAAATGTCGGATTGCCTTTAACCTACCGCAGTTTATCGGATACGGCTATTGACCAGAATGTTAAGAAGGCATTAAAGCGGGTGAACATGAGCGATTTTACAGCGCACCGGCCAAATCAATTATCCGGCGGCCAGCAGCAACGAGTTGCAATCGCCAGAGCTTTAGTGACCGACCCTGAAGTGATTCTTGCAGATGAACCTACAGGCGCACTGGACTCTAAAACGGGAACAGACATTATGAATTTATTTCTGGCACTTCACGGAGAGGGTCGAACCATTATTATTGTGACTCACGATGAGAACATCGCCAATCTTTGTACGCGAAGAATCGTATTGGGCGATGGGGAAATCCTAAGGGTCGAGACTTAGCATGAACTTAAAACGCCATTTCCAACAAGCAATCACTAATTTAACTACTGCTAAGCTTCGATCGTTGTTAGCGGTTTTGGGTATTTTAGTGGGTACGGCGGCGGTGGTTGCCCTCTTAAGCTCGGGGAAATTAGCGACTGAAAAAGCCTTGGCTCAATTTAAAGCCTTAGGAACTAATTTACTGTCGTTGTCGGTTTATCAAAACACCGCTACAGTGCAACATAATGGCCAGGATACTATTTCGTTGGAACAATGGCGCGCAATCCCAGAGCGAATTCCCGAAATTGTAACGTTGGCGCCTTACAGCACTGCTTATCAAGCCATGAGTTTTGAGGGTAAAGCCTTGAATGGCGCGATTATTGGTGCCGATGAAACTTTGGCTGACATCATTCACATCCGTTTGTCTGAGGGCCATTTTGTTTCTTTCGTAGAATCTTTTGAGCATTTTTGTGTGATCGGGAATGCTTTAGCAGAAGAATTAAAAGCATTGACGCTGGATAACCCTATTGGAAAACCACTGCGGATAGGTTCGGCTTTGTATACCATTATTGGGGTCGCTGAACCCTGGAAGGAAAACGGCTTTTTTAATGAAGATATTAATCGCGCGGTGATTATTCCTATTTCTGGTATGGTGCTGGTTAATAAAGACAGCAAAATCAATAATGCGGTATTACTCCTGGATTCTGATCATAATATTGACGAAGTCATTGACAAAATCAAGCACACCGTTAATCAATTGGCGCCTGATCTTAATTTGTTCGTTCGCAGCGCTAAACAAATTATCGCCAGCATGGAAAGTCAAGGCCGAATTTTTACCATCTTACTAGCGGTCATTGGTGGGATTTCTTTAATCGTTGGGGGTATTGGCGTCATGAATGTGATGTTGGTTTCGGTGAGCGAACGAAAAAAAGAAATAGGCGTTCGAAAAGCGTTAGGCGCTAAAAACAGTGAAATTCAAGCGTTATTTCTGGTTGAGTCGGTCATCCTATCCTTATCGGGTGGATTTTTGGGGGTGTTATTAGGACTCGCACTCACTTGGATCGTGGCACTTTTTAATCAATGGCCATTTACATTATATTTATTGCCCCCCCTAGCTGGTTTCGGGGTATCAGTGGTTACTGGAATATTCTTTGGATTTTATCCTGCTCGCCGAGCCTCTTTACTAGAACCTATGGCATCGTTACGTGCCGAACTTTAAAGAAAGATTTTGCTAATACAATAAGCCACGCCCTTAGAATTTATAAATACATGACTAGAAGCAGCGTTATTATTTACGTCTGTTTCAACTGCATTTTTTTTAGGTTATACACCTGAACACAATTTTTACCTGATTTTTTGGCTTTATATAACGCATCATCTGCCGCTCGCATTAATTCATCAGCGCTCACGGCATAATCTGGTGCGGTAGCTAGTCCTGCGGATAGATGAATTTGCGGTAGCGCTTCATCTTGGAATTGAATTCGTGTTGAATTAATTCGACTGATGATTTCATCAACACGGTTTTTTGCGGTTTCAGACTCTGCGTTAATAAATAGGATCACAAACTCATCACCACCGAACCGGCAAGGGATATCACCGGCTCTTATACCCTGCTGCAATTCTTTTCCAATGAATTTGAGTACTTCATCACCAGCGTCATGGCCATATTGGTCATTACAGCTTTTAAAATCATCGATATCGATGATGGCTAATGTAAGGAAATAATTATCGCGTTTTAATTGCTCTAGCTCACGAGGTAAGGTTTCGTCGAGATAGCGGCGATTATAAAGTCCTGTTAAGCCATCACGCGTCGCTTGGTGTCTTAGGGCTTCACGAAGATGAATGTTGGCTAACGCTAACTTTATGTTTTCACTAAACGTAATGGCTAATTGTTTTTTATTGCCTAAGGATTCACCTTTGGGGCAAGAGATGGTTAATAATCCTATGGTGTTTTCATTTACCAACAAAGGAAAGTCTGTATAACTCCCTGAGGGTGGGGTTTGAAAATGACTGCACAGCATGGAATGTTCGGGATACTTAATATGATAAATATTTCCATTACGTAAAGCCCAACACTCTTTACGCAAAAACTCGGTTTTTAAGTTGTGATCCTCTCCCCATTGATAAAGCGTTTCCATTGTCTCATTGTTATGATTATACATGGCTAAACCGCCGCTTAATTCTGAAAATAAATTTTTAGCGGTAATAAAAATGATTTCATAGGCTTCTTCGGCATTGTGACAAGTCAAAAGCATCTCGTTCATTTTATTTAAGTACGCATTTTCTTTATCGCGTAGCTTTAACACCACTAAGGCATTAGACATTTGTTTATGCATTTGAGCTTTTTCTTGCTCATCATGCTTCCAACGACTGATGTCGTTAATTTGGGTGATGAGACCGTTAGGGTTGCCTTGATGATCCAGGATTAAAGATTCACTGAGCAGACACCATAAGGTTGATCCATGCTTGTGAACCAATCGAACTTCCTGCTGCTTTGATTCAATTTTCCCATGAATAAGTTGTTGTTCTGTCTCTTCAACAAGGGTTATATCATCGGGATGAATGAGGTTGCTATTGGTAAGCTCTTTCATTTCTTTGGGGGAATAACCGAGGAGGTCGCTTAAGGATTGATTGGCTTGCAAAACGGTTCCGTCCAATCCACGAATCGCCATGCCAATGGGGGCGCATTCCAAGGCATTGCGAAATCGTGCTTCGCTTTTGCTTAACAAATTAACCAGATGTTCTCGTTCGTCAATATCATCCTCAATATGCGCACACATGGTATTCATGGTCTCGCCTAAAATTTCCAGCTCATTTTTTGATTCAATTTTGTTTCGAATGTTATAATTACCAAGACTGACCATTTCAGCTTGGTGACGTAGTTTTGCAATTGGTTTGGCAACGTTTTGTTTTGTATAACGATAGATTATGAGACAAAGAACTAGGGCCAACAATAAAATAAGCTGGATAGTTAAAAAAACAAATTGCTGTTTTTTTTGCAACTGATTAAGTCCTTCTGCCGTTCTTAAATCAACTGCGAGCTGAAATTGCTCAAGCGGTTCTAAAAACTCGGATTTGGTTTCAAGGTATAATGAACTATGTAAGAGATTTCGTGCTTTAGACATGGGTGAGTTTGTTGAAATATTATTGACGCCACCCTTGCTTTGATCCATTAAATCGATTGCTTCTTGTTCCATATTGGTTAGGGCGTTAGTTTTGGCTTTTGCTTTTTTGAGAAGCGTAAGTTCATAATCAGTAAAACCTAACTGCTCTATTTGGTTTTTGATGCGTAATGAGGGAGGAATGGGCTGATGGGGAACTTTTCCTCCTATGACATAATCCCAATAAAATGGCGAATAGTTGGGGGGAGGTGGCACTTTACCATCACGTATAGCCAGCAAATCATAAAAATAGTCTCTATATTTTTTCTTACCGGTTAGGGTATAAAGACGCGCAATCTTAGTTAGATTTTCCGAATTTTCTAGCAAAACTAAAATGGTTTTAATGGATTGATAACGGTTTTGCTCACTGGCAATGATTAGTCTTTGATTATAGAGGGCGTAAAACATTAAGAGATTTAAAATAAGAAGAATTAGAAACGCTAATATCACAAATAAACGATAGAGGGAATTTATCGAATGCGCTTTCATAAAGCTCATAGGCGCACTCCGTTTAAGTATTTTCTTATTCCCATTATTCCGCCGTTTATAGTATAATTTTTACACTTCCACTGTAAACCTTAAGTATACCCAATTTAAAGTTTAGAATCTTCCATTTACCCTTTTGCCAAAAATTGTCTACACTGGTAACTAGACTAGGCAAGGATCCTAAAGTTTTATTCTAACTCTGCCGATGCGGCATTATAAATGCAGTCAATAAATGGGGTAGCTTCAAGTCGAACAGATATGCCCCAGTTAACCAATAAGAATAAGAGGACTTGAATATGAAGAATCGGGGTAAGCTCATAGCAATGTTAGTTGGATTAGCGCTCACACCGTTAACTTATGCAGATAGTCAAAATTGGAATCGCTGGGTGGCGGAAGTTCGGGAAGAAGCACTTCAACAAGGGATTTCACCCGTCACATTTGATAAAGCGTTTGCAAATATCCATGAACCTAGCCGCCGAGTCAAAAGCCTTTCTCGCTCGCAGCCAGAACATCGTTTAACGTATACCAAGTATCGTGACTCTCGTGTTGATAATTATCGCATTATCATGGGTCGAAAAAAATATAAGCAAAATAAAGAGTTGGCTGATCAAATAGCAGCGCGATATGGTGTTGACCCTTGCTTTATCATGTCCTTCTGGGGAATGGAGACCAGCTATGGCAGTTATATGGGAAATTTCCCCGTGATTAATTCATTGGCAACGCTAGCTTATGACTCAAATCGACAGGATTTCTTTAGAAAGCAATTATTCTATGCGCTGCATATTTTAAATGATGGCCATGTAACGCTAGATCGATTCAAAGGGGAATGGGCCGGTGCTTCCGGACAGCCGCAATTCCTTCCTTCAAGCTGGATGAAATTCGCACAAGATTATGACGGCGATGGTCGCAAAGATATTTGGGATTCAAAAGCGGATGTGTTCGCATCCATTGCCAATTATATGAAACAAAATGGTTGGCAAACGGGAGAGCCTTGGGCCATTCGCGTGAAGCTGCCTTCAAACTTTGATAAATCGTTGGAAGGAAAGTCCACCGTTAAATCAGTAAAAGAGTGGAATGAAATGGGGGTTCGGACCAACGATGGCAAGCCTTTACCGTATCAAAATCTGCAAGCGAGTATTATTCAACCCTATGGTGGGCCAGTATTTCTAGCGTTTCCGAACTATAAGATGATTTTGCGCTACAATAACTCGATTTATTATGCGGGTGCAATTGGTTACCTCGCTGATAAAATTTGCAATCGCCATGACTGAGTATACGGATAAAAGAGCGAGTTTGCCGCCTGATGTGATGAATATTGTTATGAATAAGGCAACAGAACCGCCTCATTCTGGTCAATGCAATATTGTGGCTAATTACGGAACTTATTTGTGCCGGCGTTGTGGGCTGGCACTGTTTCGTGCTGACAGCCAGTTTACCAGTGGTTGTGGATGGCCAAGTTTTGACGAAGACATTCAAGGTAATGTACAAGAAGCTATTGATCCAGACGGACATAGAACCGAGATTCTTTGCCATCGGTGTGGAATTCATTTAGGACATGTATTCATTGGCGAGCGGCTAACGCCCAAAAATAAGCGTTATTGTGTGAATTCCGCGTCTATTGATTTTGTTAACCACATTAAGGTTCGCGACTCCGATGAAGCGATCGTGGCTGGTGGATGTTTTTGGGGGGTAGAATATTATCTGCAAGAGTTGCCAGGAGTGCTCAAGGTTGAATCAGGTTATACCGGAGGCCATACCGATGAACCATCTTATGATGAGGTATGTGCTGGCAATACTGGTCATTATGAAGCCGTGCGTGTACTCTTTGACCTTGAAAAAACCAATTACCTCACCGTAGTAAAGCGTTTTTTTGAAATTCACGATCCCACGCAACACACTGGCCAAGGCCCGGATATTGGTTCCCAATATCAAAGCGCAATTTTTTATTTTAATAAGCAACAACAAGAAAACGCAGAGAATTTAATTCGGCAATTAAAAGCCAGAGGATATGATATAGCTACAAGACTTCTTCCTGCCCAGCCCTTCTGGAAAGCTGAGGAATATCATCAGAATTATTATCAAAAACATAATAAAACCCCATATTGCCATCGCGTGGTTAAGCGATTTGAATAACAGGTTTCAGGGGTAGGGGCTGTTTATGCTTTCCTGACTCCTTAAAGTTTTTCATTCAATCTCCGATAATATATATACCTGTGATCTTTCAAAATGCGGCAGGGCAAAAAAGAAACCGCATAAATCACGCATTTTGAACGATCGATGGTATATATTTAAATCAGTTTATTCAAATAAATAGCAACCAACTTAAACATTGGAGAATCGCATGAATAAACAAGCCAGATATAATATTGGAGACCTTGTCATTCATAAACGTCAAGGATATCGGGCTGTTGTAATCGATGTGGATCCCTTGTTTCAAGCATGCGGCCGTTACAATCCTCAGGCGATAAAGCGAGGATTTGAAACGCGTGATCCTTGGTATCGTTTGTTAGTCGATGACAGCACGCAAATGACCTATGTTGAAGAGGGGTTGCTTCTACCGGATAATAGTGAACAAGTGATTAATAATCCCAATGTTGAAGCGTATTTAGTGGTTAAAAAGGGTCAGTATCAAAGCAACAACAAAAAGCATTAACTTGCCACCTATTGGTTTAAGGCACATAACCCCAACGTTCTGTGCTTAAATCACAACGTCCACGCTGGAAGATAAAAATCATGAGAGATGTCGCGGTCAGAGACGCAATACAACGAGGTAGCGATTTACGTTGATCGTGCCATTACAATAAGAAGTGCAACAAAACAAATCAATAATATGGCTAAAATCCCCATGGTAAAAAAACTTTTGCTCAATGACTCACGGCTTAATGTTTCTGGCCGAGCGCGAATGTATCGATATAAAATCCAGATAATAACGCCCGCTGCAATGAGGCCTAGTACTTGATACAATGTTTCCATGGGTCACCCTCCCAATATAATTAATCTACTGTTAAACTAGGGTCTATTGACATTTCACTTGCCGCCTACGTAGGCGGCAAGTGAAATGTCAATAGACCCTAGTCAAGAAAAGCGCTTACCAAAGTTTTTCCTGTTAAGCGTTTTCAAAATCAAACGCATCTGAAAACATAATCTCCCGCTTGACTTCATGATCCATTAAATAATCTCGAGTGCCGTAGACCATATCAAATGGCCCAGCAATTACAATTTGCCAATCATTGATATTCATAGCATGACGTTTATAGGCCATTGAAGCTAACGTTTCTTTGCTGGTTGAGGTTACATGGGAAAAATATTGAAATTGTGGGACATGGGTTTGCCAGTGGCGTACACGCTCATCCATGTACAAATCGCTTTGTGATCGTGCTCCCCAGAATAATTCAAACGATCGCTTTGAATCTTCTGCCAAGAGATGCTCTATCATGGCCTTAATTGGGGCAAATCCAGTGCCAGCCGCTAAAAATAGGATAGGTTTTTTAGGATCAAGGGCGCGAATATGACAGGTTCCCATCGGAACATTTAACTCTAACGCCCCCATTCTTTTAATTTCTGCTAATAAAGATTGGCTGTATGGATTATCTTGACTATGACGAATGTGCATTTCATAGGAATGGGAACCTAAGGGAGCATTAGCGATGGAGTAGCTGAACGCTTCGTTGTTTAACAAAATTTGCAAGTACTGGCCGGCCTCATAATCGATAAAGCACTCAGGTTTTAAAACTAACTGCAATATGCTATTCGTTAAAGGAGAGATGCGCTCGATCTGAGCAGTGGTTCGAGTCATGGTTCAATTCCCAGCTCTGGCCAATACGCTTCAACACGCGCTAACGTATCGGAATCCATCATAATAGGCTTGCCCCACTCTCGGGTTGTTTCACCCGGCCATTTATTGGTGGCATCCATCCCCATTTTAGAGCCCAGCCCAGAGATGGGGGATGCGAAATCCAAATAGTCAATGGGGGTGTTATCCATCATCACAGTATCACGCAAAGGATCCATGCGGGTGGTCATTGCCCAGATCACATCTTGCCAGTTGCGAGCGTTAACATCGTCATCACACACAATGACAAATTTTGTGTACATGAATTGCCTTAAAAAGGACCACACGGCCATCATAATGCGTTTCGCATGCCCTGGATATTGTTTTTTAATGGTAACCACCGCAAGACGATAAGAGCACCCCTCCGGCGGAAGATAAAAATCAACGATCTCAGGGAATTGTTTTTGCAGTAGTGGTACAAATACCTCGTTTAAGGCTAATCCAAGAATTGCCGGTTCATCGGGTGGACGACCAGTGTAGGTGCTGTGATAAATGGGATCTTCGCGGTGAGTAATGCGGTCGACGGTAAAGACAGGAAAGGATTGGACTTCATTATAATAGCCCGTATGATCCCCAAAAGGGCCTTCAAGTGCTTCAACGCCAGGCTCAAGATAGCCTTCAAGAATAATTTCAGCACTGGCAGGAACATGCAAATCACTTCCTAAACAGTTTACTAAGTGTGTTCGTTGACCGCGCAACAGACCAGCAAAGGCATATTCTGATAGTGTATCTGGAACCGGTGTTACCGCCGCTAAAATCGTCGCGGGATCCGCCCCTAAGGTAACGGCTATTGGAAACCGCTCACCGGGATAAGCTTTTTGCCAGGCTTGATAATCAAGTGCCCCGCCGCGATGGGAAAGCCAGCGCATGATTAGCTTATTCTTTCCAATCATTTGCTGGCGATAAATACCCATATTTTGGCGAGTTTGCTCGGGCCCTTTTGTGGTCACAAGCCCCCACGTGATGAGTGGGGCCGCATCCTCGGGCCAACAGGTTTGAATTGGGAGTTTGCTTAAATCAACGTCCTCTCCCTCGATAACATGCGTTTGACAATTGGCCTTATTGACGTACTTAGGGGCCATATTCAACGCTTGTTTTAACAGAGGAAGTTTATTAAAGGCGTCTTTAAAGCCTTTTGGTGGCTCAGGTTCTTTAAGAGCCGCCAGTAAGGTTCCTATTTCACGTAAGGCATTAATATTTTCTTTGCCCATACCCAAAGCCACGCGTTCAACGGTACCAAATAAGTTCGTTAGTACGGGAATCGAGTGGTTTTTGGGGTGAGTGAATAACAAAGCTGGCCCACCGGCTTGTAAAACGCGATCGCTGACTGCGGTCATCTCTAACTTAGGCGATACAGGATAATCAATACGTTTTAGCAGGCTTTGGCTTTCCAGTTGCGATATGAAATCGCGTAAATCTCCATAGTTCATGCCCAGGTCATTCCTGTCGCTTCATAGCCTCAAAAAACTCAGCATTGGTTTTATGATTTTTCATGCGTTCGAGGAGGAACTCAATGGCATCACACTCATCCATCGACTGAAGAATCTTACGTAATATCCAAGTGCGATGGAGTTCTTCAGGGCTTAATAACAGGTCTTCACGACGCGTTCCAGAGCGATTAATGTTAATCGCTGGGAAGACACGGCGTTCGGCAATACTGCGGCTTAAGTGAATTTCCATATTACCGGTTCCCTTGAACTCTTCGTAGATGACCTCATCCATTTTTGAGCCAGTATCTACTAGAGCGGTTGCAATAATGGTTAGGCTACCGCCTTCTTCAATATTTCGTGCCGCACCATACAAACGCTTAGGACGCTGTAACGCATTGGCATCTACCCCTCCAGTTAAGACCTTACCTGAAGCGGGAACAACCGTGTTATAAGCTCTTGCTAAACGCGTAATAGAATCAAGAAGAATGACAACATCACGTTTATGCTCTACAAGTCGTTTCGCTTTTTCAATAACCATCTCTGCAACTTGCACGTGGCGGTTGGCAGGCTCATCAAAGGTACTGGCAACGACCTCGCCTTTCACTGAGCGCTGCATTTCAGTGACTTCTTCAGGGCGCTCGTCAATCAATAAAACGATTAAGTAGCAATCGGGATAGTTTTTCTCAATAGAATGGGCAATATTCTGCAGCATTAAGGTTTTACCGGCCTTGGGTGGAGAAACGATTAAACCACGTTGGCCTCGACCAAAAGGCGCGGCTAAATCAACCACGCGGGCGGTTAAATCTTCTGTGCTGCCATTGCCTTGCTCCATCACTAAGCGTTCAGTAGCAAATAGAGGGGTTAAGTTTTCGAAGAGAATTTTGCGCTTTGCGCTATCGGGTGCTTCAAAATTAATTTTATCAACTTTTAATAAGGCAAAGTAACGTTCGCTATCTTTAGGAGGGCGAATTTTGCCAGAAACCGTATCCCCTGTCCGAAGGCCAAATCGTCGGATTTGACTTGGAGAGACATAAATATCATCGGGTCCTGCAAGATAAGAACCATCAGAAGAGCGCAGAAAGCCAAAGCCATCTGATAATACTTCAACCACTCCGTCTCCATGAATATCTTCGCCCTTTAACGCATGAGCTTTAAGGATTGCAAAAATAATGTCTTGCTTACGCATACGGGAGGTGTTGTCTACCCCAAGCTCTTGAGCAATGTTTACAAGCTCAGCGATAGGTAACTGCTTAAGTTCACTAAAATTCATACTTCTCACTTGATGTGTTGTTAAATGAAATGGGTTTCCAGGATAGTTTTTACGGGAAGGACAGCTAGGAATACTGCTGCCTATGGTATCTTGCCTACAGCATTAACTGTAGCAATATACCTAAGTTATTAATAGCTTATCATACCTCTCTTGTCAAATCTATATTTTTAATCTGTATAGCTCTGTACATGACAAAAATTGCGTTCATGTACGGGGGTGTACAGGACTAAAATTCCACTGAGCCAACGTGTCCGTAGCCCGGTTGCTTGCAACTGAGGTAAGTTTTATTTGTTTGACTTAATTCCCGGTTGCAAGCAACCGGGCTACGATGATTTTCAGGGTTGGTATTCGCGTTTGATCAAATATTACTTTCAACAAATGCGCTTAATTGAGATTTAGAAAGCAATCCCATTTTAACCGCTTCAACCTGACCATTTTTAAAGAGAATCAACGTTGGAATACTCATTACGCCATATTTTGATGGAGCTTGTGGATTTTCATCAATGTTGATTTTTGCGAAGCTGACTTTATCGCTATTATTTGCAGCCACTTCTTCCAAAATAGGTCCTAAAGCACGGCAAGGCCCACACCATTCAGCCCAAAAATCGACTAATACTGGTCTGCCAGACTTTAAAACATCTTCTTCAAAGCTACCATCGGTTACGGTTTTAATGTGTTCGCTCATGAGTAAAAACCTCTTTTAATTATTCTAGATGTCATTATAGATCACCACTGACAGCTTGCAACATACTTAATGCAGTAATTGCAGCAGTTTCTGTTCTTAAAATGCGAGGCCCAAGTCGCAGACCTTCAAATTGATGGGTAGATGCCCAATCAATTTCTTCCTCACTAAATCCGCCCTCTGGACCAATGAGGAGAGCAATGTCAGCAACACCAAACTCAAAATCCCGCCAGGTTTTGTAGCTTTTAGGATGTAATACCAATTTAAGTCTTGCGTTGCATTGCTGTACATACTTCTGAAAAGAGATAACCGGATGCATGATGGGCAGAGTATTGCGGCCGCATTGCTCACAGGCAGCAATAGCAATGCCCTGCCATTGCTCGAGTTTTTTAGACAGCCGGCTTTCATCAAGACGCACCACAGTGCGCTCAGAAACAAGAGGGGTAATCGAGCTTACGCCTAATTCTACTGCTTTTTGAATGACCCACTCCATTCGCTCGCCTTTTGAAATGGATTGTGCGAGATGAATGGTTCGTGGTGATTCGCGATCGACGGTTTGACTAGACTCAATTTTAACCGTCACTTGTTTTTTTTGAGCAGAAAGGATAACGGCCTGATGCTCAAAATTATCCCCTTTAAATAACGTGACCTCTTCACCAGGACGCATCCGCAACACAACGCCCACATGTTGACCGGCATTAGGAGATAGTTCAATGATTTCCCCAGCCTTATATTTTCCTGGCTGGTAAATGCGAATGGTTTTCACGACATGGGTTAAGAGAGGTATGTGGATAGGATCTTATACCTCATCGCTATCATTATTGTCAAAAAATCTCGTGACAAATTCGAATTAAGCAATTAAAAAAATGGCTAAAGTCGCGATTAAGTTTATGCTAGAATGAAGTTAATTTTTTTAGTTTGAAAGAGCAAAAATATGACACAAATACGAATTGAAACGGACAGTATGGGTGAAATCGAAGTCCCAGCAAATAAATATTGGGGGGCTCAAACCGAGCGTTCACTGCATCATTTCAATATTGGTCAGGATATTATTCCTCGTGAAGTGACGCATGCGTTTGGAATATTAAAAAAAGCCGCGGCACTCACCAATTTGGAGCTCGGTAAATTGCCTAAGGAAAAAGCTGATTTGATCATTGCAGCAGCAAAGGAAGTCAGTGAAGGCAAGTTGGATGAACATTTCCCACTTCATGTATGGCAAACAGGTAGTGGAACACAATCTAATATGAATGCTAATGAGGTCATTTCCAATCGTGCGATTGAAATGGCTGACGGTGTCTTAGGTAGTAAATCGCCTATTCATCCTAATGATCATGTAAACATGTCACAATCTTCCAACGACACATTCCCAACTGCAATGCATATTGCTGCGGCGCTAGGATTTCATAATAAATTAATTCCTGCGGTATGTGCTTTGCGAGATGGATTAAAAGCCAAACAACAAGAATTTAACGATATTGTCAAAATCGGCAGAACACACTTGCAAGATGCCGTTCCGTTGACCTTGGGTCAGGAGTTTTCTGGGTATGTTGCGCAGCTAGATGCCTGCCTTTTGCGATTCGAACAAGTGTTGCCTGAACTGTATGAACTCGCCTTAGGTGGAACAGCCGTTGGTACTGGATTAAATACTCATCCAAAGTTTGCTGAAAAAGCGGCGGCTCATATTGCTAACATCACCAACCTACCCTTCGTATCCGCGCCAAATAAGTTCGCAGCATTGGCTTCCCATGAGCCGTTGGTTATGGCGCATTCCGTTATGAAAACCTTGGCCTGTGCATTAATGAAAATTGCCAATGATATTCGTTGGCTGGGCTCAGGACCACGTTGTGGGATTGGGGAATTACACTTACCGGAAAACGAACCTGGTTCTTCCATCATGCCCGGTAAAGTCAATCCAACGCAATCCGAGGCCATGACCATGGTTTGTGTTCAAGTTATTGGCAATGATACAGCGGTTTCGATTGCGGACAGTCAGGGTAACTTTGAGCTGAATGTATTTAAGCCAGTTATTATTTTTAATGTGATGCATTCTTTAAATATGTTAAGCGATACCTGTCATTCTTTTTTAGAGTTTTGCGTCGAAGGGTTAGAGGTCAACAAAAAGCAGATTTCGGATTATCTGCACAATTCGTTGATGCTCGTTACCGCATTAAATCAACACATCGGGTATGATAAAGCCGCAACAATTGCTAAAACTGCCTATAAAGACAATACTTCTTTGAAAGAAGCGGCGGTGAAACTAGGATTTTTAACAGCAGAACAATTTGAGGACTATGTGAAGCCCGAAGAAATGATCTACCCTTCTTAATCAATATTGGCGCGGTTATCACATGTAACCGCGCAATTCTTTTAAATAATGACTTATTTTTTCAGCCTGATTGGTAAAAATATACTGTAAATCACGGTTAATTTCGCGATAAAGACTGTATTTGGAGTCAATGAAGCCAACTCCCGCAATCTGATGTGTGTCTCTTAGCTTTCGAACGTATTTATCTCTTAATAACAAGTAATGGCCTAGCACGCCCCCATAGCCTTTTTGCAAGGATAGATTAACAAAACGCTTCACATTATTCTGCTCGGGAACCAGTAACAGCGAATGCTTAGGAAATTGGCTAAGAGGCTCAAAGAATTGCTCATTGAGTGATATGAGATGATAATCCTCACCTGGGCTTAAGTGTTTTAACGCATTCATCAAAATAGTTTCTGATCTTACTGGGGTTTTAAGCTCAATGAACAAATGCATTTGTCCGCTGTAGCGTTCAACCACTTCGCTTAGCATTGGTATTTCAGGCACGGTTTGACGCAAAAAGTCCAAATGGCATTGTGAAATCGTAATCTGTTGATTCCATAATCGGTTTAAGTCCGGATCATGATTGACGACGAAGACTTGATCCTTAGTGGCATGAACGTCAAACTCAATGCCCCAACATCCCAATTCCTGAGCTCTTTCGAACGCCGGCATAGTATTTTCAATTATATTGGCTTGATGAAGGTGCGCGCCACGGTGGGCGATTAAACGGGTTTTTGCAACAGAGACTGGATCGGGTGTTGGTTGTGGCAGGCAGGCAAACCAGTAATCGATTAAACGCTCGATTGCGTTTAGAAATGTCATGAAAAAACCCCATTAAACAATGTTCATACTATAATTTATTTAGATTCTAATTGACAGCCATCCTAAACTTAAGTAATTTAGCGACCATTGCCGAGGTGGTGGAATTGGTAGACACGCTAGCTTCAGGTGCTAGTGGGGGCAACCCCGTGGAGGTTCGAGTCCTCTTCTCGGTACCAAATTCTTAAAATCTATTTTATTATTGCTCAGTTTCGTAGTAATTCTTTAATTCAAAATCAACGTAATTTTCTAACAAAGCTTTGATTTCATGCTCCGTTCCATCATAGCTATCAAGCTCGGTATGGAATTTTACCGGTAGAAATTTCTTTCCCTTTCTTAAGAGATAGGTCGCTGTTCCATGGGCTTTATATTCTTCTTGACTGATTGCAATAATTTTGTATGAAATTTTAAATCCCTTGTAAATGTATTCAGTCACGCGTTGCTCCTCTGCAAGCTATTTATTTTTAAATTTAGCATATGCATGAACAATCTGTTAGTTCCTTTTAATGGTTAGCTCTGTACATGACAGGTTTTTTGTCATGTACAGAGAATGGTTAGTTAAGGGTGGCCAAAGATTCGCCTAATTGAATTCTAGAACCGCTATGAAGGCTTTTTTCCCATTGGATTGGGCTATGGTTAGAAAAAAGCAAAATGACCGTTGAGCCTAATTTGAAATATCCCATTTCTTCGGCTTTTTGAAATTCTGTATCGCTGTAGTTGCCCGAAGGATAAATAAATCGAGTGCGTTTTCTGCAACGTTTAATATCTCCATGCCATGTTGTTCCAATGCCACCAACAACGGTTGCCCCAACTAATACCATAGCCATAGGGCCTAAATCAGTATCAAATAACACCACGAGGCGTTCGTTTTGAGCAAATAAATTTCGAATCACTCGGGTAGTGGAAGGCTGTACAGAAAAAAGCTTGCCAGGAACATAAGTCATTTCCTTTAGCGTCGCTTTCATGGGCATATGAACCCGATGGTAATCTTTTGGTGATAAGTACAGGGTTGCAAATTTTCCTTCAGAAAATAGCTGACTAATCGATTGATCAGACGCTAATAATTTATGGATCGAGTAGTTTCTGCCTTTCGCCTGAACCAACTGGCCTGCTTTTATCTTGCCGATCTCGCTGACATACCCATCCACTGGAGAAACTACAGTAGCGTCGGAGATTGGTCTAAGGTCTGGCTTTAAATGACGAATAAAAAAATCATTAAACGTTGGATATCGCTCAGGATTTTCCTCTACGGCCTCACTCATATCAATGCGATATTGACGAATGAACGCTTTAATTAGACGATTCTTAATCGAGGGTGATCTCAGGTTCGCGAGTAATCCTGCCAAGGTCGTTAAAGAACGCTTAGGAATTACGTACTGTGGGAATGTTTTAAGATGATCTTTGAGCATATAAATTATCCAACCGGTATCTCTTTTATTTTAGCTTGTCTGACTGAGCTTGGCTCATGAATGATGAGGAAAGCTACACAGGCAACGCAACTGACAATCAATGCAGGAACCCAATATCCTTGGGCAGCGCTAGACGCTTGTTGTGCTACGGGCAACGCTAATGCTCCAAAACTAGCCGCCAATGCCCAAATGGTGGATATTCCACGACAACGGTATTCTGCGGGTAACTGTTGGTATAAAAAATAATATAACGAGGCACATAGTAAACCGTTAGCAAGCATATAGCCACAAAGCGCTAGAAGTACGCCCAAGTGTATCCCTTGATGCGTGCAATAAAATAAGATTGGGGCAGTAATAGCAACCGTGATCATACTCAGTTTCAGTAACTGGGTTGCAAATCCTTTGGGACTATATTGTGCAATAGGGATGGCTAATAAGGCTGAGCCCAATTGAGCGAAGGAGGCAATCCATGCACAAGTTATACTGCTCCAAAGCTTTTGGTCGCTGGCATAGGTAAACCAAAAAATATTACACAAATACACCATCACACTGACAAATGCGCCAACGGCCGCAATGTGCAGCATGCCTTGCCAGTGCTGTTGCCATAGTTTTTCATGGGGAAGATGTACTTTATTAATGAATTGAGGCGACTCATATAGTCGTTTACGCAAACGGGAAATCAAGAGCGATGCGAAGCCAACGGCGGCCAATACAATGCGCCATAACCATGGTAAGCTCAAAGATTGAATTCCAGCGGCTAAAGCTCCTCCAACAAACATTCCAAGCGCGCCAAAAGCGGCAACAAAGCTGCCAGCTAACATGGGGTTTCGCGGGTTATGCTCTAGAAGAAAGATAGCCGAGGTATTAATTTCACCCCCTAGGGCCACTCCTTGAGCGATGCGAAACACCAATAATAATCCAGTGGCTAGCACGCCAATTTGAGAATAATCTGGCAAAAAACAAATGCCAAGAGTTGCAATTCCCATCAAACTTGCTGTATGCATCATCGGATTTCGTCGCCCAGTCAAATCTGCCCGGCGGCCAAAAAACCATCCACCTAAAGGCCTAGCAAGATAAGCCGCAGCAAATAAAGCGAAGGTTAATAACAAACTTTGATTCGATGGTGGGAAAAAAGTCGTGGCAAATACAGCTTTGGCTAAATAAAGATAAAGGCTAAACTCCAGCCATTCTACAAAATTTAAAGACAACACAATAACACAGGCAGAACGCTTCATAAAAACCCAACACGGAGTAAATGGCTTGATCAAAAAGAGGAAATTATAAGCGATTGCCTCTGTTTTGAAAACCGATTACTTGGTTCTGCATAGTGTTATCAACGCTAAGTAAACTTATTAGATTTCATTTAACTCAGCGAGTTTTCGAAGAGGTCTTTTAAACAGACTAAGGTTAGAAGTCTAGGTAACAGTGATTAACAAAGGTTGGTATCAACGCTCTCCGTACATGACAGCTCGTTTTTGTCAGGTACGGAGATTAAAACTAAACGTTTCTAATTATTACCCACTAATCTGGTTGCCAGATTTAATGTCTTTATGAATAACACTTTCAAAATTGTTGTTGTCGGGGTTAACCAGTAAATATCCGTTCCCCAATGTATAAGTTAAAGCGCATACTTCTTTACCCTCCCAATGCTCCCAAGTCACGCATAGAGCGCCATTGTCTTTAACGTTCCATGTGCCAGTGTCGGTTTGTGGCTCATCGCCCGTAGGTTTTTTGTTAAACTTGCCCATAGCTTGACCATTTTTGTCAAAATAAATTTGGAATAAAACTGGAACGAGCTCACCGTCTAAATTGGCTAAGGGTACGCTTTTAACGGTATTCCCTTGATAGGTTTTGAGTACTTCTTCTTTTGATAGAGTTGTAAGCGTGTCGGCAAAAGCTGAATAACTAAACAACAAAACAGAAATGGCAATGGCTTTTTTCATAAGGGTGTCCTCTATAAAGTTGAAAAATCGGTGCTAGAGCAGAATCTGCAACCGCACCGAATAGATTTAAGTGTGTCTATTAAATATTCATCTGTTGATCATCGACTTGACTGAAATTATCTTGAGAGTTAATTTGATCCTCTTGCTGATCCATTTGATCTTGATGTCGAGATTTATACATTGGACAATGCACGCCGACTTCAGCAAAGGATGCGATGACGTCGTCTTTGTTTAATTCCCGATCAATGGCCGCTTGAATCACACCGCAAGCTGCAAAATCGTAATAGGCAATTGGGGACCAATAGTTTTGATTGGCATCAACCATCAATTGGAAAGCCATAGGAACAGACCAACCTGGCTTATTCGATAGCAAGTAAAACGCTTTGTTAAAAACCCCGCTCGCTAAATGAACATCCAAATCGTCGGTATAATCTTTTGCATGCCCAATTGAATTTCCATCTTGGGTTGGATCATCCATATAACGTATTGGGCTTCCATCTAAAACAGCTTCTCGCCCCAAGGCCCAGTCCTCACCATCCCAATACCAGGGGTATTCTTGACGGACATAATCTTGCATAGCAATGGCTGCCATATCAGAAAATGCCTCATTAATTGCACCGGATTGGCCTTCATAATACAAACCAGAGTTCAGCTCTGTGAAATTATGGGACAATTCATGGGCGATCACCGATTGAGTTGGTGCGGTCAAAAAATCTGAACCGTTGCCAATGACAATTTGCTGATGCGCTAGAACAAATCCTTGCATTTTTATAGTCGGAATCGCAAACGCATTATCCATTAACCCCAAATGGGTGTAAGCTCTTAATGGAAGATCGTCCGTGCCAATTGGGTTTTCCACGCCATATACTTCATCATACATATCCAGCGTTTTCTGAGCGAAATACATCGTATCGTTCACTGGAGAAAATGAAAAATTTATGGGTCCGGTTGAACCATCTGAATAGTTAATGAATTGGCTTTGCGGGCTGCAAGGATATGAGAACGCTTCGATATTGGCTAACGATTCATTAAATACGCTAATAGGAAAAGCCTCATATCCTAAGCGGTAATTCTCCAAATTAATGACGCGAATATTATCGTTTTGAACGTAACATTTCCCCTCAATCAATTGAACGTCAAACTTTCCTAGCGATGGTAAGTTTGGCAATGCATCACCGTGCTGAAACATTCCAGAGCGATAGGGTAAATTTAACGAGTTTCCACCTAACCCTTGACCAATTTTTTCTTTGCGTACGTCATTCCATTCTTGCAGAATCTCGCCACTATTGGCATCAACGAGGTAATTGGGCGCACTAATTGGATTTTTTTCATTATTGACGAAAAAGGAGATGTGATAAGCCAGATGCGCTTTTTCTTTTTTATCAATAAAAATGACTTTTTCGGTATTTTTAAATTTGATGGGCTCTTTTATTTTAGCCAATATTTCTTTTTCAGCTTCACTTGGGGTTATGCGAGCTATGGTATTGATTACGTCTTTTTCAATTCCTGAAACATTAATTCCTGTCACTTTGGGACTGGCGTTTGCTTCATCTTTATGAAATACCAGTTGGTGCCCCCAAACGGGTAAATTTTTATAGGTAATTTGGTAGCGAACATGCTTTTTATCCGCTTTTGAAGGCTCAATAAGCTCTAATTGGTAATCCGCATCCTTGGGATTATCGATGGTTTTTAATAAACCATGTTTTGTAAACGGTGAGTGTTGTTTTAATTGCGGCAAGGCTTGATTTGAAGAACCCCATATCATTTGTTGCGATGCAGCGACAGCATTTACAGATACGGACAAGGCTAAAACGGTGATACATCCTTTTCTCATAGCGACTCCCTAATTTAAGACCACGTTTCATCCTCCTACAAATTTATAAAAAAAACAACAAATCTATTATTTTTTCCCTCTGTATGGCGTTCAATTGGGTGAGCAGTGGGAAAGTATCCTAAAATAATAATAACGTACTGCATAAATTAATAATGATCTTAGATAGAAAATCCAAGTCTTAAAATTATTAGGGGAACTATGAGTAAATGGGAAAGGTTTTATTCACAACATAGTCATGTCAAGGTCGGAGAGGCCAATTTGGGTACAAGTAGCCCAGAAGGAGACTGGGGTCGTTCGATAGATAAACCGTTTAAAATTAATGGGGTTCCCTTAAAAGATATTGTCACCACATCAGGTAATAAATTTGAAACTGAGGAAGATGTAAAGCGGTTTTTTAAAACAATTATTCTTAAAGATATGGAGATTGGTGAAGTTGCCAAAGATAAAATTGTAGATTATCTCTATAAAAGCTTTCATCAAGGTGGATATATGCGGATTGTATCCGGCCCCTTGCAGAAAATTTTCACAGATGATAGCGGTAATCAACTGCTAAACACTTCCGGACGCCCAGAGGGTTTTGTCCGCGAGACGAATCTTATTACTACCGAACGTGGTTTTAAAATACAAGAACTGTTTACTTCAAAAATAATGATTGCTTCAAATGTTCTAAATAATGATATTTTAAAAAAAGAATGTGCCAAAGACGCCGAGCAAGGGACCAGAATTTTTCCTGATAAGGGAAATGATTTCGTCATCAAGGCTGAGGCAACAATCGATTTGGATTTTTCAAAACGTCCTGATGCTCCTGACATGACAGTGAAATCAAATCGCATAAGCTATGGTAATTCTGTAATAAAATCTATTTTTGATAAACGAAATTTGGGACAAAAAATAGTTGATTTTTTTAAAAATTTATTTAATTTAAATTCGGTGAAAGTTCTTTCCCCAGCCTCAGAAAACAAAGTAACTTTACCAGAAGGAAGAAACGATCCTCCGCAATTACGCTAAATAAAGACAACCGTGGTTGTAATGATCAGAGCCCTTCGATATAAAGTGTATCGCAAAAGGTTTTGCATCATAACAGTGGCCTCTTAGGAATGATTCATGATTCATTTGTTGCTTGTTATTTTGTTGCTAGAAGGGTTTATCACCATCTCTGTTGAAGTATTGACCATTAGACAATTATTGCCTTTCTATGGTGGCAGTGTATTAATCACCAGCATTATCATCGGTGTATTTCTTCTTTTTTTGGCGCTAGGCTATTGGCGAGGTGGGAGTTATAAGCAGGATTTTTTTAAGCAGCTTAGTCGTAATTTTACATTGAGCATGATTTGGATTGGTTTAGGCCTCAGTTATACGTTTGTCGCGTTATTTTATTATGTCGGCGCAATTCTCTTAACATTACCTTTCTTGGTTAGTCTATTTGGTTATCTGTTATTGGCATTAGCCCCAATTGTGTACTGGTTAGGTCAGACCGTACCATTGACAACAAATTTATTTAGCCAGAATCAACGGGTTAGTCATATTAGCGGTCGCGCGTTATTTTTGAGTACCGTGGGTTCATTTCTTGGTGCCTTACTCACCTCATTGTTGTTGTTTCAATACCTTGGGGTGGCTTGGACTGTGGTTATCAATTGCTTGTTGTTGTTCATGTTGGTGATTTATCTTCGTCCATTTAGTGGACGCTCGTTGTTGCATATTTTGTTGCTGTTTGTCGTGATGCTCTTTATTTTGGTCTTGAACGTGAATGCAGAAAGGCTACAGTTTAAAGTGACGAACAATTACGGCAATTATCAAGTGGTTGAAACCGCAGATTTTAGTAGAGTGTTACAAATTAACCAATCAAGCAGTTCCTTGTTAACTCAGGAGATGAACGCGTTTCCGTATATTGAGTTTATCCGAGACGTGTTGTTTCAACAGCTCAATATCAAGCAGCAAGATATTCTTGTTATTGGAGCAGGAGGATTTACTTTGACGGCGGCGGGGACGCATGATAATCGTGTAACCTATGTCGATATCGACCCTGCCATTAAAACGATTGCTGAAGAACATTTCCTAAAACAGCCAATTAAAGGCAAATTTATTGGACAAGATGCGCGTCAATTTTTACAACAAAATGCCAGCCGCTATGATGTAATTTTATCCGATGTTTACAGCCATCAAGCAACCATCCCACCATCGTTGCTAACCAGAGAATATTTTCAGTCGCTCTCTAATCATTTAAAGCAAAACGGTTTGTTATTGGTTAATATTATTGCTAATCCCTTATTCATGGACGCCTATTCGCGTAAAGTATACAACACGATTCATTCGGTGTTTCCCTATTGCACAATCGTTCCTTTAAGTTTCCAATCCACCACCAGCAACGTTATTTATCTATGTCCTAAGCTTTCCCCCGTTGGCAAAGACATTTATACCGATGATCTAAACACAGCGACCATGGATTATTTCAAAAGTCATATTCATTAAATCCTTGTGATTATCTTGGCAGCTGTTGTATTTCACGTTAGGATACTATTTTTTTGTATAAGGTTGATTAAATGGAACAAGTCGACGTTTCTGCTGAGCAAGATATCCAGCAGCAAGTATTGCAACTTAGCTCGTTTTTAAATTCCCGAATTCTTGGCCAAAATGATTTAGTGTCGCGATTATTGATTGCCTTATTAGCAGATGGACATTTGCTGGTAGAGGGAGCGCCTGGTCTTGCTAAAACTCGAGCGGTTAAAGAATTGTCAGAAGGGGTCGAAGGTCATTTCCATCGCATTCAATTTACTCCAGACTTATTACCAGGCGATTTAACTGGAACCGACATTTATCGTCCCGAGGATGGTTCCTTTATTTTTCAACCGGGTCCAATTTTTCACAATTTGGTCCTGGCTGATGAAATCAACCGTGCTCCTGCAAAAGTTCAATCCGCATTGCTTGAAGCAATGGCAGAACGCCAGGTAACGATAGGAGGAAAAACGTATCCCTTGCCTGAGTTATTCTTAGTAATGGCGACGCAAAATCCAATCGAGCAAGAAGGAACCTATCCGCTTCCGGAAGCCCAACTGGATCGATTCTTAATGTATGTGAAAATCACTTATCCTGAAGCCAAGATTGAACATGATATTCTTACCTTGGCAAGAAAAGAAGCGCTTGAGACCGCGTTTTCCGATCACTCTAATGCCTCCAAAAAAACGGTTAAGCCTCTTTTGCAAAGTAAGTTATTTGAAGCGCGCAAGCAGGTTCTTCATGTTCATACCAGCGAACCATTGGAGAATTACATCGTTCAGTTAGTCGTTGCGACTAGAAATCCAAAAGCCTACAGTGGCCAATTACAACGTTGGTTACGATATGGCGCTAGCCCTCGCGCCACGATCGCCCTTGACCGCTGTGCAAAAGCGCATGCTTGGCTTGCCGGAAGAGATTATGTGATTCCGGAAGATATTCATGTCATCGCCCATGACGTACTGCGCCATCGGGTTCTTCTGACTTTTGAAGCAGAAGCGGAAGGGGTTAGTAGCGATGATTTTCTAAATGAATTATTACGATTGGTGGCCTTGCCTTAAGGAAGCCTTATGAGCGACGGAGTGGTTACAGAATTGTCTGAGCTGATTGCATTAAGACGCCATGCTCATTCTGCAAATTATACCCCAGAACGCCGTGCTGTGCGCTCAGGCAATCATTTATCCAAACTTCGTGGTCGTGGAATGGACTTTGCCGAAGTTCGAAATTATCAAGCCGGTGATGAAGTTCGCCACATGGAATGGCGCGTTACAGCTCGCACTGGACGACCTCATGTTAAATTGTTTCAGGAAGAACGCGAACGTCCTGCGATTATTCTTGTCGACTTTAGCCCATCCATGTATTTTGGCACGCGTGTCGCATTTAAATCAGTCGTTGCGGCTCGATTGGCGGCGATTCTGTCCTGGACGGCGATGAATCAAGGTGACAGGCTTGGGGGATTACTGTTTTCCGATACCACTCATAGTGAATTTACGCCAAGAGGCCGAGAAGCAGGGGTGTTACCCTTCTTAGCATCCTTATCTGCCTATACCCAGGAGGCGCCCCGAGCTATCGATCGCAGCATGCCTAAGGAAGGTATTTTAAATCAAGCTTTAGTACGTCTTCGTCGTGTAGCAAGACCTGGGAGCATTCTAGTGCTCATTAGTGATTTTTATCAGGTTGATCGAGAAACAGAACAACATTTAAGTCGACTAAGAGCGCATAATGACATTCTGGCGTATCATATTTGTGATCCCTTGGAGTTATCCCCACCAAACCCCCACCAATATGCCATTACTAACGGTCGGGAAGAAATATTATTTGATACCACCCAACATGCGGTGGAAACAGGCTATCAAACTTATTGTGACCATCGTATTGCAGAACTGCAAGCGCTTCTGAAACGAAATCAGATTCAATATGTGCAAGTAACTAGCGAGTTGGATTTACCTTATCTGGTTAAAACCACCTATCCTAGGAGATCAGCGCATGGCTAGCTCAGCCCCTCAGGAATTAGCACAACTGCGCGATATTCACTTGCCTGAGTCAGTCGGTTGGTGGCCTTTGGCCCCTGGTTGGTATTTGCTTTTTTTTATTCTGCTTCTGGTGATAATAGCGTGCATTTGGGGTTTGTATCGATGCTATCGCAATGAGCGCGCTAAGCATCAAGCATTACGTTTGTTGGATGAATACCAGAGTCAGTATGAGGCCAGCCAAAACAGCAAACTCGCCAGTGCTCGTGTTTCAGAATTACTTAAACGAGTTGCGCTGGTTTATTTTCCACGCGAAGAAGTGGCTGGTTTAACAGGTGAGCAATGGCTTGAGTTTCTAAATAAGACGGGGCAAGACATTGACTTTAGGCCGGTTCAGTATGAATTGTTGGAGTTACCCTACGGAAGAGAAAACGCGTGTAAAAACCTAGAGCCTTTATTCCAACAAGCAAAACGCTGGATTAAGCAACGGAGAAAACCATGTTTGAGTTAGCCTGCCCTTGGGTTTTGCTTGCGTTGCCCTTGCCTTTATTAATATGGTTTTTTCTGCCGCGCGCGCCTCTTCATCTTCCTGCAGCCTTGAAAGTTCCTTTCTATTATGCGGTGGCAGGGATTGTCGAAACAGAAAAGCATGGTTTTGCTAAACATAAGGGCATCAATGTTCTCTTGGTGATTTGGTGCCTAACCCTCTTTGCACTTGCTGGCCCTCGCTGGGTTGGTGAGCCACAACCGATTGCTCGCGAAGGGTATAATATTATGTTGGCTTTAGACTTATCCGGCAGTATGGAATTGACTGATATGTTGGTTCGTGGCCGTCCGGTGAGCCGCTTATCTGTGGTTAAGCATGCCGCTGAACAATTTGTTGCTGAACGAAAAGGCGATAAAATGGGACTTATCTTATTTGGCAGCCGAGCTTATCTTCAAACGCCATTAACCTATGATCGAGATAATTTGTTAATGCGAATTGAAGACGCGACCGTTGGACTGGCTGGCAAAACGACCTCGATCGGTGATGCCTTGGGATTAGCTGTAAAACATCTTCAGAATGTGCCCAAAGAAGGACGAATCATTATTTTGTTAACGGATGGGGTGAATAACTCAGGGGTTCTCTCCCCATTAAAAGCCGCGGAGTTGGCTCGTGCTGACGATATAAAAGTCTACACCATTGGGTTAGGATCAGAAGCGGATCCTCGCGCACTTAACAGTTTATTTTTTAATATGAATGCTGCAGCCGATCTTGATGAGGAGACCCTGCAAACGGTGGCGGAGATCACCGGAGGGCGTTATTTTCGAGCAACGGATATGCAGTCGCTACAAAATATTTATGACACCATCAATCGCCTAGAACGCATATCGCAAGATGAAGAGACGATAAGGCCTCAACATGATTATTATTATTGGCCTTTAGCGATCGCATTAGGATTATTTTTTTATTGGTTAGCTTATGAAGGCGGTCTATTGCCCCGACGATCGTTTCAAACAAACCAGGAGGCAACAGAGTGATGGCAGAGTTTCACTTTCTTAGACCCTTTTGGCTATTGGCGATCATCCCTTTGCTGTTACTGGTAATACTACTATTTCGCCATAAACAAGGATTATTGGCATGGAGTAACGTTTGTGACAGCCATTTATTGAATTACTTGATGAAAACCAAACAAAAAAACAAACGACTAGCCTCAATTGGGATCTTATTTACTAGTGCATTATTGATGATCATCGCGTTGGCGGGCCCCACCTGGTCTCGTTATCCAGTGCCAACCTTTAAGCACCGATTACCGCGAGTTATCGTATTGGATATGTCTAATGCCATGCTAGAAAATGATCTAAAGCCTGATCGCTTAACACGCGCTAAATTTAAATTGCATGATTTGTTTAAATATAAAGACATTGGGCAGTTTGGTTTAGTGGTCTATACCAGTGAGCCTTTTATTGTTTCACCATTAACCGATGACGCACAAACGATTGATTCATTACTGTCTTCGTTAACGGCTGAAATTATGCCTGTGCCTGGACAGAAACTAGAAAAAGGATTGACACAAGCGGCCCAATTGATTACTCAAGCAGGGTATTACAGTGGAGAATTACTTGTTCTTACCGGCTCTCCGCCTTCCCCCGCGGCGATTCATGAAGCTAAAGCGCTCGCAGCGGATGAGATCCATACCTCTGTTTTACCAATCACCGCGAAGACGTCTATTAATCCCATGTTTAAGCAGCTCGCAACCGCTGGTGATGGTGAATTAATTCCTTTTTCCAATACGGTTAGCGATATTGATTCTTGGATTAAAGCAACACGTGATCGGCAACAATATACGGTGAGCTTGAAAAATGATATACCCGTTTGGAAGGATCAAGGCCGATGGTTTTTAATTCCTGCTTTGATTCTATTATTGCCAGCATTTCGACGAGGATGGTTACAGAGGCTTACTACATGAAACAAACTGCGCATCGAATTATTTTGCTGCTGTTAATCATGTGGTCACAGCATGTGATGGCATGGTCATGGCGTGATCTTTGGGTGACTAAAAATCAGCAGGGACAGCGCTTAATGAATCAAGGTCATTATAACGAAGCTGAAGCGACCTTTGAACGAACCGATTGGCAAGCTGCTGCGGCGTATCGTGCAGGAAATTATTCACGGGCCGCTGATTTATATCAATCTCAAAACGATGTTCAAGGTTATTATAATCGTGGCAACGCCCTGGCTCATATGGGAGATTATGAAGACGCAATAGCTGCTTACGACAAGGCTTTAGCGATAGAACCAGATCATCAAGATGCGCTTCATAATCGCAAGGTGATTGCTGATTTGTTAAAAAAAGACAAAGAACGACAGGACAATCAACAACAAAATCAATCGAGTCAAGATCAACAACAGCAGGATCAGAGCAAACAGAACCAGAATAAACAGGGCCAGGATAAACAGAGTCAGGATAAACAGAGTCAGGATAAACAGGGCCAGGATAAACAGGGCCAGGATAAACAGAGTCAGGATAAACAGGGCCAGGATAAACAGGGCCAGGATAAACAGGGTCAGGATAAACAGGGCCAGGATAAACAGGGCCAGGATAAACAGGGTCAGGATAAACAGGGTCAGGATAAACAGGAGCAAGGCAAGCAAGATCAAGACAAAACAGACCGAGATCAGCCAGGGCAAGATAAGTCATCTCAATCTAAAGCGCAAACCCAAAAAACGGATGGGCATACAGGCAAGAAGGCGGCAGCAGATTCGGCGCAACCAGATTCAGAACAAGAACAAGCTAAAGAACAATTGCTGCGGTTGGTACCCGACGACCCCGGTGGATTAATGCGAGAGAAGTTTCTTCGTGATCACTTAAGAAGACAGCGAGGGTGGGATTAATGAAAGCGTATTTATCGGAATTAAAAAGTAAGGTTCATTTTAACCAGTGTTTTTTGCTTATTTTTTTATCCGTCTGGGTCAGTGTAGCTGTCGCTGAGATAACGGCACAGATTAAGCCGGATAAAATTCAATATGGTGATACCTTTCACCTCATTATTACATCGGACGATCAACAACCTGCCCTGCCAAATCTCACGCCACTGCAAAAAGATTTTCGCATTGTTGGAACCGAACGCGCAATGAGTTATACCGTTATTAATGGCCAGCCTAAGTCTATCAGCCAATTTATTGTTCTATTAATGCCCAAGACAACAGGGACTTTAACCATTCCCTCTCTTAAAATTGGGAACCAACAAACGAGAGCATTCACAGTAGAAGTCCGTGATCAGCCAGCAATTCCACCAAGCCAGGATGGCCAACCCGCTGATGGTCAAGACGAAGTCCTGATCAAAACGGAAGTAAGTAAGAAGCGACCATTTATCAGTGAGCAGGTAGTTTTTTCAGTAAAATTATTTAATAGCGGTCGGTTGCTCGATGCCCAATATCAACCACCAAAAGTGGAAAACGCGTTATTGATCCCCTTAGGAGATGCTGACCGATATCAAACCATTGAGAAAGGACGAAATTATGTGGTTGAAGAGCAGCGCTATGCCATTTTCCCGCAAAAGAGTGGTGTATTAACAATTACAGGTCCAGCATTTCATGCGTTGGCTTATGAAGCGATACCTCGACAAATTAATATCCCACCGGCTACCACCCAGTTACAGGTAAGACCAATTCCCAAGGACTTTAAAGATAAGTTTTGGCTTCCTGCGAAACAAGTCTCATTGTCTGAAACCTATGATAATCCTCAACATACGGCCGAGGTAGGTGAAACCTTGACTCGGTTTATTACGATTGAGGCAGTGGCGCTTCCTGCGCAACTGTTGCCTTCGTTAGAGTTTGAAGATAAACCAGATTATAACGTTTACCCAGAAAAACCGAATCTGCGTAACACGATTCGTGATCATGAGCTCGTTGGAACGGCTGAAATTAAAGTGACCTATCTCTTGAATAAACCAGGTCAGATAATCCTACCAGAAATGAGTTTAAGTTGGTTAAATACGACGACGGGTAACACTGAAATCGCAAAGCTTCCTCCCCGGACTATAACGGTTACAGGGGTTGAGAAGGCTAAAGAAACGCTTTCCGACTCCGACCCAACTGAGACGGCTATAGATCAAACACCACAACAACTGGAGCCTTCACCCGAATCTAAAGAAGCGGTTATTGCAGAAGCATCAACCCCTTTGGCTTGGTTTTTAGCCATAATATTTGCCGTCGGATGGATTTTAACCTTAATGATTTGGTGGTTTAAGCCTAAAATTGCTGCAGGAAGCAAAAGACGGCTGGCTATTAAGCGGCTTCATGAAGCATGTATTAACAATAATCCAACTAAAGCACGTGATGCATTGTTGAACTGGGCCTCTTTGCATTGGCCTGATAAAGAGTTCATGGATTTAAATGAGATTGCCAAACAAGTGCCTGATCCCAGGTTTAAAAGGCAAATGAAACTCTTGTCCCAAGCTATTTATAGTCCTGGGAATCAAATCAAATGGCAAGGAAGTGAGTTATGGGTTACTGTGGCCAATTACCGCAAACGAAAGCGTAAAAAGAATAATCGTGATACTTTGCCGCCAATAAACCCTTGACCGTGCTAATTTATTAATTAAAGAGATGCCTCATGGATGTCAGCGACTACATCAAGCAAGATGCCCATAGCCTGGCAGCGCTGATTAAACATAAAAAAGTGAGCGCCCAAGACGCATTGGATTGTGCATTTGCAAGAATGAAAGAGGTAAATCCTTCTTTAAACGCAGTGGTATTGTCTTGTCCTTCTTGGGCCCGTGATCAGTTAACTAAAATGAGTGGCAAGGAACCTTATTATGGGGTACCAATTTTAGTCAAAGATTTGGGTTATACCTTAAAAGGCGTGATAAACACCGAAGGTTCGCGTTTTTTTAAACAGAACCTAGGTCGTGATAACAGTGATTTTATAGAGCGGATGCTCGCTTTAGGATTTGTTCCTTTTGCTAAGACAAATACGCCTGAACTGGGACTGTCTTATGTCACGGAGCCTGTATTGTTTGGCCCATGCCGTAATCCTTATGACTTAAGTCTAACTCCGGGCGGTTCTTCGGGTGGCTCGGCCGCTGCCGTAGCCGCGGGTATTGCACCTTTGGCTACGGCAAGCGATGGGGGTGGCTCCATTCGTATTCCTGCCGCGTGTTGTGGGTTATTTGGATTTAAGCCGACCCCGGGGTTAATGCCATCCGGGCCTTGGGTAGAAGAGCAGTGGTCCGGTTTAGCCACAAATTTTATACTGACCAGACAAATTCGAGATGCCGTCAATCTTTTTCCTCTGTTAACGTCAACGCTGACGATTCACCAAGGGACAGAACCCTTACCCAAGCAGTTAAGGTTTGTCGAACTTCAAGGGGCATTTCCTTGCGTACCTGTTGCTAAGCCTTATCGGGATGTTTTGAATGAATTTATTATGTTATTAACGGATCAAGGGCATTGCGTTAAAACCATCACACTGGAGCTAGATTTAGAAACGATTGGCGAATGTACGCTTCAGCTCATTGCTGCAAATACCTATGCAGAAATCGAGCAACAGGAATACCGTATAGGTCACAAGGTCACCCCAAGTGATTTAGAACCCGTAACTTGGAGGTTTTATGAAAGAGGACGTATGATTACGGCCTCGCAATTAATTGCTGCTAAAAATAAGTTATACCAAATGCTTAGACCTTTGCATGAATTATTCACTAAGGTGGATTTTGTTCTAAGCCCGGCATTAGCACAATTGCCATTGAAAATCGGCCAATTGAGTATGAATGATGAGTTTGAACAATATTTGGAAAAAAATATAGAGTTTTCTCCATTTACGTCCCTCTTTAATCAGGCCGGTGTTCCAGCCATGACCATTCCGGTATGTTATCATAATCATCTACCGATCTCCGTACAGCTTGCATCAGGAAGAGGCATGGATAGACGTCTATTACAATTGGCTTTGCAATTACAGCCATTATTGCCAGATTTTAGTCAGGCTATAACGCCAAGGAGAGAACAGAGTTAAAATGTTTACCCGTGATCGTTCATAAATTTGGCAGGGCGAAAAAGAAAACGCATACATCATGCATTTTGAACGATCACGGGTATATATAAATTTGAGCACGAGTTATAGCCAAGATACCTCCAAGTATCTTGGCTATAACTAACCAACAAGGATGCTGATTGATGCGTTTGCAACCGATCAAATTATTATCAAGGATTGAGAGTCTAAAACAATTCTTTCCCTTTCTAGAATGGCTTCCAGAGCTAAAATATTGGTCCAATTTAAAATCGGATATCCTGGCTGGCCTAACGGTGGTGATGCTTCTGATTCCACAGTCCATGGCCTATGCGCACTTAGCAGGTATACCCGTTTATATGGGCTTATACGCTGCCTTTATTCCACCAATTATCGCGGCGTTATTCAGCTCCTCACGCAGTTTATCTACAGGTCCTGTGCCAGTAACCTCATTGTTGACCGCAGTAGCATTGCAACCCATTGCTGCAATTGGAACGAATGATTATTTAAGTTATTTAGTACTGTTGACCTTCTTAATTGGATTAATTCAATTAGGACTTAGTTTTATTCGTTTCGGGGTTGTGGTCAACTTTGTGTCTTACCCAGTCTTATTAGGGTTGATTAATGCCGTTGCCATCGTTATTGCCTCTATGCAAATTAACAGTTTGTTTGGTGTTTACGCCGTAACCAGTCCTCATTTTTATGAAACCTTTTGGCAGGTAATAAATGATGCTATAGCCAATCCTCATTGGCCGACCATGGCTATTGCGGCCTTATCGTTTATTATTATTTTGGGTGGACGCTGGTTATGGCCAAAATGGCCGCATATTTTATTTGCGGTATTGATTACAACGATTGTGGCTTGGTTGAGTGGCTATGAAAAAACTCAAATCATTCAAGTGAATCAGATCATTAATTTGCCTGTGCAGCAATTGTTAGAAAATTATAAGGCGTACCCACAGGCGCTAGAAGAACAAATTGCTGCGGTGAAAAAGGCGCAAAAAAAAGTTGAAAACACTATTAGAAAAGAAGGACCTAGCGCAGAAGAAACAGATGAAGCCATCAATGAGGCTGCTGAAGCCAAGTGGCAAATGGAGCGCTTAATATTGCGGCACAATTTGGAAACAGCTGAACTGAGCCGATTGCGTTTTCGACGAATGAAGACAGAAAATCTACAAGAAGTATTTTATGTTGATGATCAAATGACTCCGATTGGCCAAGTTGATCCTCGTTCTTGGCGAATTGCTGAGTTTCCTGAGGCAGGATTTTTAAAAATACAGGCTGGTGGTGAGGTCGTGGGTAAAATCCCTCGTGGATTACCCTCATTTAAACCGGTTGTATTCAATTCGCAAATCATGCGCGATCTGTTTATGGCTGCCTTAGTGATCGCTTTGGTTGGCTTTACAGAAGCGATCACCATTGCAAAGCGAATCGCAACCGAAAGTCGACAATCATTTGATACCAATCAAGAATTAATCAGTCAGGGGCTAGCGAAATGCGTAGGCAGTTACTTTCAATGCATGCCAGTATCGGGCAGTTTTACGCGAACTGCATTAAACTATCAATCCGGAGCCAGGACACCATTTTCTTCTGTGGTTGCAGGGTTTGTAGTGATGGTGGTGCTGTTATGGCTGACTCCCTTGTTTTATTACCTACCCTATGCAACGTTAGGTGTCATTATTATGGTTGGCGTATTGAGCTTATTAGACATCAAAGAGATGTGGCGTGTCTGGAAAATCAGTCGTAATGAAGGCATTGTTGCACTCACGACCTTTATTATGGCGCTAGTTTTAGCCCCCCGCATTGCGTTTGCCGTCATGATTGGGATCCTTCTGTCGCTAGTCTTTTATTTATACGAAACCATGCGCCCAAAACTTAGCGAATTAATCCGTGATGAGCATGGAGAACTAGTTGAAGTTACCGACAGTGATGCTGGAAAAACATGTTATTTAATAAGCATCTTGCGATTTAATGGCCCACTATATTTTGCCAACGCGGCTTATTTCGAACATAAAGTTCTCGAGCTTATCAGCGTCAAGCAAAAATTGCGTTATATTATTTTAGATTGCGTCAGTCTTAATCAATTAGATGCAACCGGTGTTGAAACGTTACGCAGTGTTTCTGAAAGGCTTGAAGAGGCTGGTATAGAGCTTTGGTTTACCCGGGTAAGGCGCCCGGTTATGAGGTTATTAAAACGCAGTGGTTTAGTTAAAAAACTGGGCCCACATCATTTTTATAAAAACAATGAGATTGCGCTTGCTAAGCTTTCAGAGCATTTAGGCCCCAAGCACATGAACACATGTCCCTTAGCTAAAATGCCCATTAAAACCAACTCAAGTTAACCCTCATGATAGACAATTATTTATACAAAAAATAAAAAAATAAACAAAAAAGCTCGCTATATTACATACCCTAAGTTATACTAGTAATACTTGTTGTATTGTATTCTGGTAAACATTGTTACACGTGAATTCCCTTCTTTAATACGTTTTAAGTAGTGAACCTAACGAACCAATCGTTCTCCCTGGAATCCCAAAACCACAAGTGTGTGTATAACTTAATTTTTGGAAAAAAGAATGTCTGCTAAAGAAACCGGCCACGTTAAGTGGTTTAATGATGATAAAGGCTATGGATTTATTAGCCGTGATAATGGTCAAGATGATGTATTTGTGCATTTCCGCTCAATTGTTAGTTCAGCAAACCGTAAAAGCTTAGCTGAAGGTCAGCGTGTTGAGTTTATGGTCACCAAAGGCCCCAAGGGTCTGCAAGCTGAAGAAGTATCGGCGGTATAAACCTCGATTTCTCCATACTTCCCCTTGGTTGATTCTATCAATCGTCCAAGGGGAAGTCCTTTTTTCTAACCTAGAGAGTTTAGGTTAAGTTAGTTTTTGCTGGTAAATTCATGTAATCCAGATATAATGGATTTTATCTTATACAAATGCCAGGATGCATGGATGATAAGATTTACGCTCAGTTTACTCGCCTTCATATCAACAACTTCGTTGGCTGCAATTCCAGTTTCGGGTTATTTTGATGCCTCAAGGACATGTCCTGCCTATGTTTCAAAAGAAGAAACACGGTCCCCAGCCCAGTTCATAAGCCCCTCCCAGCGTTACTCCATCAAAGAAATTAACCAACGGTCACCTGAATGGGTTCGCATTGAATTACTGGAAGATCCGAGTGCTTTACGATGGGTAAAAGCGGCTTGTGGGCAACCGCACTATAAGGTAAAAAAACCTACGCCCTGTGATAATAGCCCAGGGCTTGCCGATCACTTTGTGTTAGCACTTAGCTGGCAGCCAGGATTTTGTGAAACCTATGGGTATGAGGCCGGAAAACCAGAATGTTACCAACTTTCGCCTACCTCCTATCATGCCAATCATTTAGTATTGCATGGCTTATGGCCTAATCAGAAAAAATGTGGCAACCAGTATGGTTACTGTGGTGGAAGGAAAAAAAGTCATTTCTGTCAGTATTCTCCAGTTTTATTGACCCCAGAAGTAGCCCAACGACTCAAGCAATTAATGCCTAGTTTTGCGCATGGGAGTTGTCTTGAGCGTCATGAGTGGAATCGTCATGGAATGTGCCATATTTTATCGAGTAACGATTATTTTTCGCAAGCCATGGATCTTACCGAACAACTAACTGAAAGCTCGTTTAGCGATTTTCTGAAAAAACACATTGGCGATGAGATCAAATTGGCGGATCTTACGTATGAATTTAATAATGCATTTGGAAAACACGCCGCAGAAAAAGTCCATTTTGGGTGTAAGAACGGATTGTTAGTGGATGTATACATCACGCTTCCGGCCTTACTTCCAAAAGGAGAATCGTTAGCTACTTTGATCCAGAAGGCCCCAGTTAATCATCACCATGGCGGGTGTCCAAAAAAAGTAAAAATTTCTGATTTTTATAACGAATAGTAGCGATAGAGTTGAAATTCTTGCGCATTACACGAACTTCCTCTAATGTAGCAAGATACTATAACAGGATTCTCATCATGTTAAGACGGTCTTTTGTATTGATTTTTTTGGTATTGTTGACGGCTTGCGCTCATCATCAAACCACCCCAACGACCTTGCCTGCGATCAAGCAAACGAGAGATGTTGGTGCATTTAATCGAGTGATAGTAACAGGAAATATTAATATCAGTCTTCACTCCGGGTACTCAAAACCAAAAGTCATCTTAACTGGCGCAGCTGCTGATTTAGCCAATGTCACAACCACCGTTTCCGGGAGTACATTAACTATTGTTGCTGGAAAGGGCTATCCAAAGTTCGGACCAATCACTGCGAAAGTACAAGGACGTTTTTTAAATCGTTTTGAGTATCATGGTAATGGAATAGTTAAAGGTACGAAGCTTAATTCTAATTTGATTGACCTCATCATCAACAATGATAAGGGAAATACCATTCTTGGAGGCAATCTCGGCGTTCGCAAGTTGAAAGTCACGTCAGGTACAGTGGATATTAGTGGTGTCCGAAGTCATAATTTAATGCTGGATTTAAGTGGAAACGCGAAGCTTAAATTAAGAGGCATGGCCAATGTCACTTCGCTGACTATGGTAGATCAATCTTGGTTAAGTTTTCATTGGGTGAACAGTAAAGTATTAGTCGTTCGTGGCTATGATCAATCCTACATTCAGCTCGCCGGAGTAACGGATAAGCTCGATCTCGAATTATGCGAAAAGGCGCATTTTAATGGACGCTATTTACGAGCAGAACGTGCCTTTGTAAAAACATTTAATAAGGCGCTTGCCGAAATATCCGCTGTGAAACGACAACATACTTTAGCGAGCGATGCTAGTGATATTCATTTCTACAACCTCCCACAAATGAGAACGGATTTTCTAGCCTTTGAAGGCTCCGTATTGGATATGAGAGATTTAAGAATGCCTTTTATCCAAGAATATACTGATTATAATAAATGGGTTCAGATGTAAACCACTCTAACCTACCTGGCCCGATTCATTCGGCCTATCGATCTAGGGTTAACAGTCCCTAATCGTTTTCATCGCTCTAAGTTTTTTTCTCCTGTTCCCAATTTTGTTTTAAGCAAGCAATGATGCGGTCAATATCACCATCCAAAGGTAAAATATGCGCAGAGTTTTGTAGCCAATGGATGTCGACATTCGGAAGTTTGTTAAAATAATCTTCAATCTTATGAGAATCAACCACTTCATCATAGGCCCCTAAAAATACATCCACAGGACAAGTAGGCGGTGAGAATTTGAATTCTTTGATTAAGGTTAAGATTTCAATAATGGTTGCAATCGGTAAATGGCGATAAGCAATTTCTGCAGCGCGATTGGTACGCAAGTTTCCCGCGCGATTACGTAAGTGTTTAAAACCCAGTGAACGCAATAGTTTTGCAAGCGCTATGGCCAGAGGAAGATTTAATCGCAGCGAAAGCGCGGGCGCCAGCAAATAAAGATGATGCAGTGAAAAGCTATTGGCTAAATGGCAGGCTAAAAGCCCACCTAAGGAAAGCCCCATCACATCTACTTGTTTATAATGCTTCGTTAAGTTTTCACAGGAATCCTCAGCAGCACTAACCCATTCGTGGGCTTGGACTTTGGCAAACGCTGCTATATGAGTAGCATGGCCAGGTAACGCTGGACAAACCACGGCATCGTATAAACGAGATAAAGTTGGTATGAGCTCGCGGTAAACTGCAGGAGAAGATGAAAAGCCATGTAATAATAGCAAGGCTCGTTCATGATGTTCCTCATGCCAATCAATCGGGGATAACCATTCCAATTGTTCTTTTGAAAGCGCTCGAATCGCTTTTCCACGCCACATATAACGAAAATCATCGATATTCATACATAAGTACCTGTTACGTCCTGTCGGGTTGTCCATAGTATAACCCAGAAAGGAAGTATGTGATCATAGTCATAGGTTCTAGCAACTATACCCGTGATCTTTCAAAATGCAGGGCGAGAGCACGTGTGATTTTAAATTACCCTATTTGCCTACGTACCGCGCTTTATGCGCGGGTTCCTCCGATACTATTAGAATCCTGGATCCCGCGAACAAGCCGCGTACCGTACAGAGCCAAATTCACCATGGAGCTTGATTTTTTTAAATCAAAATTGACTGAACAAGGCATAGAGGTAATTATTCCGAATGAAGCGGATCGGATTTTAATCATGCAACTATTTTTGATTAACTCGGAAAAGGCATTAGAACCGAGATTACAAAACAGCGTTATGAATCAATTATTGACAAATTACCTCTGTGCATGACAAAAAAACCTGTCATGTACAGAGACAAATTACTTAAAAATAGGGTCGAAGGAATTATTCTTGGATGTACGGAAATACCACTCATTATTCAGCAAAAAAGATGTAATTGTTCCTGTTTTTGATACTACAAAAATTCACTCTTTGGCAGCGGTGGACTTTTTATTAAGTTAAAAGAAACGATAGGTATTGGTACACGTTGGTGGAACGGACGATACCCAATCAACTTCAAAATGCTTATATTGAATTCTATAACCGTACAGTTAGGTATGATTGGCTAATCCACTATTTTTATTTGAATTATTGCTGAAACCCAGCCACATGCGACACAATCGCTTTGAACTTATCACAATGAGCACCCGAATACTGCTATGGGACAGAGGGACCTCCAACGAGGCACAAACAGGCATTAGTTGCCTAGCTTTCTACTTTAAGCCTCAGAAAAAAGGGGGATTACCCCCCTAACTTGATAGGCTGAATTGATGGGAATTTACAGCACTTTTTGAACTTCACCATGAAAAAATGAGAAATAGCTGCTTTGAAATTCCTATGCTACTCCCAAGATAGGTCAACGGTGCTTGTGCTTATTCTTTTTTCCATTCCAAACCTGGAAACTCTTTAGGTTTAGATTTTGGCGTAGATTTTTTGGTATTATTTTTCCTCCAATCCATTTGTGGGAACTCTTTAGGTTTTACTTGCTTTTGCATCGTTTCTTTTTGTTTAGGGGTTTTGGGAATTGGCTCCGTATTAATTGCGTGCAAATTAAACGCTAACAAAGTAAGGAAAACAGCTGAAGCGGATAATAATTTAATTTTAAACATAATCTTTCTCCTTGTTACATTTTTCCTCTTTTAAAAAAGACAATGTCTTACTCTCATATACGAAGTAAAAAAATTGATATTTTTGTCCACCAATATAAAAACCTGGGTGTTAAGTAAATTTTAGCCAACAATAGGGGAATAACAAGATAAAGCCGTCATTCGGCAGTCACTTTCCAAATGAATTTTTCAAAAAAAAACTATTGACACGTGGATCTAATTTTTGATCTATGCCCGTGATCGTTCAAAATGCTTGTTTGTAGGCACCTTTATTTTTTGTCCTGTCACATTTTAATAAGCGAGTAACGTCTCATTCCCTTAAGAGCTTTTTAAAATGAGGCAGGGCGAAAAACAAAAAGCATAAATCACGCATTTTGGCCGATCACGGCTATATACCCAATAGAGTAAAAAAATTGTAAATAATTCGATTTGTTTCGCTGCCATCATGTCGTTTAAATACAATAGAACAAACAGTCAAATTTAAGCGTATTATCGTGTTAGGGTATATACTTAAACTAATATGCAGTGATAAGTCGAGGTTATAATCATGGGATATGAACAAGAACTCTATCAACTATTAGAGTTGGATCAAGATGCGACCCCAACGAACAGTGAGATTAATAACGCTTATAAAAAGCTATCTCTACAATATCATCCGGATAAACAGAGTGGTAAAACTGAGGAAGAACAACAGAGCGCAAAAATTAAATTTCAGCAAATTTCTGCCGCGAAGGACGTGCTCAATGATCCGGAACAACTGCAACAATATAAAGAGGGCCGTCTACAAATCACCGAAACAGGCGGATTAAAAAAGTTGCCGGAGCCCAGGACTCAGACACCCCAACCTTCCTCTAGTCCTGAACAAGGTGCTTCTTTCAATCCTGAGTCCACTCCAGCCGGTTCGGTCGTCCCTCCGTCTAACAGGAAAAATGCTCAAGTAGCGCCTGCGCCTCAAGGCAATCAATTTACTACACCTCTTGAAGCCGGCTCTGAAGAAAGCAATCAAAATGAGGAAGCAGGAGAGAATAAAGACGAAAAGCAAACAGCAGGACAGGATGATGTTAGACCAAAAATGGCGAATAATCCGTCTTCTGAACAAGGAAATAGCAAAACAATGCTGGATGTGTGGATACAAATGATGAATACTATGTTTAGCCGGGGCTTGGATCACTACTTATCGGCGCAATCAAAACAAGAGGATTCGCAACCCCCTAAAAATGATGCTGAAGTGCCAGAGAATGCCGGTCAAAGCCAGCAAAATTCTCAGCAAAGTTCCCAAGGTGTTTCTCAAGCTTCTACACCAACGGATGTTGCTTTAACTTCGGTTCAACCCAAAGAAGATATGGATAAGCAGATTGGACTAACTTCAGCAACACCAGACGCGGGTCTAGTTCGAATGACGCCGCCTGCCAGTACTTCTTCCCCAAGTACTGAATTGCTGGCTTTAGCGGATAATGCGCTAGTCGATCGTGAATCATTACAACAAACACAGCAGCAACAGCTTCAACAACAGGAGCAACCAGCAGCCAAACGATTTAAAGCACCAGGTGGTTAAAATGAGGTAAATAAATACCCGCGATCGTTCTTAATGCGTGATTTAGGCTTTTTCTTTTTCGTCCTGCCGCATTTAAAAAATCACGGGGATAGTCGATTAGCGCTCCATTAGCTTATGAGGCAAGCTTTCAAGTCTGCCCGCTTGCGTAACCACAATAAAGTTTAATTTGCGCTGTAATTCACTAATGGTATCTGCGCCCGCATAGGTTAAGCCAGATCTTAGCCCACCGATAATATCGGCAATGATGGCATCCTGGCTATCGCGGTAAGGTACTTCCGTAGCAACGCCTTCAGCGGTCTTCCACTCATGGACTTGGCCAATAAAATCCTCTTGAGCTTCGCGAGAGGCCATGCCGCGATACATTTTTACTTTGGTGCCATCTTCTTTGGTAATGACTTTGCCAGGGGTTGGATCGGTTCCTGAAAGCATTCCGCCAATCATTACAAAATCAGCCCCAAAAGCTAACGCTTTGACAATATCACCTGAGGTTCGAATACCGCCATCGGCGACAATGGAGCGATCCGTTCTTGCGCAATCCTGAATGCAAGTAAGCATTGGAACGCCGAATCCTGTCTTAATCCGTGTGCTGCAGACAGAACCGCCACCAATACCCGCTTTGATGATATCAGCACCGCAAGAAGCGAGATAGTCAGCTCCTGCATAGGTTGCTACATTTCCAGCCATAATACAGCGATCATCGAGCATCTGACGTAAATTTTTCAAGGTCTTGCCGACGTATTTGGCATGAGCGTGCGCTACATCGACGCAAAAATAATCGGCGCCTGCATCCCGTAAGGCTTCAGCACGTTCTAGTTCGGCTGAGGTACAACCCACGGAAACAAACACAGGGCCTTGGCAAGCTTTAAACTCACGAATGTTGTCTTCAACGCTTAGAAAACGATGTAAAGCGCCAATGCCGCCTTTACTATGCATAAAGTTGGCCATTTTGCTTTCGGTGATAGTATCCATGTTTGAACTGATAACGGGCAATTCAAGGGTGAGCTTTTCTAACCGGTCCGTCATGCTGATGTTCACCACACGTCGAGATTCGTGATGGTTGTAGGAAGGGACGAGCAATACGTCATCAAAAGTAATCGCTTGGGTAGACATGATTAATCTCTAAAAAGTACGTACTATAAATGCTCAGCGGCATAATATGCAAGTCTTGATCGCTCTCCGCGAGTTAAAGTCATATGCGCGCTATGTTGCCAAGTCTTAAATCGATCCACTGCAAAGGTTAAACCGGAGGTGGTTTCGCTCAAGTAAGGCGTATCGATCTGCTTAATATCCCCAAGACAAATAATCTTACTTCCTGGCCCTGCGCGGGTAACGAGCGTCTTAATTTGTTTCGACGTTAAATTCTGCGCTTCATCGATAATAATAAAGCGGTTTAAAAACGTACGTCCGCGCATGTAATTTAAGGAGCGAATTTTAATTTTATTTTGTATTAAATCCTGAGTGGCCCCACGCCCAAAACTTCCACCCTCTTGAGCGCTATGCAACACTTCAAGATTATCCATTAATGCCCCCATCCAGGGCGTCATTTTTTCTTCTTCTGTACCTGGTAAAAAACCGATGTCTTCACCAACGGGAATCGTGACGCGGGTCATGATAATTTCTGTGTAGCGTTTAAGATCAAGTACTTGGGTTAATCCTGCAGCAACTGTGAGCAATGTTTTGCCGGTACCTGCGGATCCTTGCAGCGTCACAAAGTCAATTTCGGGATCCATTAGCATATTAAAGGCAAAATTCTGTTCACGATTTCTTGCGGTAATTCCCCAAATGGCATTTTTTGTTTGCGCGTAATCGTGCGCGATTTGAACAACCGCATGCCCAGACTCAACTTGCTTCACGATGGCTTGAAATTGATTGTCTTCGGTACTTAAACAATCATTAGGATTCCACTTATTCGTCAAAGGACCATTAATGCGATAGAAGGTGACCCCATTTTCCTGCCAGGCTTCCATGTCTTTAGAATGACTATCCCAAAAGTCATTTTCCAGAATGTGAACGCCGCTATGCAGCAAGTTCACATCATCCAATACGCGGTCGTTGTAGTAATCTTCCGCTTGAATGCCTAATATTCCGGCTTTGATTCTAAGGTTAATGTCTTTAGAAATGATAATGACTTGCTTATTGGGATGTTGCTTTTGTAGCCCCAAAGCGGTGGCAAGCAGGGTGTTATCTACTTTATGTCCAGGTAAAGACGTTGGCCTTAAAGGCTCGTAATCATCGGTTTGGAAAAATAACCTTCCACTGCTTTTGACCTCTTCTGAAACCAAGTAATTGGGAATTGCAAGACCTTCTACAATTTGATCATGGCTGGCATTGCTCATCAACTCGACCAGCATGCGATTGGTTTGACGGACGTTTCGGGCAACTTCTGAGAGACCGGTTTTGTGGTTGTCTAATTCCTCCAAGACAACCATCGGCAAATAAATATCATGCTCTTCGAAACGGAATATAGCGGTTGGATCATGCATCAAAATATTCGTATCCAACACAAACAACTTTTGTTCCTTTTGGGCGTCCATCGTTTCTTCCTGATCTAAGTTCGTCATTTCATTTTGCTGAGCCGGCCGTTCGCAGTCAAGTTTTTATTACAACCCTCAGAAATTCCATAAAGTTACTTCTTTCAATACGCCACAAATGTTTACGAAAGCGCTTTAAGTTCCGACAAAACTTCCGCAACATGGCCTTTTACGGAGACTTTTCGCCATTCATGACGTACGTTACCTTCTGGATCAATCAGAAACGTACTTCGTTCAATGCCTCGAACTTGTTTGCCATACATGGATTTCATTTTAATCACACCAAACGCTTGGCAAAGCGCTTCGTCTTGATCACTGATCAATTCAAACGGGAGTTCTTGTTTCGTTTTGAATCTTTCATGGGACTTCAAACTGTCACGTGAAACGCCCAAGATTTCCGCATTGTTTTTCTTGAACTCGGAATAATGGTCTCTAAATTCCTGGCTTTCTAGAGTACAGCCTGGGGTTGAATCTTTAGGATAAAAATAAAGCACTAACCAGTTTCCGCGGTAAGCATCGAGGCTCGATTGGACCTCATTGGTCGCTTCAAACTCATAAGGGGGTATTTTATCGCCAACATTCATGAATAGCTCCTCCAAATTTTGATGTTTTTGCTGATAAAATCATACCCTAAATACAGATGCCTAATAAGTTAAATTCAAACATTTTTTTGTCCAAACGTTGAGAAAAAGCGAGTGATAGCCCCGCTCTATCGCGAACTATTTCGCAACGCTTGGGCGGAAAAAGTATCCGCATAAAAGTCGCATTTTGGCGTATGTTGGGTATATACTTGCTGTTTTTATTTAGGTGTCTTATGACCGCTAAAACACAACAAAATTCAACGATTGTCGTGAATAAAAAGGCAAGGTTTGATTATTTTATTGAAGAAGAATATGAAGCTGGAATGGTTTTAGAAGGGTGGGAAGTAAAAAGCCTGCGTGCCGGTAAGATAAATTTAGCGGAAGCGCATGTCATTGTAAAACGAGGTGAAGCTTGGTTATTGGGCGCTCAAATTCAGCCCTTACCCACGGCATCCACTCATTTACTTCCCGACCCCATTCGTACTCGAAAATTATTGCTAAATAAACGTGAATTAAATCAACTGATTGGTCGAGTTGAGCGACAAGGATATACCCTAGTTCCATTGTCTTTGTATTGGAAGCATAATCGAATTAAAGCCAAAATTGCTTTAGCAAAGGGCAAAAAAACTTATGACAAACGGGATGCCGTTAAAGATCGGGATTGGGCGCGTGACCGTTCAAGACTGATGAAAAAGATAAATAAGCCCTAGACTTCTGATCTTCGTCCTATACGAAAATGTCTAATGCAAAAAGCTAAGTTATTTTTAAACGTTGTGGCATAATTGTTGGATTTTCAGCAAAAAATCTTCGATCGAGGAGTCATTATGTGCGGGATTATTGGAGCGGTTTCACACAGGGAAGTGAGTAAAATATTGTTAGAGGGTTTGCGCCGACTGGAATATCGTGGCTATGATTCAGCCGGTATAGCGGTGATTAATCATGATTTGCAACTTCAGCGCGTGCGCATGTCGGGCAAAGTGCAAGCATTGGCTCAGGCAATGCAAAACACGGCCGTGACGGGAAAGGTTGGGATTGCACATACCCGTTGGGCCACGCATGGCAAGCCTTGTGAATTAAATGCCCATCCTCATCTCTCACAAAATGAGTTGGCAGTCGTGCATAATGGAATTATTGAAAATCATGAATCGCTAAGACAGTTTTTACAGGATAAAGGGTATGAGTTTTTATCCGAAACCGATACTGAAGTCGCCGCTCATCTGATTCATTATCATTGTAAAACCGAAGCGACTTTGTTAGCGGCGGTTCAGGCGTCTGCACAGCAAATGCATGGCGCGTTTTCTTTGGGGGTTATCCATCAGCACTTTCCTAAAGAGCTCATCGCGATTCGCAAGGGCAGTCCTTTGGTGGTCGGATATGGGATTGATGAATATTTTATTGCCTCTGATGCATTGGCTCTGCGAACGTTTGCACAATCGGTGATTTATCTCGAAGAAGGTGAGAGCGCCTGTTTAACGGCAACGGGAGTGCAGTTGTATGACGCAGACAGCAATCCTATTAGCCGCGAGGCGCATGCTTTAAGTGATGATTGTCATGCCGTCAGTAAAGGCGACTATCGCCATTTCATGCTTAAAGAAATTTTTGAGCAAAACCAGGTTTTGGCTGATACCTTACAAGGTCGAATTTCAAGCTTAGAGGTGTTACGAGCCAGTTATGGCGATCAAGCGTTAGCTGTTTTTGATCAAGTTAAACAAATTCATATTGTCGCCTGTGGCACGAGTTATCATGCGGGTTTAATTGCTAAATACTGGCTTGAATCCCTTGCAGGAATACCAACATCGGTTGAGATTGCCAGTGAATTTCGCTATCGCGATGTTGTTGTGCATGACCAAACGTTATTTATCACCGTATCACAATCTGGTGAAACGGCCGATACGTTGGCGGCTTTGCAAAAAGCAAAACAAATGAATTATTTGGCTTCTTTTGCCATCTGTAATGTCGCAACATCAACGCTCGTTCGTGAATCTGATTTTGTGTTTTTAACTCGTGCAGGCGTTGAAATTGGCGTTGCCTCCACCAAAGCCTTTACCACGCAACTGGCGGCTTTTTTAATGTTGGCTGCTGCTCTTTCTAAAGATGAGCGGGCAAATGAGGTATTAGTACAGTTACAACAGCTCCCGCAACAATGCCAGCAAACATTAAACATGAACGGTGAAATTGAGGCACTTGCCACCAATTTTGTGAATAAGGCTCATGCTTTGTTTTTAGGACGTGGCGTTCAATATCCTGTTGCCTTGGAAGGCGCTTTAAAGTTAAAAGAAATTTCTTATATCCATGCCGAAGCTTATCCTGCCGGTGAGCTCAAACACGGTCCTTTAGCCTTGGTGGATGAAAACATGCCAGTTGTGGCTATTGCGCCTAATGATGAATTATTGGATAAATTAAAATCGAATCTCCATGAAGTCAGTGCACGCGGTGGCCAGCTGCTGGTGTTTGTTGATGATTCCCAAAGTTGGGAAGCCAATGGCGCTGTGCTGATAAAAGTCCCAGCTTGCGGGAATTGGGTTGCGCCTATTATCTATACGCTGCCGTTACAACTTCTGGCGTATCATGTGGCTGTGGTTAAAGGGACGGATGTGGATCAACCGCGTAATTTAGCGAAATCCGTGACGGTGGAATAGACTCAAAGGCCTGTGAGTCTCGCAATTCAAATGACAACAGGTATAATGCGCCTTCTTAGACAGTTTTTATTAGATTTACGGGGAAATAAATGACTCAGGAGATGTTGGCAACAGCGTCAGTGATTGCTAGTGAATTGAATGCCGAGGTTGCACAAGTTGAAGCAGCAATTCGGTTATTGGATGAGGGAGCAACGGTTCCTTTTATTGCACGCTATCGAAAAGAAGCAACTCAAGGATTAAACGACAGTCAGTTACGCCTGCTTGCTGAGCGCCTACACTATTTACGTGAATTAGAAGAACGCCGCAACGTCATTCTCCAGTCTATTAAAGACCAAGAAAAACTGACTCCTGAATTAGAACAAGCAATTCATAAAGCGGACACCAAAACACGTTTGGAAGATTTATATCTACCTTACAAGCCAAAGCGACGTACAAAAGCGATGCTGGCTAGAGAGGCGGGGTTAGAGCCTTTAGCTCTAGGATTATTAACTGATCCAACCTTAGTTCCAGAAACGTATGCGACGCAATACCTCAATGCCGAGGCAGGCATTAGCGATGTTACTACAGCGTTGGAGGGGGCTCGCCAAATTCTTATGGAACAATTTGCTGAAGACGCCGATTTGCTTAAAGAGCTTAGAAGCTACTTGTGGCAACATGGGGTGTTGGCCTCAACCGGCGCCAAGGGCAAAGCAAGTGCTGCGGCCAATAAATTTGCCGATTATTTTAACTACGCGGAACCCATTCATAAAATTCCATCGCATCGGGCGTTGGCCTTATTTCGCGGACGGCGTGAAAGCGCATTACAATTGGCATTGACCTTACCCGAAGATCCTGAGTACGGTGTAAAACGAATCGCTCGTTATTTTAACATTACCGCTCAAGGGCGTGCTGCCGATGAATGGCTCTTAGAAACCGTTAATCTGACTTGGAAAATTAAGCTCTTTACCAAGTTGGAATTAGAATTGATGACGCAATTACGCGAGATGGCGGATGAGGAAGCGATCAACGTATTTGCTTTAAATTTGCGAGATTTATTGCTCGCCGCTCCTGCTGGTCATAAAGTAACCATAGGACTGGATCCTGGTATTAGAACCGGGGTTAAAGCGGTGGTCGTTAACGAAACCGGAAAGTTGTTGGATTACGCGACCGTTTATCCATTTGCGCCACAAAATGAATGGCATGATGCGATCGCAACGCTCGCAAAATTAGCGGCGCGTTATCAAGTACATCTCATAAGCATTGGGAATGGCACCGCGTCTCGTGAAACAGAGCGGCTAGTTAGCGATATGATTAAAATGTATCCGGATTTAAAGCTGACTAAATTGGTGGTTAGTGAGGCCGGAGCTTCCGTCTATTCAGCCTCTGAGCTTGCCTCCAAAGAATTTCCTGAGTTAGACGTCACTCTTAGAGGGGCTGTTTCCATTGCAAGACGTCTGCAAGATCCTTTGGCCGAGTTGGTCAAAATCGAACCTAAATCCATCGGAGTTGGGCAATATCAACATGACGTGAATCAAACAAAATTAGCCCGTAGCCTAGAAGCAGTTGTGGAAGATTGCGTCAACGCAGTGGGTGTTGATGTGAACACAGCCTCCAGTGCTTTGCTGACCCGCGTTTCAGGGTTCAATGAAACGCTGGCTAAGAATTTGGTTGAATACCGGGATGCGCATGGTTCGTTTGTAAGTCGAGAACAATTAAAACAAATTTCACGAATGGGCGAAAAAGCTTACCAGCAATCCGCTGGGTTTTTAAGAATAATGCAGGGAGAAAATCCTCTAGATGCCTCTGCAGTTCATCCGGAAGCCTACCCGTTGGTTGAGAAAATTCTTACCAGTAAAAGCATGCCCATTTCTGATGCAATTGGAAATATTGATTTGCTTCGAAGCCTTAACCCTAAAGAGTTTGTAGACGAACAGTTCGGTTTGCCCACCGTGCAAGATGTGCTCAAAGAATTAGAAAAGCCTGGACGCGATCCCAGGCCTGAGTTTAAAACCGCTAGCTTTAAAGAAGGGGTTGAAGAGATCAATCACTTGAAAGAAGGGATGATTCTTGAAGGCGTCGTCAGCAACGTCACCAACTTTGGAGCATTTGTAGATATTGGGGTTCACCAGGATGGACTCGTTCACATCTCAGCGCTCACCAGTAAATTTGTCAGTGACCCACGCACGGTTGTGAAAGCAGGGGATATTGTCAAGGTGAAAGTCATTGATGTGGATCAAGATCGTCGTCGAATCAGTCTTAGCATGAGACTCGAGGATGAACACACGCAAACCAAAAAATCCAAAGCGGTTAATACGAATACCCCCAAAGCGGTGAAGAAAAAAGTCCTGCCTAAAAAAACAGCGTCGCCTAAACCGTCACCAGCCAACAACAAGCCTCTATTCAATACGGCTATGGCAGATGCTTTAGCCAAGTTGAAACGAGGCTCCTCATGACTTCCAATCCTAAAGGAGAGCTAACTATTCAAACGTTGGCCATGCCAGCAGACACCAATGCCAACGGAGATATTTTTGGTGGTTGGCTAGTCTCGCAAATGGACTTGGCCGCAGGCGTTTTAGCCAAAAAAATTGCCAAAGGCCGGGTTGCGACAGTTGCCATTCACTCTATGACGTTTCTTAAACCCGTTCATGTCGGTGATCTGATTAGCTGCCATGTTGATCTGATTAAACAAGGGCGAACCTCGATGACGATAGACGTAGAGGTCTGGTCCGAGGCGCTTGGCAGCGGTTATAAATACCGCGTCACTGAAGGGACGTTTATCTTTGTTGCCATCGATGAACATGGTAAACCAAGACTAATAGAAGATAAGGTATAATGGTAAGTATTGATCGGCTGAAAACTTGGTTGCATGATATCGCAGATGTTATTGAACAAAGCCAAAATCTAGATCCAAGTCATTATTCGCACTTTATTCAGGAACCGGAACTCGCTTTAGGCTTGATTGATCTAATCGTAGTCATGGATGAGTTAGATATTGATGTTGCAAAGCCTTATTATTCCGCTTGCGTCTTTGCTCTTGAAATCTGCATCTCACAGTTGCAGGCCGCTGCCGAATCGCAGAATAAATTGGCGATTAAACTCTTAGAGCAACTCATGTCGCACTTGGCCGATGCCATACAAACGAGCGATCATTCCCTAAGTTTTTGGCTTCCAGTCTTAAATGCGTTTTATGAAGTGCATGTCGAATTATCAGATGAACTTAAAGACGCTTATTATGAGTTAGCCAGTGAAGAAGAATTAACGTTGCCACAAGAAGAAGGCGCGCATTTAAATTCCATTCGTGATTTAATCGAGGAATTATCAGATCTTTCAGCGTTTGATATTGCTGAAAACTTTTTCGCCCAAAGTTATGCTCTGCCTGCTGAATTTTTTACCGATTTAGTCATTGATTTATACAGCATAGAAGAAGGGCAGGATATCGCTCTCTTAACGCTACTTCATCCTAAAGCTGAGGTGCGCGATGTCGTTGTATCCACCATTGATCTTCTAATCGATAAGATAACATTAACGCCTTTATCGCTGTCCCGCTTGCAAGCCATCAAGCATTGGTATCCTAAATCGTATCATTCACAATTTGAGCGGTGGATAAAGGTACAGCGTAAGCGAGGCGTGGTATTTCACGCGGAAAAGAAAAATCCAACGCTCAGAATTAAAGCCAGCGAAGTGGATGGTAGTGGTGCGCAAGGAATTTTTATTCATTTTAAACAGCGAAAAATTAATCGTCTTTGCGGGTTATTGTTTAAGTTTGAGGTTGGCATCAAAGACGCCTGGTTTACTCCAGATATTCCCTCTCAGGAACTCGCGCGATATTATGATGAGTCTTTTGAAGAGACCGTAATGCTCCGAGAAGTAGATCTCAACTATTTAGTCTTGTTAACCAATCACTTCTTGGCTATCAGTATCGAACAGGGTGAAATGCCAGATTTGCATTTATTAGAAATTCAAGAAGAACTGGGATTGCAGTTTATCCCCAACCGATTGGATGAACGAGCGTTGCTGGAACAGTTAACGGTGCAAATTGCCCCGTTTAACCCAACACGAATCGATGAAGCCCTCCAGCGCTCAAAACTCTGGTCTAAAACCAAACGGTTTACAGAGTCTTGGTATATTGAAACTCAAGGCGTTGATACAGTGGTGAATCAATTTTGTAGCTTCATTGAAGGGATAAAAGTGTGTGATTTTGAAAGAGCCGTAAGCGCGGTCTTTGAACAAGTATTTGAAATGCAACGGGAACGTTGGCTTTTTCACTTTATTTGGGTTGCGCTTTGGTTGAAAAATAAGGCGCGCAAGCATGAAAAAGCCTGGGAAGATTGTATTTTAATCGCGCATCTTATTGCTCATCAAAAGTCTTTAAAGGAAATACCGATCATGCAGGAAATCTGTGAGCAAACCATTCAAAACAGCATTGAAACCATGACGGAACGAAAGACTCACTTAACCTAAGCATTTCTAAATGCGAAATAACTATGGATACGGTTATTGGTGAATGTAACGTTGTTACTAACAGCTTCAATTTAAGCCAAACATGCTTCAAATTCCTGCAGCAGTTCTTTTGCGTGCGAACGCGTTTGTTCGGTAATTTTTAAACCACCAAGCATTCTTGCGATTTCGTCGATTTTATCAGAAGGCTCCAAAGCTATAATTCGCGAATAGGTTTGTTGGTTATCGCTATGTTTTTCAACCACAAAATGGTGGTGGGCGCTGGCAGCGACCTGGGGCTGATGCGTGACACAAAATACTTGCAATCGCTCGCCTAAGGTTCGAAGTAGGCGTCCAACTAAAGCCGCAGTTGCCCCTCCAATGCCCACGTCAACTTCGTCAAATAATAACGTGGGGGTACTCCCGCGTTGAGCCGTGATCATTTGAATTGCTAAGCTGATTCGGGATAATTCGCCTCCGGATGCGACTTTACTTAATGCATCCGGTTTCATTCCTGGGTTAGTGCAGACGTTATATTCAACTTTATCTTGGCCATGAGGTTGCATTTTATCAAGGGAGGTTATTTCTATTTCAATGTAGCCATTTGGCATACCTAATTGTTTGATGGTTTCGCTGATGGCTTTAGCTAATTTTTTACCGTGATGTTGACGAGATTGACGAAGTTCTTCAGCCGCAATTTGATAGTTTTTAAGCGCGGATTGATGCTCTTTTTGTAAACGTTCTAGCTGAAGCCCAGCATTTTCTAAGGTGTTTAATTCTGCTTCAAGCTCAACTAAGATGCCAGGTAACTGATTGGCCTCGACATGATATTTTCGTGCAGCTTGATGAAGTTGGCTAATCCGAGCTTCTACCTCATTCAATCGTTCGGGATCAAGTGAGATCTGCGCTGAAAATTGAGCAATTTCATCTTGCGCCTCATCACACTGGATTATGGCCGAATTAATTAGTTCACGTGCGTTTTTAATGGAAGGTTGATTATCTGGCAAGCTGGAAAGTCGTTGCATAATATGATTTAAGCTTTGGATAATGTTCGGCTCTTCATCGCTGCTTAATAAGTTGTTGATTTGCTGCGCATGCTCCATATATTCTCGGGCATGGTGTAAAAACTGATGTTCTTCATGCAGTCGTTGCATCTCGCCTTCTTGTATATTTAATTCACGAAGTTCTTCAATTTGAAATTGCAATAATTCTCGGCGCTCCTCAGAGGTGCTTTGATGTTCTAGATGCTTTATTTCTTTTCTAATTTTTTGACAGGATTGAAACAAAACCGCAACGCGCTCAAGCAGGGAGTCATGGCCTGCAAATTGATCAAGCTGTTGGCGATGCGTTGCATGATGAAGTAAGGTTTGGTGTTGATGTTGGCCGTGAATGTCAACTAATCGCTCGCTGAGTTCTTTTACTTTTTGCAACGGAAATGGTTGGCCGTTAATGTAGGATTTTGAGCGTCCCTCAGCAAGAATAACCCGACGCAGATAAATTATTCCATCCTCGCTGGCTATCTCATGTTCTTCTAGCCATTGGGCGGGCTGAGAGTGTTCGTCATATTGAAAGCAAGCACTGATGTCGCATTTATCGGTGCCAGGACGGATGACCGAAACATCGGCGCGATCGCCAAGAGCTAGCATTAAGGCATCAATCATGATGGATTTGCCGGCCCCTGTCTCACCAGTAAATGCCGTCATCCCCGGTTTAAAGTCCAGTTCTAACTTCGCGACAATGGCAAAATTTTCAATGCATAAAGACGTGAGCATAATTATCCCTGGGATTTGCTTCCCCACCCTAATTTAATTCTTAAGGTATCATAATAATTATATTCGGTAGGATGCAATAGCCGCAGCTGCTGGGCATTTTTTTCAATCGATACAATCTGGCCAGGCTTTACTGTGCGGGATTCATGTCCATCGCAACTAATTTGTAAATCGCTTTCATTGCTTTTACTAATTTTCAAATCTACGACGTCATGGCCATCAATGACTAAAGGTCTGGTGGTTAGACTATGAGAAAACATCGGTACCATCACCATGGCATTTAAGAGGGGGTGCACAATAGGTCCACCCGCGGATAAGGCATAGGCCGTAGAGCCAGTTGGTGTGGCCAAAATTAACCCATCTGCACGATAATGGCTGACAAATTGTTGATTAATGCATACTTCAAATTCAATTAAATGGGTTTCGCTTCCTCGGCTAAGAACCACATCATTAAGCGCATCGCCTTGAAAGTAAGTCGAATCATCATCATGAATGCGAGTTTTTAATAAAAAACGACGCTCTTCTTGGTACTGACCATTTAATATGTCACCGAGTTGTTCATCAATTTCAGAAGGCGAAATATCGGTTAAAAACCCAAGCCGTCCGCGGTTAATGCCAATAACCGGCACATTGACTTTAATGGCCATTCGAGCGGCCGAAAGCAGGCTGCCATCGCCTCCAACCACGACAATTAAGTCTTGATTTTCGCCCATATTGTCGCGCTCCAATACAGGCAGTTTCAATTCAAAATTAGATGCGGTATCGACATCCTGAAAGGCAGAAATGTTTTGAGATTTTAGAAAACCAACCAAACGTTGAAGCGTTTCATTGACGCCTTGATTAGCTCGGTGTTGGCGAGCGTACAAAATGACACGTTTAAACTTTTGTTTGGTCATAACAAGTTAGTCCTTGCTGTTACTCATCGCTATTAGCAGCACGCGCAGTTCGTTTGCGCTCATGTTCTTTTAACTCTTTTTTACGTAACCTGATGGATATCGGTGTGACTTCTACTAATTCGTCGTCATCAATAAATTCTAGGGCTTGCTCAAGCGATAATTTAATCGCAGGGGTCAAAATAATATTTTCATCGCTTCCGGATGCGCGAATATTTGTTAATTGCTTTTCTTTCGTTACATTGACCACTAAATCATTATCTCGAGAGTGTATCCCTACAATCATCCCTTCATAAACGACGGTTTGCGGTTCAATAAATAAACGACCGCGCTCTTGAAGATTAAATAATGCAAACGCGCGAGCAGTACCCTGGCAATTGGCGATTAATACACCATTGTTGCGCTTGCCTAGGCGACCACGATGGGCTGGCCCATAATGATCAAACACATGATACATTAAACCGGTGCCTGATGTGCTGGATAAAAACTCGGTGTGAAAGCCTATCAAACCTCGAGTAGGAATAATGTAATCCAAGCGAACGCGACCTTTGCCATCGGGCGTCATGTTTTGCAATTCACCACGACGTTCGCCTAGTTTTTCCATAATGCTGCCTTGATGTGTTTCCTCGACATCAACGGTCAAGTGTTCGTGTGGCTCTAAGGTTTGTCCTTCTTCTTCGCGGAGAATGACTTCAGGCTTTGATATGGCGAGCTCATATCCTTCTCGACGCATGTTTTCAATTAAAATGGATAAATGAAGTTCACCACGGCCTGAGACCCTAAATTTATCGGGATCATTGGTGTCTTCAACGCGTAACGCCACGTTATGCAACAACTCGGTTTGTAATCGCTCGCGAATTTTACGGCTGGTGACAAATTTCCCATCTTGACCGGCAAAGGGAGAATCATTGACTTGAAAGGTCATGCTGATGGTAGGCTCATCCACGGTTAAAGGAGGAAGCGCCTCAACCAAAGCTGGATCGCAGATGGTGTCGGAGATATTTAACGGATCAATACCGGTGATGGCAATAATATCACCGGCCCGAGCTTGCTCAATTTCAACGCGCTCTAAGCCTTTAAATCCTAATAATTGCAAGAGTCGCCCACTGCGAACGTCGCCTTCTTTGTCAATAATTTTGATTGGAGATTTTGCTTTTATTTGTCCACGGGTTACGCGGCCAATTCCGATTGTTCCAACGTATGACGAATAATCTAAGGAACTAATTTGCATTTGGAATGGACCATGTTCATCCACCTCTGGCGGATTAACATGCTTAACGATGGTTTGCAATAAGGCATCCATATTGTCCGTTTCTTCTGCCAGATCTAATTTGGCATAGCCATTTAATGCAGAAGCATACACCACTGGAAAATCTAACTGCGTGTCGTTGGCGCCGAGATTATCAAATAAATCAAACACCTGATCCATGACCCAATCGGGACGCGCGCCTGGACGGTCAATTTTATTGATGACGACGATGGGGTTTAACCCTTGGGCAAAGGCTTTTTGAGTCACAAAACGTGTTTGGGGCATGGGACCATCGACGGCATCGACTAACAAGAGTACGCTATCCACCATCGATAAAATACGCTCAACCTCGCCACCAAAATCAGCATGTCCAGGCGTGTCGACAATATTAATTTGATACCCTTGCCAATGCACGCAGGTGTTTTTAGCTAAAATGGTAATGCCACGCTCTTTTTCCAGTGCATTAGAGTCCATGACTCGCTCAACTTTAGGCGCGCGTTCGTTTAACGTCCCCGTTTGTTGTAACAGCTGATCCACCAAAGTGGTTTTTCCATGATCGACGTGAGCGATGATGGCAATATTTCGAATGTTCTCAATCATTATTAACCTTAGAAAGCAAAACAGGACAAAGGTCCAAGCTATTTGTTTATGTATTTACCATTATACATGAAATCCGCAGAATATTGTGGCAAGAATGTGTAGAAGCTAAAAATTTTCATAAAAACAGTGATGTTGGGGCAGACCACTGAATCAAAAAAAACCTATTCCTCCCCTTTCATGTGGCATGAGCTTTGCTAAACTAATAGTAAGAGTAAAAAAAAAGGTGGTAAAAATGAAAAAATTAATTTTGCATCCCACCGATACTAGCCAATGGCACGCGTTGGTTAATGAAGCCCAGGCTGCAACTAGACTTGTGTTAAACGAAAACACAGAAAGTTATCTTGTGTTTTTGTTAATGCGATATTCTCAAACAACCCAATTATTAGAATCCGTGATTGCGCTAGATTTTTTAGAATCAATGCAATTGTTTGGGAAGCGACAAGTCGAGCGGTTGAAAGATGTGGGTGATAAAAGTTTGTTGTTCTGTGGCTTATTTCCAGGGATGGCTGATAAGCGACATGTAAGTCTTGAATATTTCAGTGACATGGGGCAGGCTGCTTATTTGTCGGTAGGGGAGTTGCAAGATAATCATTCTGGGGATTTGTATTTTCAGTTGAGCGAGCAATTTAATATGATGCAACAAATCTTACAGGCAATGCGGGGCGATTATGTTCACCTTTCTGAGCCAGGGAGTGGGATTTTAGCGCCCACCGATATGCCCATACAGTAGACGCTTAGTGGAGTCTGCAGTCAGAAGAGTATGGGCTTAGCCCTTAGCCTAAAACACAGCTTAGAGGTTATCTTCGAAACAACATGGCCACATCAATGGCGTCAAACTCATATTTTTTATTACAAAAGTCACAACTTATGGTGACGTGACTTTGTTCTTCAAGTAATTTATTCAAATCCTCTTCACCAAGAATAGTTAACACATCCTTCATTTTTTCTTGGGTGCAGCGACATTGAAATTTAACGGCGCGAGCATGATAAAGTCTAAGTTCTGTTTCATGATATAACCGATGTAAAATGGTCGGATTATCCAGCGAAATTAATTCTTCGTCGGTGATGGTTTCACCTAAATGCACCGCATATTCCCAAAACTGTTCGCGTTGCTGAGTATCTTGTCCTGGCATAAGCTGCAAGAGCATCCCAGCGGCTTTATTTCCTGTTACAGCAAGCCAGACGCGTGTTGAAACCTGCTCAGATTGGGCAAAATAATGCATGATATTTTCACTCATTGAAGTCGAATCAATGGGAACAACGCTTTGATACGCTTGGGTTTTATTGTACTGATTGATGGTTAGGATCATTTTTCCTGCTAAAAATGAGTCATAATAGTCAACGGTATTTTTATCTTCGGGTTCTTGATACTTTGCAAACCCCCTGACATTAAGTTGATGATCGCACTGAATTAGCAATAACGGCAGGCGATGATCTCCATGAAATTGCAAACTGATTTCTCCCTCGAATTTAATGCTGCCAGCGAGCAACACACAAGAGATTAATGCTTCTCCTAATAAGGTTCGGACTTCTTCAGGATAAGGGTGCTGCTCCATGACGGTTCGATACGTCTCATCAAGATGCGCAATTTCACCACGAATGCTTGCGTGTTCAAATATAAACCGTTGCAGGGTATCAGAATCTTTCATAGTAATCAGGAAAAGCGAAAAGAAGAAATTCTAGCATATTTTATTGAACTCCTGTCATAATCCACAATTTTTTTGCAGGTTAGAACATGCTCAATCCCCAACAAACTGCCGCCGTTAAATACATCGATGGCCCTTTGCTGGTGCTGGCAGGGGCAGGCAGTGGAAAAACGCGGGTCATTACACGAAAAATTGCCTATTTAATAGAAGAATGTGGTTATGCCGCTAACAGTATTTATGCTGTAACGTTCACAAACAAAGCAGCCAATGAAATGCGTGAGCGCATTTCATCAACGCTGTCTACTACCGCACGACGGGGATTAAAAGTCGCCACTTTTCATACCTTAGGGCTTAGCATTTTAAAGCGTGATGCGGTTCGGTGCGGATTAAAAAAAGGCTTTACCATTTTTGATCAAGAAGATTGTTTGGGGGTGATTAAAGGGTTATTGCCCCCAGCAAAAGCCAATCAGAAAGAAGATGTGCTTCAAATTCAATATCAAATTTCACGTTGGAAAAATGATTTGCTTGGACCGGATGCCGTCCCAAATCAACTGGAAAATCCATTGTTAAATGAAGCCGCGCGTTTGTACACGGGCTATCAAAAAACCTTACAAACCTATAATGCTGTTGATTTTGATGATTTAATTCGCTTGCCTGTGCAACTTGTTCGTCAATATCCCGATCTCTTGGAGCATTGGCAAAACAACATTCGCCATTTATTAATCGATGAGTATCAAGACTCCAATACTTGTCAGTACGAATTGGTTCGCTTATTGGTAGGTGTTCGAGCAAGTTTTACTGTGGTGGGGGATGATGATCAATCGATTTATGCTTGGCGAGGGGCTCGTCCTGAAAACTTGACACAGCTACAGGCCGATTTTCCTCAACTTAAAGTGATTAAACTAGAACAGAATTATCGTTCAACCGGACGTATTCTTAATGCGGCGAATCATCTTATCAGCCATAATCCTCATTTGTTTGAAAAAAAACTCTGGAGCGAGTTAGGGCATGGTGAGTTAATCCGAGTTCTTTGTTGTCGTGATGAGCAGCATGAAGCGGAGCAAGTCGTCATGGACATGATTAGTCATAAGCTTCGTTATGGAACGTCGTTTGGGGATTACGCCATTTTATATCGAGGGAATCATCAGGCTAGACTGTTTGAAAAAGTCCTAAGGCATCATGGCGTATCTTATCATATCAGTGGTGGTCAGTCCTGGTTTGCTCGTGCTGAGATTAAAGATATTTTTGCGTACTTAAAGCTCTTATGTAATGAAACAGACGATGCGGCTTTTTTACGTGTTATAAATACTCCAAAACGTGGTATTGGTGAGGCGACGTTATCCATCTTAGGACATTATGCTCAAACGAAAGAGCAAAGTTTATACCATTGCTGTGATCATTTGGCATTAAGTGAATCCGTTAATGAAAAATCTCGCGCCGCCATCCAAGAGTTTAAACGCTGGCTAGAAACCATTAAACGTCGTTGCCAAACAGAGCCTGTGGTCGAAGTGTTGCGCGAGATGGTCGAAGATATTGGCTATGAGGCTTATTTATATGAGCAAACGGATGCGCCTATTAAGGCACAAAAGCGCATGGAAAACGTGCTGGAGTTATTAGACTGGGTTGGTCGCTTGCTGGATAAAAAAGAAGAAAATACCTTAAGCGATGTCATCAACAAGCTGATTTTAATAGATATTCTTGAACAGTCAGATGAGGCCGTGAGCGGTAAGCTGCAACTGATGACTTTACACGCCTCAAAAGGTTTAGAGTTTCCTTTCGTTTATTTGGTCGGCATGGAAGAAGAATTGTTACCGCATCGCGAAAGCATCGAACAAGATCAAATTGAAGAAGAAAGGCGATTGGCTTATGTAGGAATTACGCGCGCTCAGAAAGCGCTTTGCCTCAGCTTAGCGAGACAACGGCGTCGTGGCGGGGAATTACAAGATTGTATCCCGAGCCGCTTTCTTGATGAATTACCAAAAGATTATCTTGAATGGTATGGTAAGTCAGACGCTCGCGATGAAAAAAAATCAAAAGCAATCGCTCGCTCGCACTTAGAGGGGTTAAAAAGTTTACTGAATTAAAACCATGAATAGGTTCTGCGTGCTCCGATTAAATCAGGTTATTTAGAGATGGCCCGATTTATTCGGGCCATCTAAGTAAGACTCGTTACGCAGCAGCGCCTGGAGCAGCAACGCGCTCAGGCAATGCTTCTAAAAAGGTTGTATTGTCCTGGTGGGCAAAGAACCCATGCTTGTTCCGCAAATGGGAAAGCACTTGCTCCGGTTTTTCAACACGAATTTCTTTCTCTAACTGCGAAAGCTTATCATGCTCATGACTTGATTTTTGTTTTTGTCGCTCAATCCGATGTAACACTTGGGCTTTTTGCCAGGCTTGTGAAGGTTTCACTGAATCGGCTTTTAAAGAGACGTGCTCTTCAACCGGGGTCCCTCTTTGCTTATTCCAAGCTTCTGTAAAGCTCATCGATGTTCTAGGCGTTTTATTGAGCTGGCTTGCTGCGTAATCCCAAGTAGCGGCCAGCAAAAATAAAGGAGAAAACAACAGTTTTAAAAATCGGGTTGGTAGATCATTATCATGGCTATGACTATGATCGGCACTGAGACGAGCTTTTAACAAGTCTTTGGTGTGAGCGTGCTCATGATGATGGTGTGTATGGGGAATAAAGTAATGCGCATCCTCAAACCCTTCACTAATGAATCCAAATAATGCAGAGAGTATTTGCGGGATGCCTGGAACACGATCGGCGGTAAAGGCTATTCCAACCAGATGTCCTAAAAATAATATAATTCGTAATGGGGTGAGCGTTAGTTTCAATAACAGACGGAATGGATTAAACAGTTGCAATAAATTTTCGCGTGCGTATACATTTGAGAATCCGCGTCGCATAGCGTTTAAAAAACCAGACTTGGCTTTTGTTTCACTAGAATCGTGGTGATGGGGGTGCGAAATCGCTTCATAAATCAGTTCTAACGTTTCGCTGGTATTTTGTAAATTAAATACAACCGCAGATAAGCCAGTGATAATGGGGTTAATCACGCCCATAATGAACCCAGGCATTTTTCCCATCCAGTGAAACAGCGGTCTTGCTTCTTTAACCACGGTCCACCAAGTGCCTGCGGTGCAAATGGTTAAGGCCACTGCCATGCCGACCAGTAAGACAGCGGTGATGACCATAAACACATTTCTAGTGGTTGGGCCTTTTTTAAAGTCATTACGAAGTGTGTTATACCACGCCACAAGGGTATTGTTGCTGATCATATCGGTGATGGCATTATAAGTTAAAAGCCCATATGCCGCTCCTGCAACAACGGCCATGGGGACAATCAACAACGGCCATGTTCCAAACGGAATGAAGGCTAGCAATGGAATTGCGCTGAACGCTTCAACTAGAAGATAGGTGGTGCCTAAGCCCATAAATACGCCGGCTAATGCGCTAAAGGCTTTCACCCCATTAAACCAATAGTTACGTCGAATAAACGTCTTTCGCCATTCGGATTGAGCGTGTTTGGCCAACCACGTTCTTAATTCCTGTTCATAATCCGAAGCGTCGCTGTCAGTTTCAGTGTTGGCAAAAAACTGCTTGGAAAACCACTTTTCCATGTCCTTTAATGTTTTGAGAAATTGTTTTTTCTGTTTGCGACTTTCTTTGTCCAAACGTCGCTCGCCAAACTGGTTCAGTAGATGAAGCTCGGCTTCATAATCTTTAAAAAATTGCGGGCAATCATCAGCGCGGGTATCTGGAAAATGATGAAGCAAATATTGCCTTGAAATCTGATGCTTTAAAAAGTCGGCTTTAAGTAATTTATTTAAAGCGCCCTTAATGTTTTGCAGATAAATTTCACCCTCATAAGCCACTGAAAGGCCAAAAGCTGCAAAAGCAAGCGGCAAGACCGGCAACAAGGCATACATACCGCCAAAGCTTAAAAATCCTAGAATTAAGCTCGCCCCCACAGTTAATAATAAAAGGGAAAGTTGATAAGGCAGTTTTTTTAATAATTTTTTATTTAAGGTCATAAAAACACCAGAGTGGGCCAAAAAAAGAATTGGTACTTTATAACGAATGAAAATGATTATCAATAACTTTTATGAAGGGTTATAGATATTAAATCTTTTGTGAGTAAGAGAGATGTGGTTTACTAGTAAGTTCCCAAAGAAGATTAGTTTCTAAATCGAAAACAATTAAGGACTTCCTATGAAACGAACGGTAATGGCGTATTTTCTTATGAGTTGGTTATCGTCAACAACAGCGATAGCGCAACCTGAATTAAACATGCAACAAGTTCAAGTTCCAAACTGTCTCGCCGAAGCGCTCACCACACCGTTTGAGGTATTAGCCGAACATAAAGGATTTAAAATCCTAAATGTTCCGCTTAATGAGCTAGATACGCTTCATTATGCGGCAGATAAAGTTCGATGTGGAAGATTTGTGAATGTCACAAGAAAACTGCAAGCCAAGTCTGAGCAAGAACGACGAATGAACGCACAAATGCTGCTCTCACAGCCCAAAACTAAAGCGCTACGTCAAGATCGTATAACTTATCCTATTCAGCACCAGCCAGAAGTTCAACAAGCCTTAACTAAGGTAGATGATAAGCGCATTGAGGATACCTTAATTCATTTAACCTCTTATACCAACCGTTCTTCCGTTCTAAACAATGGCGTTCGCACAGCAAAGTGGTTGAAAGAGTCGTTTGATCATCTGGCAATTGAGTACGGACGTCAGGATGTAAAATCCTATTTTATAGCCACTGGCGGCCGGTTTATTCAACCTTCTGTTGTGACCGTCATCGGTAAAGATTTAACAGCGCCAGGCATTGTCATTGGCGCGCATATGGATACCTTAGGTAAAGCGGAGCGGCAACGTATGCCTGGTGCTGGTGATGATGGCAGTGGTTCAGCCAGTATTATGGAAGTTGCGAGGATCTTATTGTCTTCTAAACTAGACTTAAAACGGCCCATTTACATCATTTGGTATGCTGCTGAAGAACAAGGTTTGCTTGGTTCTCAAGCGGTTGTGGAGCATTTTAAAAACAAAAACATTCCAGTGTTTGCAGCCATTCAATTTGATATGACTGGTTTTCGTAATGATCCGAATGATCAAACAATGTGGGTATATGAAGATTACACCGATAAATCGCTCAGTAATTTCGTAAGTCAATTAATTACAACCTATGTTAACGTTCCTGTCGAATATTCTCAGTGTGGCTATGGCTGTAGCGATCATGCTTCTTGGATGGCTGAAGGCATTCCTGCGGCATTTCCCTGCGAAACCAGTTTTGAACAGCATAATCCCTATATCCATTCGGCTTTAGACACGATAGATCTGTTAAGCACAGAACACATGGCTAACTTTGCTAAGCTGGGATTAGCGTTTGCTATAGAACTTGCAACAAAGGATTGAGATTAATTAACCCTCACTGTCTTCTGATTTGTTGTGCACCTTCGGTGGAGGGCACAACGATTCGGAGAGCACTTGTCCTTCCATAGTGACCGTTTTTAATGAAACCGGGAATTTCCAAAGGGTATACAAATGCTTTAAGACTTCATTGGCTGAAGAGGCTAGAGGAATTCGGTTTTGCTGGGTGTAATGTAACGTCAGTGTGCGATCGCCTTCGAAATCCACCGAATACACTTGAATATCAGGTTCAAAGTTACTCAAATTATATTGCTTTGATAAGGCTTCACGAATTTTTTGATACCCTTGTTCGTCATGAATCGCATTGACCACCAACTCGGGATGAAGATCATCATCCACGATATGAAATAATTTTAATTCACGGATGAGTTTGGGCGATAAAAACTGAGCCACAAAGCTTTCGTCTTTAAAATTGCGCATGGCATTATCCAATGCCCCTAACCAGTCTGTATTAGCGAGATGAGGAAACCATTGCTTATCTTCCTCGGTCGGTGCCTCACAGATACGCTTTATGTCTTGCATCATATGATAACCCAAAGTATAGGGGTTAATCCCGCTGAAATAAGGACTATTGTATGGTGGTTGCATAATGACATTCGTATGATTTTGCAGAATTTCTATCATGAACTCATCAGTAACCAGACCTTCATCATATAGGGCGTGAATAAGTGTATAATGCCAAAAACAAGCCCAGCCTTCGTTCATGACTTTGGTTTGACCTTGCGGATAAAAATATTGTGCGATTTTTCGAACGATACGAACGATTTCGCGTTGCCAGGGGTCTAACAAAGGCGCATTTTTTTCGATGAAATAGAGAATATTTTCCTGCGGTTCTTCAGGAAAACGCCTTTTAGCCCGATGTTTCTCCTGATCTTTACCTTTGGGGATGGTTCGCCATAACTCATTGATTTGAGACTGCAAATACATTTCTCGATTTTGTTGGCGGATTTTTTCTTCTTGAATCGAAAGCGTTGGGGGGTGTTTGTAGCGATCGACTCCATAATTCATTAACGCATGACAAGCATCCAAAATGGATTCCACTTCATCAATGCCATAGCGTTCCTCACATTCGCTAATGTAATTTCTTGCAAACACCAGATAATCGATAATTGCATCTGGAGAAGTCCACATTTTAAATAAGTAATTGTTTTTAAAAAAAGAGTTATGTCCATAGCAGGCATGCGCAATCACTAACGCTTGCATCGCCATGGTGTTTTCTTCCATTAAATAGGCAATGCATGGATTCGAGTTAATCACTAATTCATAAGCCAACCCCATCTCGCCGCGCTCGTAACTCTTTTCAACGCCAACAAAACGTTTTCCAAAAGACCAGTGATGATACCCAATGGGCATGCCAACCGAAGCATAGCTGTCCATCATTTGCTCAGCAGTGATCACTTCAATTTGGTTGGGATAAGTGTCCAGCCCGAAGTCTTTCGCGATCCGCGCAATCTCGCGATCGTACGATTCTATTAATTCAAAGGTCCATTCTGCCCCAGTTGATAACGGTTGTTTTCTCATACCGTTTTCCTTTTAAAAAGTTCGCGAAACACTGGATAAATATCTGCAGCGTTATCGATATTTTCCATAGCAAAACTTGAATATTTTTTACCCACCTGCTGATAGACTTCCCATAAGCTTTGATGATGTCTCGGCATGATTTCAATATAAGCAAAATATTGCAGTAAAGGCATAATTTTTTCTTGCAATAACTCTAGGCAGTAGGGAGAGTCGGCGTTCCAATTGTCGCCATCAGAAGCCTGCGCAACATAGATATTCCATGAGGCTGGGTTATAGCGTTGTTCGATAATGTCATACAGTAATTCCAAGGCACTAGACACCACCGTTCCACCGGTTTCACGTGAGTAGAAAAAATCTTCTTCGCTCACTTCTTTCGCTGAAGTGTGATGACGAATAAACACTAATTCTATCTTTTCATAATTACGAGTCAGAAAGAGATAAAGCAAAATAAAGAAACGCTTTGCAATATCTTTTTTGGGTTCATCCATTGAACCTGATACATCCATCACACAAAACATAACCGCTTGCGTCGATGGCGAAGACACTTTAGTGTGTTGGTTATAACGTAAATCAATGGTATCTATAAAGGGAACGGCGGCAACTTTCTTTTTCAAAAACTCGATGTCGCGGGTTAGGCGATTCACCTCGACCTCATCACGATTTGGTTTTTTTAAGAGCGCATCTAATTCTTCTTCGGCGTGCTTTAGCTGTCTTTTATAGTTGGCCCCTAGGGCCACTCTTCTTCCAGTGGCCTGCTTCATTGAGCGCAATACGTTAATATTGGTTGGTGTGCCACTGGTGGTAAATCCAGCGCGTACTTTCTTGAAGGTATTCATTCGCGCCAGTTCTTTCCGAACCAGATCAGGTAATTCTAGGTCTTCAAAATAGAGCTCTAAAAATTCCTCACGCGATAGCTGAAACACAAAATCGTCTTCTCCTTCGCCCTGATTGCTGGCTTCTCCTCCACCTCCAGCCTGGCCCTGGCCACCAGGACGCTTGATCCTATCGCCTGCGATAAATTCATCATTTCCCGGTAAAACGCGCTCTACTCGCCCACCTTTAGCCGGTGAAAAATGAGGCTCTGAAATGTCTTTTGCGGGGATAGTGATTTGCTCCCCTTGATCGATTTCGGTAATGCTTCGTCGTCCAACCGCATCCGATACCGCACGTTTGATCTGGCTTTTATAACGCCTTAGAAAACGTTGACGATTGACGGTGCTTTTTTTACCAGCATTTTGTCTTCGGTCAATCAGTTGGCTCATAAACCAGCTCCCTTAAACACAGATGTTTTTTTACTGTGATTTACGTACTCTTAAATACCATTCCGACAGCAGACGAACTTGTCTTGGCGTGTAGCCTTTATCCACCATTCTTGCGATAAACTCCTCGTGTTTTTTCTTATCTTCTTCGGACGCTTTAGCATTAAATGAAATTACCGGTAACAAATCCTCAGTGTTGGTAAACATTTTCTTCTCAATGACTGAGCGAAGTTTTTCATAGCTGTTCCATCTTGGATTTTTACCATGATTATTCGCGCGGGCTCTCAATACGAAATTCACCACTTCATTACGAAAATCTTTTGGATTTGAAATTCCTGCCGGTTTCTCAATTTTTTCTAATTCCGAGTTTAACGCAGAGCGGTCAAAAATTTCACCGGTATCTGGGTCACGATAATCTTGATCTTGAATCCAGAAATCAGCATAAGTGATGTATCGATCAAAAATATTCTGACCATACTCGGAATAGGATTCAAGGTACGCGGTTTGAATTTCTTTGCCAATGAACTCGACATATTTCGGCGACAGGAATTCTTTAATGAAAGTTAAATATCGCTCATGCAGTTCTTGTGGTAATTGTTCTTGCTCAATTTGGCGCTCCAGTACATACAAGAGATGAACTGGGTTCGCAGCTACTTCGCTGTGATCGAAGTTAAATACTTTCGATAGAATTTTAAAGGCAAAACGGGTTGATATCCCACTCATGCCTTCATCAACACCGGCAAAATCACGATACTCCTGATAAGATTTTGCTTTAGGATCGGTATCTTTCAAACTTTCACCGTTATAGACACGAAGTTTTGAATAAAGACTTGAGTTTTGTGGTTCTTTTAAGCGCGTTAACACAGAAAATTGCGCCAACATATCGAGGGTTCCTGGGGCGCAAGGGGAGTTATTGAGCGAACTGTTTTCAATCAATTTTTTGTAAATTTTTACTTCTTCTGAAACCCTTAAACAATAAGGAACTTTAACGATGTTGATACGATCAATGAAGGCTTCGTTGTTTTTATTATTGCGAAACGTTTGCCACTCTGCTTCGTTGGAGTGGGCAAGGATAATGCCTTCAAAGGGAATGGCGGATAGCCCTTCGGTTGGGTTGTAATTCCCTTCTTGGGTTGCGGTCAGCAGTGGATGTAGCACTTTGATTGGGGCTTTAAACATCTCTACAAACTCGAGCAATCCGCGGTTTGCCCGGCATAAGCCGCCGGAGTAACTATAGGCATCAGCATCATCTTGGGAAAATTCTTCAAGTTTACGAATATCTACTTTACCCACTAACGAGGAGATGTCTTGGTTGTTTTCATCACCAGGCTCTGTTTTGGCGACTGCGATTTGTTTCATACGGGAAGGTTTAACCTTAACGACCCTAAATTGGTTAATGTCGCCATTAAATTCATGCAGTCGTTTAATCGCCCAAGGAGAGAGCACGTAGCGTAAGCATCGCTTTGGAATGTTATAGCGTTCCTGCAATAATTCACCATCTTCTTCTAAGTCAAATAGAGATAAAGGAGAGTCAAACACAGGCGAGCCTTTAATGGCATAAAAAGGAACTTTTTGCATTAAATCTTTTAATTTCTCCGCCAGTGAAGATTTACCGCCACCCACAGGTCCCAAGAGATAGAGAACTTGTTTTGTTTCTTCCAGTCCTTGCGCGGCGTGCTTTAAGAAACCAACAATCTGTTCAATCGGTTCTTCCATGCCATAAAACTCATTGAACACTTCATAGCGGGGAATGACTTTGTTGGAAAATATCCGTGATAAAACGGGATCGTGGCGAGTGTCTACCATTTCCGGCTCACCAATCGCCATGAGTAAGCGCTCAGCTGGGTTTGCATAAGCCGATGGGTCGTTACGGCACAGCTCTAAATATTCGTCCAAAGACAAATCTTCTTCTTTATTTTCTTCAAAGCGGCGTGTGTAACTGGCTAAAAAATCTTGTGTGTTCATAACATTCCTCTCCCTAGAGCCTTACGAGATCTATCGTCAGTCTAAAGTTTAACTTTAAGTATTTAAGATATTAATCAATCCCTTGTGATTATTTTTGCATTTTGGTGGCAAAAGAGAGAAACTCATGCCGTTATCTTGATTATAGATTAAATCCCAAGGTCATGCTGTTTCAAAAATCAATTATTAATGAATAAATTAAAACACAAATAGTAGATTGCAAGAAATCGGAGTATTCACTATGCCTAACACAACCATTCACCGCAAAGATTACCGCCCCTATCCATTTAAATTGCTCCAAGTTTACCTTAAGTTTGATCTCTATGATGAGGAGGCTAGAGTAGAGAGTCAAATGGTGTTTGAACGCGAACATCCAGGGTCTTTGCATTTGTATGGCGATGAATTGGAGCTTATTGAGATAAAACTGGGCGATGAAACGCTTAATGAAGGCGATTATGAACTGCGCGATGGAGATTTATATATCCATAATTGTCCGGATGCCTTTACTTTACATATTGAAACGCGTATTCGCCCACAAGAAAATACCGCGCTTTCAGGCCTATATCGCACCAATCATCTTTTTTGCACACAATGTGAAGCGGAAGGCTTTCGTCGCATTATGTTTTTTCCCGATCGTCCCGATGTATTATCCGTCTTCACCACAAAAATTGTTGCCGATAAAAACAAATATCCGGTGTTGCTATCCAATGGGAATTTAATTGAAACGGGAACCACAGATTCAGACCGGCATTGGGTGGTTTGGCAGGATCCCTTCAAAAAACCATCGTACCTCTTTGCACTAGTGGCTGGGGATTTGATGTTGGTTCAAGAGGCATTTCAAACCTGTTCAGGTCGAACCGTTGATTTAAGAATCTATGTTGAGCCAGGAAACGAAGATAAGTGCCAGCATGCGATGGACTCTTTGAAACGCGCAATGCGTTGGGATGAAGAACAATATGGCCGCGAGTACGATCTGGATATTTTTATGATTGTGGCGGTGAGTGATTTCAATATGGGCGCCATGGAAAATAAAGGCTTAAATATTTTTAACTCAAAATATATTTTAGCAAGACCAGATACCGCAACCGACAGCGATTATTTAGATATCGAGGGCGTGGTTGGCCATGAATACTTTCATAATTGGACTGGAAATCGAGTCACTTGCCGTGACTGGTTTCAATTAAGTTTAAAAGAGGGCTTAACCGTATTTCGCGATCAAGAGTTTTCACGTGATATGAACTCACGAGAAGTGAATCGAATTTTAGACGTCAAAGTGTTAAGAAACATACAATTTCCCGAAGACGCCGGGGCCATGGCTCATCCTGTTCGCCCAGAGTCTTATCAAGAAATTAATAACTTTTATACCGCAACGGTCTATAACAAAGGCGCTGAAGTAATCCGCATGCAACATACCTTACTTGGGGACGTGGGCTTTAGACGTGGCATGGATTTGTATTTTGAACGCCATGATGGACAAGCGGTGACGATAGATGATTTTGTAGCAGCCATGGAAGATGCCAATCAAGTTGATTTAACCCAATTCAAATTATGGTACAGCCAAGCCGGAACGCCTGAAGTCCTTGTAAAAAGCAGTTTTAACGAGGGAACCTTGCGCTTACACGTGATGCAGTCTTGTCGGCCAACGCCTGAAAGCGAAGAGAAACAGCCGTTTCACATCCCGATTCGGATTGCCTTGTTTGACGGCAAAGGCCAAGCACTCACTCTTCAGCACGATGTACTCGAATTAAAAGAAGCCTCACAAGTCTTTGAGTTTCACGACTTGAAAGAACAGCCGCTGGTGTCGATGCTGCGCGATTTCTCTGCTCCCATTTCTCTTCAATTCGAACGCAGTGAGGAAGCATTAACCGACTTATTGCGATATGAATCCAATGGTTTTGCCAAATGGGATGCCGCCCAGACATTGACCATCAACTGTTTAACCAAGCATTATCAGAATAATGCCACATCAAATACTTTGCCAGAATCCTTGTTAAACGCTTATCAACATTTGTTATTAGATGAAAGCCTTGATCAAGCGTTAAGAGCTGAAGTCTTATCTCCACCGGGATTTGAAGACATTGCCGCTCACCTCTCTTTAGTCAATGTTAGCTTATTAGAAGCAGTGCGTGATAATTATCGTGCAACACTCGGCCTTCACCTTTTTGATGACGTAGCTGACATGTATGAAACGTTGCGGAAAAAAGAAGATCATGCCATGGATTCTCGAGCTTACAACCGTAGAAAATTAAAAAATATCTGCCTGTGGTTGATGATGAAAGCCAATGAAAAAGAAGCGCTTGAAGCATGCCAACAACAGTTTACAACAGCGCGTACGATGACGGATCAAATGGCAAGTTTTCATCTGTTAGTAAACACTTCATTTGAGGACTATCGCTTGCAAGCGATGGATGCCTTTTATCAGCAATGGAAACACAATGACCTCGTTTTGGATAAGTGGTTTATGGCCCTTGCCCTTTGCGAATTGCCCGGAACGTTAGAACACGTGCGTCAACTCATGAGTCACTCGGCGTTTAATCTCAAAAACCCCAATAAAGTACGGGCCTTAATCGGTGCTTTTTGTTTCTCAAACTACCGTCATTTTCATGCTGAAGATGGAAGTGGGTATGAGTTTTTAGGTGAAGTATTGGTAACGTTGGATAAGTACAATCCACAGGTTGCAGCGCGTCTTGCAACCCCTTTTACTCGCTGGCAACGCTTAGATAAAACAAGACAAGACTTAATGCAAGATCAACTGCAAGTGCTTGCTAAAAAAGAATTATCTCGTGATTTAAGGGAATTAGTGAGCAAAAGCTTAGTGTGAGAACAACATGACCGATATGTTTGCGGTTATGGGCAACCCTATTGCCCATAGCCTTTCTCCCGTGATTCATCAACAATTTGCAGCTCAAACTGGGCAACGCATAATGTATGAAAAAAAATTAATACAGCATGGCGAGTTTGAGCAACAAGTCGTCGATTTTTTTAATTCCGGCGGTAAAGGGTTAAACATCACGTTACCGTTTAAAACAAAGGCCTATGCTTTATGCGAGGTGCGAACAGAGCGTGCCGAACAAGCACAAGCCGTCAATACGTTGTGGATGCGAGATGGGAATCTTCATGGCGATAACACGGATGGCGTGGGCTTGCTTCGTGATTTAGGGCGTTATTTGATTATCCGGAATAAATCGGTTTTACTGTTAGGCGCAGGAGGAGCGGCTTCAGGTGTAATCTCCGCGTTATTATCACAAACGCCCAAGGTAACGGTGGTCAATCGCACGCGTTCAAAAGCAGAGTCATTACAAGCTAGATTTGAACATTTAACCGTCCTTGATTTTGAATCATTGGATTCAAGCTATGATTTAATCATTAACGCCACATCGGCAAGTCTTGATGATAAAACGCTGCCTATTCCAGCTTCGGTATGGGATGGTTACCCTTTTTGCTATGATTTGTCTTATCGCATGGCTTGCGATACTCCCTTTGTTGCTTTGGCGAAAGCGCATGGATGTGATGGAATTGATGGCTTAGGAATGCTCGTTGAGCAAGCGGCTGAATCATTTTGGATTTGGCTTGGAATTAAACCAGAAGTTCAACCTGTTTTGACATCACTCAAAAAAAGCCGTGACGACCGCTTCCGCAGCTAACGTATCATGATAACCCAAGTCAATTAATTCGCCGGTGAACTCTTTTTCAAACAGCAAGAAACTTAATAAATCACCGGAATGGCTTTTCGCGCCAAGGACATTTAACAGCAAACGTAATACCGCAGGCATTGCGGTGTAATTGGCTTGCGCAATGGCTGAAATGTTTATGCTAGGTCGCATGTGAAGGGTTTCAATAGGCCGCCAAGGCGAATATCTTTTTTTCCACATTGATAATAAGCGCGCGATGTCGTTCATGCGATTAAGCATCTCTATATCGCGATCAAGATTGTCTAAAAAAAGACCGTTTAGCATGTTCCCTAAAATATGTGCAAAACCAATGTCACCATTTTTTAATGTTTCGGGATCTGAAAAAGCGGGCAATTGGCGCGTTCCCAAAACCATGATTTTCTCAACATTGAAACGAACCGCTCCTCGCAAAGGGGAGACGAGCCCCATACTGCCGTCTCCATAATGAAAGCCGTTAATTTTAACGGTCGGGAAAAATAAAGGCAGTGCGCTAGAAGCAAGAATGTGTGGCATATCCATTTCAACACGCTCGCTGATATGACGAGGGTAATGCCAGTCTTCAAACTCATCACTATTGTGTTGATAAAAAGAAATGGTTTGTTGTGTTTCATAACAGTTACTGATCACCTCCATGGTGTTCAGCACCCTGTGATTAATATTAGTTTTTATGCGCTCAAAATCGATATTGGCATTAATAAATTCATGCAGCGGATCGGTATTGAGCAAATAACCGGTTTTGCGTTGGCGAATCAGTAAATGACTGATGTTTCTAAATACCGACTTACCCAATTCGTAGTTGCTGGTATTAAATATATTATTGCAGTGGATATCTCGCCAAAGGGTTTCAAGTTTCTCCACGGCAATTGGAAAATCGTCAGCGTGTTGCGCAAGTATCGACGCATTAATGCTGCCAATACTCACACCGCTAACCATCTCAAACGGAATAGGTTTAACCTGTAAAATTTGAGCGATTGCCTTTAAAACACCCGCTTGGTATGCACCTCTCGCACCGCCGCCGGCTAAATAAAGAGCTTTTTTGGCCATAAAAATTCACTAATTTATTAATACCCGATTCAGAGTTATTTCACTGGATAAGTTTCGATAAATCAAGGATTACTTTATTTTTTTGCAGTAAAAAAATCCGTTCAGGTCATAGTCATCGAATGAAATAAAATATAGTTGACTTACGCAGGATAAAGCAAGACTTAGCTCAGTTCAGGTTTTCTTAATCTTTTTTTGGTAATTTATAAGGTAAATCACCTTCAAAAAATTATTGTGATGCTGTGAACGTATGAAGGATTTTTGGTATGACGCTTAAAGAATTTAATGTAACAACCTTATCTGATGACCTATTGTTGGAAGCGGCAGATCTTGAAACGCTTGAGAAACTAGTGCGTCTGATTTCATTGCCCACTGTGGATGGTAAAGTCCCTGAAAAGCCCTATTCATTACTATCACTAATGTCTTCTGTAGCAAAGTTTGGTGAGGCTGCTTCAGACAGTGGTGAAAAGATTACTCATTTCGTTGGTTATGAGATTAATTTTGATCACCCCCATCAAGCGCATTCAATAGAAGCGCTATCTGGCGCGCTTCATCTAGGTGCGTTAGGGTTTACAGCCGTTAACTTTTTCCGAACCCCTGCTGAATATGTAAACGCTTTGGTTAGCGGTAAAAAAATCAATCCCACCGTTTCTAAAAATGCGCGGTGGGCTTTATCCGCAGTAATGTTGGCCATTGGTATCTTGGTTGCCTGTTTTCCGGTCATTGCTCCTGGATTTAGCATCGGTGCTGCATTTCTCGGCTTAGGCGCTGGAGTTATAGGAATGGCCAGTTTGCTTTATCAGCGCTTGGAAATAGAAGAACAGCAAGTCCAGGTCAAAAAAGCAATTGCCATGCAAGAGCAATTAATTACGGATATTAATGCGCATCTTTTACCTCAATATTATCTCTTAGAGGAGGCTCTCGCGGAAAAGGATAAGTCAAAATGCACTGAGCTTATCGGGGACATGAGACCGCTCCTGAAGAAATTGGAAGCGGCTAAACGTGGCCTGATTCACTTGAAGAATCATCAAGCTTATTTAGAACAAACCTTTCGTAAGCTAAATTCGACTGCAATGCTGGATAAAATAGTGAGCATCAGCTTATCGGTAATCGTCATTATTGGAATTACCATTAGTTATATGCTGCCACCGGTTGGATTAGCCATCATCGCAGGCGTCGCTGCTGCTGGTTTTTTATACGTCACCGCAAGGTTCGGAATTCCTTTGTTGAAACAGCTTGGCTCCTGGATAACCCGGCAATTTAACTCGACCAAGGAAACAACGGTCGATGAGCAAAATGAGTCTGGAGCTCAATTCGGACTAGCAATGCAGCCTTTGGATGAGCGTGACTCTGCTGAAGTTGATAAGCCTGAGCAGGATGGGGGGAAACATGAGATAAAATTTTTCTCTGATAATAAGCCTAGACAGACGCAAAACCAACTTGGGGATGAAGACGCTATCACGACGGAGCTCCTCTCATCGCCTACCTGCTCTAACGGGTTCAGGCCATCTACAGAATAGCTTCGAACTGTAACAGAATACTGCGAATTGCCGTTATTTTAAATAGTCTGTGTTCACCAAAATCATCCACTTGTGGTTTGAAAAAAATTAATATAAGTTGTAATGACCGCCTCCTTTTTATAAGGGAAACAAATGCTTGCTTTGTTTCGGAATCAACCCCGCGCGTTCTATATGATTTTCATGCTTGAAATTTGGGAGCGGTTTGGTTTTTACACCGTGCAAGGCATTCTGACCTTATATTTCATTCGTTTTCTCGGTTACGACGATGAAATAGCCTTTTATACCTTCGGTGCTTTTTCTGCCTTAGTGTATGGAATGGTGGCGTTGGGTGGCTATCTAGGCGATAAAATCTTAGGGACGAAACGCACTATTGTTCTAGGGCTATTTACGTTATCAGCTGGCTATTTAGCGCTTTCCTTAGTAAGCCGTGAGTATGTATTTGAGGCATTAGGACTCATTTGTGTTGGTAACGGCTTATTTAAAGCAAACCCATCTAATTTGTTATCCAAGTGCTATAAAGAAAACGATCCAAGATTACACGGCGGTTTTACGCTGTATTATATGGCGGTTAATTTAGGCTCAACCATCGCTTTATTTATTGGACCGAGCATTTCAACCGCCTACGGTTATCCGTACGCGTATTTTTTAAGTTTTTTAGGCTTGCTGCTGGGGTTAATTAATTACTGGTATCAACGCGCCCATATCGACTCAATCAATACCTACGCGGATCAAAAATCCATTTCGATGACTCAATGGGCAGTTATTGTTTTGGGTATTATCGTTGCAACCGAAATTTCAGCGTATCTCTTGCAACACGTTATGATCGCTGAAAATATTCTTTGGGTTGTTATTGCTGTTGTTATGGCGGTGTACCTTAGGTACATGCGGCAAGAAAAAAAACTTGTCGTATTAAAAATGGTGGTGGCACTCATCTTGATGTTTGAAGCGGTTATTTTCTTTGTGTTATACCAACAAATGCCAACCTCAATTAATTTATTTGCCGTGAATAATGTATATCCAACGCTCTTTGGCGTAACTATTGATCCTCAAAGTTTCCAAGCGTTAAATCCGATTTGGATCATCTTAATGAGTCCAATCTTGGCAAAGCTTTATGAAACCTTACATCGCAAACAAGTTCTTTTTCCCATGCCGTATAAATTTGCAGCAGGAATGACCTTATGTGGGTTAAGCTTTTTGATCCTATATTTTCCGAGATTTTTTCATAATGAATTGGGAATGGTTTCATCCTGGTGGCTTATCGCGAGTTATTTTTTTCAAAGTGTCGGTGAGCTGATGGTATCCGCGCTAGGGGTAGCCATGGTTGCAGAATTGGTGCCTGTGCACATTACTGGGTTTGTCATGGGAATGTTTTTCCTGACTCCTGCGATTGCGGGTTTTGTGGGAGCCTACGTTGCATCATTCACCGCTCTGCCAGAAAATCTACAATTCGGAGTTGAGTCGCTGTACATCTATACTGAAGTTTTTTCTTACATCGGGCTCGTAACTTTAGCCATTGCCCTTGTGATGTGGCTAACCTCGCCGTACTTAATTCGGCTTATGGGAATTAAATATACCAAACCGAAAGCCAATGAAACGGGCCAACGTTGTGAAGAAAATAACTTGAAGGAAGTCAGTTCTATATAAGATTTTGGACGCGAGGTAGGTATATCATGGCATAAATTAATATATTCTTAAGTATTTTAAGGTATATTATGCTGAAACTTTAAGCATAGTTGTGAATTACTGCCAATGCCTACCTCATTAAAACTAAGCCCAACCGCAACAACGTTAGAACTAAGCCCAACCGCAACAACGTTAGAACTAAGCCCAACCTCACAAACGTTGCTCAGTCAAATTATTGCCGTAACTAATGATGAGAGGTTAGGCCATTGGAAGAAAAAGCCACAGGCGGTTGAACGAAGCGAATTAATCGCTTGGCTCAAACAGAAGCATCCATGCGATAAGAGCACACGTTTTTTATTTGAGTCTTTTAATGCGTCCTTACTGCAAGATTTAAGACAATCTCTACAGAATGAAACTTTAACACCACAACCTAAACAACCTTGGTATCGCAAAGCCATTTTTTTTGCTTTGGCGGCAGCAGGCACGTTATTGGCTATTTGCGAAGGGTTTGATGGGGTTGCCTCTTTACTTGGCTTATTACCCGGTGTTTCACCTCTTGTTTTAATTGGTGCTGGAATCGTGTTTTCGGTGTTATCTGTTGCTGTTTTTTATGGATTTGATTTGGCAGGCATTTCAGACAATCTTGGCGTCAAATTTAAGCAAACCCCTAAATTACTGGATGTCTTTCTAGAACAAACGCTTGAAATAAAAAGGCTTCGAAAATACATTGATCAACACTTTCATAAAGTAAAAACGATTAAAGAATTAGATGAAATGCGCGAGATGATAGGAATGCTTCGCTTGCGCTTTGAGGCTTTAAAAGACGCTCGCGAAGAATATAAGCGATCACTTAACAATCCTGTGATAAACGCGACTAAATCTTTCGTAGGCGCCATAACAGGGGTATTGTTCTTTAGCGGTGGTTTTTTTACGGGTCAGTCTCTAGGGATTGCAATCGCAGGGTTGATCGGGAGCTCGGTTGGGGTAACCTTCCCTCCCATTTTGCTTGTAAGTGTTTTAGCAGGCCTTGCGGCGTTTAGTCTTTACTGGTACCTAGAAAGGCCTGGCGTTGAAAATTTAGTTTCAGGTTGGTTTGGATTAAATAAAGAAAAAATTGAAACGTTTTCAGATGAAAGCGAGGTAGATAAGCAACTTGAAAAGCTTGATTTACTAGAAGAAAAACTTTCTTTACAGACTAACTATCAACAAGATAATGTGAAGAATGAATTAGAGACGGAGTCTCAATGGATCCCTTCTTTTGAGCAAGATGGAGAGATTAATTATTCCAATAGATTTTTTAGGCCTCGTTTGACGCGCGCTGTATCTGACAGTGCATTAGTGAAGCTTTCTTCTCATGGCTTAGGATCTATTGAGCAATCATGCTCACTTTTTAGCCCGCAATCATGAATGATTAACTATTTTTAAATCTCTAAAATTTCTTTTACAAAAGGTATGGTAATTTTTCTTTGCGCTCTTAATGAAGCTTCATCCAATTTGTTTAAAAGGATCTGCAAGTCATGCATATTTCTTGCGCAGCGGTTTAATAAAAATTGAACGACACCAACGGGTAGATCAAACCCTCGTTTTCTAGCCAGTGTTCTAAGGGTATTCACTTTGTTTTCATCATCGAGTTCATTTAATTGCACTACCAGGCCCCAGCTTAAGCGGGACTGCAAATCAGGTAATTGAATAGATAAGTGCTTAGGCGCAACGAGGCCGCTCATGATGAGTCTTGAGGCTTCTTTATCACGTACGCGATTATATAAATGAAAAATGGCTTCTTCCCAGTCTGCCCTACCTGCGATGGCATGAATATCATCCAGCGCAATTAAGTCCTGTTCTTCAATGCCGTCTAACAGTTCAGGCCCCATTTCATGCAATAAATGAAGGGGAAGGTAAATGGCGGATTCGGAGGCTTGGGTAGCTTGACAACATCCTTGCAAAAGATGCGATTTTCCGCTGCCAGGGCTTCCCCACAAATAAAGAAAGCGCTCTCCAGTATGGTTTAAAACATTGGCTAGCTGTTGTTCTAGCAACAAATTCCCACTCCAACAAAAGTCCATTAGAGTCGCTTCATCATTTAACTGGATGGCTAGGGCAAGTTGTTTATTCATTGGATGGGGTTAGTACTGGAAAACGCTTTTCTACCCCAAGTCCATACATAGTCTATAAAACTTGCAGTGGTTGTAAGAGCCGTCAATATAATTAAAAAATGAGTAAGATAAGGAACCAACTCAAAATAAGCCAGATTAAAAAGACAGAGAACCACCAAAGTGAGCTGCAGCAACGTATTAAGCTTACTCAGTCGAGTGGGCTCAAAATCAAGCTTGCGCTGAATAAACCAGTACCAAGCAATTACACCGAAAGAAATGGTTAGATCTCTTAAGAACACCAAGACCACTAACCACCAGGGCAATTTGCCAATAAGCGCGATGGATATAAAGCTTGAGGCGATAAGAAGTTTATCCGCCAGAGGATCCACAAAGGAACCAAATGAACTTTGCCAGTGAAAATGCCGCGCCAACCAGCCATCTAGGCCATCGGTAATCCCTGCGATAAAAAAGATATACAAGGCGATTTCATACTGCTGTTGAAACAAAAAGATCAAAAACGGAATGATGAGAATCAAACGAGTCACGGTTAAAGCATTCGGTATATTTCGTAAGATCATGTTTTTAATCGAAAGTTAATTATTCCTTCATCCCCATCCGGACTGGGTAGAGAGGTAAATTTTTGTGCCAACCGCATTTCCAGAAGCTCAGTTGGTATGATTATATCAAGTGTATATAATACCGCGTCCTCTGTCACGCTGTTAAGTCTTGTATGCTTAACACCAGGGATTTGTTTTAAATAGCTTGCCACATAATGATAGGCTTTGGCGGTTTGAATATTGCCAATGCGTATATCTACGGCATGTGTTGGTTTTTCGACTTCTTCTCCCTGTTCAAACAAAAATTGGCTGACGCCTGCAAAAGATGGTTTTCCAAGTTCTCTGGGCGGTCGTTGCAATAATTGAGACAGATATGGGGAAGTTGTACCGTGATAATATAAACGCCAATCTTCCATATCATCTTGGCCTGAGGTTGAGGGGTATAATTTTAGCAACAATACAGCGTCGGATTTTTGCATGTTGGTCTTGGCAATGAACGCTTCAATATCCATTAAGTTCAACTCGGTTATTTTAAACTCTCGCTCGGAAGGTTCGGTTTGAAACTCAAGGTTTAATCCTTTCTCTTGAGCAGCTTTTAGAAGGACTGCGAAAATATCAGGCTCATTTTTAGGATAAAGGCAGGTCAGTTCGCGTTTAAAAAAACGACACACCCAGGTTTTTATTTTAGGATGATTCACGATCCATGGTTGTTGACCTGCTTTGATCATGAGGGAATCTATTGCACGAGGTTTAAACCGTAAGTTGAGCGTCCCTGCGGTTTTATCTATCGCTTCGATATACTCCATAGGGTTCGCTGAATTGATAATAGGATTTTCATGATCGTTTGGCCCAGGTGTTAGGCGGTCAACCACTTGTTGTAAGGCATTGTGAAACGCTTGTTTTTTATTTGTGATGGGAAGTTTTAATTGAATTTCATAAACCCAGGATGAAGCAGCAAGACTGAAGGTGGAAAACGTTAAGGCTATCCAAATTAAGGTGAACTTCATGGCTATCCATATTGCTCGAACTGAACAGGCCATTGTAGCGATATTTCTATGAGCTTCCTAGTTTTTTAATTAGGTTAAAAGTTACTCACTTGCCGCTCCTAATGCTGGTAAGCTTGGCGTATTAGGATGAGGATCGAGCGCATGCGCTGAATTTGCCGCTGTTCCAGAAAAGAAAGAATGTTTTTGGAGAGAAAGTGCTGCAAGGGTATCGGTGATTGCATGCTCACGAGCGTCAAGCACCAACGCTTTTTGATTTAATTCCTGTTCACGATGTGCAAGTATCTCTTCACGCCGCTCAAGTTCCGCTTGGTGGTGATTAAACTCAACGGCATGATTATTAAATCCTCTTTGGGTTGAGGGATACAACTCTGGATCGTTTGAGGGTTTAATATTGGCTATCGATTCTTGCAATTTTTGCGCGTACGAATGTTTGATCACATTGGAAAAAGAAATACTGGAAAGCGTTAATAAGCAAATAAACGCGCAACAAACGACGGAAAGAATCAGACTTGGAGGGGAAAGACACCAGACGATTACGGCCGCGGTAATCAGCATGGCAATGCCAAGCTTTAACCAAACAGAACGCACCGTACTTTGCAATAGATTTTTGGCTCGCTCATACTCCGCAATGCTCTCCCAAGAAGCATCATCTTCTGGCTTGGTTATATTATTTAGATCGCGATAGTTTTTGTAAAGAATAAATAGGCTCTTAAGGACGTCTGTTGCGGCACTCAAAATAAACAAAATTGCTATGGGAAACGCAAGCGTTCCCCCTGCCAAAAACATTAACCCATAGGCTGTGATCGTTAATGCAGATTGTACGGTTTTAAATAAAAGATCATAAACTCTTTGCCTCGCCGGCTGGGTTTTTTTAAACGCCATAACAATCCAACTGCTTAATAAGTCTAGGCTGTTATAAAGCATCCCAAGCAAAGGAATATTTTTTAAGATTGAAAAGGTTCTACCCAACCAATGAATCCCAGATAATCCCCACTCCAGAAGCGTTACAAAGAAATCTTTTTTGAAATGAAATAGGGTGACTAAACCAGCAGAGAATAGCGATACTAATGAAAAGAGTAATGCCGTATTTCGCGGAGGATGAGCTTTGTCGATTAATTTAAGCAAACATTCAACGTGGTGATAGCCGGCATAATTTAGATTGACTAATAAATCATAAAAACTAGCAGAATTCGTAATGAACGTTTCAAACTCCCCGACTTCTCCAGTCGGAGATTTCTTGATATTTAAGCTTTTAAGAAAGGCGATAATATAAGGATTATTAAAATTTTTAACAGACAAGGATTTGTATAGTTCTTTGCATGAAAGCTTGAGTTTAGAGCTCTCTGCTTGCAGACGTACCGCGATAACTTCAAGAGGTTCGCCCTGAACGTATCGAAGCGCAATATCTTGTAAAGGTTCAGCTTGAGTGGATTGTAATGTTGGCATCGGTTACCTTTTACTTCATTGCGAACCATAGTAACGAAATATGGGCAAAATTACAACAAAATAATCCTTAATCCATCACTTTTTCAAAGGGAAACCATCCTGGTTCAAATCACATAGATTATGCTAATCTAAAGCTTAAAATTTAAGTAATGACGCATGATCAAATCCAATCGCTTCATCATACATTAGACAACGTCCCTAACGTTTTTTTGCAATCTTCTCAATTTTAATCTGAGCACAGATGTTTCAGTTTACTTCGATCTGCCCCCTCTTCCGCGCTAGGAGTTTGAGTCGTATGATAATGTCCTTCGCGGGATGAGGGTTGGGGAGAGGGAAAGGGAACAATCTACGCTAAGACCACATGCTCGCCATTTACGAAAAAACAGCACTGATGCTGAGCGGCATCTTTGGTATCCTCTTCGAGCGAATAGACTCGGATTTAAATTTAAGAGACAGGTACCAATAAGCGCGTACATGGTTGATTTTGTCTGTCTTGAAAAACGATTGATTATCGAACTTGCGATTTGACGTTCATGCACCTGTCCAAGAGTTATCAGTATATTTCTCTGTACATGACAAAAAACCTGCCATGCCCGCGCAGGCGGGCAACCATCCATCAAAATAATCCGATGCCCAAATCAAGCCACTGGGGGTTGTTTTGCTCGATAAGGTTTATTTTCCATTGTCGGTTCCACTTCTTGATG
>NZ_CAAAIW010000007.1 GCF_900640115.1 Legionella yabuuchiae
ATAATCATCTTTCTTGATTATGACTCGAGCGTTCGAATGCAGTGAAATCGCCGTTCGGATCAAAACCGTAATCACCGTTCGAATCAGCCGAAATACGCACTTAGCCATCATTTTTATGACACCAACCGTTATTAACAACAATGATCTCTTCTCCATTTAGGAGCTACTTTATCTATAGTAAAGTCTTATTTTAAGAACCAACGGACAATGACTTTTTTACTTCAATAAATAAAAAGTCAAAATAAACTCATATATATCGTAGTATGATCATACGAGTTAAAAATTAACCTAAAAATATAATGATAATTTAAATTTTTCGTGAGTTTACATCATAATTAAATACGAAATAATCCCGAAGCCTATTTTTGCACATTATTAATGTTAAACATAATCTATTGATTTTTATATAAAAAAATGGCGGGCCCACTAGGATTTGAACCTAGGACCAACGGATTATGAGTCTGAGTAATACCGCTTTTAGCACCTTTTAATATTTTTTATCTTCTTTCAAAAAGCCTTTAAAAATCAATGGATATAGGCCGTAATAACTTTTATTGACAAATTTTTTATTTGAAATAAACTGTCTACATTTCGTCTACATGGCGTCTACACGAATTTTTCGGAGACAGATATGGCTGCACCCATTAACGGAATAAAATTAACCAAAACCATTGTTGATAAATTAGAAGCGATTCCTGGCAAACCTCAGTCATTTTTTCGAGATGAAAGTTTAAAAGGGTTTGCTCTTAGAATTACCGCTAATGGGGTCAAAAGTTTTATTGTTGAAACTCGTATTAATGGCAAGGTAAAACGGATGACCTTAGGTAAATATGGCGTACTTACCGTTGAAGAAGCGAGAAAGCAAGCAAGAAGTATGCTGGGCAGTGTTGCCAGAGGGGAAGATCCTGTGGCAGAAAAGAAGGCTCGAAAAGTTGAAGCCATGACATTGAGGGATGTTTTCAAAGATTATTTAAAGATTCGAAAAGATTTGAAGCCTCGCACCAGATATGATTATGAAAAAGTATTGGGTGAAGTGGTATCCGATTGGCTGGATAAACCGTTGGTTAGCATCACCAGAGAGATGATTTCTAAACGTCATTTACAGCATGGCGCCAGTAATAGTAAAGCGCGTGCAAACAATGCTATGAGAGTATTACGAGCATTGTTTAATTTTGCCATGAATCAATACTACACGAGTGATGGACAGCCCATCATTACCATGAATCCAATAAAATACCTTGGTCATACTAAGGCTTGGTATAGAGTTGATAGGAAACAAACTGTTATTAAATCTCATCAATTGGCTGACTGGTATCAAGGAGTGATTAGACTGGTTGAGCAGGATAACTACCGAAATGCACTGTTATGGCATGATTATTTTCTATTGTTGCTTTTTACTGGTATGAGAAAAATGGAAGCGGCATCACTACGCTGGGAAGATGTTGATCTAAAGTTACGTACCATTACCTTGCAAGATACTAAAAATCATGAGATCCATACTTTACCTATGCCTGATTTTATTTATGAATTAATGGAAAGGCGAAGTCGAGATAAAACAAGTAAATATGTCTTTCCAGCCAATAGCAAAACAGGCTATATCTATGACCCCAAAAAGGCGGTTAAAAGGGTAGTGGAATTATCAGGCGTCTCTTTCACTCTGCATGATCTCCGAAGAACATTTGCCACTATTGCGGACAGTATTGATTTACCGGCCTATGCCCTTAAACGATTGCTTAATCATAAAATGAATAATGATGTAACCGCAGGATACATTATGAAAGATGTCGAGCGATTGCGTAAGCCGATGCAGCAGATTAGTAATTTTCTTTTGAAGCATATGTTGCAAAAAGAAGAGATACCTATTGAAGCTATGGAGATAGTTTAAAAATACCAGCTTAGTTAAACTTTTAGTTTATCTATATTGAAAAAAATAAACTAAAAGAGGGTGATAAGATTGACTAGTTTTGTTCTTTGGTTTATTTTTACATATATAGTTAAACTAAAAGTGTATCTATGTCGGAAAAAATAAACCAATTATTAAATACCATAGTGCCCGGTGATATTGTGATCCAGTCTTGGTTATCCAGCCAAGGTATTTCACCACAGCTCGCAAGAAAATACTGTGAAAGCAACTGGCTGGTTAGACTGGGTGTCGGCGCATATTATAGAGCTGGAAAACAACCACAGTGGCAACAAGCTGTTCACTGCTTACAATATCAACAGAATGAAAATATACATGTTGCAGGTTTAAGTAGTTTAGCATTGCAAGGAAAAGCACATTATATACAAATGGGAGAAAATAGTATTTGGCTGAATATTAGAACAAACTCTGTACTACCAAAGTGGTTTATGAGTTTCCCTACAATGTGGGAGGCTGAGACTTTGGTCAACTGGCATATTCTCAGGACTTCAAAATTAAGTGTTGTGAAAGATGCAGATTTAACTGATTTAAAAGTCGACGGGGTTCAATTGAAAGTAAGCTCAGTGGAGCTGGCGGTTTATGAGTTACTGGAAGAGGTGCCAACACATATTTCATTCACTCATGCAGCCCAAATCTTTCAGGGATTAGTCAATTTAAGCCCTAGAAAAGTTCAAAGCCTATTAGAAAGAAGTAATGCAGTACAAACTAACCGTATATTTCTTTTTCTTGGGAATTACTTTAAACATCAGTGGATGAAAAAAATTGATGTTTCAAAAATTAATCTTGGCTCAGGGAAGCGTCATGTTGTAAGCAATGGGAAATTAGATAAACAGTACTTCATAACCGTACCAGAAGAATTTATAAGTAGTGAATGAGAATGAATAGAGATTCCATATATTATAAGCAGGTAGCGCTGTTAATGCGCTTAATTCCATTAATTGAGCATGAAAAGGATTTTGCATTAAAGGGAGGAACAGCAATCAATTTATTTGTTCAGAACCTTCCTAGATTATCAGTAGATATTGATTTAGCTTATCTCCCATTTGAACCAAGATCAGTTGCACTGGGAAATATTCGTGCACTTTTAAGCAAAGTTGCTGAAAGCATAAATGATATACCAGAGTTATCGGCAACATTGCAAGATAATAATCCAGATGAGATGAGGATTATTGTTATTGATAATCGAGGTATTCAGGTGAAAATTGAAGTCTCGCCGGTTGCCCGAGGTACTTTATTGCCACCGACAGAGCTAGATGTAGTTGAGGTGGTTGAAAATGAATTTGGCTATGCTTCTATTCAGGTTGTTTCATTGCCTGATTTATATGGCGGGAAGCTCTGTGCAGCAATGGATAGGCAACATCCCAGAGATTTGTATGACGTAAAAAATTTATTGGAAAATCAGTCGATTGATAGGGCTATATTTGAGGGGTTTCTAACTTATCTATTAAGCCATAAGAGGCCTTTGGCTGAAATAATGAATCCTCGTTGGAAAGATATTACTAATATGTATCACAGTGAGTTTAAGGGGATGACAGTTCAATTTGTATCGCTAGAAGAACTCAATCAGACACCATCGTTAATGGTAAAGGAATTAAAAAAACATTTTACAAAAGAAGATTATGACTTCTTGTTGTCATTTAAAAAAGGCGAGCCTGATTGGTCTCTTAGCTTTAGTGATACATTGGAAAAATTACCAGCAGTGCAATGGAAGCTTTTAAATATCAAGAAAATGCCAGATGAAAAGCGAGACAGCGCTGTTTCATTATTAGAAAAAACTATGTCTCACTGGCTTGCCTGATGCCTATAGACAGAATATGCTCTGTAGGCATAATGAATTTTGTATCCAAATTATTGTTGTCTTGTAAATAATACTCTCCTATGCGCCAAAGGATATTTATATTATTAACATGATAAACAGGTTGTTTCGCACTGCATGTTAATTTTATTCCATATGCTTTAAAAATCTCGCACCCAGTATAGTCAATACTTAAACTGGCATTTTGAATATCTCCCAGTTTGCACGAGTGTATAATCTTTGTGCTGAGATTTGTTGTGGCTCCTAGAGAAATTAGCAGAAATAGGATAGAACTGCCGGAAACAATAAAGCACCAGGTTATCAGTTTTAAATTATCAAGCATTGGGAAAAGGCATATCGCTGATAATACAACGATACAGAAGGCGAACAAAATAACTAACAAAGCTGAATCCAGATTTAACCTTGATGGTGGCGGGGCAAAGCCTGGAGCAGTTGATTGGCTGCGTGATGCGTGTGATCAATTTAATATAAGGGAATCGTCTATCTCAGGTCGTAGAATCGATTTAATGAATATGACTGAATTTGTTCAGTGGGCTAATAGTATTTTTAAATAGCAATGGGAATATTGACAGGTATTGCTGCGCCAGATATTTTCTGGCGCATGGAGAAGTTTACATGCCCATATGTTTAATTAATTCAAAATAATAGGGCGCAGTAGTATTTCGATGTGTGTCTTTAGGATTAGCTTTAATCCCTTGAGGAGTGTATTTATAGCGTACTTCTTTTAAATAATCCGCAACTATTTGTTTAGACTCTGGTTCCAGTAAATTTTTCCCTGTGCCTTGATAACCGATAGATAATGGACCAAACAAATAACTATCCAGATCAGAATTGTTAGCCTTACGAAGTTCATCAACTATGGATTTTATATAGATAGGTTGAAGGTCTTTTGATTTGTGAACTAATGTGTACTTCAACATGATGGATGAATAATGGCCTGTTGTTGGTAACCATTTATCAATTTTATCTCGGCTAATCATTATTTCTTCAGAAGAATGTGTATCAATGAAACCCCTGATCGCGTCATCAGCCATTTTTGGGTTTAAGGATTTGGAATCAAGTAACTCAGTAAAGAAACCTTTTAGTAAGGGCTGGTCATTTTTAATGTAATACTTAACATTTCTATGCCTTTGATTATAAAGCATCAAGCCTTGAACAATTTTATTTTTTACTTCTATGTTGTCCGTTTCATTATATAGGTTTAATAATTTTTTGACTAAATCGGTTTCAGTATCATCCGCAATGAGCCTATCAATCATAATTCCGCGTTTAACATCGTTTAAATTTGAATTATAAGCAAATTGCATTTGTACAGTGGATGGTGATGTTACATAGTGAACAGGTGGAGTGTCCATTATCATTTGAAACTCCTCATATGGCATTTCATTAAGCTCTTCAGCGGTCACATTTTCTAAAGATTTATGCGCTAAAATTTCTGACGGTTGTTCAGATGACTCTAGAGCGAATCTTTCATCATTATAATAAGGGAAAAAATTAAATAAGTTCCTTGGTAGCCATACACGTCCAGGCATTGTATCTAAACCTTGACTGTAAAAAGCCCACCAAGCATAGGTATCACAACGCCAAGTTCCACACTCAATAACCTGACCTGTTGTGGGAATTCCAGAGCCAATATGATAGTTAGTGTCGTTGGTATATTTAGGACACCACCACCGCTGATGATTAGCTTCAACAAGTATGTTGTAGCCAACTACACCTCTATCAGCCACACCATATTTACTACCCCAATATTTTGAACGAGATTTAAAATTGCTAATTGAGTTGACTTGACCCACTGGATTTTCATTAAGTACTTCTATCACTTGATCTGCGTTGTTTCCCATTCCTGCAGGAGACATCATATAAGTTGTAGCAATACCAACATGTCCCGCCCAACCAAGCCCCGGGATAAGCAAATCTCTTCCCATGATTTCAGCAGGGTAAATTTTCTTGGCGTAGATTGGTGAACAAGGGATAGTCGCAAGGGTCAGAGTGATACCTAATACTGCTAAATTCTTTTTCATTATTTAGTTCCTTCTTTACATCCATTTTTACATCACTACAGGTTGTTACTTCAGATAATCTTCCATGTGGTTGGTTGTACTAATAGATGGATTGTTGTCATTTGTTATTTCTGAGTGCCCCATCAGTGTCCCTCAGAACGTTTCAATTTTTCTAAAACTACTCGTAACTACTTGATTTTATTGGTGGGCCCACTAGGACTTGAACCTAGGACCAACGGATTATGAGTCCGCTGCTCTAACCAACTGAGCTATGGGCCCGGAGGAGGGTATTTTAATCGGATCTGGTGGATAAGGCCAGAAATTTTATGTAATTTTTTGCGTTTGAAGTCTTAATATTGGTTATTTTTACCCTTTCTCTCTCAGAAAGAAAGGGTAATTTTTTTTATGATTCGTCACCTTCTAAGAAACTGCGGAGTTTTTCAGAGCGTGAGGGGTGGCGCAGTTTTCTTAGAGCTTTAGCTTCAATTTGGCGGATTCGCTCACGCGTTACGTCAAATTGTTTTCCGACTTCTTCCAAGGTGTGATCCGTGTTCATTTCAATTCCGAATCGCATGCGTAATACCTTCGCTTCTCTTGGGGTTAAGGTTTCGAGAATTTCTAGAGTGGCTTCGCGTAACCCTTCGGATTCGGCAGAATCAATGGGTGAATCGATATTGCTGTCTTCAATGAAGTCGCCAAGGTGAGAATCTTCATCATCACCCACAGGGGTTTCCATTGAAATCGGTTCTTTAGCAATTTTTAGGACTTTTCGAATTTTATCTTCGCTTAAATCCATTTTTTCGGCTAATTCTTCAGGTGTCGCTTCGCGGCCGGTTTCCTGTAGGATTTGTCTTGAGATGCGGTTTAATTTGTTAATGGTCTCAATCATGTGCACAGGAATACGAATGGTGCGAGCCTGATCCGCGATTGAGCGGGTAATGGCTTGTCGGATCCACCACGTGGCGTAGGTTGAAAACTTATAGCCACGGCGATATTCAAATTTATCAACGGCTTTCATAAGGCCGATGTTGCCTTCTTGAATTAAATCAAGGAATTGCAAACCACGGTTTGTGTATTTCTTAGCAATAGAAATCACGAGGCGGAGGTTAGCTTCAACCATTTCTTTTTTGGCGCGCCGTGCTTTAGCCTCACCAATCGACATCTTGCGGTTGATGTCTTTAATTTCACTGATGGTTAAGCCATATTCTTTCTCAAAGTCTGCTAGCTTGGACTGAATTTGTTTGATTTCATCAGTATATTCAGCAAGTTTATCAAGATCCAACTTTTTACTGTGCTTGCTGACTAAGGTCTCAACCCAGCTGATATCGGTTTCTTGCCCTGGAAAGGTGTCTATAAAAAGCTTTCGAGGAATTCTTGCGCGCTCAATGCAAAGCTTCATAATAGAACGCTCAAATTCACGAATGTGATTTCGCAGATTACGGAAATGGCGAGTTAGCTTATCGACTTGGCGAGATGTTAATTTTAATTTTAAAAATGAGTCGGACATCACTTCGAGAAGTTCGATCGTTTTCTTAGAAGTTCGGCCATGTTCTTTTAAAGCGACCATTGCAGATTTGAAGTTGATTTCCAACTCGTCAAAATAAGTTTGGGCAATTTCGAGGCTTGGGCCATCATCGTCATCACTGATGCTTCCATCGCCATCGTCATCATCGCTTTCGTCGTCGAGATCTTCCGCAGCTGCGCCTTCCTCGGTGTCCTCTAACATGGAGCCAATATTAGAAGGAGGGGCCTCTTCTTCGGCATCAGAAAATCCACTGATGATTTCGCTTAAGCGCATTTCTTCAGCAAGCACACGTTTATAATCTTTAAGCACCAATTCAACGGTTTCAGGATAATGGGCGAGTGACTTTAAAACTTGATAAATGCCTTCTTCAATGCGTTTGGCAATGCTAATTTCACCTTCGCGAGTTAGGAGTTCCACGGTGCCCATTTCGCGCATATACATGCGAACTGGATCGGTAGTTCGCCCGGTTTCTTTATCAACGGAGGCTAGAACGGCAGCGGCTTCTTCTACGTCCTCTGGCGCTTCTTCCGTATTGCCGAGCAGGGCAAGCTCATCTTCACTGGGTGGTTGTTCAAAGACTTTGATGTTCATGCCTTCAAGCATGCTAATAATGACATCAAAATGTTCAGTATCAACGATATTGGGCAACAAATCATTGATCTGAGCATACGTCAGATAATTTTGTTCTTTTCCAAGGCTGATTACTTTGGTGATTTGTGAGCGTTGCTGTTCTTGATCATTCATGTTTATGGACATTCTAAAAGCTTTAAAAAATTAATTAGTTTAATTATAAACCGGCTTGCCTTAACATACCAGCTATTCCAAGTTTGCATTTTCATCTTCAGCGCTCTGGTGCTTTTGTTTTAATAGTTTCTGAAGCACTAGGCGATCTGTATCAGTTAAGCCCTCATTTCGAGATTTTTCAAGTAAATGGGCAATTTTTTTTTCATGTGATTGTTTCGCAAGAAACACTACGTTGTCAACCAACTCCTTTTCTAAAGCTTGTTCTGAAACTTGATGCTCCCAGGCCGCTAGCTTATTTAGTGGTTCAAATAGGGGGGTGTCACGCCAATGCTCCACTAAAGAAGCGGTTTGAACATTCGGTTGTTGGGCAATAAACCGCATTAAGCGTTCTAGGATTGCTTGCTTTGGATCATCGAGTACAATTTCTTTTAATTTATCTTCACATCGGGTGTATAATTCAGGATTTTGAATCAAAAGTGCCAGGGCAATTCTTAAGGGTGAGCGGGTAATATTGACGATCGCTTCTGGTATTTTTTCATCCGTTTTTTCGGCAACCAGTTGGTGGATGCGATGTGCATCAATTCGGGTTAAAAGTGCTAATTCATCGATAATTAACTGACGGTAAGGCCCTTCATTCATTTTTTGTAAATAAGGCTTAGCTGCATTCACCAGTTGGCTTTTTCCGGCTAATGTGGTGCTGTCTAGCTCTTTAGTTAAGGTGGCAAAGAAAAATTGATTGAATGAAGAAGCTTTATTCAAATGATTAAGAAACCCTTCTTTTCCTTCGTTTCGAATTAAGCTGTCTGGATCTTGTCCTTCAGGTAAAAAGCTAAAATGGGCTTCAAGCCCCGCGTTTAGATGCGGTAAGGCGCTTTCCAATGCTCTCCAAGCGGCTTGGCGGCCAGCTTTATCGCCATCGAAGCAAAAAATAATTTTTTTGGTGTATTTACTTAGAAGTTGAACGTGATAAGCGCTTGTGGCGGTACCTAAAGTCGCCACAACTTGCGGAATACCAAATTGCGCTAGTGCGATCACATCAATGTAGCCTTCAACAACAATGATAAAGGGTAGCTGGGCGCCATGTTGCAGTGCCTGATGCAATCCATACAATTCACGATTTTTCTGAAACAAAATAGTTTCTGGGGAGTTTAAGTACTTGGGCTTCTGATCGTCCTTAATGGCTCGTCCTCCAAAGCCAATGATTTTTCCGTGGCGGTCGTGAATTGGGAAGATTACGCGCTGGCGATAGCGGTCATAAGTGCTCCCATCGTCTTTTTGGATTAACATCCCAGTACTAATAAGCTCTTTACGATTTTGTTTAAACATCGATTCAAGCGTGTGCCACCCTGGAGGGGCATAACCCAGTTGATATTCGCGAGCAATCTCGCCACTTAATCCGCGATTTTTTAGATAGTTAACCGCCTCAAGACCTGTGTTTTTCAATGTTTGCTGATAAAAACTGGATACTTTGTTGAGCAATTGATAGAGATTTGGAGAAGCTTTTGTTGTTTCACCGCTTCCTTTTTCCCGTGGCACTTCAAGCCCTAGGCGAGTGGCCAGCGTTTCAACGGCTTCAACAAACTCAAGGTTTAAATAATTCATCGCAAAACTAATGGCGTTTCCACTCGCGCCACAGCCAAAGCAGTGATAAAACTGCTTTTTAGGAACGACATTAAAGGAGGGAGTTTTTTCGTTGTGAAATGGGCAACAGGCGAGATAACTCTGGCCCCTTTTTTTCAAAGAGATATAACCGTCAATGAACTCAACAATGTCTGTGCGTATAAGTAAGTCATCGATGAAAGGGCGGGGTATCAGGCCGGTCATGGGTTACCTTCTCCGTTAAGACAAAGCAAAAGGGCTTACGTTTGATCGTGTAAGCCCTTAAAAAATACCGATAGCTGAAGGCTAATTAAGAAGCGTTTAATCTGGCTTTTATGATCCCACTGACTTGGCTCATGTCTGCTCGACCTTGAATTTTGGGTTTGAGCAGCGCCATGACTTTCCCCATATCACTCATTTTTTCAGCCTTAGTTTCTTTAATGGCTTCATCAATGAGTTGGTTTATGGTTTCATCAGAAAGAGGTTCAGGCAAGTATCGTGAGATAACGGTTAGCTCATACTGCTCCGTTTTGACCAGGTCATCACGTCCGGCTGCTTCGAATTGACTGATGGATTCTTTACGTTGCTTGGCTAGCTTATCTAAAATGACCAGCATTCGTTCATCATCAACTTCAATTCGCTCGTCAACTTCGATCTGTTTAATGGCCGCAGTTATAAGACGCAGCGCGTCAAGCGTAGGTTTATCCTTCGCGCGCATGGCATCTTTAAGGTCGCTTGTGATTTGTTCTTTAATGCTCATTATTTTTTACGTTTACGCTTGCCAGCTGGGTTTGTAGAAACTTCGCGAGATATTTTTTTCAGATGGCGCTTAACAGCAGCGGCTTGTTTACGTTTGCGCTCGGCAGTAGGCTTTTCGTAAAATTCACGACGACGTAATTCAGTTAAAATACCAGCTTTTTCACAGGCACGCTTAAAACGACGTAAAGCGTATTCAGGATTTTCGCCTTCTTTTACGCGAACGGTAGGCATTCAATATTCCTCATTTAATTGATTACAAATCAGGTTGGCAATTTTAGTCGCACTAGCCTCTGCCGTCAAGTTTATTTGGCGAACACTGCCTCAAATAAGTATACTATACCCAAAGGTACGAGATTTTATCTTTTGTTTTTCGCGAAAAAGTATCTTCAGGTAAAATGTGTGTATACGTTTTTAAGAGTGGTTGTTCCATGCGAGTTTTAGGTATTGAAACGTCTTGTGACGAAACGGGTGTCGCTATTTATGATGAGCAACACGGTTTAATGGCGAATGCGCTGTATTCTCAAATTGTTCTTCATAAACAATTTGGTGGCGTGGTTCCAGAGTTGGCATCTAGAGATCATGTGAAACATCTAATCCCGCTAGTCAATCAGGCTTTAGAGGAAGCGGGCTTGGGGCTTTCTGAACTCGATGCGATTGCCTATACGGCTGGCCCCGGTTTAATCGGTGCATTATTGACTGGTGCGTGTTTTGCTAAAAGCTTGGCCTTTGGACTGCAAATTCCTGCACTGGCGGTTCACCACCTCGAAGCGCATTTATTGGCAGCCAAAATGGAAAACGCTTCGCTTGAGTTTCCCTTTTTAGTACTGCTGGTTTCGGGCGGCCATACCCAGCTCATTTTCGCTGAAGGATTAGGGCAATATCAGCTTCTTGGTGATACTTTGGATGATGCTGTCGGAGAAGCCTTTGATAAAACAGCCAAATTAATGGGTATTCCGTATCCAGGTGGCGCGAAGCTCGCAGCATTAGCCGATCAATGCACCCATGAGTCTAATTTCCAGCGCTTTCCACGGCCCATGACGGATAGACCAGGGCTAGATTTTAGCTTTAGTGGTTTAAAAACTCATGCGCTTAATGCTTGGAATAATAGTTTACAAGACGATGCCGCGCGCAGCGAAATCGCAGCTGCATTTCAAGAGGCCGTTGTCGGTACATTACTTATAAAATGTAAACGCGCGGTGTTGCAAACTCACTGTAAACGGCTCGTGGTTGCAGGAGGGGTTGGCGCTAATCGAAAACTTCGTGCCTCATTAGCGACCTTAATGGATGAGCTAAATGGGGTTGTGCATTATCCGTCCATTCAATATTGTACCGATAATGGCGCCATGGTGGCTTATGCGGGATGCTTGCATTTACTAGAAGGTCAGCGCGATTCTACTCAAGAAATTCAAGTTAAAGCGCGCTGGCCTTTAGCAAGCGCTTAAGATTTCTCTTCTACGGAAGTGTCTTCGGTTGCAATATCTGTTATTGTTTCAATGGGTTCAGGATTTACAAGATCAATATCTTCATTGTTGGCCGTCACAATGCGTCGTCTTAATACAATTTTTGGCTCAGTGCCATCCATTAGGCGGTTAATGTTTTTGCGATGTTTATAGAGAATAATAAAGGTAATGACAATTAAAGGAATAAATGCGTCAACGCTTCTTAAAGCAAATATTGAAAAAAATGGCGCAGAAGACATTGCAATGATGGATGCGAGAGAAGAGTAGCGGGTTAAGTTTGCAACCAGAAGCCAGATTCCAGCAACCATGGTTCCAAGGATTAAATTTAATGCTAACAGTGCGCCTAAAGCCGTTGCAACGCCCTTTCCCCCTTTAAACTTAAAGAAAACTGGATATACATGGCCCAACACCGCAGCTAGTGCCGTAAAGCTTGCAGTTATTGCACCACCACCTACCGCAATGCATAGCATGACTGGAATATAACCCTTAAGCAAATCAGCAAGTAATACAATTGCCGCGTATTTTTTACCAGCTAGTCGTAAAACATTGGTTGCACCAGGATTTTCTGAACCATTAACTCTGGGATCAGGTAAACTAAAAATTTTAGATACGATAACAGCCGAGCATACTGAGCCAATGCAATAAGCGGCAATCACAGAGATAAGAAAAAACAATGAAGTAAGCATACCTTCTCCAGGTTATAAAATGATTAAGTCCTATTATCCTCGAAAAATTGCATTTTATTAATAAGTATAACAGTAAAATACGCTAACCTGATAAAAATAGTCCCTGCAAATCATTGGTAAAACGACGTCCTAGCGGGGTAACTTGCCATGTTTTTCCATTAACTTTAATAAATCCCATCGATTCCGCGTGTTTTAATTTAGGCATTAGCCACTTAAGGGAAAGCCCTGTTCGCTGGGAAAATAAATTTAAAGAAATGGGTTGCTGCAAACGAGACGTATTCAGCATAAATTCAAAGATTAAGTCATCGGGTGTGACGGATTGTTTATCTGCATAAAATGACTTTTCAAGCGCAAGAAAATCTTTGGGTTGACGATGTTTTCGAGTACGCCATACCACATAATCCTGAGTGGTTAACTTCCCGTGCGCACCGGCACCAATTCCCAAATAATCTCCAAAAAGCCAGTAATTGAGATTATGGTAGGAGGGTTTATCGGGTTTACAAAAAGCCGAAATTTCATATCGGGTATACCCGTTTTGATTGAGAAGTTCTAATCCAGTTTCTTCCAGAAGTGAGGAAGTATCTTCGTTGGGAAGAGGCGGTGGCTTTTTATAAAAAACTGTATTTGGTTCAATCGTCAACTGATACCAGGAAAGATGTTCGGGTTCAAAATGAATTGCCGTTTGTAAGTCTTCTATTCCCTGTTGTACAGATTGATTCGGGAGACTGTGCATAATATCGAGATTAATATTATCAAAGCCAGCAAGACGCGCCGTATGAATCGCTTGTTTGGCTTGAGCATCATCATGAATGCGTCCTAATGCGGTTAAGTGTCGGGGATTAAAGCTTTGAATCCCTAACGATAAACGGTTTATCCCAAGCGATCGATAATCTTTGAAGCGTTGTTGTTCTACTGTGCCAGGATTGGCTTCAAGAGTGATCTCAATCTGGTCTCCAAAGGGTATTATGGCATGAAGGGCTTTAAACAGTCGTTCATAGGCGTTAGCAGAAAAGAGGCTGGGAGTCCCGCCGCCAATAAAAATGCTGCTAATTTTTCTGTTCTGAATCAGATCAATATCCGATTGAAAATCGGCAATTAACGCCTGAATGTAATGGTCTTCAGGAAGAGTATCAGGGCTCTTATGTGAATTAAAATCGCAGTAAGGGCACTTACGGATACACCAAGGAATATGAATGTATAACGCTAAGGGGATCATTTATCAATAAAAATTGGCTGGCTTGTTGAGACAGGCAATAGTATCATAAGTCGCAGTACATACCCAAAATACTTCAAAATGCGACTTTTATGTGGATGCTTTTTTCCGTCAAACATTGCAGATAAAGTTCGCAAAAGGGCTGGCTATTCCTCGCTTTTTCATCAGTGCTTGGCCAAAAAAATCATATCACCGACAATATCGCATTTTGAAGTATCTTGGGTATATACCCAAGATGCCGCATATTTATACGATTTCGGCGGCATTGTACTGAACAGTCTTTTTCAAAGAGGATAAACAGAATGAAAAACAGAGTCAGAGTCGCAGTCACCGGAGCTGCAGGACAAATAGGTTATGCTTTATTGTTCCGCATTGCATCAGGTCAAATGTTTGGCCCTGATACGGAAGTTGAGCTTAATCTGATTGAATTAGAATCAGCGCTTCCCTCCCTAGAGGGTGTGGCGATGGAGCTCGTAGATTGTGCTTTTCCTTTGCTGAAGCGCATTGAGTGCACGGCAGATTTAAACGTGGGGATGGCTGGTGTAAATTGGGCTTTGCTGGTCGGTTCGGTGCCTAGAAAGCAAGGAATGGAGCGTTCTGATCTACTTGAAATGAATGGTGGTATTTTCATCAATCAGGGTCGCGCCATTAATGATTATGCGAGTGATGACGTTCGCGTTTTCGTAGTGGGGAATCCTTGCAACACCAACTGTTTAATTGCTAAACATCACGCGAAAGACGTTCCTGATGATCGCTTCTACGCTATGACTACCTTAGATGAGCTAAGGGCGCGCGCGCAGTTGGCTATTAAAGCGAATGTCGATGTGACGGAAGTCAGTCAAATGACAATTTGGGGGAATCATTCCTCAACTCAGTTCCCTGATTTCTACAATGCCAAAATTGATGGTATTTCTGCTGCTAAAGTGATTAATGATGAATCGTGGTTAAAAGAAACGTTTGTGCCTAAAGTACAACAACGCGGCGCGGAAGTGATTAAAGCCCGCGGGTCATCCTCAGCGGCTTCAGCAGCCAATGCGATTGTGGTCGGCGTGAATCATTTAGTCACCGATACGCCAGGGCATGAGTCCTTTTCGGTGGCGTTGAGCTCACAAGGCCAATATGGCGTGGATGAAGGGTTGATTTTTTCTTTTCCTTGCCGACGTCAACATGGTTTTGTGCGATCTATTGGTTTGGAGCATGGAGTGGTAGAAGTGGTTGAAGGTTTGACCTTTAACGAATATAGCCAGGCTAAATTCAATGAAACCTTAAATGAACTTCGTACAGAACGGGATATTGTCAAATCAAAAGGATTATTGGATTAACGATAAAAGCATTTGGTTATTGCTGTTGAGTTGGCAATAATCAATATACTCGTGATCGTTCAAAATGCATGTTTTAAGCGCCTTTATTTTTTGTTCTGTCGCATTTTAAAAAGCGAGTAATGGCTCAGTCCTTTGCGAGCTTTTTAAAATGCGGCCGGGCGAAAAAGAAAAAGCATAGATCACTCATTTTGAATGAACACGGGTATATTAACTTGCTTTGAAGGTCACCAATGCCCACTCTTCACGAGTAACGGTAGAATGATATTCAAAGCAATCTTGATAGGCTGTGATTAATTCCTGTAATTGATCTTCCAAAATCCCTGATACCACTAACGTGCCTCCTTTTTCAAGCAATTGATGAAAACGGGCTTTTAAAGTTAACAGGGGGGTTAATAAAATATTTGCCACGATTAAATCCGATTTAAGCTGCAATTCCTCTGGGAACCCAAGACTTATTTGCTCTGAGCGAATTTGATTTAATTCAGCGTTATTTCGAGTCGCTGTTAATGCTTGTTCATCGATGTCTACAGCATAAACGTGTTTTGCCCCAAGCTTAATTGCTGCAAGGGCCAAGATCCCTGAGCCGCATCCATAATCCACGACGCGTTTGTCGATTAAATCAGCATTATCAAGCCAAGTTAAGCAAAGGGATGTCGTGGGGTGCGTTCCAGTACCAAATGCTAGTCCTGGATCAAGAATCAAATTACACGCGTTTGGATCCGGGGCGGATATCCAAGAGGGGACAATCCATAAGCGGTGGCCAAATTGCAACGGGGTAAACTGGGTCATCCAAGCTCGCTCCCAATCCTTTTCAGGTACCGGGATAAGAAGGGTCTCAAATTTAGGGTAGCTCGCTTTGAAGACAGAAGATGCATGGTCTGCATCTTCTTGTTCCACGTATAAGGCTAGAATGATTACATTCGACCATAATGGTGTGGTTCCTAACTCTGGTTCGAGAATTGGATCGTCATACTTATCTGTAAAGGTGATGGAAACAGCGCCAGTTTCTTCTAAAAACTCACTTAACTCGTCAACATCATCGCGGTGACATTCAATTTGCAGTTGCAGCACACCTTATTCCTTCAATAACTTTTCTAAATAGTGAATGTTGGTTCCGCCCTGTTTAAATCCTTTATCATTAAGCAAACGTTGATGCAGCTCGATGTTGGTTTTAATCCCCTCGATGATAATTTCATCCAATGCGTTTCGCATTCTTGCAAACGCTTCAGCACGAGTTTCACCATAGCTGATGAGTTTACCAATCATGGAGTCGTAATTAGGAGGTACGGTATAACTGCTATAAATATGGGAGTCAAAGCGAATGCCAGGCCCTCCAGGTTGATGTAAAAGACGAATTTTTCCTGGCGATGGCATAAAGGTTTTGGGGTCTTCAGCATTAATTCGGCATTCAACCGCATGACCATGTAGCTTGATGTTTTCCTGCTTCAAGGTAAATGGGGCATCGCTAGCGATTTTTATTTGTTCTTTGATCAAGTCAATGCCTGTAATCAGTTCGGTAACAGGGTGTTCAACCTGTATCCTAGTGTTCATTTCAATGAAGTAAAAACAACCATCTTGATATAAAAACTCAAAGGTACCAGCGCCACGATAACGGAGTTCTTGGCATGCGTTTACCACCCGCTCGCCTATTTCCTGGCGAAGCTCTTCTGAAATACCAGGTGCTGGTGCCTCTTCAATGACCTTTTGGTGTCTGCGCTGCATGGAGCAATCGCGCTCTCCTAAATGAACGGCATTTCCGTTGCCATCGCCCAAGACTTGAAATTCAATATGACGAGGATTTTCCAGAAATTTTTCCATGTACACCATGGGATTATCAAAAGCAGCTTTTGCTTCGCTGCGCGTTAACGCGATGGCGTTTAGAAGATTGGACTCGGAGTGGACAACGCGCATGCCACGGCCGCCACCACCACCGGCTGCTTTTATGATTACAGGGTAGCCAATTTTTTTAGCCAGAGAAAGGTTCACTTCATCATTGTCCCCTAAAGGGCCATCTGAACCTGGTACGCAAGGTACGCCGGCATTTTTCATCGCTTGGATGGCTGAGACCTTATCGCCCATTAAGCGAATGGTCTCTGCACGAGGTCCAATAAAGCGAAAGCCGCTTTGTTCAACGATATCCGCAAAATCTGCATTTTCAGCAAGAAACCCATAGCCTGGGTGAATGGCAACCGCGTCCGTAATTTCAGCTGCAGAGATGATAGCCGGAATATTTAAATAACTTTTTTGAGAACTGGCAGGACCAATGCATACGGTTTCATCCGCAAGTCGAACGTGCAACAAATCTTTATCGACGTCAGAATGCACGGCAACGGTTTGAATACCTAATTCTTTACAAGCACGCAAGATTCGAAGTGCAATTTCACCGCGGTTTGCAATAACAATTTTACTTAACATGACACCGCCCCTTATTCAACGGTAAATAGCGGCTGGTCAAATTCTACTGGCTCACCATTGGCAACATGAATGGCAGTTATCACCCCAGCCCGATCCGCTTCAATTTCATTGAACATTTTCATAGCTTCAATAATACAGAGTGTATCTCCAGGTTTGACAGACTGACCAAGCGTCACAAAAGGAGCTGCATCTGGCGAAGGGGATGAATACATCGTGCCAACCATAGGTGAACGTATTTTATGGCCTTTAGAGGGCTCTTCAACTGGCTTGCTGTCGGGGGAGGACGCGGGCGATGAGGCAGCAGGTACAGTGGTATGTGGGGCAGGAGCAACATGAATTTGACGAACAGCATGAGCTTCAGTGGCATAATGATGGCGGCTTAATCGAACCGACTCTTCACCTTCTTTAATTTCAATTTCTGATATACCGGTTTCTTCTAGTAATTCGATTAATTTTTTAATTTTACGAATATCCATGGGTAATAACTCTCTATGCTTTAATTAATTTAGAAAGGATGGCTTTTAAGGCCAATAGATAGCCTTGAGTTCCGAGGCCGCTAATAACGCCCACTGCAATATCAGAAAAATAAGACTGATGACGAAAGGACTCGCGTGCATAAATATTGCTAATGTGAACTTCAATAAAAGGAATTGCCACAGCCGATAATGCGTCACGAAGCGCAATGCTTGTGTGAGTGAATGCCGCAGGATTCAGTATAAGGTAATCTACCTTATTATGCATGGCTTCATGAACGGCTTCGATTAATTCGGCTTCATGATTGCTTTGCAAAATGGTTAGAGATACCCCGGCCTCAGAGGCGAGTGTTTCTAATGCTGAATTGACTTTCTCTAGCGAGGCGGAGCCATATATAGAAGGCTCACGTAAGCCTAGTAAATTTAAATTTGGTCCATGCAGAACGAGTATTTTTCTCATTAAACCACATTTTTTTTTAAATTAAGTGAATTTTGCCTTAATTTTATCATTTTGTCTATATGCTCGATGATATCGGCATGATGTCGACAAGTTAGCATCAAAATTATATAGGGTAGGGTTTTTCGTTCCGACGATCCGTAAAAAATACATCCTGAATGTTATGAACAACCGGTGAGTTCGCATGATTAAGTGTAGGCTTAATCTCATTGTGTATTAAATTAGAGCCGCATGATTTATTTTTTAATACATTTTTCTCGCTAAATCACAACGAGATGCTATGCTTTTCTTGTTGTCCTGAAGTTTGCCACAAAAAAACGTGTTATCAACGCATGCGGGCTTGTCGTTATAAATGGACTTGTAACGAGCGCATTAGGAGCGGTTATCCGTAACTAAGTAGGAATGAACCTATGCGTTATGAAAGGAGGGTAAGTATATGAGCACGAAATTAGTAAACTTTGTCAGCATTTGTAGTATTAGCTTATCGTCTTCAGCATTTTCTGCACAACCCATTCTGCTTGGTAATGAGTCGCCCCAATCCTTACAAAAAGATTTCCAGTTGGTTGTTCCTAATATGAAAAAATTCGTCACAACGGACATCAACACGATTCAGGTCATGAAGGAGCGCATCGATGAGAATCAGATAAAACATGTGCGAATACAACAAAAATATAAAGGTTATCCCGTTTTTGGGGGTTATGGGATTATCCATAATCCAAATTCACTGCAGGGGATTGCGACAGCTTTAAATCAAGGAAATTCTAAGATGACTGGCACGCTCTTTAAAGGCCTAGAAAATGAATTAGGTAAACCTTCACTTGAATTTTCAGCAAATGCTCAAAAAGCACTACAACACTTTAAGCAAGCTTATGTTGATCAGGATATCCGTGAAGAAGAAGTTATCCCCTTAGTTTATATCGATAAAGATCATAATGCTCATTGGGCTTATCAAGTCAGCTTCTTGGTCAATTACAAAGATAAAATTCCTTCGCGTCCCACGGCTATTCTTAGAGCGAATGACTTTACGCCTTTCATCGAATGGAACGATATCAAAACCCTGTCAAAAGCTTATGGCTTAGGGTTCGGTGGTAATCATAAGACCTCTAAATATGAGTTTGGAAATGGAAAACCATTGCTTCACATCACTCGTGATCGTGATCTTGGCGTGTGCTTTATGGAAAATGACGGAGTTAAAGTTGTGGATTTAAAACATGCTCATGGTAGTTTTAATAATGCTCCTATGAAATTTGATTGTCAAAATGCTGATCCAGTCCGACGTAATGCTTACTGGACAGGATACCATGGCGATGGATACGACATGGAAAACGGAGCATTTTCCCCAATCAATGATGCTATGTATGCTGGACAAGTAATCAATAATATGTACCAGCGGTGGTTTGGATTAAATGCCTTAACCAAAGACAATGAGCCTATGCAAATTGTCATGCGTGTGCATTATGGCGAGGGATATGAAAATGCATTTTGGGATGGAAAACAAATGACGTTTGGCGATGGTCGCAGTATGATGTATCCATTGGTCTCCTTGGGGGTTGGTGCGCATGAAATTAGCCATGGGTTTACTGAACAACACTCTGGATTGATGTATTACGGTCAATCTGGGGGAATGAATGAATCATTCTCGGATATGGCGGCCCAAGCTGCAGAGTATTATTCCGTTCGAAAAAGCAGCTGGGAGATCGGTGGGGAAATCATGAAAACCGAAAGTGGCATTCCTGCTCTTCGTTATATGGATCTCCCAAGCCAGGATGGGCGATCCATTGATCGCGCCGACCAATATCGCGATGGTTTAGATGTGCATTATTCTAGCGGCGTTTATAATCGGTTATTTTATTTAATTGCAACTACTCGTGGTTGGAACCCACACAAGGCCTTCCATGTGATGGTTAAAGCAAATATGGATTATTGGACTCCCTACACCAATTTCGAGCAAGGTGGTTGTGGCGTGATTAATGCCGCATATGACTTGGGATATTCTCCTGATGATATTAAACAATCACTGGATGAGGTTGCGATTAGTTATCAAGATTGCCGAGTTGTTTCCTTTAAAGTAACCTAAGCTCAATCGATAAGAACCTACATGATTTTTTGATATGATAGCCTTTGTTTAGGCTATCATATTTTTTAAGTATAACGATTTAAATTCTGGTGTTTCTTGTATTGCGGTTTACAATAATTAATGAAATATAAAATTTTTAGGTAATTTAAACATGCATTCTTCCAAGCGTACGGTTTCATTAATTACTTACAACATTCATAAAGGATTTGGAGTAGGTAAAGTACGCTTTTTACTTCCAGAAATGCGAGATGCCATTAAAGAGTTAAATCCTGACTTTGTTTTCTTACAGGAAGTTCAAGGTGAGCATCGTCGCCGTGAAAAACGAATTGATGCCTGGCCTGAGACACCACAGTTTGAATATCTCGCCGAAAAAATATGGCCTCATTATGTCTATGCTAAAAACGCAGTCTATCAATCCGGTCATCACGGCAATGCTATTTTGAGTAAATTACCTTTTGATGCGTTTGAAAACATCAATCTTTCAACGATTAACCGTGCTTCCCGTGGCATTTTACACTGCCAACTTCATTTGCAAGACGAATGCAAAACCAAAATACATCTGCTGTGTGTGCATTTAGGGTTGTTTAAAGCAGAGCGAACAGAGCAATGCAAAGCCCTAATGGAGCGAATCAGTGAAGCCGTTCCAGAACATGAACCGCTGTTAATGGCTGGCGACTTTAATGATTGGCGAATGCATTTATCAAAACCTTTGGAACATGAATTGCAGATTGAGGAAGCGTTTTACTCTGTTGAAGGACAGCATGCGCGCTCTTTTCCAGCTATTCGGCCATCGTTATGCATTGATCGTGTTTATTTTAGAGGGATGGTAGTTGATGAAGTTCGATGCTTACAAGGAAAGCCTTGGCGTATGTTATCTGATCATGTCCCGTTGTTTGCGAAATTTTCATTGAAGTCGAATTGTTGAAAGAGAAGAGCTTATGGCTATCCACAAGCGCTATACCCGTGATCGTTCAAAATACTTGATTTGTGCTTTTTCTTGATCGGCCTACCGCATTTTAAAAAACTCGCAAGGGAATGAGCCATTACTCGCTTTTTAAAACGCGGCAGGACAAAAAATAAACGCGCCTAAAAACACGCATTTAGAAAGATCACGGGTATATTCGTTGAGTTTAAGCTTCTTCCATTTCGGACGTATACTCACCAATGCTCGCTAAGCTATTTAACTTCGCTCGTTTTAAAAGAGCATCTTGTGCGGCTGAAACGTTTTCTTTCTTTCCTTTCCAAGCGTTCAAACAATCTTCTTGCAATGCTCTTCCATAAGAGAAGCTTAACAACCAAGGTTGCTCTTCAAAGCTGTTGATGGCATTTAGATTTTCTGTTGCTTGAACTGGACTTTGTCCACCTGATAAAAAGTTAATGCTTGGTACTGCAGCCGGTACATGATTGCGGAATACGCTTAAGGTAAAGTCAGCAACTTCTTCAGGCGGGCTGAATGGATTTGCTTTTTTACCACTTGTAATCATACTTGGTTTTAAAATAATGTGCTCAAGTGAAACTTGATGGATAAACAAGGCATGGAATAATTCATGCAATACCAGTTCGGAAGCTTCAGCGCAATGTTCAATGGAATGATCTCCATCCATTAACACTTCAGGCTCTACAATTGGAACAATACCCTGAGCTTGGCAACAGGCTGCATAACGTGCCAGATTTTCCGCGCCCGCTTTTATCGCAGTAAGGCTTGGAGTAAAGTCTGATATAGAGTAGACATTTCGCCATTTTGCAAAACGTACGCCTAGCTTTTTATACTGTTGTAAGCGTTCTGATAACCCATCTAGCCCCTGAGTGACCTTTTCTTCTGTATTAGCCAATTCAACTAAACCTTTATCCACTTTAATTCCAGGTACAATACCTTTCTGGCTAAAGAGTTGCGGAATGAGTGTCCCTGACTCATCTTTTTGGGTGAGTGTTTCTTCGTATAAAATAACGCCATAAATGTAGTCTTCTAGATTCGGGGTAGTCGCTAACAGGAGACGATAATCACGCCGGTTTGTTTCGTTGTTTTCGAGTTCAATGGAAGCAAATCGCTTACCGATAGTCCCCGTGCTTTCATCTGCGGCTAATATTCCTTTCCCTTCCTGTAACATTAGCTCAATGGTGTTGCTCAGTTCTTCAAATTGCATGGCCTGATTTTCTCCTGTTATTGTTATATTAAATCATCGCACCGGCATCTTTTTTCTAAAAAAACCGTGGTGTGGAATCGGTTATTTGCTATTGTTTATTTTGAAGAAATATATTTCTCCCGCACGATGCGTTGCATGTCAAAGCCTTGATCCTTCAGATAAGCAAAGGATTCGTCAATCATACCTGGATTACCACAAAGATATACGATATCTTGTTCTGGGTTTAAAGCAAGCGTTGGAAAAGCAGTCTGCACATATCCAGCTCGCTCATGGTTGAATAAATCTTCTTTCTTTTCGCGACTTAAATGAGCAAAAAACGTTACTCTAGGATGTGCGTTAGCAAACGCTATAAACTCATCGCCATATAAGATGTCTTCGCGTTTTTGCACGCCTTGTAATATAACAATTTCTAAATGTTTGTTTTCTTCTAGCCGCTTTTTGAGTTCAGGTAACATGGCTCTATAGGGTGTAATTCCCGTGCTGGTAGCAACAAAAACATAGCGGCTAGGCAACTCATCTTTTAAAATTAAGCGACCAAAAGGTCCATTTATATCGATGGAATCTCCTGGCTTTAAATTGAATAATAAATCGCTTCCAGGGCCGCCTTCAACAAAGCCTGCTGCAAATTCAATTATATTGTTTTGTTCAGGCACATTAGCGATACTATAGCTTCTTCTCAGGATTTTGCCATCGCGTTCAAAATGAAGGGTTATAAATTGTCCTGGGATGAAATCGAAGGCAGGGGTTAAAGCGCTTCGAAAAATAAAATGTTTAACGTTAGGAGTGAGCATTAACGCTTCTTCCAAAACGATTGGAAAAGTTTTGACCGGCATAAGCAATACGTTATATTTGTAAAAGCTCTCTAATATAGAGAAAAATTTAAACATTGCAAGCATTAATTGATATGTTTGCATCATCCAGACGCAGGCTTGCGCTACAAACACAGTATATAATAAATATATGAATGCTGATATTGCCAAAATGATTGCGAATCTAAGCCAATCACTCCTACCGGTTCAAGAGTTAATCACTGGCCTTGGATATTTAATTGGTATTCTAATGATGATGACGGCAATCTCTAAGCTTCGTCAAATTGCTGACGCTCGCGCCAGTGGGGGTTCGCACGAAAAGGCTTTCGTCCCGCTTGCATATTTCTTAGGCGGCTCGGCGCTTATTTTTTTACCATCCGCGGTAACAGTCTTAAGCAACACTGCTTTTGGTACGGGAAATATTTTGCAATATACCAGTTATAATCCTTATGATATCTATAATTCAGTGAGAATTTTAATTAAAACCGCTGGTCTTATCTGGTTTGTCCGTGGCTGTGTGTTGTTGGTTCATGCCAGTGAGCCGGGGGTGCAGCATGGTCCTAAGGGGCTTGTGTTCTTATGTGCTGGTGTTATGGCGGTTAATTTTGAAGGCTCGATTGAAGTGTTAAATTATGTGACGGATAGACTATTTAGCTTAAGTAAATCCATAGGCAGCTAATGAATTAATTTAGAGAAACGGGAATTTAAGGAGTAATTATGAAATGGAACGCGTGGGGATTATTATTGGCTATATTCTTTACCCCGATCATCTACGCCGATAATGTGGATGTAATCACACCAAAGATTATGCTTAATCACATTGATACCGTTCGCGCTCAAGAAGAGCTAGGCGATGAGCTTTATTTTGATGTGACTGTGATCAACGCCAATCAACCCAGAGAATTTTTTCGGATACCCAAGTTCCCCATCCACTGGCCATCGTCATTGAGTTCTAAAATTAAACAAGTCACCTTGTGGTCGGACCCTCTTAAACCGAATCAGACCGTGATTTTGCTACTTGGTCTTATGGACCAAGACCCAGAACCGCTTAATCCCGATGATTTGATTGGATTGATTCGAGTGACATTAAAAAATAATAAAGGTCAATTACAAGTTCATTGGACTATCCCAAATCGCACCACGGGTCCGGTTACGATAGCCGGAAAAAAAGGGGATATTCAAAAATTTGAATTGTATGGCGAGCAAGGGCAATATGATGTGTATCTTTCCTTAGAGCAATAAACTACGTCAGTCTTCTTCGCCGCATATTTTTAGATCATTGGCTCTGGCGAAATCTAAAATGGCTTGATAAACGTCCGGGCTAGATTCTTTCAGTTTTGGATCTAATAAAACGCATTTGTAACCCTCGTGATTAACGCTAGGTTGAAGGAGCGGAGAATAATGGATGCGGCTATTTTTAAACGTAGCCATATTCCCACTCATTCGCTCTGCCCAATCGCTTGGACGAAATGCTTTACCTTGAGGGGTAACCCCTTCGATTACAATTTTTTTATCTTTCGATTTCGTCATTGCTAATGCATAATAAACACAGTATGTTTAGTATAGCACCATACCTGGTGGTTCTTAAATATATCTACCCATGATCTTTCAAAATGCGTGATTTATGCTATTTCTTTTTCGCCCTGCCGCATTTTTAAAAACTCCCAAGGGAATGGAGCCATTACTCGCTGTTTAACATGCGACAGGAAAAAAAGCGCCTAAAAAAAGCATTTTGAAAGATCATGGGTATATCTGTTGAGTTTCGATAATGTATTTTTTAATTTATGCAGGACTTACGCAAAACGCCAGGGTGGGGGCAAAAAATGATTTTAGTAATGTTGATGGTATGTACTAAATGATTTTATTAAAATCATTTTTTGCGAAGCGACTGAGGTTTAACGTAGGTCCTGTACTGTTTCAATAGCAGGCATGGCGACGATATGCTAGCATTCAAACCAGGGTATTGCTTTGCATCGGGAAGAACTAAGTTTTTTTGAAATAAGAGGTTTATTGTGGCGAAAAATAAAAGTCATTTGGGCAAAGAGCATCATTCTGGGATTTATCTTTTACCAAATCTATTGACCACTTCAAGTTTATTTGCTGCTTTTTATTCCATCGTGGCCTCGATGAAAGGACATTTTGAGTCGGCCGTTATCGCAATTTTTGTGGGTATGATTGCAGATGGATTAGATGGGAGAATTGCTCGCTTAACCAATACCCAATCTGCGTTTGGCGCAGAGTACGATAGTTTATCGGATATGGTGACCTTTGGGGTTGCGCCAGCACTGTTGCTTTATAGCTGGAGCCTGCAATCGCTTGGAAAATTTGGGTGGTTGGTTGCCTTTTTGTATACTGCTGCTGTGGCCTTAAGGCTTGCGAGATTCAATACTCAGCTAAGCTCTGAAGATAAAACACACTTCCAAGGATTGGCTTGTCCTCCAGGAGCGGCAATAGTATCTTCCTTTGTGTGGTTATGCTATCAGAATGAATGGCGGCATGTGGTAATCGCGTTGATTGCTGTTCTTCTTTCTGTGTTAACGGCAATCCTTATGGTGAGTAATATTCGCTATTACAGCTTTAAACAAATCGATTTTAAAGGTAAAGTTCCATTTTTATACATTCTTCTTACTGTTATTTTATTCGTGGCAATTGCTGCATATCCCGCATTAGTTCTGTTTATCGGTTCTCTGATTTATGCCTTATCCGGCCCAACGCAGACGTTAATTGTTTTACAGCGGATGCGTAAACAGCGGCGCTTCGGTGGGAATGGGAAGCAAAAAGAAGAGTCTGATTCCTAAGCGTTACTCAGGCTCTCCAAAACGATCATTGATTAAGTCAACCAGAGCTTTAGTCATTTCAGCTTCATCGGGGCCATCAATTTGCAATGTTAACTCGCTGCCTTTATTTGCGGCGAGCATCATCACTCCCATAATACTTTTGCCGTTTACGGTTTGGGAGTCTTTACTGACCTCAATATGGCTTTGGTATCGTGCAGCAGTCGCTACGAACTTTGCAGAAGCTCTTGCGTGCAGTCCGAGTTTGTTAATAATTGGAATCGTAGTTTTAATCATAGCGGCTACAATGTAGCATGGTCTTATAACCGCTGCAATTGAATTAGCATTTCTTAGCTGGGCTGTTCCATTAAAATGACGTCTTTGCGAACGAAGTGAAGCGATCCAGATCGACGTGCATTAAACACATCGAGCTGGATTGCTTTGCCATGGCTCGCAACGACGAGTTTAGAGTTAGAAAGAGTCAACAATGCTTATAAGTGCACATAAATTTATGATGGGACAGCCGTGCATATCTTAGTGGATTTTAATGAATTTACTAAAATTCTAAAGATTCTAGCTCTCTAATGGTCATTTGTTCGGATGATTTGTAAATAATACGGTGCAAGGTTTCATGGTCTTCAGCTAAACGACAAGCTTTACGGAACTCGGGCTTACTAAATTGCGTGATAAGACTTCTAAGGATTTGCAAATGTTCTTCAGGATTTTCCTGCGGCCCAATCAATCCAACGACCAAATCTATGGGTTGTTTATCTTCTGCGCCAAAATCAACAGGGTGCTTTAGTTTGATAAAGCATCCCAATGTGTGATTAATCAGAGTGCTTCTGATATGAGGAAGTATTATGCCATGCCCTATAGCGGTACTTCCTAGACTATCTCGCCGCCAGAACGCATCAAACAATGATTCGACTTCCAATTCAGGGTGATTTTGATTTAATAGTTGGCTTATTTTCAATAATACCGCAGTTTTGCTTTGCGCTGTAGAATCGATACAAATCCGATTCGGATCAAGAAATTTTCGAAATTGCATAATAATAAATATCAATAAAAGTGAGTTTATTTTACTTGATGTGAAGACAAAGAAACAAGGTGAGACGGGTTGGGAATCGGGCAATCGCAAATATCTTTAGTTAGCGACGTACAGCGTGAGTGATATACCCAGCAATATCAATAAAATCACATAAAATTTGACCAGCGGTTTCATTGAAATTTCGTAATGCGTCTTAGGTACTGAATTCATGAACTTATTAATTAATTAGCAAAAGCACTGTAGTCTAATCGATAGTTATCTAAATCCGATAGTGCTTCGACAATTTTCTGCGAACCAACGATATCACCGTTTTCTAAGCGCAGGTTGGCAAGTAATTCAAGATACTTTGGCGCATAATAGCGATCGATTGGATACAGTAATCCTTTTTCTAAGATAGATTGAGCATAATGGGTCTGATCTTGTTCCAATAAAAAGTAGCAAAAAGTTAGGCGTTCGAAATTAGCATGTGGTTTCAATTGTAAAAAGGTTTCAAAAGCAGTTTGGGCTTTTACAATCTCATTATAGTATAGAGCGTATATGATACCTTGTTGGAAATACGGCTCAGCGTTATACGGATGAAGCGCTATTGTTTCTGCTATGATACGCTCAGCCTTATCTATTAAGTTAAGTTTTCCAGATGGATCTGATGCCATTTTTGCTTGTTCTAAATAGAGCGAGACTAAATTATTATATGCATAAGGAGTATTAAAGTGTTGCTTGGCCTGATGATACGACTTCGTGGCCTCAGGCAATCTTTCATGTTTGATATAATCATTAGCCTGAGCGGTATAAAAACTATAAAGAAACAAATGCGTAAATAAATTGGTTATAAATAAAAATACTCCTGCCAAAAGGACAATAAAGTTTTTTTTATAACTAAATGTTATATTGATGATGGGGTGAACACAGCCTTGATCCTTAAGATGTTGGTAAAAAAATCCCAAGAGTACACCCAAGAGAATATTAAACGAAAAGATATAAAAAACAAAATCTACAACACTATACATTGCTAAGGAGGATACCATAGCAAATTGAGTTGTAATTGTCGCACGACTCGATGAAACAGGGTTTGAGCTTCTTAAGTATCGTATGAAATAATAAAAAAATATAAGAATTAAAGCAGCTATTATAGTGATTCCAGGAATACCTGTTTCAATAAGAAGCTGTAAATAGTCATTGTGGGCATTTTCTAGGGAAGAGCCGTCACCAGGAAGACTAAATGCCTGATAAAAATATTTGAAATTTTCAATTCCTATACCGTACCAGGCAGATTCTCGCCACAAATGCCATGCGCCTTTCCAAATGATCATTCGTGATTTTTCATGTTCCAGCATATCAAACCGGTGCTGGATAGATTCTGAAGCAGTTAAATAAAGAAAAATGAGCGAAAGCAGGAGGATCGTGCTTAACCCTAAGATAATTTTGAGTGTCGAACGATTGGCGTTAATAATAAACAGAAATAATAATGAAAATCCATAACTTAAATAGATGCCGCGACTAAAACTTAGTAGCAAACCCAAATTAACAATAAAAAATGCAACGGTATATAAGATTCTTCGACGTGAAAAAAATATTATATTTATCTTTTCTTGGCCAGTGCTGTATCGCAAAAGTTCAGAACATATAATTAGCGCGGTTAGCATCAGAAAAGCACCGTTGCTGTTACGAGTACCAAAAGGGCCTGAAGCCATGTGATGATAAATATAGTGTTGCGCTAGTGCCCAGGATGAAAATATAACTCCTAAAACAAAAATCAATTTTTTAAACTGATTCCAATTTTTTGCGCTATTTTCGCTGCTAGCAATAATAAAAAAAGAGAAAACCCATACACAACATTGAAACAATCCAAATTGCGCCGTAGGCTGAACAATATTAAATACGACAGGGAGGGTGGCGTTAGTTAACCAAAGTAAAAGCAAAATTTTGATTATATTGATAGATAACGGTTTTTTTTCATAGAGAAATTTTAAACTCAGTGTTAAAAGAGAAAACACCATTATCGAATAACTAAGCAATAGAATTCGCAAGTCTTCGAAATCAGAATGAAAAAAAGAAAGTACAAATAATGCGTAAAACAAATAAACGATAAAAGAGAAGAAATTTTGTCTAACCATAAGTATCAAAGCCACCAGGTGGTGGCTTTCTATAAAAATTAATTATCAGTTAACCTACCCATTTACCCTGTAAGAAAGGACCGCTTAAGGTGAGGTTATTTTTATCACTGGTATTTAGTTGTTGAGCTAGTAGATTGAAATAATTGATTGCCGTCCACCCGGCAGCCAGTGAAACAACGCCATGCTGTATTGGTTTGTTAACCGATATACCTAGCTTTACTTCTAGCTCTGGTATTGTTATATCTCTATGTGAAGAGCGAAAAGTGCTAGGACTTGAAGGCGATGAAGATTGACGTGAAGATGTGCTCTGTTTATGTCTAGCTAATAAAATAGTAGCCGCACTATTGGCAAAAACGGCAAAATTTCCCTTAAGTTTATAATTTGCATCAAGCCCAACACGGGGACCCAGTCCTTGATATGAGTCGTTAATGAGAGTAGGCAACTCCCCAACGCTGTTAACCTCTGAGTTGCTTAGTTTATCTTTTATGTTCAAATATTGAACACCACCAGAAAGTCGAGCGGTTCCTTTTGCTGATACATCAAACGATTGGCCTGCTTCGGCATTAACAGAATTAATCTTAAGTTTTCCTGAGTTTCTTGAAATATCCTGTCGCGGATTATCCCCCCCAATATGATTTATTAGATCTGTTCCATTGTAATCAACAGAATAATACATCCAGTTTAAAATTAGATCCGCTCTATCCATAAAATGATAGCTCCCTTCTAAAATCCCCGCCCAATCCCAAGGGCCTTCAAACGATGTATTAACCCGTTCAAACTCGCTTGAATGGGAATTAACAGAATTCGTGGGCAAAGACTCAGAGTATGTCTTTAAATATAAGGCAGTCAGGCCAATATCTAACGCTGAGTTCTGCAATACAGTATTGCTATCTTTGGCGTGCAGTACTGAACCAAAAAAAAGTATGAGAAGAGAACTTGAAGCGATGACTTTATTTAACACGGCAACCTCCTGTTTAATTGATAGAGAACTTGGTTATTCTAATATTTGATTGTACCTGTGTTTCGATTTTATGTATATGAAAAACAAGAGAAAACTAAGCTAAGCTAAGCTAGGCTAGGGTGGGCAAAAAGTGACCGCCCATGAAATTTTGGTTACCTTTTCAATGAGTTAACAAGCAGAAAAAACGCCAAGATATTCTTGGCGTTTTAGGGAATACATTAAAAGATTATTCGCGATGATTGCGTAATTTTTCTTTATGTTTGATTAATTGCCTATCTAATTTTTCAACCAAGTTATCAATTGCTGTATACATGTCCGTAGATTCGGAACTGGCATGCAATTCGCCTTTCGCCACCAAAACGGTTGCTTCAGCAATTTGTCTTAATTTTTCAACATCAAACACGACGTTAATGGCCATAATTTTGTCAAAATGCTTTTCTAATTTATCAAGTTTTTCTTCTGTGAAATTCCTAAGCGCTGGCGTAACTTCCATTCGATGACCGGTTAAATTGATTTGCATAACGCTCTCCTTTACTGAAGGTTAAAACGAACTACGAATTTGTTTGCGTTCGAAAGAAGAAGGGATCCCTAGTTCTTCGCGATATTTTGTAACGGTGCGGCGAGCAATATCCACACCTTGCTCCGCAAGGAATTTAACCAGCTTGCTATCACTCAGCGGTTTTTGTGGATTTTCAGCAGCAATTATTTTTTTAATCAAAGCGCGGATTGCGGTTGAGGAACATTCGCCGCCGTTACAGGAGGACACATGACTCGAAAAAAAGAATTTCAACTCAAAAACGCCGCGAGGAGTATGCATGTATTTTTGAGTCGTAACTCGAGAAATGGTTGACTCGTGCATATCTAAAGCGTGCGCTACATCATTTAATATTAAAGGCTTCATTGCCTCATCACCTAACTCAAAAAAATCTTTCTGAACTTCAACGATAAATTGCGCGACGTTTAGTAAAGTCTCTTGACGATTTTGAATTCCTTTGAGAAGCCAGCGAGCTTCTTGCAAATTAGTTTTTAAAAACTGATTTTCAACGCTATTATTCGCCCGTTTAATCATAGAGGCATAGGTTTTATTAATGCTTAATTGAGGCAGGGTATCAGGATTTAAAGTAACCTGCCAGTGGGTTCCATTCTTTTTAACAATCAAATCAGGAATAACATAGCCTGTTTCTATTTGAGCGATCAAACTGCCCGGCCTGGGGTTCAAATGCATGATAGTATGAAGCACTTGTTCTAGAGTAGCATCGTCAATGTTAAAGATTTTTTTAATTTTTTGATAATTGTGTTGACCTAAGAGATCTAGGTGTTCAAGAATTATTTTCTCGGTTAATTCTCGATGGGTAATAGGGCCTTGCATCTGCCGCAGTTGAAGAATTAATGTTTCTGCTAAGCTTTGGGCGCCGCAACCTATGGGATCAAGCTGCTGAATCAAATGCAATACCGCTTCAATTTCTTTAAGATCGATGGGTAGCGTTTCAGAATTTAAGCTTTTATGAATGTCTTTAAGGTCTAAGGTTAAGAAGCCGTTGTCATCAATGGCATCTATCAAAGTGGTGGCAATAGCTCGATCCACATCGCTCATTGATGTTAAATTAATTTGCCATAATAGGTGCTCATGTAAACTTTCTTTGGTGCAATGAAGATTTTCGAAAATGTATTCACTTTCATTAAAACGCTGATTACTGGCCTTTGAAATGGTGTACAGAGTGGACCATTCTACATCGCTAAACTCGTCTTCTTTCTCCAACCTCTCGTCTTCAATAGCCGCTTCATAAGACTCAGTAACATTAGTTTCGAGTAGTGGATTTGACTCCATTACTTGCTGAATTTCTTGGCGTAAGTCGATGGTTGATAGTTGGAGTAAACGAATAGCATGTTGTAATTGCGGGGTAAGCGTAAGCTGGTTTGATAAATTCAGCTGTAATGATGGCTTCATAACAATCCTTCAAAACTAAACTTCTCTTACTATCAGTTTAATCAATTTGGAGCGTTTATCCAGTTTTCAAGAACAGCGCAATGGAGATAAGCCTAGGAAGAAGAGGCCTGAGTTAATTAAATCAATGGGTTAAGCGATTTAGAATAATTGTAGGGCAATGAAGAGGAAAAATGAAAGAAATAAAAAAGCTTGTTTAAACCTGAATCGCTTGTTAATAAATGCTGATCAGGTTCAAAACAAGCTTATAATCCTAGAAAAAGCAGTTAAGCATCACTACGCCGCACGCATAACGTGCTCACTATAGAATCAGAGGTTTTTTTTAGAATAATCAATATTATTTGTAATTGATCTTACCATTGCCTACTTCCTGCGGCTTGGCCGCAGGATCCAGCGATGTAGAAAGATTCCTGGATCCCGCGGTCAAGCCGCAGGAAGTCGGACGAAGTGAGGTAGGTGAATAGTTACAATTATTTTAATTTTTTCTCTTTAAAGAGCACGTGTTTACGAACAACAGGATCGTATTTCATCAGCTCCATCTTTTCAGGATGGTTGCGTGGATTCTTGGTGGTGGTTACGAAGTAACCAGTTCCCGCAGTGGATTCCAATTTAACTTTAGTTGTAACGGCTGCCACAGTTTTTCCCCTTTAAAATTAGATTTTCTCGCCTTTTTCTCTCATCTGGTCGAGAACTTTTTTAATGCCCAATTTATCAATAATTCGCATGCCTTTGGTGCTTACTTTCAAGGTTACATAGCGATTTTCTTCTTCTACCCAAAAACGGTGTGTTTTAATGTTAGGCAGAAAACGTCTTCTGGTTTTGTTATTGGCATGCGATACGTTGTTTCCAGTGATGGGTCGCTTGCCAGTTACTTGGCATACTCTTGACATAGCTTGCTCCAAAGTGTCTTATTTTGTCTTAATCAAGAACGGAAATTATTAACAGGTGGCGTTTTATAGCAAAATTTGGTCCAAGATGCAATGTGTCTGGTTCGTTTTCTCTATAAATGGCAAAAACATCTGTTATCTAATTGTACATTAGCCGCCCAGAAAATGGCAAATTATTAATGATTTTGCTCCCAATAAGCCCTTGTTGTTAATATTTTCTTAATTTTTTTAACGTAGAATCGCGCGTAGCCTCTAGTCTATCGTACGAGTGATTCTTTATGTCAAATATAATTCTAGTGTATGCGAACTGTCACAATTCTACGGCACGCGGTGATTTCGTTTTAGCCGGTACCATGGCCCGTGATCTAATGCGTGAAATTAAACGTTCAGGTCAAGATATTGATGTCATATTGACCAGTACCTTAGATGGCATGAGCCGCTTTGAAAGCCTATATAAATCTGTAGGTAGAGATCGCGTTGATATCGAAGGCGTTGAAGTTGGGCTGTGCTCTTTAGAGCGGTTTGATTCGCTAACGCAGAATGTGATTGCCTTTATAGAAGCAAATCGCTGTAAATATGCTCCAGCGGAGGTTATTAAACGTGTACTTTCGGCTGATAGTAAACTGTTAACCATTATGGCACCTAATGGTGAGACGGTTAACAATGATATCCAAAAAATAATGCAGAAAATCCTTTATAGTTCTACGCAACCTAGTCTTTATGAGTTTTTTGAACCAGCTGATGTATTGATAAATGCTTCTGGGCTAGCCCCAGAGGCTCTGGGATTGCCACACATTGCCCAAACGAGTGAATTATCTGAATTAACTGCTGGACAACGCACGCTCGTTCCAACTGTAAATTATGGGTTTATGTATTTAAGTGCAAATATTGACTCTAGAGATCCAGCCCTAATTGCACAGTATATGAATTTAACTGATCCCGTGGAAGAGTATATTTTGGTTGGGAATTTTACTGATGTAAATCAAGTCTTAACAGCGAGTAGGAGATTTCCTTATTCCCGCACAACCTCTTGCAATGTTAAGTTTCACCAGTCATTAGAGTATGGCGTAATGCGTCATATGATGATGAACTCAACCCATTTGGTGTTAGCAACGGGCGTTATGAGTACATTAGAGGCAATGCAAGATAGAAAATTAACGTATTATCAAGATATATCCAACAACGTTAGTTTTGTTATCTCATACCTGATGGCATTGAAATCTCTTGTGTATAGCGACACCTCCCTAGTTGGCCTAATGCCGAAGTTCATGGTTGAATTATCGGCTCTTCTCTTTGAGTCTAAACCTTTGAAGCCAGCCGACTTAGATAGGGCGCGAACATTGTTAGAAATGACACCGGTCAGAGAACGATTAGCCGATGCGAATCAAACGCTTATTACGAAAGCCAATGGAACGTTAGCGCCAAGATTATTAAGCTTTATTGGTGCCCCTAAGGCTAGTCGTCTAGAGGATCAGGCGGCCTATGCCTTGCGTTCATTGCGAAAACAAGCAGAGACGACGATTACGCAAGGTCAAGGTTTAAGACGGGCTGCTTCATGGGGACGTTTGTTTGAACTAAAAATACTAGTTCGTTCAATGGCTCCAGAGGAACTCAATGCATTCGATCCGACCTATAAGCGCGGAGCTTTGCATTGGGCCATTCACTATGGTCAATATGACTGCGTTCAGATACTCATCAAAGCAGGTGCTTTATTGGATCTTCAGGATAAAGATGATAGAACGCCTTTGCATCATGCAGTGATAAAAAAAGATAGGAAAGGAGTTCAATTGTTACTTGACGCAGGGGCCTCTATCGATATTCTTGATAGCCGGAGTCAAAGTCCTATTCATTGTGCGGATGAAAACACTTTATCCTTTATTCATAGTTGTAGGGAAGAATCCATAACGGTATCTTATGGGACCTTATAATTTATTTAAAGGATGACCCTGGTCTAAAAATAACAATTTGCTTCTGTGATTTTAGGCTGCTGGGAGGGTTGAAAATAGTGTTGAAAAATGCACAAGTAGCGTATAATAAGATACTTTTATCTGAGCAAAGTTATGCAACGTAAAATCAAAAGTTATGTTCTTCGAGCTGGGCGTGTCAGTAACCGTCAGCAACTCGCCTTAGATTCCTGGGCTCAGTCTTATGAATTGCCACCTCAACCAGGTGTTTGGAATTTCAATGAACTATTTGGTCGTGAAGCCAATACCATTGTTGAAATTGGATTTGGAATGGGGTCTTCCTTATTCGCTATGGCTAAGGCGCAACCGCAAACCAATTTTATTGGTATTGAAGTGCATCGTGCTGGCGTAGGAAGTTTGGTGGCTGATTTATATGAGCATGGCATAAATAATGTTCGAATTGCCTCGTTTGATGCTGTGGAGGTCATTAACAATAATTTGCCAGACCATGCCCTGCATGGGGTTCAGATCTTTTTTCCAGATCCGTGGCCTAAAAAACGTCATCATAAACGTCGATTAATACAGCCTGATTTCATTGCCTTGCTGATCACAAAATTGAAATCTGGCGGATTTATTCATTGCGCCACAGACTGGCAAGATTATGCTGAACAAATGCTAGCGGTACTTAGCACGGAACCACAACTTAGCAATGCCCAATTAGAAGGTGGTTATTCACTTAGACCTGAGTCGCGACCACTTACGAAATTTGAGCGGCGTGGGCAACGATTAGGACATGGCGTTTGGGATTTAATTTTTTTAAAGAAATAGATCAACGTATTTTGTAACCATTCCTTGAAAGTAATTATGGTTCAATTAAGAACATCAAGGCCAGAATCTCGCCATCCTTGACCTTGGGTACAGCAACCTTGGTTCAATTTTTCGATGCTTTAGGTTTGGAAACACACCAACAGAACCTGCAACAAGAACTACCCTTGTAAATATCCATTTGTTAACCAACAATTTGTTCAAAAATTGACTTATCATTGGATTTGTAATATGATTTTGATTCTCAGGAAACTGATCCTAGTTGTGTGAACCATGTACGATCATTACTCACTCTTACAATCGTTAAAAAATAAAAAGTTTTCTCGAATAGTCAACATTGTTCGTTATAGAATTTTAAAGGCGCTACAGCAAGATTATTTTAGCCCTAAATTAAAAGATTTTTTTCCAACACTTGATTTGCAGGTAGAGAAGCTTGAGACATTAAAACCGCTCTATGTTGAGCTAATGCGCGCCGATCTTCCCCTTGATGAGCGAACTAGGCATCTTAATGTTCTCAGATCACAACGGCTACCTTTTGCTGAGTTTGACTTAGAACCTGCCCAAGTATCACAAGTAAAAAAAATACTTAATGCACTTTACTTTGGTGAAATGATCCTATTGGATATTGAGGGTTTAGCATTAGATGGGGATCTTTCTTTTTCTCATGTGTTTAGCCAGGCAAGTGATGTAAATACCTTGTATAACCAAACAATGGAGAAGGCGTATTATGCCGCTTATTTAATCACTCACGTTGATGTTGAACTTCGTGGGGTGTTTAGTCATGAATTGTCGCTGCTTTCCCCTTTGTTCCAGTTAGTGGATCAGTTTGTCAGGACCAAGACTCAAAACGCGATGGGGTACGCTTATGGGTACTCTTTATCCCCCTGGATTGAAAATACCACTCGAATAGAACCTGGTAATATACAAGTCAAAGTTCAAGGCGAGTGTATGCTTTACCGAGTGATTAGCCCACTTGGAACCATTATTACGGATGAGCTAACGCTATCTGAATTGAACCCAGATTTTAGTCATCCAGTAACGTTTGAACAACTCAATTTATGTTTCTCCAAAATACTCGAACTTACATCGCATCGCGGACATACAAAACTTAAGAGCTATGATCAAAAGCAAGTCGCTTATCTAATGGGTGTTTACTCAGGATTTGGAATTGAACAATTAAATCCGAAGGAAGGCGCTGATTATCAGTTTTTGACGCAATTTACAGCAGAGATTCCACGATACTTAGATGAATGGTCTAAGAAAATACAAGCTTACTCAGAATTAGCTTCCGCAGGCGAGCGTTCTCATCTTGATCCCCATCAGCTTGAAACCCTTCGTAATCATGCTTTGCTCTTATTGCATGCCATTGAGAACTTGCAAGATGGAAGCTTTTTCTTTTCTGTAAAAGTATTTAATTACCTCAGAATCTTTCATCAGCTCTTTACTCTTTCCTTAAGCATCATCGAGGAAGCTAATCATCTTAACGAAACGGCTCAGGCTTCGGTATGTTCTAAGATGGAGGCCTTAAAATATTTACTATCCACCGATCTTCTGGCTGCTATGGATAAACTTGAAGAAGCGACGATGTTAAGGCCAGGGTTTTTATCCAGTCATTTAAAACAGCATCTTCAAAATTTTTACGATACTATAGTTCATTACACGAATAAATACGTTGATTTTTCAAAAAGGCAGCCTCATCTTTTAACTTTGGAGGATACAATATTCCACGCAGCTCGGCTTGAACGAGCGCATCAGCGAATGAGCAAGATTAAAGTGGAATTGTTGTGTTTAGAACAAATTAAATTCTCCTTAAACAAATTTTTTTCTTTGTTAAAGCAGCCTCATGTTAGAGGGATGCGGCTTAAAGATTTACCTGAGTTGGTTAAACAAGAACTAGCCAGCCATTATCACCTCATTCAGCCTTATATTCATCAAACAAATCTAGTCGATTCTGATCTAGTGGCCAGCTTGACCTCTCAGGCTTCTTACTCATTTAATCCTCGTCGCTTAATTTCTTGGGTAGTCGAATACAATGACAGTATTAGCTTCATCCTTAGGAGTGAGCAACATTTATTGGCTTTGGTTGGAAAAGAAGTCAGTACCAATCTTTTCCAATTCACCTTAAATCAAGAGCTGATTCAAGCAATCCAAACCAATGCTTCTTTGACGCTTTTGCCATGTGAAATTCAAGATGGCTTTAATTTAATTGATGAAGCAACAGTATTGGGGATTAAAGCCGATGAAACCGATGAAGCCTTGCACTTTGAATTACAAGATGGCCATAATTTGGTTCAGAATCTAGAAGAACTGAGTTCAAAACAAACTTTGGCATTGTATCGTTTTTACAGCCTGTACCAAGCCAAACTTGCCGATGCAATGAATGCCTATGAGGCATTTTCTAAGGTATTAGAACGGTATCCAGCGACACAAATCATTAACGATTTACCCGTTCAGCCAAAACAAGAACTTCGTAATTTATATGCCATTTTTCAGCCTTACTGGGTTCATTTGTTTGCACAAGAGCATAATAGTTTTCCTCTTGATGACTCTATGGTGATGGCGTTATCCATAAATTCTAACAGTCAACACTCAGACATCACAGCACAAGACTTTTTTTCTTATAAGCCAGAATTTATTCGTAAAATTAGAGGATTCATTGATCTTGCGAATGAAAAGAAAATCCAATGTTCGCGACTAAATAGAGAGGCATTAGTTATAGAACAAGCTACAAAACCTTTAGATGCTATCAAACGCGATGAGCGAGCCAATCATGTGATTAGCCATACTGAATATTCCAAGGCATTTAGAGCATTTAAAGAGAGCTTAGAAAAATTCACTAGTATTTTTAATGCTGCGGTACGAAGAGAATTAAAACCTGCGAAAGAAGGCATTCCTTTTCCTGAATTGGGAGTCAGTACCGGTATTTACTCTCAAAGTAGCCAAGTGTTAATGCTAAAGCGTTTAATTAACGCAGCTTATCATCTGGAGCAATTGTTTATACACTTAGAAACGCTGCATGATAAAAGCATAAAATCGGTATACGTGATGAGAATCGGCCGCGCCAGTGTTCATGTATACAACTTAGTATTATTAACAAATGCGCTCTGTTCTGATCCTTATACCGTTCAGATGGCCGGGGATATTGTGCAGAAGCTTAAATTTGCTCAGAATAATATGAAGTCATTGCTGCGGCCTTATTTACCTGGTATGACTGATCAAGAAGAAGCAGATCGTTCCACGATGAATTCATCTTCTGAATCGACTCCCGCCCCCGAAGTTAATCAGACAATTTTGCATGTATTGAATGCTATGATGGTGTTGCCAGAACATATTAAAGCGGGTAGGCAGGGCGAAGTTTTAGAACGCTCGGACATTCAGTCATCTCATGAAAACGCTTATAAAATTGCGCAAGATATTCAACGAATTATTAAACACTCAAGCAGTTACTTGAAATTATTCTTTGAAACTTCAACAATGTATAAGTTGTTCAAGGATTTGCGTGTGAAACTTGAGATAGTAACCACATCTACCCATGATGCAGTTATGGATAATCTGAAGAGCATTAGAAATGAATTGATGCTACAAATACTGTTGGAAGCGAATCATTGGGAAGATAAGTTTGCTCTATTGCCGGGTACCGTTTCACAACCCTTGCGTGATATTCTTGATGCCTTTTTCATCGGAATGATTGAATCCTTAGAACTTCCAACACAGCAGCACTTGAGTCTAGTGCAAAGCATGATCCCCATAGAGTTGGAAATGAAGGATGCATCAAATCATAAAACCTCCATTGGACGTGAACTGAAGCTTGTAAAAGATAAAGAAGTCGTTTTACAACGCTTTTCAAAACAAGTCCAAGTGTTTAAAGACACTATACATGATCCTGGCGAAAAAGAAGCTACCTGCCTAAACCTTGCTGAAGCATTAGTCGATGATTTTAATCACTTCATTGTTCCGGTAGCACAAAAAGTGTGTTTGCCGTTCACCTTAGAGGAGTTGTCCTTTCATGAGCTGCCTGTAAGTGATGTTGTCACTCAAGATAAACTTCTGGCTTCTGTTGAAGAAATATTATCCGCCTGTGTGAGTCATTATCATGAACTGCATGCATCTCATCAATTGGCTATTGATACGATCGACGAAAAAATTCATTTTTTACAGGATGTGAAAAAATGCAAAGAAACTCAAGATAAGCAATATATTACTGATTACGCGACTAAGCTTTTTAACGAACAGGCCAAATTGTTAAGCTCAAAACATTTTGGTCTTATTCACAGTGAAGTCGAATATCGGGAAGAATTGTATAAATACTTAAAATCCTTTGAGAGTGAAATTGTCTCCCGAATTATTGAAGAGCGCGACAGCCTTGATATTCGAAAAAATCTTGTCGCATTATTGTCTGAAAAAATAAGGCAATTTGAGCAGGAGCATTATGAAGACTATAAGCAACTTAACAATATTAAAGCAGCCATAGAACAGTTCAGGAGTTATATTGGTGAAGCTAATGAAGCGATAAAAAGTAAGAAATGGTCTCTCACTCCTTTATTTGAAAGCAAACGCACACTTGATGATAAAAATGCCTTGCTTCATCAATTAAAAGATATTGCATGCAATCAGCAAGATGAAAAAGACCTCGCCTTCGAACTTAAATTATCAGTCAAAGACCGCCTTGCGAAAATTAAAGAGTTTGTCAAAATTCCTACCTTTCAGACGACTATGCTCAAGTATCATAATTTTAACGCTTTTACGTATGAAGGACTCAAACAGTTGGTCGCTAATTTGCTTAAATTATTAGGACTTTACACACCAAGTTATCAACATCGCTTTAAAAATTTAAAGAATGCAACTCAAGAAAGACCAAGTCTTGCTCAAATGGGGTCGCGTTATGGTTTATTTTCAGCAGCGCCACGAACTGGCCATTCCGAGCCTGAGAATCCTAGTCCTCATATCCCCGCTAGTACTCTGGAGCCTTCCAGTCCATAGCGCCTGCTACCAAAATCATCTAAAGCAATCAGAAATAGACTTGCTTAATGACAATATACCCCATAAAATTCTATTTTCTTTGTAACGCCTGGAGTAATAGTGCATGGGGTGGAATGAGCCGGATAAAGATAAGGACAAGGGTAAGGACAAAGATCCATGGAGTGGGGGTAATAATCAGCCACCGGATTTAGATGAAGCATTAAAGCGACTCCAAGAGCGATTGAAACGAACATTCATGAAAGGAGGGGGCAAGTCGGATGGCGGACGTCCCGATTCTGGCGCTGGTGGTGCTGGAATCTTGGCTGGCATCATCTTTTTAGTCGCTTTTATACTCTGGGTATTATCAGGAATTTTTATTGTTGATCCAGCAGAGCAGGCTGCAATACTGCGCTTTGGAAAATACGTTGAAACGGTTGGTCCAGGACCTCACTGGATCCCTCGCTTAATTTCCTCAAAAATTCTGGTCAATGTTGAGCGAGTTTCCGATTACTCCTATTCAGCGAACATGCTGACGCAAGATGAAAATCTAGTCTCTGTGTCGGTAGTCGTTCAATATCGCATCGGCGATTTGGAAGATTATTTATTCAATGTAGCGGATCCTATTGAAAGCTTACAACAAGCCACTTCTAGCGCTCTGCGGCAAGTGATAGGTCACACCTCATTAGATGCAATCATCACCGAAGGACGTGATGTGTGGGGGGGCAAGGTTCAAGAAAACCTAATTGAGATTTTAAAGCGCTATAAAACTGGAATTTTAGTGGTTAATGTTTCACCACAACCGGCGCGCGCGCCTGAAATGGTGCAAGATGCGTTTGATGACGCAATCAAAGCCCAAGAAGATGAGAAGCGTTTTATTGAGCAAGCTCGAGCCTATGAGGCTCGTGTCGTTCCAATTGCTCATGGGAACGCAAAACGTATTTTATCTGAAGCTCAGGCTTATGCTCAGCAAGTCGTATTGAATGCAAAAGGGGAGACCGCTGAATTTCTAAAATTATTGCCGGTTTATTTACAATCTCCCTATGTTACTGCTGAGCGGATGTATTTAGACGCGATGCAAAAAGTATTGAGTCAGAGCAGTAAAATAATCGTGGATGGCAAGTCAGGAAACCTGCTTTATTTGCCACTTGAAAAATTAATTGGCAATAATAATGGCCCGAAAACAAGTGTAGTACCAAAAGTGGATTTGGAGGAAGGAACAGACCCTCAAGCCGCAGCAGCGTCCGTATTTGATGGACGTCCGTTGCTTCGCTCTACCGAACGCCCGGGGAGGATAAGCTAATGAACGCAACTAAAACGTTTTTAGGGGTTTTAGTCTTTGTTATAATATTGTTAGTCTTGACTAGCCTCTTTACCATAATGCAAGGGCACCATGGCATCTTATTGCGCCTTGGTAAGTTAGTAACAACTGGACAAGGAGATCAAGCAAAAATTCTTAATCCAGGTTTGCATGCTAAAATTCCTTTTATTGAAAGTGTTCGCATCTTTGATACGAGGATTCAAACGCTTGATATTAAATCTTCTCGGATTGTGACTAAAGAGAAGAAAGATGTTCTGGTCGACTATTATGTTAAATGGCGAATTAATGACTTGGCCCATTACTTCAAGGCAACGGGTGGTAATAAACTTAAAGCTGAAACATTACTTGAGCAACAACTGAATACTTCTTTGCGGGCTCAGTTTGGTAAACGTACTATTCCCGATCTGGTTTCTGGACGCGATGATGTGATGGATGTGTTACAGCAAAAGGCCGAAGAACAGGCGAGTCAACTTGGGATGTATGTGGTTGATGTACGCATTAAAGGGATAGAGCTTCCACCCAGTACTAGTAATGCAATCTATCAACGGATGCGCGCTGATATGCAAAAAATCGCTAATCGCCATCGTGCCGATGGAAATGCAGCCGCTGAGGCAATACGAGCCAATTCAGATGCAAAAGTGACGGTGATTCTTGCCGAAGCTTTAAATGAGGGGCGTATCATTAAAGCTAAAGGTCAAGCCGAAGCTGCTTCTATTTACGAGCAGGCTTTTGCGAAGAATAAAGATTTTTTTGCGTTCTATCGCAGTTTAAAAGCCTATGAAAATAGTTTTGATAGCAAGCAGGATATTCTAGTTCTTGATCAAAGTAGCTCGTTTTTCGACTATTTCAAGCACGGTTTAGCAACAGGACAAGATCGTAACGCTAAGCAGAATTAATAGTGTAAATAACGGTTCAATTTTTGTCATTCCCGCGCCAGCGGGAATCTATTTTAGGTAAAACACTGAGACGCGATTTGAAATAGGTTTTCACTCGTCCAGTAATGACACAGGCGCATTATTTTGTTCAAGTTATGATTTTTATCCTAGGTTTAGCAAAAGAGAATGGAATTGCCGCTGGGAATTAATTATAATAGACCCCTCTTTAAGGTTAACAATATAGTAGTTTTTAAGGGTTAAGCGGTCTTAACCCTTTTTTATTGGAGATGATGTTTGTGCTAGTTAATTTTCTTTCAGCCTTAGCTTTGGTGCTTGTCCTTGAAGGGATTATGCCGTTTGCATCGCCTTCAACGTGGAAGAAATTAATTGTCAAAGTCGTCACAACTGAAAATCGGTTGGTACGCATTTCAGGTTTTTTTAGCATGATGGTAGGTGTGATATTGCTTACTATTATCCATCAATTTGCAGAGTAAGAGTTTTTATCATGGGTAAGAATGTAGTTGTTGTCGGCACACAATGGGGTGATGAGGGTAAAGGTAAAATAGTGGACTTATTGACCCAAGAGGCAGCCGTGGTTGTTCGCTACCAAGGTGGCCATAATGCCGGCCATACATTAAAAATTAATGGCGTAAAAACGGTGCTTCGTCTGATACCATCTGGGGTATTGCGACCACATGTCCAATGCTATATCGGTAATGGAGTTGTTGTCTCTCCCGACGCGTTGCTGGAAGAAATTAACGAGCTGGAAAGCCGAGGAATTGATGTGCGTACTCGATTGCGCATCAGTCAGGCTTGCCCTTTGATTTTGCCGTCTCACATTGCGCTTGATAAAGCTCGTGAAGCTAAAAAAGGACATGCCGCTATTGGAACAACAGGAAGAGGAATTGGCCCTGCTTATGAGGATAAAATTGCTCGCCGAGCGCTTAAAATTGGTGATTTGTTAAAGCCGGAGCAATTTTCGAAGAAGCTAACCGAGTTATTGCAGTATCATAATTTCTTACTCACCCATTACTACGAACAATCAGCCGTTGAGGTTGCTCCCATTCTCGCTGATGCTAAGATCTGGGCTGATGAATTGAAAGATTTGGTTACTGATATTACGACGGCGCTTCATGAGCATCGACGCGAGGGCGATTCTATTTTATTTGAAGGCGCCCAAGGCGTTTATCTAGACATTGATCATGGCACGTACCCTTTTGTGACGTCTTCAAATACATGTGTCGGTAGCGTGGTTAACGGCGCTGGTTTTGGTCCTCGTTATCTTGATTACATTTTAGGAATCACAAAAGCCTATACCACTCGCGTTGGCGGTGGTCCTTTTCCAACCGAGTTATTTGATGACGTTGGCAAGCGTTTAGCTGAGCGCGGTAATGAATTTGGTGCAGTAACTGGCCGTCCTCGTCGCTGCGGATGGTTTGATGCGGTATTATTGCGTCGCTCAATCGAGCTAAATAGCCTTACAGGTCTTTGCTTAACCAAATTGGATGTTTTAGATGGGTTAGAAACCATTAAGGTTGCGGTCGCCTACCGCGATGCGAACGGCAACGTCCTTACACGTCCATCACAAGCAGCTGAAGATTATGAAGGTCTTGAGCCTATTTATGAAGAGCTCCCGGGGTGGGGTGAGTCAACCGCAGACTTAACGTCTAAATCGCAACTTCCTGCCAATGCACTGGCCTACATCAAGCGCCTTGAAGAATTACTGGAAGTTCCTGTTGATATGCTGTCTACGGGGCCTGAGCGTGATTCAACCATTATACTAAGAAACCCCTTTGCGGCATAAGTCCTAAATAATGAACCCTAGATACTTTAGCATTGCCAGAGTATCTAGGGTTCGAAGTTTCTTCCTTAGAAAGCTTCAGAAGGTCAATTAGAAGCTTTTCCGTTCTCACGCTCACTACCTTTAATCACTCCACAGGCAATTCTTGCACCACCTCCGCCTAACTTTGGAGTATCGCTGTATGTGTCGCCACCTTCATGAATAATAATTGCGAGTTGATTCAGATCGCTAGTTGTTAAACGGGGAGCCAGCGTTGGAGTGTTCGCATTACCCTGCTGATCAACATAGAGTACAGGCAAGTCTCCTAAATGGCCTTCACCATAAGGCCCTTGATGGGTTTTCGTCGACTTAGGATCAAAATGCCCTCCTGCTGCCTGCCCTTGATCTTGGCAATCAGGGTATTCATGTAAATGAAAACCATGCAATCCTGAAGGTAATTCGTTGAGCTTTGGAGTAATGAGTAAGCCATAAGGAGTATCTTGAAAAATTACTTTCCCTAATACTTTGTTATCGGCTTTTGTGGAATGGACGGTCGTTGTGACCTCAGCAGCTAAGCAAGAGGCGCTGAATAAAGTGAACAGTAAAGCAGAGGCTAATTTTTTCATAAAATGTCCTTATCATAGCAAGCATGTCGTCTAAGAGTTTATAGAATAAGTGGAATCGATTTGCAATAACAGACGCTCACATGATGCTCGACATTTCATTGTTTTCTTTGTCTGGCAGGCTAAGTGCACTTATTGGGGCTTTATTGGTGTCAATTTTTCGTGAGACGAAGGTAATGATTTTGGCCCTAATTGTTGAGACAGCGTCCGCCAAGGGATAATCCCTATCACTCCTCCAAGTGTAACCAGTAGACAGGCAATACCTAGCTCGATTGAGAATTTGGCCATTCCAAACAGAATTAAAAAAAAGACGGATAAAATTGGATTTCCATAGGAAAGAATGGTGAGTAATTTAAAATTACCGCGTTTAATCCCATAGTCCCAAAAGAAATAAGCAAGACATTGGGTTGTGATACCCATCATAAAAAGAATGCTCCATTCTAATCCAGTAGGCAGAATAAATGGCTCCATGTGAACATGAATAAGAAGCGAGGATATAGCCCCTATCCCGCAATAAATCCCAATGATTTCTACAGGGGATTTTCCGTAATGTCTAGCCATTAGGGTATAAAGAGACCATACCACCGCATCGAGTAAGGCTAATACATATCCAAACAAATAACGACTATCAAAGCCATGATCGTTTTGACTAATTAAGATGTAAATGCCGGCAAATCCCATAGACGCTGCGATAAGATGTTTGAAACTTAGTTTTTCATTGGGAAGAAATCCCGCAAACAAAATAACGATGATTGGCCAAAGGTAATTAATTAAATCCGCATGGGTTGCAGGTGCGTGCTTAAAGGCAGCGATGTAAAGCAAATCATTACCATAGATTCCAATAAAACCAATTACCCAGAGAAACCAAGGTTGTTTTAGCTTCGACCATTCGCGGTATAATGTTAATTTGACTGCGGAAATTAAGAAACTAACTGAAAACACAATACTTAACGTTTCAAAGACGGGTAATGATTTAATTTGAACAACCAAAGGCGCGGCTAGAGCCCAGAAAATCAGCGCGCTGTAGCCAATCAACGTAGGATTTTTTTTGAATCGCATCCCAAAGTTTCATCAGTAATAATCAAAACATGGTAGCAATGGTCTGCCACATTTTCAAACTGCCTAATTTATTCATGACTTCATTTGCATTATACTGATTTTTTTAAAGCCGAATAATGTGAAAAAAAACATGGAATTAAGTGTCGATAATACCCCATATAAAGCTATTTTTACTCCACTGGATTTGGGTTTCACGCAAATTAAAAATCGATTGTTAATGGGTTCAATGCACACAGGCCTTGAAGAAGATAAAGCTAGCTTAAAACGCTTGGCGGAGTTTTATCGTGAGCGAGCTTTGGGCGGGGTTGGATTGATTGTCACAGGGGGGTTTGCTCCAAACCGTGCCGGACGTCTAGCTCCCTTTGCTGCGAAATTGACCAATCGCAACGAGCAAGAACGCCATGAGCTCGTCACGCATACTGTTCATGAATCGGGTGGAAAAATTGCGCTACAAATTCTTCATTCAGGACGCTATGGATATCACCCTTTTGCTGTGGCCCCTAGCGCCATCAAGTCTCCGATTAGTCCCTTTAAACCTTGGGCAATGAGCAAACATCGCATCAAAAAAACCATTCAGCATTTTGCCCGCTGTGCGACGCTTGCAAAGGCAGCCGGGTATGATGGTGTGGAAATTATGGGAAGCGAGGGGTACTTGTTAAATCAATTTATCGTTCGTCATACGAACCATCGTAATGATGAATGGGGAGGCGTCTTTGAAAATCGGATCCGGTTTCCCATCGCGGTAGTTAGAGCAGTGCGTGAAGCCGTTGGTGAGGATTTTATTATTATTTATCGTTTATCTATGTTGGACTTGATTCCAGAGGGCAGCAATTGGGAAGAGGTGGTGCGTCTTGCCCAAGCCATAGAGCAAGCGGGAGCTACGCTTATTAATACTGGAATTGGTTGGCATGAAGCTCGAATTCCTACTATTGCGACCTTAGTTCCAGAAGGCGCTTTTACGAATGTTACTAAACAATTAAAGCCTGAAATTTCAATCCCAGTGATTACATCGAATCGAATCAATACGCCTGAGCTAGCCGATGCCATTCTTAATAATGGCACGGCGGATATGATTTCTATGGCACGACCGTTTTTAGCGGACCCAGCGTTTGCAGAAAAAGCACGGTTAGGAGATAGCCAAGCGATTAATGTCTGTATTGCTTGTAACCAAGCTTGTCTAGATCGGGTCTTTGAAAACAAAGAAGCTTCATGTCTTGTAAACCCCCGAGCTGGCAATGAAACGGAATTGATTTATGAACAAACCCATTATCCCAAACGTATTGCCGTCGTCGGTGGAGGTCCAGCTGGTATGGCGTTTGCAGCTGTTGCTGCTGAGAGAGGGCACCGTGTTGCGCTATTTGAAAAATCGGCTGAACTAGGTGGCCAATTTAATCTAGCCAAAGTGATTCCAGGTAAAGAAATTTTTCAGCACAGCATTGATTATTTTAATCATCAACTCAAGCGTTATGACGTCGATGTACGACTTGGCAGTGAGGCTGGAATAAAAGATTTGCAAGAATTTGATGAAGTAATTCTTGCAACAGGTGTGATCCCTCGCGTTCCAGAAATCGAAGGCGTTGATCATGAAAAAACAATGACCTATATCGAAGTTTTGCAGGGAAAAAAAATACCAGGGGAACGAGTGGCGGTTATTGGTGCCGGTGGCATTGGCTTCGATGTTTCCGAGTGGCTTACTCATCAGCGACATGGAAATGCCTTAACGCCTTTCTATAATGAATGGGGCATTGATATCGATGTGTCGAGGAGAGGGGGATTAAAACCTCCAGAAGTAAATCCTAGCCCAAGGGAAGTTTTTCTGATGCAGCGCAAAGAAGAAAAAATAGGTAAACGACTGGGTAAAACCACAGGCTGGATTCATCGCTTAAGCTTGAAACATAAAAAAGTTCATATGCTTCCTGGCGTCACATACAATCGCATTGATGATGAAGGGTTACATATCTGCATAAAAGGACACGATAAACTGTTAGAGGTTGATTCAGTCATTATTTGTGCCGGACAAATTGAGCTAAAGTCACTCTTTCTACCCTTAAAAGAAGCGGGTATTTCCGTGCACTTGGTAGGAGGGGCTTATAAGGCCTTGGAGTTAGACGCGCGCCATGCCATTGATCAAGCCTGTCGCTTAGCGGCACTTATATAGATGCAGATTTAAGGCGCGAATTTTATTTTTTACGATAAATTTCGTGCACAATGTTGAAAAATCTGCTATCATCTTGGTTGTGTTTTGTTTTTAACTTAAGATAAAGCAACTACTCTGAATAGTTTTTCCTGTTTCATCCGCATGAAGTAACAGCTTCGCTTTGGTTCGTGATGTCATCGTTTCGGGATAACGTTATTTTAGGCCACTAAATGGCTGTGAATATTGAGCAGAGTGAACGCTTGCTCTTTGTTTAAGGTACGTCTTTAAATGTTCACGAGGAGAAAAACCCCGTGTCAAGATTAAATACGTCCCCTTTATCCCATAGGAATAATATGTCTCAAGAATCTCTTGCGTTTTCTTCATTAGGGCTGTCGAACGCATTATTAAAAGCCTTAGCCGATTTAAAATTTGAAAAACCTTCCGATATACAGCAGCAAACCATTCCCTGGTTACTAAAAGGCCGGGATTTAATTGGTCTTGCTCAGACTGGTACGGGTAAAACGGCTGCGTTTTCGTTGCCTATTTTACAAGGGTTAACACAAGACAATCATACCCAGGCACTGATTATTGCACCTACACGTGAGTTAGCCATTCAGGTTGCCGAACATATTGAGTCCTTAGCAACGCATCTTTCGAATATTCGAATTACTGTTTTATGTGGCGGACAAGATTATCGGCCGCAACTAAAGCAACTGCGTGAAGGCGCTCAGATTGTGGTTGGAACACCTGGCCGCGTGTTGGATCATATCGAGCGAGGATCGTTACAACTAAATCACCTGCGCACCTTTGTTTTAGATGAAGCCGATGAGATGCTTCGCATGGGCTTTATTGAAGACGTTGAAACCATATTGGCTCAATTACCCGAGCAAAAACAAATGGCATTGTTTTCAGCAACCATGCCGCCACGAATCCGTCAAATTGCGAAACAATATATCACCGATCCCGTATCCATTGAAATTAAGATGGCCACTGCAACGGTTAAAAGTATTGAACAGCGGTTTTTATTTGCTTCTCAAGGTCAAAAGCCTGAAGCGCTGTTACGCATTCTTGCTGTTGAAGATTTTCAAGGCGTTATTGTCTTTACCCGAACAAAAAGCGGCGCAGATGAAGTCGCTACGCTTCTACAGGCTCACGGGCATCAAGCAATGGCCATTCATGGCGATCTTACGCAATCGCTTCGCGAACGAATTATCTCGCAATTTAAGCAGGGCACATTGAATATTCTGGTTGCGACAGATGTCGCAGCGAGGGGGCTAGATGTGGATCGAGTCACGCATGTTATCAATTATGATATCGCTCAGGATTCTGAAACTTATGTTCACCGTATTGGCCGAACTGGTAGAGCCGGACGAAGCGGCGTAACCATCTTGTTCGTTTCCCCTAAAGATTCAAGAATGCTCAATGTAATTGAGCGTCATACTCGCCAGCGCATTGAAAAAATAAACATTCCAACGGATGCTATGATTCAGGCAGCCAAAAAGCAGCGCTTTCTAGCAGGAATTTCTGAGCGACTCCAGCATGAGCATCTGCCAGCCTATAAAGATATGATTACGGAGTATATGGCTAGAGAAAATATAAGCGCTAAGGACTTGGCGGCAGCATTAGCCTTGCAGTTAAATCATGATCAACCCTGGCAAGCGAAGTTCTCATTTGCCTCCTCCGTTAAGCCAGAACGAGAATCTAATAAACTGAACAACCGTAAAGAAAAACGATTGAACAAAGGATCTGAGCGACCCAATCGAATTTTCCAAGCCGACGCGCAGCAAGATATTTATCGTCTTGATGTTGGCCGTATCCACGGGGTGAAACCTGGAAATATTGTAGGAGCTATCGCGAATGAGGCGGGTTTGCAAAGTCGTCATATAACGGGCTTAAAGATCCATGATCATTACTCAACCGTGTGCTTACCCAAAGGAATGACAAAAGACATTCTTAATGTTTTGAATAAAGCGTGGGTATGTGGTCGACAGCTTAATGTGAGCCCGATGACTTGATACTACCTTGCCCAGTAATTCTTGCAGAAAAGTGAGAATTGCTGGGAAAATTGACCCCACCTACCTGGCCTGACTTGTTCAGGAATCTCTTAAGTTTTAAACAGGCAAAATTAATCGAGCTTTAAGCGCTTGAGAGGGATTGTCTCGAGCCCTTGTATTTCAGACGTATTTTTATTACGCTTGCGTGCATAAAGGAAATGATATGGAAATCCTATGCGTGTTAGCACAAGTCCAGCTTATATTTTAGGGACTTCTTCTGGTGATGTAGAAGTTACTAAATTTTTTCTTAACGGTTGGGGAATTTCTCGTGAATATCAAATCGACTTAACCGTTACTAACCCAGCCTTCAAAATTCAACTTGGCGAAGCGGTACGTTTTTTAATTAATGACTTTATCTTTCATGGATTTGTGCTGTTTGTGGAAGAAATATACTCTGATCAGCGCCATGAGATAAATATTGTAGTCAATTCACCTTTAGCCTATTATTTAAACCATACCGGAACGCGCATCTATTCGGATTTAACGTTATTAGAAGTACTTAATACAATCCTGACAGAGGCAGGGTTGCAGAATAAAATAGATTATGAAATAGCGCTTAAATCTTTTTCAAAACCACTTTGGTTACAACAAATTCAAGAAAATTCGCTCGATTTTTTTTATAAGCTCTTGGCAAGGTACGGCTTAGTTTACCACTACCATCAAACAAACGAAGGGGTTAAATGCTTGATCACAGATTCGCTCACAGACGTCGTGAACCCTAACCCCATAGAGCTTAGTTTAAATCCTATCTCTGGACTAAATGGTATTGATGAATTAAGTCAGTTTTTGCGGCAAAACCAGGTATGTACTCAGTTGACTGAAAGATATCAGTACGAACCAGAGGCCTTTAAACTCAAAACGCATCAAGATTCATCCATACATGCTTATGCGCAAGGCAAACAAGTTCGATCTGGTGTTGATGATGGTCAACAAGTCATCGATGAAAGCGCGGATAGTTTATGGGTCACGTTGCAAGCGATAACTGTACATCCAGGGCAAAGAGTACAAATTAATACGTCGGTGACATCATTCCCTTACACCGTCATTGAGATGAGGCTTACTGGATTTACGGATCATGCGTTAGTCAAACGCGAACAACTTTCTTGTGAGGTGATGCTTTCAAAAGTCTGCTCAGGATCTCCTTTAATCAATTCGATTAAACATCAGCCTTATTCGCTGTTTCATTCTGGACAAATAGAACAGCATCAAAGCGCTTATCCTAATGTGTTAACCCAAGGAGAATACTGTGTTCGATTTCTTCATGATCAAACCTCCGATGTGATGTCATCCTTTCAGAGCAATAAGGTTAGAAACGCGCTTTACTGTTCAGGAAATTATTACGGGTTTAGTTTTCCCTTCCAAGGAGATACGGAAGTCTTGATAGGCTATCAAAACGGGAATCAACAGCAGCCCATTATTCTAGGTGCACTACCCACCTTTAAACATCCATCATTAGTGAGCAACCAAAACTCATCCGACAGCCTCATGCAATCTTTTTCTGGAAGCCAGTTTTTGTTTAATGAGTCCCATGAGCACAGTATTCTAGCACTTAGGAGTGCTAATCGTTTAAATGAGTTTAACTTGACTCAATTCAGACATTCAGCGCAATTTTTATTGCAGTCAAGCACTGGAAGCATGGAATTCAATGCGTTAAATAATATCAAGATTCAAGCACAGGATCTCACGTATTATGCCTTAGAAAATCTAAGGATTTGGGCGAATGAATCCATACAGTTTGAAAGCAAAGATGGTACGGCATTGTTTATTAGTGAAACGCTCTTTACTCTGCGAAGTCATGCTGATTTAACAGCACACTCTAATAAGTTTATCTGTCGAGCTAGTGAGAAAATTAAACTTAAATCAACTCAAGCCCTCACAGGTTTGGCTGTGCAACAGTTCATTTTACAAACGCCCAAGGGTTCGCAATTCTGGCATGCACAGTCAGGACGAATTAAGATTACGGCGCGTCGTAAACTAATGTTTGTAGGTGGTGTTTCCTCAATGGTGATTTCTCCTCAATCCATTGAGTTTAAATCTTCAGCTGTTTCATTAAATGCCACAAGTATCGGCGGATTATAGGGCTTTGGGGTTGAACAAGGCCCATAATCCAGCGTTGCTCATAATCTGCTACGCTTTTTTCGGCCCACTTTGTTTGGTAATATACTCGTGATCATTCAAAATGCGTGATCCAACAAAATCTGCCTAATCCCCTCAACACGATCATCCCAATCAAATAGCAGTCAAAATGGCTTGAATAAGGAATAAGAGTTAAATTTTTCTCATCCGTTTTGGATTGATTAATTGCGCTTCTTCTTCCTCTGCCGCAGACCGCTTTCTTCCGTTTTCAAAGAACCCATTCCTGCCGCCAAAGCTTTCGAATCTTTCAACTCTATCGGTATCATCATCGGATATAGTCATATCGTCATCAAAAGAATCCTCTTCTTCAGAATCGTGAGAGTAGGCTAGTAGAGATAGGTTTTCATTGGATATACTCATATCGTCATCAAAAGGATCCTCTTCTTCAGAATCCTGAGAGTAGGCTAGCAGAGATAGGTTCTCATCGGATATACTCATATCGTCATCAAAAGGATCCTCTTCTTCAGAATCCTGAGAGTAGGCTAGCAGAGATAGGTTCTCATCGGATATACTCATATCGTCATCAAAAGAATCCTCTTCTTCAGAAAAACCCCCTTCTTCAAAATCGTGAGAATAGGCAAGTTGGGGTAGGTCTGCTTTGACTACACGAAGGTCTGCTTTAACTACACGAATATGGAAGGAGTGGGGGGGAGTAGGTAAGTCGTGTATGTCACGGCATACGTAATTGGAGGGCATGATGTCTTCTACCTCATTAATTTCCTTCTCCCTCACATGAACAATGTCTTGCGCAAGATAATCAAGGGATATTGGCCATTGATTGCCCGGATATATAAAAAAGCTTGTGTAGCCTTCATAATCTAGAACCAGCCCATAAGCTGTTTTATTCCCATATGGCCTTGTTACACGCCCAAGAATTTGCGCCTTATCTTCCGCCGACTGCTTGGTTTTGAGGTTTATAAACCAATGCAATTCCGGGAGGTCGAATCCTAGCTTAAGCATACCGACTGCAAGCACAATACCAGCTTCTTCCGAGGCTTTAAAAGCCTCTAGGTCTTTTTTAAACTGGATATTGTCGGTCATGACTAAATAGACCTTAAAACGATTTTGAAGAAGTTGTTGCGCTTGTTTTGCCTGCTCCTGTGTATCAAAGAAAATAATGCCCTTTAGCTGGCAAAGTCTTTCTGGTGTATCACCTTCAATTGCTGCTAAGGGATGTATTTGGTGCTCGATGAGGCTTGCTAGATAGGGTAATAATGCTTCAACTGGGTTGGGTGTATTCTCATCAGACAGCTGTATTTTATCAATTACAAAAGGAGCTAAAACTCGGTCATGGATGGCTTGCTGGATTTGATAGCTAAAAGTAGGAATCCTTTGTTGAACAGGGGGCGTTGCACTGAATTTCACAACGGGTGCATCAACGCGCTTTTCTATGGGGTATTTTTTATAACAGTGAGACTCATCAGCAAAAACACAGGTTATTTGAGAGTAAAAATTAGGGTTATATTCGTTTAAACGATTAAAACTGCGCTCACAGCAAATAAGGATGGCTTTTTTATCAGCTAAAAAGCTGCTTTTTGCAACCGTTTGGGCTTCTAAGGAGCCTTGCATACTAGCTACTTTTAATATGTTACGAAATGGAACATTTAATGCGCTGAACTGAGGGAATTTATCTATCGCCTCTTGGAATGCAGAATACATCTGCTCTACCAGAGGCTGCTGTGGGGTTATGATAACAACCTTATTCGCTCCAGGCGCTGAATAAATCGCCATCGCCAAGGCAAGCTGGATCAAGGTTTTCCCACAACCGGTTGCAATGTCAAATTGAAGCTGTTTCACTCCTGGTTCTACACCCATGAGCGTAGGTAAATTGGCTCTAAAAAATTCAATGGCTTGTTGTTGATGAGCTCGGAGTAGGGGCGTGCCTTCTGGTTGTGGCTCTGGTTCATAGTGGATAAGGGTATTTAATAGTCTGGATACCTGCTCTATATCAAGGGGTTGAGGAATGCCAACTTGGTCTTGGGTGATGGGTGATATGCTTTCGATATTGTTTGCCTTGGCATGTTCATTGATGCAATCATAAGCAAGACTTTTGTCATATGCGGCTTGTTGAATTTTTATGTTTCTTTCAGTATTTTCATTCAAAGCTACAATGGCCTTATTTACCCAGGTATATCCCATCTGCTGCAAATAGGTTTGGTAATGGGCAGATACTTCAAAGATGCACGCTTGATCAACCGAGTTTTTTGCGAAATTTTTTTGAGATTTTGAGCGAGTCAGTGTAATGTCTTCAGGTGAAAGAATTTGAAACCCTTTTTTTTGTAATAGCATCTGGACTGCAGTCTGAAAATAATAGTCCTCTCCCCAGTGACGCATTGATTCTGGGAAAAGAGAAAAAATAGCCTTAGGATCCAATCGGTGTTCTCTTAATTGTTTTAAATGGATCATAAAACATTTACTGCCTAATTCATCTTTTTTAAATGTGTTCAATGATTTCCAATCTGTTGACACACTGGTAATTGGCGTTTCGTCTGATTTGGTTTTTAGTCTGTCATATAAAGAATTCCATGAGTTATTATATCTTTTATCCACTGCAAAATTGATAGTTACGATGTTGTCATCAATCATCATAAAGTAGTCGAGTTGACAATGATAAGCGAATAAGAAGGTTGCAATACGACGAGAGGTTATTAAGCCCAAATCATCAGATTCGATTGGAGCATTATTCATCCAGGGTTGGGTTAGTTTATCGATAACCAAATAGGCAATTTTATCAGTCAGCCTGCTTAATAAGTCGTCTTTTAGCTCTTGAAATTGTGTGCTTGCCATAACCAGCACAGTTGGTTGTTGATTGACCCTCCTAGGTATTAATGCCTCCATGCCTCGACCTGCCATCACAAAAGTGACTTTATCTGCATTTGTAGGCAAGCCACTGGAGCTATGTGAATAATACTGTCCTTTAAACCAATCGGTATTTATTGTAGTTTGAACTGATTGGTCGGGATCTGCCAAAGCTATCTCATTTAGTGCGGTTAACTCAAACTTAATGGGTTTTTGGCCTGGTCGTGGCCGGGCTGACTTAAGCATGGGTTGCTTTAATGGCTTGTCCTTCCCTGAATATTTATACCCTAGGCCACCTTTCACTTTTGTAGGGTCGAACAATGAATCAGTATGCATTTTTGAGTTGGGTGCTGGCTCTGAAGGGTGGGCTGCAAATGGCGCTACTAAAGCTATTGGCGGTAATCCATTCTGAACGTGGTAATTGAAAGCCTGGTTAGTTTGGATCGAGTGATCAGCTCGCAGAGCTAAAGCATCGATAAGCCAACCCCATTGCTCCACAGTGTAATTATCTTGGAATGCAGCAGAAAATAGGGTCTCGATTGTTTGATCGGCTCCATTTAGTGGATGCAAAAAACCACCCAGGGGAGGATTGAAACCCTGGTTAGCTGGGATCGATTGATTAGCGCGCAGAAATAAAGTATCGAAAAGCCAATCACATTGCTCCAAAGTGAAATCGACCTGTAACGCAGAAGAATACAGGGGCTCGATTATTTGATCCAATCTGATCTGTGGATGAAAAAAGGCACCATGGGGAGGATTGAAACCCTGGTTGGTTGCGATAAGTTGAGGATGTGGCGGAACCAGTTGAATCGGCTGAACCCCAGGGGTCGCGTGTGGTAAATGCTGTCTAACAGGAGACATCATATTTTGCATTGCTTTAGAAGCCTCACGCAGCAGTTTTCGGGCAGATTCTTCGCTAATCAAGCGCTCAGGAGCTTTATAGTCAAAGCCATATATATCTTGTAGCCTTTGCTTCGAGCTGTGATCCAAGGATTCTATATAGCGTATCGCAAGTTGGAGAGGGGTTTGTTGTTGCTTGTTTTTAGCACTAACTGGAGGACATTTAGCTTGTGACAAAAGAGATTTTATAAGATTAAACTTTCCATAATTGGCGGCAACATGGAGTACGGTATCGCCTTGGTCATCTGCCTCCTCAATTTTTGCATCAAATTCATAGATGTAGTACATCATTAAAGCGAGCGAGCCTAATTTACTTGCATATAATAAGCAATCCACCACTTTAATTTGATCTTGAGCCGAAGGCTTTGGAGCTATTGTTACAAGCTGCTGCATCATATCATCTTTCTGGATATGTCCAGGGGTATGTTCCGCGAGTTTTTTAAAATAATCGTTTAGAAACTCACTCCGATTAAATCCAGAAGGGTTATCTTTCTCAAGTTGTTTAAAAACATTCGAAAAATTTACCGCCCAAGCTTTTATGCTCTGGTCGTGTTGACTAAAATATGGTTTATTAAAGGTATTGTTGTGCATGTGAGGCATAATTAATATTAAATCTCCACTAAATATGCGTTATAATTTAACATATATCGCAAATTCTGTAAAATAAATTTCCACTTAGTATATTTTTTGGGTGTTTTTAAAAGCAGACATTCGCATCTTAAACACACTTCTCCTCTAAAAGGATTTCAGTATATTGCGAGCGGATTTAGGCGAGTGATCAATTAGGCAACGTATATGGACTCATCCGTTTTCGCAAGTAATCATTGAGTGAAAAGAGAAGTATATGCATACGTATATCCGGCCATTCAATGAGTGAGAACTGTTTTATTTCTGGCGCAGAAGTAAAACAAACGCTTACTAATTTATTCGTTGAGTATGGGTTACCTTTGGCTCTTAGAAGTGATAATGGCGTTCCGTTTGCAAGTCATGCTGTAGCGGGATTATCGGAGTTGTCTGTTTGGTTAATCAAATTAGGCATTGTTCCTGAGCGTATACGCAAAGGCCATCCTGAAGAAAATGGCCGCCATGAACGAATGCATCTTACACTTAAAAAAGAAACAGCTTCACCACCGCAGTACAATCAAGCTCGACAACAGCAACGATTCAATGCTTTTAGAACAGAGTTTAATGAGCAAAGACCTCATGAAGGACTTAACTTTAACCGACCTGCTTGGTTATATACCCGTAATCTTTCAAAATGCGTGATTTATGCTTTTTCTTTTTCGCCCTGCCGCATTTTAAAAAACTCGCAAGGGAATGAGCCATTACTCGCTTTTTAAAATGCGGCAGGACAAAAAATAAAGGCGCCTAAAAACACGCATTTTGAAAGATTACTGGTATACACACAATCCACTCGTGAGTTTCCATCCAAAATACCGAATGTTGAATACAGTAATGATTTTGATATAACCAGAAAAATTAGAACGAATGGCACTATGAAATGGCGAGGGAAAGAGCTTTTTGTTTCTGAAACGCTTATTGGCGAAACAATCGGAATGAAAGCTCATAGCGAAACGGAATGGCTTATGCACTTCTCTTTTTTGCCGTTGGCCATATTTGATGAGAAAACTCTCAAAGTAAATAAATTATGATAAATTAGTGTTACCGATGTGACCAGGCATCTTTGTTACCTATGTGCCGGTCACACAGACATTATCATACGACTCAAACGCCTAGCGCGGGAGAGGGGGCAGATCGAAGTAAACTGAAACATCTGTGCTCAGATTAAGAGTGAGAAGATTGCAAAACACTTTAGGGACAATGATATGGACTCATCCTCCCTTTTAAACGGCCACTAGATGGGCCAAAATGTTTTTGTCTAAAAACAAAAAAGAAAAGGAGAGTCCAATGAACAATATTACTGTGCTAGGCATAGATTTGGCAAAAGATGTTTTCCAATTACCAGGGTAAAATCATACTTTGATTAAAACATGTATTATATGTGTCATTACCGCGCAGAAGGCAATCTATTTTAAATATTCACTTCCCTTTATCTCAAAATAGATTGCCTTCTGCGCGGGAATGACAAAATATAGACAATTTTTTAGTTCATTTTTTTAATTAAATGGCATGATCTTACTCTGAAATGGATAGCATAATAGTCGCATTTTGGAGTTGATTGGGTATATAATGGGTATTTAATAAACTTGCATAAAAAAGGTCACGCATGAGAACTTTTTTTACCATATTTACTCTGTTGTTTTCTCTAGCTGCTTCGGCTAACCCAATCAATAAAATCGTTGTATTCGGTGATAGTCTTTCGGACAACGGTAATTTCTACGAATACATGAAAAAACAATTTCCTACAGCACCTTACTATGAAGGGCGCTTTACGAATGGCCCCGTTTGGATCGAGCTGGTAGCGAATGCCAAAGAAACCGAATTATTGAATTACGCCTTTGGTGGCGCTGGAGTTTTAGATCCAGTTGAAGATCCAGATTCAGCGTTATTTAATCTGCATCAAGAAGTTAACAGCTATTTTTTAGCGCATGAGGATAAAGCCGATGCGGATGCATTATACGTCGTTTGGATTGGCTCCAATAATTATCTAGCTATGCCAGAAGATGAGCCAAAAACATTATCCGTGGTGCTTGGTGGTATTAAAGCGGAATTGCAGCGACTTGTGGAGAAAGGCGCAAAAAATATAGTGGTTGTTAATTTACCCGATCTGGGTAAAACCCCAGTAGCCTATGATTATGAAGCCAATGATAAGTTATCCGTCCTATCCATCGATCATAATGTAGCATTATTACAACAAGTGGAAGAATTTGAAAAAGCACATCCTGATGTGCAGTGGGTATACCTAAACGTCGGAGAAATGTTTAATGAGTTGATTCTTACCCCAGAAAATTTTGGGTTTGTGAGAGAAACGCTCAAAGATACTTGTTTTGATAAATACCCAAGTGCTCAAGATAGCCAAAATTCACCTCCTTCTATGATGGGTATTGCGGCTTCTTTAATTAAACAAGCAAATGGTAATCTTGATCCTTGCGAAGGGTATTTGTTCTTTGATCCCGTTCATCCTACCGCATTAGCGCATAAGATTCTTTCCGAGCGTACGTTGAAGAAATTCGATGAAGTCGGCTTTGAATTTGCTAAAAAAACTGTCAATAGCTAAGCGGTTGAATTCTTGTTTGGTAAATTCCATGAAACGGATTCTAGATTGGTTCTGGGATCCGTTTATTTGTAATTCCCCGCGCCATCCCGAGCGCAGTGCTTCCAATTAGCCTTAAGTTTTAGTTTACATATTACGATACATCGGGGCAGCAATGGTAAATTGTTGCAAGCCGATCTACATGGTTTTAATCCCCGGAGGATGTCCATTTTTTGTAGGCTTGTGCCCGCCCAAGCGGACAATCCTTAAAATAACCTCGGATAAAACGGGACACTCATGGGGTATTTTTTTCCTTAAAGTAGGAGTAAATGGCCTTCCATTCAAAATCTTCAAACAATTGATCTGCTTTAATACCAACTTCTGTCCGCCCAATATAAATTAACCCATAAAGTCTACAAGCTGAGATAGACGCCGTAGGGATTAAATTTTTTTATAGTTTCACGAGAGCTATGTAAATAGATTTCATCGATCATAAAAAAAGCCAGTAAAGATATAGACCATAAGATAACAACAAGCTCAGGCCGACAAGGCGGTCAATTTTTTTTCGTTTTAAAATGACCAGCAGAAGAAAACTGGATATAGCTAATAGCAGCCAAACATCTTGTTCGGCAATTTTCCCAGTAAACGGAATGGGTTGTATTAAGGAGGTGATTCCAAGGATGGATAAAAGATTAAAAAGATTACTGCCTAAAATATTGCCAATGACCATATCAGGATGCCTACGCCAGGACGCGACAAGAACGGTGAACAGTTCTGGCACTGATGTGCCTATGGCTACTAAGGATAAGCCAATAACTGCCTCAGAAACGCCATATTGATATGCGATCGTTACCGCGCCCTTTACAAGCCAATGAGCTCCTAGCGCTAAAAATATAAGGCTGAAGATGGATAATAGCAAAGCACTTGGCAAGGCAATGGTTGTAGGGATGATTTCTTTTTTAATCTGATTCTTAAACTTGGTTTCTGATTGTGTTTCTTCTTGAGCGAGTTTTTTTTCTTTCCAAATATTAAAACTTTGGTACACGATTAAAAGAAGTAGCATTAAAAAGCCTGTGAAACGATGGATATACCCTGGGATTGACAATAAAGCCAAAAGCAAGCAGGCAATCACGCCCATGAGCGCATCTAATTTAATTTGTGGAGCGTTGCAAGGGATGGTAAAAATGATTGCCCCCAACCCGAGAATTAACATGGTGTTTGAAATATTACTGCCAACAATATTGCCTATAGCAATCTCAGAATAGCCATCGAGTGCGGCAGCAACAGAAACAACCAGCTCTGGAGCAGAAGTCCCAAATCCAATGATAACCGTGCTTATTAAAAGCGTTGAAAGTTGCAATTTCTCAGCAATCCCCACACTGCCACGTATTAATCCCTCACCGCCCAAGTATAAAAAAACTAGACCGCTAATAATCCATATCCAGCTTACCATGCCTTCCCCCGTAGCCATTTAATGCCTTCAGGAATAAGAAATAAGGGTAGAGCGCTTAGGGTAATGATTGCCCAGTCACGCCAAGATAAGGCCGTTGTATGCAGTATCGTTTGTAATCCTGGCAAATAAACCGCTAACAGCTGTAATGCCGCCATTGAACCAATCGCTAGTAATAGCCATGGGTTTGAACACCAACCAATTTCTGCAATGGGTCTTTGTAAATTGCGGAAATTAAGCGCATGAATATTTGCCATAATGGCAATGGCCGTGAAGGCAACCGTATTGGCTAGCTCATAGGACTCCCTCAGATAGAACGCGTATAATACATAGGCTGTAATACCGATGTAAGATCCAAAAAACACGAGCAATAATAACGAATTCCAATTCAAGATAGGTTGATTAATTTTTCGTGGCGGATGTTCCATGATATCGGTTTCCGGTTGCTCAACGCTTAATGAGATCGCCGTAGCGCTATCTGTTACCAAATTAATCCAAAGAATTTGTATAGGAACCATAATTAATGGTCCACCCATAAAAATGTTGATGAGAATTGCCAGCACTTCCCCCATGTTCGAAGAAGCGAGAAAGAGTACGAATTTTTGAATGTTTGCATACTGCCGCCTCCCTTCTTGGACAGCGGCGATGATGGATGCAAAGTTATCATCCGTTAATACAATATCGGCCACACTCTTTGCCACATCCGTGCCCCGTATTCCCATTGCAATGCCAATATCTGCCTGCTTTAGCGCAGGTGCGTCGTTTACGCCGTCTCCAGTCATGGCAGCTAATTGATCTTTGGACTGTAACAACTTGACAATGCGAAGTTTATCCTCAGGCACAGTGCGAGCAAAAAGAATCTGTGTTTGCAATAAGTCCGATAATTCCTCATCATTGAGTTCCTTCACATCATTGCTGGTCAGGGTGTTTTCAACCTTAAGACCTATTTCTTTTGCAATAGCTTTAGCGGTGATGGGAGAGTCTCCTGTGATCATCATCACCTTTATGCCTGCACGCTTAGCTTTTTTTATCGCCTCCAGAACTTCTGGTCGCGGTGGATCAACCAATCCAACGCACCCAAGAAAAGTTAGTTCGCTTTCAGCTTCTTCAACCGTAAGTTCTTTTTCAGTACCGGTTGTCTTTCGCGCTAATGCTAGCGTGCGCAACCCGTCTTCGGCTAATTTAATGTATGCGTCTTCAATCGTGTTGCGCTGATCTTTAGTGAGTTCTTTGGACTCACCATCAATTAAATAGGTGGTTGACAAGGATAAAATCACTTCTGGTGCGCCTTTGACATAAACAACCTGATTTGAGTTATGTTTCGCTATCACTGACATGCGTTTACGGTTTGAATCAAAAGAAAATTCTCTTATTATTTCTGACTCAGGTTCTTGTTTTAGTCCCGCTTTCATCGCCATAACCATGAGCGCCGCTTCATCGGGTGAGCCAACCGCCTCCCAAGTGTTTTCTTTCTCTTTAATGCGAGCATTATTACAGGTTCTAGCGGTCTCGATTAAAGCCATTAAATCATTATTTGAATGAGGATCAATTTCCTCGTTGTCTTGCTCAAATGTTCCAGAAGGTTCATATCCTGTTCCTTGGATGTTATAAGTTGCATCGGCTTGCCAAATTTTTTGAACATTCATTTTGTTTTTTGTTAGCGTTCCGGTTTTGTCTGTGCAAATAATGGACACAGCGCCCAATGTTTCTGCAGCTTGTAACTTCCGTAGCAACGCTTTTTTCCGAGCCATGGCTCTCACCCCTAGCGCGAGGGCTATTGTGACAACTGCGGGGAGTCCTTCTGGTATCGCAGAAACAGCAAGCGAGATACCCGTCATAAACATCTTCATGATGTCTCGACCACCTATAATACCTACAATGACAACAATTGCTGAAATGACTAGGGCAATGATCCCAAATTGCCGACCCAAAATGGACAATTCCTTTTGCAAACGAGTTTGAGTTTCACTAACTTGTTCAGTTAATTCGGCAATACGTCCAAATTGCGTTTGCATTCCTATCTCTACCACTAACCCTCGCCCACGACCGCTCACCACGTGGGTTCCCATGAAAGCCATATTTTTACGTTCAGTTAGAGAGGTATCTTCGGGAAGTGGTTTGGTGTTTTTAGCAATGGGAGCAGACTCTCCAGTTAATGCTGCTTCGTTAATGGTTAAATTGGCAGAATCCGTAAGGCGAATATCCGCAGGAACAACGTCGCCTGAGTGTAAAAGAACGCAATCACCCGGTTTAAGAGTTTTCGCATCAACTACTGTTTCTTCACCGTTTTGAATGACTGTGCATTGAGGGGATAGCATTTCTTGTAATTCTTTTATAGCAGTTTCAGCCTTCCATTCTTGGATAAACCCTAAAAACCCATTAAAGATTACAATGGTCAAAATGGCGATGGCATCAATAATATCTCCAAGAAAAAACGATAACAGGGTGGCAAGAACCAGGATAAGAATCAGTATATTAAAAAATTGGCGAGCCAGCATGGTATACCAACGCGTTGATTTAATCTTTTGCAGTTCATTTGGGCCGTAATCCTTTGTGGATTCCTCCAGAATTTTTTGGGTTTCTTCAACGCTTTTTGTATGCCATGCTTTCATACCACATCCTTTTGGAAGAAATAGAATTTATGCGGTAAGGTTACCACCCTTTACTTGCACAAATTTGTTCATAAGCTTTTGAAATTTTTTGGGTTTTATCATTCGCCAAGCGAATCATTTCCTCGGGTAAACCTTGGGCAATGAGCTTATCGGGATGATTTTTACTCATAAGGCGGCGATAAGCTTTTTTAACTTCTTGTTTACTTGCATTTTGATCCACTTCGAGAATAGCAAAGGCTTGCGCTAATGAATCGCTTGGGCGGTGAGTACTTTGTCTGCTTGAAGAGGAGCGGTGCGTATGGGCTTGTTCTTTCGAATGAGCGTTGGGGTTGTAGTCAAAATCTTCATAAAATCGATATTGTTCATAGAGTGGCGCAAATCCCAAATAGCGCAATATAGTATTCATAGCGTCTAATTTATTTGCAGATAAACTATCCGTTTGGGCAGCGCGATACTGAATTTCGATAAAGAGTTTTAAAAGCTCCGAGTTATCATGCAAGGCTAATCTTAATTCAGTAAGTTCTTTTTCTAAGTCAAATCCAGCGCTTTTTCCTTTGCGAAAAAGTTCCCGTGCTTGTTTTTTTTGTTTTGAATTTAATTTCATTTCCTGCATCAAAGCGGAAGCGAGCTTGATTTCTTCTTCTGATACACGACCATCGGTTTTTGCCATATGCCCCATGACCGAAAATGTTACTTCAAAAAATTTCTTTTGAATTTGTTCGCGTGTTTCAGAATGATAATGCCAATAGGGATGAGCAAAGTGTTGCGCTAAGCCTCGATCAAATAAGTTACCCACCAGGATTCCGAACAAGGCACCGGCAGAACCGGCCATTAAGTAGCCCATAATGGCCCCAATGATCTTTCCCCACCAGGTTTGGGTCGTAAAAAATTGGCGTAAATTCATTTTAGTTTGAGGATCTTTAAAATTTGGCATGTTAACTACTATATAATACTTCTTGCTACTAGGCAGGGTTTTCTTAAATCATAGGTGATCTTAGCCCCGTTTTTCAAACAGTCCTTACCTCTATGATCATATAACGGTATATACCCGTAATCTTTCAAAATGCGTGATTTATGCTTTTTCTTTTTCGCCCTGCCGCATTTTAAAAAACTCGCAAGGGAATGAGCCATTACTCGCTTTTTAAAATGCGGCAGGACAAAAAATAAAGGCGCCTAAAAACACGCATTTTGAAAGATTACGGGTATAATAGCCATTATCTCCGAAAATTGATGAGCCTATGCGCCGTATTTACACAATTTTACTGTTTCTTTGCATTCCTTATATTCTGTTCCGGTTATACCGCAAGGGAAAAAAACTAGCCGCTTATCGTCATCGTATTCCAGAACGTTTCTCACTCAGTTTAAAGGAAAAACCCGCTGATGTTTGGCTACATGCCGTTTCTCTTGGTGAAGTGAACGCTGCATCTGCTTTAATAAAAACGTTACTGGCTATGAATTTAAAAGTGGTGATAACCACCATGACCCCAACAGGGTCTGAGCGAGTTAAAACGCTGTTTGGTGATCGCGTGTATCATCAGTATTTACCCTATGATCTGCCCTATGCAGCGCGACGGTTTTATTCCACCTATAATCCAAAGTTAGGAATTATTCTTGAAACGGAGATTTGGCCTAATTTTATTTATATCGCTCATAAAATTCATATGCCTTTGTTTATCATCAATGGCCGTATTTCCGATCGAGCTTTAAGACAATATCAAAGAATGCGATTTTTATTTAAACCCATTCTGAATAAGTTGACGCGTATTCTGGTGCAAAGTCATCAAGACGGAGAACGGTTTATTCAACTTGGTGCCGACGAAAACAGAGTTGCCGTTGTTGGTAATTTGAAGTTTGATTTACAACAGGCTGATTTTGATATCAATCCCGTAGCGCACTTAAAAATGACCTGGGGAACCTCTCGCCCAGTATTATTGTTGGCGAGCACCCATGCTAATGAAGAGGAACAACTATTAACTCGATACAGTCGTTTGCGCTCAAAGATTGATAAAGTACTACTGCTTATCGCGCCACGTCATCCTGAACGATTTCAAGAAGTTTATCAAATGGCTCATTCTTTGGGGTTAAAGACGGGATTAAGGAGTAATAGTTCGTCTATTACTGAAACTTGCGATGTGGTTGTCATTGATAGCTTAGGCGAACTTCAAGCGTTCTATCAGCTTAGCGACTATGGTTTCGTTGGAGGGAGTTTAGTTCCTATTGGCGGTCATAACTTACTTGAGCCAATTGCACTGAAGGTTCCTGTCATAACCGGGCCTTATAATCAAAACTCAAAGGCTATCTTTGATGCTTTACTTACTGCGAATGCAATTTGTATGGCTGAAGATGCGGATACGTTGATTGAGAAGATTATTGAATTGCATCACAACAAAGCGGTAAAAGATACGCTTGTTAAAAATGCCAATCAAGTATTTGAGGCAAATCAAGGCAGTTTAGAAAAGAATTTGAGTTTCTTACAGCCGTTTTTCCCTTTGCCATCGCCCCAGTAAACAATGCTTGTTGAAAGAATTCAACAAGCATTCAGAAAAATAAGGATTAACCGCCTTGGTTTTGGCGTTCTTTAATTTCGGATAAGGTTTTGCAATCGATGCATAACGTCGCAGTTGGGCGGGCTTCAAGCCTGCGCAAGCCGATTTCAATTCCACACGCTTCGCAGTAACCAAAATCATCATCGTGAAGACGTTCTAATGAGTCTTCAATTTTTTTAATGAGTTTACGTTCTCGGTCACGGGTTCGTAATTCAAGACTGAACTCTTCTTCTTGGCTTGCACGATCGGATGGATCTGGAAAGTTTGCAGCATCGTCTTTCATATGGGTAACGGTGCGATCAACTTCTTCCATAAGAGACTGGCGCCAGGCTAATAGAATTTTTTCTATATGCGCCAGCTGGTCCTTATTCATATATTCTTCACCCTTTTTTTCTTGGTAGGGTGCAATTCCCATGCTACTTACTGCATCACTCTTCACATTGCGCTCACTTTTGCTAGTTAAATCAATCGGCTCTTTCGACATATCGGTGCTCCTGCGTTTCGTAGCGATTCCATCGTTGCCAGTTTGGCAAGCGATACGTCTTTTGTTTAAAAAGCGCTAGGTATACCAAAAAAATGTTATTTCATCAACTATAGCTTATTTAAACAAAAGCATCCGGCTAATTTCCTATTTTTATCATAAATTCATAGAGATAGGAATCATATTTCAGAGAGCGCTTAAGCTGACTCCTGATCACGGATGAATGCCACCGGAAATGCGATCATGGCCTTGCCAATCTTGCCAGCATTGGGTTTGATCATACCCATGTTGGTTCAGTAATGATAATATTGCTGTTTTTTGATCATAACCGTGTTCGATTAAAAGAACTCCCCCCGATGTTAAAAAATGGGATGCGTTATGGATGATTTTCTGAATATCATCTAATCCTTCTATACCACTTTGTAGCGCGGATCTGGGTTCAAATCGCACGTCTCCTTGGTTTAAATGAGGATCTCCCTTTGGGATGTAAGGAGGATTACTGACAATGGCGTGAAACGTTTGATAAGGGATGGAGTCAAACCAATAGGAATGGATAAAATCTACATTAGAAATACTAAGCTCAGATGCATTATGCCTCGCCACTTTAAGCGCTTCTATGCTAGTATCCGACGCGCAAATCTTCCAGTCTGGTCGTTCAGTAGCTAAAGCAAGTGCAATGGCACCGCTGCCCGTGCCTAAATCTAGTACAGATGCGTTTGGAATATCTTTTAATGCCGCTAAAGTAAGCTCCACCAGTTGTTCGGTTTCAGGTCTTGGAATTAGGGTATCTTTCGTGACCTTTAGAGGAAGTGACCAGAACTCACGAGTACCGATCAAATAAGCGATAGGTACCCCCTCCTGGCGTTTGGCCACAAGTTGGTTAAATTTAGCCTTCTGTTCGGATGATAATTCGTTCTCTGGGTGCGTGAACAGAAACGTACGAGATTGCTTGAGAACATGCCCTAGTAAAATTTCTGCATCCAGACGGGGCGATTCACTATGTGGGGTTAGTGTTGTGGAAGCTTCTGTCAGCGCATCTTTAATCGTACCCATCTCAAGCCCAGAATATTAGGTTAGTCATGATGGCCTAATTCAGCCAGTAACTCAGCATTGTATTCACGTTTTAACGAGTCAATAATAAAAGTTAAATCACCAGCAATGACATCTTGCAACTGATAAAGCGTCAAGTTAATCCGGTGATCGGTTAACCGACCTTGAGGGAAGTTGTAAGTTCGTATTCGTTCTGAGCGGTCGCCACTGCCAACCATTAATTTTCGAGTTTCAGCTTGCTGTTGACGTTGTTTACGTTGTTCGGCATCCAATAAACGAGTTTTGAGTAACGCCATGGCTTTTGAGCGATTTTTGTGCTGCGAGCGTTCGTCTTGGCATTCAACCACTAATCCGGTCGGTAAGTGGGTGATCCGAATGGCTGAATCGGTTTTGTTAACGTGCTGACCACCGGCTCCAGAAGAGCGATAAGTATCAATTCGAAGTTCATCGGTATTAATTTCAATATCATCAATTTCTTCGACTTCAGGAAGAATTGCGACGGTGCAGGCTGAAGTATGCACCCGACCTTGAGACTCGGTTTCAGGAACGCGTTGAACGCGGTGAGTACCGGATTCAAATTTTAATTGGCTGTAGACATTATTGCCGCTGACTCGAGCAATCACTTCTTTATAACCACCATGCTCACCATAACTGGCACTGATCACTTCAATTTGCCAACGCTGCGTCTCTGCGTACCGACTATACATGCGAAATAAATCTCCTGCAAAAATAGCCGCTTCATCCCCACCTGTTCCGGCACGAATTTCAAGGTATACGTTTTTTTGATCGGCAGGGTCTTTGGGAATTAAGTGCCATTGCAGCGCTTCGTCTAAGCGCTCGACTTCGCTTTTGGCGGCATCCATTTCTTCTTGGGCCATGGCGGCCATGTCTTTATCGTCACCTTCGGCCAGCTCTTCCAAGGAAGAAAGGTTTTCTTTGGCTTTTAAGTAATCTTTATAGCACGTAGAGACGGGCTCTAAATGCGCATATTCTTTCGATAACGCTTTGAATTGATCCTGATCGGCAATGACGGGGGGCTCAGACAGCAGTCGACCGACTTCCTCAAAGCGTTCATGCATTTGCTCAAGCTTAAGTTCAAGTGATGGTTTCATTGGGAGTTGTGCCAGTGGTGGTTTTAAACAAATATTGTGCCAGTTCAAGCAAGTCTTGGCGATTGTCTTCGGCCGCTTGGCGTAATCCTATAGTGGGATGATGCGCGAGTTTGTTAACTAAACGCGCAGTAAATTCGGTAAGTACGCTAACTTGGCTATGGCCTGCTGCAAGCTTTTGTTTTGCACGCAGCAATTCATTTTGGGCAATGGATTGCATATGTGAACGGTAATCACAAATGATTTCATTCGCTTTGAGTGAGCGATGCCAGCGAATGTAATTTTCTAACTCATAATTGACCAATTGCTCAGCGTGATGTGCGGCATGACGACGTTCATTCATGCCTTTATCGGCCATTAATTTTAAATCGTCAATGTTGTATAAATGAACGTTATCGAGTTCAGCTACATCTGATTCAATATCACGAGGAACCGCGAGATCTAAAAAAAACATGGGCGCATGATTTCGCTCAGCCATGGCTTGGTTAACCAAGCTTTTCGTGATGAATGGCAATGGGCAAGCCGTGGCCGAAATCACAATATCAGCTTTAGCAAGATGTTCTGGAATATCGCTGATGGCTAAAGCACTACCCCCAAGAGGAGCGGCCAGAGTTTGGGCTTTTTCATAACTGCGACTGGCAACCATAAATTGATTAACCCCATGCTTATGCAAGTATTTTGCAACCAGGGAAGACATTTCTCCTGAGCCAATAATAAATACATTAAGTGGTTTAAAATCACTAAATAATTGGCTGATTAGTTGCACGGCTGCAAAAGCGATGGAAACTGGGTTGTTTCCAATGCCGCTGTTATTACGAATTCGCTTGCTTGCACTAAAGACGTATTCAAACACTTGGCGAAGATTTTGCTTAACCGTACCGGCTTCGCAAGCCGATTGATACGCTTGTTTTAATTGACCAAGGATTTGCGGCTCACCAAGCATCATGGAGTCTAGCCCACTGGCTACTCGTAAGGTATGTCGAATGCCGCTGTGACCAGGATGAAGATAGAAATAGGGCTGAATACTCGAGGGACATAACTGTTGTTCTTGGGCTATCCATGGAACAATTGCATCGGGATCCTGGGTGTGGCAATAAATCTCTGTTCGGTTACACGTAGATAAAATGGCGGCCTCATATACCTCGGGTAGCTCTACCAGGCGATTCAGCATCGAGGCTTGTTTCTCCACGGGCAGCGCGATTTTTTCACGCACCTCAAGAGGAGCTGTTTTATGATTAAGTCCGCAGGCAATAAACACAGTGTTGAATATCTGAAAAGTAACAATCTAATGGTTAATAATTGTAACCTATCGAGTGACAATTTTGTAGACTCTCTTAATAAATACCTCTGTACATGACAGGTTTTTTGTCATGTACAGAGAATAAATACCTAAAGCGCTTCAGCTAGGATAACTGATCAAGTTAGATGGCCCGAATAAATAGGACGAGGTGGAGAAGCATATCAGCCAGGTGGAGAAACGTATCGGACTAGGTAGAAGCAAGAAAGGTAGTGGTATTTGAAAACAACGTTCCAAATCATTTGATCCTAAAGTCTTTAGCAAATCAGCCGTTACATAAAGTAATCAATTTTTATACAGATTGGCTGTTCCCGAGGGGGGTTATATGGATATTATATTTCAGGGAAACCATAGCAGTGATGAAGCAACGGAAAGTTTAATTAATGTGATTCGGATGTTTAAAGAACGTTATCAAATTCAGCAATTTCGTGAAATGCATTTAACAGTAACCTTGGTGGATGATAGCGGAGAAGATGTCGAGTTGGTGGATAGCGAGACGGCCGAACCTTATCGAACATTTGAGGTCTATCGTGAGGGGTGTGAATTAACTAGACGAAGAGGCATCCCTATGTTGAAATTAGTTATCGATAACACCCGGTAATTAGGTGTATATGTCCTTAGTATTTGGCATTATTGCGATTATATTATCATTAATTTTAGTGATTGGATTACATGAAGTAGGTCACGCGCTTGCTGCTAAGCTGTTTAAGGTTAAGATCAAACGCATTTCAATTGGCTTTGGAAAACCGATTATCTTAAAATGCAGTAAAAAAGGTGTTGAATGGGCGTGGGCACGATGGCCAATCGGAGGATATGTTAAGTTATTAAATTCACGCATTGAACCGGTTCCTCCTGAGCTGCAGCCCTATTGTTTCGATAAGAAAGCCATTTGGAAACGCGTGATTATTCTTCTGTCTGGGGCTCTCGCTAATGCGATTGTTGCGCTATTTGCGTTGCAAAGTTATTTTATGATCGGGCATCGGGAAATGACACCAGTCATTGCGGCGATAATGTCTCCAAGTCCTGCGGCAGCGGCAGGACTTGAATCGGGCGATCAATTTCTAGCGATTAATGGCCAACTAACCCCATCTTGGCGAGCGGTGGGTATGCAATTTATCATGCTCCTTGATGAGTCGAATGTTCCAATTTTGATACAAAAACCGTCAGGCGAACAAGTTCAACGACATCTTAATTTAAATCAATGGGAATATAGTCAGAAAAAAAACGATTTATTGAAAGGACTTGGAATAAAGCCGGATGTATCGAAAACGCATTTAAAACAAGTTCCAGGTGTATCATTGTTTCAAGCTTTATATCAGGCTTTTGCGGAAATGATTTCAATTTTATATTTCTTCTTAGTCATGTTAAAACAACTATTTACTGCAACGATTCCCTTTGCCACGCTGCTTGGGCCCCTGGGGTTGTTTTCTGAAATGGTTATTTCATTTTTACATGGCGTAGCGGTTTACCTCTTTTTTATCGCGAATCTAAGTCTTGCGGTTGGGCTCGTTAACTTAATGCCTATACCGGGTTTGGATGGGGGATCTATTGTGTATGCGATGATTGAAAAAATACGAGGCAAGCCAATCTCTGTGCCCCTTGAAATTTTATTACACCGCCTTGCGTTAATCATTTTAGTCGTCGCCATGATTCAATTATTAATGAATGATCTACAACGATATCTTCAGTAAGCCAAGTCTTTTAATCCATCACCGCCCTGGCACAACACCACACATCAACAGTTAAAATTCCTGTTGCTTTTAATTGGCTCGCAAGCTCATGAGCAGTCCACCCTGTGGTGAGTAGATCATCAATAATGGTCACGTGTTTATATCGGTTCGGTCGCACATAAAACGAAGATTTGATGTTTTTTTGCCGATCTCTTTGATTAAGTCCTGCTTGGGAAAGTGTGTTAACAATCTTACTACAAAGCCTTAAGTCGTATGGCTTGTTTAGTGTCTTTGCTATGTATTTAGTGAGTTCGGCCGCTTGATTAAATCCTCTGGTTCGAAGCTTCTCTGGGTGCATGGGCACGGGTATTAAACATTCGCTAGCTTTTATATTGATTGGGGGTGATTGTAACATTAGGTCTGCAAGAAAAGCATTTAAATACAATGCTTCGTTATATTTAAATTGATGCAGCAAAATCCGCAAAGGCTCCTCATAACGATAAGAAGCAGACACGTTATCGAATGCGGGTTTTTGTTTGATGCATCGACCACAAAAAGAAAATGTATCTTCAAGCAAGGGTAAGGCGCAAATTTGACAGGAAGAACCAAGCGTAAGCAACCAGCGTTGACACTCATTGCACACCGGACCTTTATGATGATAATGTTCGCAAAGCGCACAAATTGAAGGCAGAGCAATGGGTTGTGTTATACTCCATTTTTTTAATTCCATGCGAGTTGGATCCTTAGGGCCAGTTAACGACGGTATCATGAATATAAACACTGAAATTTGCAACTCATTCAATGCACAGGCCAAGCAGTATGAACAATCAGCCAAAATTCAAACCGAAATCGGAAATCGGTTGTTTGAGCGGTTGCAATATTTGAAAATAAACCCATGTTTTATTTTAGATCTGGGGTGCGGGACAGGGGTTTTTAGCCAAAAGCTTAAAACATTTTATCCTAAAGCTAAGATAGTCGGTCTTGATTTGGCGAAAGCAATGCTTCATGAGGCTCAAAATAAACAAGGTTGGCGAAGAAAGTGGTTATTAATTAACGGTGATATGACGAAGCTCCCCTTTGCCACTGGAGTCTTTGATTTAGTATTCGCTAATCAGGTTTTGCATTGGTCTTATCCTGTTATGGAGACACTCAAAGAAATTAGTCGGGTGATGAACTTAAGTGGATGTTTTATGTTTACCACCCTTGGGCCAGATACCTTTTTGGAATTAAGGAAAACCTGGGGTGAAGTGGATGGCTTTAATCATGTCAATGATTTTATGGATATGCACGATCTAGGCGATGAGCTAATGCAACAGCAATTCCTGGATCCTGTTGTGGACATGGAAATGCTAACGGTCCATTTCCAATCCCTTGAAGCTTTGTTGCACTCATTGAAATCACAAGGTGTACGCAATATCCATTCCAATCGCAATAAAGGCTTAACAGGCAAGCAGAGATGGAAGCAATTTAAACAACTATATCCTACCATCGATGAGCGATATCCCTTAACCTACGAAGTGGTTTATGGCCATGCCTGGAAAGGAACTAGCCGCCAAACCAATCATGGAACAGAAACGTTAATTCCTATTGAACAGTTAAAACGAGGCATATAGTCCTGATTGTTCAAAATGTGTGATTTATGCGTTTTTTTGCCCTGCCGCATTTTAAAAAACTCGCAAAGAAATAGACCCTTACTCGCTTGTGAAAATGCGGCAGGACAAAAAATAAAGGCCCCAAAAACACGCATTTAGAACGATCACGGGTATATAATTTAACTAATAGATGCACTATGATTAATAGATGCACTATGATTAAGTCATGTTGGGTTCTTAAAAAACATCATTAGTAAAAGGAGCGGGTATGGAGTTTGTCAGTCGCTATGTTTCTCATAAACCGGATGAGCACGGATATGTTAATTACTCTCCAGAGGAACATCGTATCTGGCAACTCTTATATCAGCGGCAGATGGAGTTATTACCGGGACGAGCCGCTGACGAGTATTTACACGGGCTAAAAAGTTTAGAATTAAAAGCCGATCAAATCCCACAATTGCCCGATGTCACGAAGCGCTTAAAAGCACTGACTAATTGGGAGGTCGCCCCTGTCGATGCCTTGATCTCCGCGCGAGAATTTTTTGAGCTTTTGGCTCGGCGTCGATTTCCGGCAGCAACCTTTATTCGTAGTGAAGACGAATTAAATTATGTTAAAGAGCCGGATATCTTTCATGAATTGTTCGGCCACTGCCCTATGTTAACTAATCCAGTTTATGCCGATTTTGTTCACGATTATGCACGTAAAGTCTTGGAGTTTCCAGAATCCAAATGGGCGTTGTTGCAGCGCTTGTTTTGGTTTACGGTCGAGTTTGGTCTTATTCAGACTGAGCAAGGTCTGCGAGCATATGGGGGGGGAATTCTTTCTTCTATCAGTGAAACAGAATATAGCATTGAAAGCGATGTTCCTATGCGCGTTCTCTTCAATCCCGTTGTTGCTTTTCGAACTCCTTATCGCATCGATCAGTTACAACCGATATATTTTGTGGTTCATCGTTATGAAGAGTTGTATGAATTTGTGCATTCGGATGTACGAGGGTTCATTGAAAAAGCCTGTCAATTAGGCGAGTTTCCTCCACTGTTTCCAGTGGAAGAAAATAACCCAAGTATCCATATCCGTGTCTGCTAACTCGCACGGCTGTTCCATTTTAATAAGAACTGCACTTAATCTGTTGTCGTTTTAAATCTTGACAAATCCTTGGCAGGAGTCTGGCCCAGCATCAAAAAGTTCAGGCTGTTCCATAGTTAACGCTTTGGTCTTAGAAGGCAACAAAACAGTGCGTTCTGCAAATCGCTGACTTAATTGTGCGATAGCTTGTGTGATTAGGGCATGACGAGAGTTTGCTTCAAAAGCATATTTGGAACAACGAGTTAAAAACTCACCAGCGACGTTGGGCGATCGAACGATTAAATTGGGTCTAGCAGGGCTTGAAAGCGATTGTTTTTGAGTTGGGCGTTTATGATCGGGCATCACTTGAATAACAGTACCTGTATACGGACTTTGTGGATTAGCATTGTGCTCATTAATCCAGGCCGCAAAAGAGTAATCGGTGCCAGGTTGATGCGCTTGGCCAAAATCATCTCCCATGAATGCAATATGAGTTACGGAGCGATATCGTTCATCTTTCAGTAATTCAGAGGCCGCCTTGGCTTTAGTCTGGTTATAGCGTAGCTCACAAATATGAATGCCTCGTTGCACTGAAAAGTTCGCTAATGCTTCTGGAGATTCTCCCTCTTTAGGCGTTAGAAATTTAGCTTTTAAAAGTTGGGCAAACTTATGTTCTACTAGGTTTAAATCAGATTCATTTTTAATCAGGTCACGCAAGGGTGAGGATACTATAGAAATCGAATAATTTTTTTCCTCAATCAGTGCATCAATGAGCGAGGGATCTATATCAGAGTCGAAATAGGGTACTAAAATAGCGCGTATGGCTTGTTTTAGTTCCAAGATTGCTGTTTCGGATTTTAGGCTCCTAATTAATACTTGTTCACGCTCAGTGAAATCAACTAAAACGTTTTGAAAGCCATCCCTATATTTTACTTCAAGACCATGAGAGCCAATAACCGTTAAAGGAATGCTGACTAACTCTTCACGACCAGGGCCACCCCAAAAAATAGATTCAAAAGTTGCAATGTCTCTGCCCGTAATGAACACAACTTGTTCAGGGGCGACTTTCATCAGATCTAAAATAGCAGTTCTTGCTCTAGGGTCTGGCCAGGCTTCATAGGGATTGGGGACGTGGGGCGAAATGGTACCATCATAGTCAATAAAAATTAGCCCATTCTTCTTCACTAGGGTTTGAGCAATGTGTTGACTAGAATCGGACATGGTTTGTCTGACTAAGACTTGATCAATAATATCGCGACGCCATTCTTGACCATTTTCACATTGCACTGTTCTTTTGAGTTCTATAGCACGAGCGACGCGTTGGATAGGGTTTAAGCAATCCATTTGTTGAAATTGCTCAAGAAGCGACGTGGGATTTAAGGGATCAATAATACAGGCTTGCTGTAATTGCGCTGAAGCCCCAGCATTTTGACTAAGCATGGGTAGCGCTGGGATTTCTTCTTTATAGTTTTGAAAAAATGCGGTTAAAATACTTGTAAAATCGAGTTCTAATTTTGTAAGTACATCATAAAGCTGTTTGTTCTCAGTAAATGACTCCTGTAAAGCGCGGGCATAAATTATGAACGCGTCTTTTTCTTCCTGGCCCATGGTTCGTGACATTACTGGAGAAGAATAATCTTGCACAAAATGAAATAATCTCTGAAGACAACTCTGAACCAGACTATCTTGAGCAGAAACCCACTCTTTGACCACGAGATTCATCCCATCGGCTCGCGAGCTAATCATAACTGGCCCGAGTCGATAAAATTCAACCATAGCGTTCGGTGATATAAGCTTAGGCTTTGAGGGAGTTTTTCCAGGGCTGGTTAAGGCTTCTTGTAAGGTTTTTTCTTCGGCTAAATACACAAAATTATCTGCAATATAACTGTGTTCTGAAAGAAATCGTTTAATAGCAAGAAATTTTTCCAGAATGGTGTTTAGTTCTTGCTGATAAGCTGGAACTTCTAACCGTGAGGGAACAATAAATAATAATAATGAATGCCGGATGGGTTGATGCTCCGCTATGCACCGTTGAAGATAAGTTAAATAAGCGTCTAATAAAATAAGAACATTTTTTTCAGGATCTAACCTTCCTATCGAAGTAAATAACTGCGTTCCAGGGGTTCGACGTTTAAAGTCCCATAAAGGTTTTAACGTCCGATAATCACTGAGTAAGTCCGCTTGCGCTTTTTGTAAAAGATTAAGTCCTTGAGATGCTTCTTTAAGGAGTTGATCCAATAAAAAACGTTGTTCAATACCTCGGGCTTGAAATTCAGCATCAAGGTCATGCTTGGTTTGTTGAAAGGCCTCTGTTTGCAATGGTTCAAGTGTTAGGCGACTTTTAAGAAACGAAGCAAGATCGCCAGGAGCGTTTAACTCTTTAATAAGGCTTTCCACCAAAGCATTAAGATAAGAATGCATAGCGGCTTCAGTTAATTGTTCTAAGCGTAAATCAAAATGAGCGTCTGAGTCTCCTTCGCATTTCATTGAAACACCGAGGAGTTTGCCATAATAATTAAGAATCGCTTGGTCACTTAAATCCCTTGTGGCAAATAAACGGTAGTCCGTCCCGATAGGATTAACATGAACATCCAATGTTTTTGTTGGTAAGGTTATGGCAGTATGTCGAGAACTGAACGCTTCAAATCTTGCGTCAGGATAGTAAAATCGCACACAGTCAATAAAGTTTGATGCGTCCTTTTCCGTTTGAAAAGCAATGTGATTGGAGGAGAGTAACCCATCAATTATTTCTTTACCGGTATTGAGTAAGTCGTCTGGCTCTGGCGCTATCTCTGATTCGGTATCGGAATCATCGTCTTCGGGAAGAGAGGGTCGAATAAAGTTCGGAATGCTCGGAAATTCTGCTTTAAACGTATCCACGTCTGGCCAGGGTATATGATGAAAATAACTGGTTTTTATCGCGCGTAGGGCAGTGGGCAAGGCTTTTTGTAAACGGCGTTGTTCTTCTTCTGAATAATGAGGACTAAGTTCACCAGTGCTTGGTGATGGGGTAAGCTCTGAAATCACAGATTTTAAATACTGCTCTAAATAATGAAACACCAGCATGATCTGGTAGTCATGAAGCCAATTGATGTCTAGGCTAATCGGCCGCCTTGCTAATAGATCTGAGATTATATCTCGTGCCAGAGCCTTGGCGTATTTTTTGTTGACGGTTTGATAAAGACGCCATTCTTCAGAAGTAATGACGAGATCAGAATCTAAAGAGCCGAGGTCCGATGAAACGTGACTTGATTTATGAAATTTATTCCATACTTTTTCATTGACAAAGCGATACCATTCTTTATAACGATGAGCAGGAACCGTCACAGGGGAAGTATTACGCTGTTCTTGTAAGCTTCCATACAGTTGACGTAATTCTGACTCGCCAGATTCCAAATCTTCCAAGTTTCTGACAGAACTAACCCGTCTAACCAGGTGGTGAGAAACTTTACTTCCAGGAAAGCAATTCATAATCCATTCAGTACCTTGTGGAAAGCCACTTTCGCTACGTAATACTGTATCTTGCCAGCTTCCACCTTTTTCTTTAATGATAATTCGCAACTTACGTGAAGCGAATGATTGTTCACTGTCTTTTGCACACGTAAAAACATCGGATGAAATTGTGGTGGTCACCGTCAGAGGCATGATAAACTCCCCTCAAATTAAGAAAGCAAATTGGAAATTGTACTCAGGCTGTATAAAATTAACAGCCTAATTTCATAATATTTTTAGTCAATACGCCAGTTTCCTTCTTCCAATGGGGAGAGTAGCTTAAGGATGTGGAGTTACGAATTGTTTCTAGGCTTATTAAAAATGCCTCAAAATAACCCTCAAAAGCATGCCCCTTACCCGCATGCTCACAGGAAATTAAGGTTCGGTGGTTTTTTTGTCTTATGTACACAGGTAGGTTCGTCAAGGTCGTTGTAATCAAACCGTTCTCTTGTTAATATCAACCAACCCGTGGTGTTCATTGGCTAATCTGTCAAGGAGCATAAATTGATTAAAGTATTAATTGTTGATGACCACGCATTGGTTCGTATGGGAATTCGACGATTATTAGAAGATTTATCGGATATGGACGTGGTTGCTGAGGCTGAGAGTGGTGAAGTGGCTTTAGCTAAGGTAAAAGCACACCATCCTGATGTTGTATTGCTGGATATGAAAATGCCTGGAATCGACGGTTGGGAAGTCACAAGACGTCTTAAAAAATCTAACCCTCACGTCAAAATTATCGCTGTCACGGCTATGAGCGCTGCGCCATTGCCTGGCCGAGTATTGCAACTCGGCGCAATGGGGTATTTAACCAAAGAGTCCGGCGCTGAAGAAATGGCTACTGCGATTCGAAAAGTGTTTAAAGGAGAGCGCTACCTGAGTGCCGAAGTAGCCCAGAAAATGGCAATCAGCAGTTTACAAACTTCTCAAGACTCTCCCTTTGATCGTTTATCCGAACGTGAAATGCAAGTTATGTTCATGATTACTTCAGGCATGACGGTTCAAGAAATTTCTGAGCGCTTATTTTTAAGTCCTAAAACGATCAATGGCTATCGTTATCGCATGTTTGAAAAGCTTGAAATTAAAAACGATGTCGAATTGACTTATCTAGCCATGAAGCACCGAGTCATTGAACAGCCATCGGATTCGGTCACTGAAGAATAATCCCCGCCAGATATACCCGTAATCTTTCAAAATGCGATATTTTAGGCAATATAATTTTTTGTCCAAGCGTTGAGTAAAGTGATAGCCAGCCCTATCATGAACGTTTTTTCTACGCTTAGGCGGAAAAAGTATTCGCTTAACGGTCGCATTTTGAAAGATCACGGTAAATATAGTTTGTAGTATAATTTATAGATAATGAATCAAGTTGATAAAAATATATCTAACTACCTCGCAAACCTAACCACAGAACCAGGTGTATACCGCATGCTGGATCAGGATGGGGTTGTATTATATGTAGGCAAAGCGGCTAATCTAAAAAAACGGGTGAGCAGTTACTTCAGCAAGGCGAACATTGGCGCAAAGACCCAATCGTTAATTTCCCAAGTGAATGCAATCGAAGTGGATGTAACTCGCAGTGAAACGGAAGCCTTACTGTTAGAAAGCAGTCTGATTAAATCGTTGCGGCCTAAGTATAATATTTTGATGCGTGATGATAAGACCTATCCTTATCTTCATGTCAGCAGCCATCACCAATATCCAAGTATGGAAATTATGCGCACCAAGAAAAAGCCTAAAAAAGGTGATTTTTTTGGCCCATACCCAAGTGTACTTGCTGTACGGGAAACATTAAGTACCATCCAAAAAGTCTTTAAGATTCGAAATTGCAGCGACAGTTATTTTAGTGGCCGCTCACGTCCTTGTTTACAATATCAAATTAAACGTTGCAGCGCGCCCTGTACTGGCTATATTTCTGAAGAAGAATACCGTCAAAGCGTAGATGATGCAGTTAACCTATTACAGGGCCGCTCTCAGGATCTGTTGTACGAACTCGAAAAACGCATGCAGGATGCCGTAAGTCAATTAAATTTTGAGCAGGCTGCTAGAATCCGAGATCAAATTAAGCACTTACGACTGGTTCAGGAGCAACAAGGCATGGTGCAACTGCGAGGAGATGCGGATGTCATCGTCATCTTTGCTATACCTGGTTTTGCCTGCGTTCAGTGTGTAACCATTCGAGATGGGCAGGTTTTGGCGAGTCAAAGCTTTTTTCCTTCGGTGCCGAAACAATCATTGTATGATGCTGAAGACTTATCTTCAGATCTATGGGAAGAAGTTTTTTCGGCCTTTGTCCATCATTATTATGCAGACACTCCCGAGCGAATTCCAGCCACAATTATTACCAATCACTCGCTTTTTGATAAATCGGCTTTAGAATCCATGTTAACGACTTTACGCGGAAAATCTTGCCGTATTCAAACCAGACCTCGAGGAGTAAAAGCTCGGTGGTTGGATTTTGCAAACAATAATCTTCAAATGGCGATTGCTGAACAAATGAGTTCAGAGACGATGACGGAAAAGCGCTATCAGGCCTTGCAGCGTTTTTTAAAACGGGAAACGGATATTCAACGGATGGAGTGCTTTGATATTAGTCATACACAAGGGGATGCTACAGTAGCTTCGTGTGTTGTGTTTAATAAACAAGGGCCTAACAAAAATGAATATCGCCGCTTTAATATTCAAGGCATTACACCGGGTGATGACTATGCAGCGATGAAACAGGCTTTAAGCCGACGATTTAAACGAGCCATGGTCGATAAAAATCTACCAGACGTATTAGTTATTGATGGCGGGAAAGGGCAAGTGGCAGTAGCCAGTGGAGTATTGCAAGAATTAAATATTTCTACCGTTCAATTGCTGGGTGTCGCAAAAGGTCCAACTCGAAAAACAGGCTGGGAGCAATTAATTTTAGCGGATGAACAACGAGAAGTGACGCTACCCGCCGATTCACCAGCACTTCATTTGTTGCAACATATCCGTGATGAAGCGCATCGTTTTGCCATCACCTTTCACCGTAAAAAAAGAAGTAAAGCGGGACTTGAATCCTCATTGGAAACCATTCCAGGCATTGGAGCAAAGCGGCGACAAGCTTTGCTCCGTCGATTTGGCGGGCTTCGTGAATTGGCGAAAGCTCCCGTTGATGAAATTGCAAAAGTGCAAGGGATTAGTTTGCATTTGGCCGAACAAATTTACCAACACTTTCATAGATAGGGTGCGGTGGTGCGACCGCCTGCCGTTGTGGAATTGCATCAATATTAACCATAACAATCAAATAATAAATATAATTTTAATTATATTCTTTAGCGGCAAATCATTTAATCAGGGGTTTTTTGTAATTAATTTGGGGGGCTCTCTGAAGTATATAACCGAAGTCCTGATCTGATTCATTGTGCGATTACTAACCCTCTCCTGAGTATGGTCTATACTACTAACGTGTTTCGTTATTAAGAAACGATAACTTATTACATTGGAGAAAATCATGATGACTAAGAAAATATTAGCAACCTGCTTAGGTCTTGCACTGACAAGCTCTTTTGCCTTTGCCAATGAGGCGGGGGAGGACAAGGGTGTAATGGCGACCTTTAAAACGGAGGACGGGAAACAGATAAGGTGCTTAGTCCATCGCGACGATAGAGATGTGTTGACAGGGGTAAGGAAAGGACAAGTGGTGCGATTGCAGGGATATTTGAAGGTATATGACTTTTGAGATGACGGTGATGTCGGGAACCATTCCATTGTTTGGCCGCTTGAGAGAAGCTGAGCGAACCTTTGGGGATTAGGGAAATGTAATTAATCCATCGGCTTATAAAATGGTGAGTATGCGTTTCAAGAAACCATCACTTCTAAGTTCAAGAGATAGGTCAGGTTCACATGAAGCATAAGCCCATTGTATAAACCGTCGCCAATACATGCAGAGGCGGGGAAGCCCCGCCCCTTGCTCAAAAAGCTGCCGTAATTTAGCGATGGCTTTGTCCAAATTGAATCGCCGAAAAACTAGCTTTTTGAACGATTACGGGTATAGATTCTAAGTGATTAAGCGTGACTTATAAATATACCCGTAATCTTTCAAAATGCGTGATTTATGCTTTTTCTTTTTCGCCCTGCCGCATTTTAAAAAACTCGCAAGGGAATGAGCCATTACTCGCTTTTTAAAATGCGGCAGGACAAAAAATAAAGGCGCCTAAAAACACGCATTTTGAAAGATTACGGGTATAGCTCTTTACTATTTTTAAATTTTGCCGTTCACGGTTGAACGGGCGAATTAATTTGAGGGGCTCTCTGAAGTATATAATCGAAGTCCTGATCTGATTCATTGTGCGATTACTAACCCTCTCCTGAGTATGGTCTATACTACTAATGTGTTTCGTTATTAAGAAACGATAACTTATTACATTGGAGAAAATCATGATGACTAAGAAAATATTAGCAACCTGCTTAGGTCTTGCACTGACAAGCTCTTTTGCCTTTGCCAATGAGGCGGGGGAGGACAAGGGTGTAATGGCGACCTTTAAAACGGAGGACGGGAAACAGATAAGGTGCTTAGTCCATCCCGACGATAAAGATGTGTTGAGGGAGGTGAGGAAAGGAAGTAAGGTGCAATTGCATGAATCTCCTACTATTCAATTGGAGCCTGGAACAAATATCGAACAGGAAAAAGGCGGAGGGGGGGAATACTAGGGCGGCGGTGGGTGGGTCCTTTGGGGATTAGGGGAATGTAATTAATCCATCGGCTTATAAAATGGTGAGTATGCGTTTCAAGAAACCATCACTTCTAAGTTCAAGAGGTAGGTCAGGTTCACATGAAGCATAAGCCCATTGTATAAACCGTCGCCAATACATGCAGAGGCGGGGAAGCCCCGCCCCTTGCTCAAAAAGCTGCCGTAATTTAGCGATGGCTTTGTCCAAAGTGACTTTGGCAAGGGTTAATTGTTTGGGACTGAAATGATACCCCAAAAAATCAAATCCCTTTTCGATGGTTCCGATATAGGTTTTATCCGGATGAAGCGTTAATTGCAATTCATCCAAGATTTGATAGGTGCGGCGAATCACTTTCTTTAACTGATGTCTTGTTTTACAAAGCACTACCCAGTCGTCCATAAAACGAGCATAAAACACACCTTTTATTTGAGTCATCGCACAATCGAGCCGATGAAGCGCAATCCCTCCTAATAACGGGGAAAGCGGTGAGCCCTTTGGCAATCCTTTATCATGGTCATAATAAAGCCCGCCCCAAGTGCTTGGAACTTTTAGGCTTTGCATAATCAGCGAGGTGAGCGGGTTATCTTCTATTAATGACACTAAATCCTCATGCAAGACTCGATGATTAATATGTTCATAGTATCCTTTGATATCACTTTTGAAAACAAAACGATAAGACTGAAGATTTTCCTTCGTATGATTCACCGCTTTTTTTAATCCGCCATTACCTTTTAAATGGTAGCAATGTGGACTTAATAATAAACTGGACTTCAGAATGTCGGACAGGATGAGGCTCATGGCTTTTAATATTAAACTATCCTGGCTGCTATAAAGACTTAAGGTTTCATTAGGCATGCGGTATTGGGTTCTAGGAGAGAATTGATAATCCATCCGTACAAGAGACTCACAAAGCTCTGGAAGCAGCTCGTTTTTATGATGCCGTACATGCCAGCAGTCACTACTGATTCCTCGATGTGAATGCGCTTTACAAAGCCATTGATAAGCCCGCTCGATAATAGGTTGTATAGATTCTAAGTGAAGCATGACTTATGAATGGCCCTATACTATATTTAAATAAAAAAAAAGAAGTTACCCATGCCAAAATTTATTAGTTTTCAGCTAAACTTATTTCTAATTTAGTCGAAATAAGAGTAAAGGATAGTGTAACTATCGGTTTTTGAAGTTGCATTAATTTTGAGCGATTTTTTCTTGAATATAAGGGAAGCTGCTCATTAAGTAAAGATGAATTGGGATAAAATCATGAATAGAAAACAAGTAGTGATTGCAACCGCTTTATCAATAGTTGCTTCTCTGGCGATGGGAAAAGACGAGCCCGTTTATTATGGCTCCGCCTTATGCAAATATCCGCAATATGAATGTGTCCGCGTAGGACATAGTCAATCCTGGGAGCGTATGTTTCCCGATGAGCGTGAGCGCGATTTAGTACAACGATTAAACAGAACCTATAATTATCTTTGGGCTGGGAAAGTGATTGCTGTACCAAAAGATTTAAAAAATACGACCTGGAAAGACATTTCACCTTTCCCTTTAAAAATTAAGCCGGAAGAAAAAACAAAACAAATTATTGTGGATCAGGATAAACTGGCCTATGGTGCTTACGATGAAGAAGGAAACTTAGTCAAATGGGGGCCAATTTCTTCAGGAAGCGATCGCTGCTCTGATAACAGCAGCCCAACGTGCAGAACGAAAACCGGGATATTTCGCGTATTCAGCATGGAGAATGAAAAATGCAAGTCTAATGTATTCCCCCTTGGTCGTGGAGGGGCAAAAATGCCTTACTGCATGTATTTCCATAAGGGGTTAGCCTTGCATGGCTCAGATGACATACCGGGTTATCGTGCAAGTCATGGATGCATACGAATGTTTACACGTGATGCAAAATGGTTGAATCATCATTTTGTGGAAACTTCTAAAGATTCCAATAGTTTTTTAGGGACTAAAGTTATCGTTAGACCATTGGCTTCCAGGGAGAAAAAATAATGAAACAGAATATTGTATGCGCCTGGGTAAGCATCGGAATAATGCTCTTGATGTTCGCAGGCGTTGCCACGGCAAAAGAGGATGAAAAAGAAGAACGTAGAAACCCTTTAGGCTGTGTCGATGTGGGATATGAATTTGAATTAAAGACGTTAAATATTCTTCCAAAAGAAGCCGGAGAAAGAAACTCGCTTTATTTTATTCTGAATAAATCCAATAGGCCCATTAATTTATATCAAATGCGTGAGCAAGAAAGTTCTTACAGCACATTCCTCAATCATGAAATATCTCCTAATCGTTGGGCGGTATTATCCACTTGTGAAAAAGAAATAAAATACGTCTGTACCATTGAGGATAAAAAATCAAAGTATGGAAAAGTCGTTGATTGCTCAAAACATTTACAAGTATGTGAATTTGCCCGAGTGCGATTTGGTTTAAACAATCGAGGGAATCACTGGATTGTAAACAGTAATACCAGAGGAGGTGCCGTTCGAGAAGTCGTGAATTACGGCATTATTCCACAATAAACTAATGAGTTAGTACGAATAACTGATTGGCGTGGCAAAAGGACAAGGGGAAAAAAATGAAATCGGTAATGCCATGGGTTTGTCTTTTCGCAGCAGGTCTTAATTGCGCTTATGCAGATAATGGAATAGAGGCTTATCGGCAAGGAGATTATGCTAAAGCAGCAGAAATACTCTCTAAGAATTCAGCAAACGATCCGGTTGCAGAATACTACAAAGGGCGTATGCGTCTTTATGGCTATGGCCTTTTAAAAAATAACACCCTTGCCTTACAGCACTTAACAAAAGCGGCAGAAAAAGGATATTTACCTGCTCAAAACATGTTAGCGCGTTATGAATTGCTGGCTGAGAATAATCCTGAAAAAGCCTTGTACTGGTTTAAAAAAGCAGCCGATGGGGATGATTTAAAAGCTCAAATGTATTGTGCTGCCGCGTATATGTTTGGGTATGGCACAAAACAAAATCCCACTATGGCGCGACGTTATTACATTGCAGCAGCTAAAAATGATAATCCTATTGCGCAATACACCCTTGCTGAATATTTTCTAGACAGTCGAAATGCACACAATCGAAAACTAGGGTTAATCTGGCTGAATAAATCCGCAGAGCACGGCAATTACCAAGCGCAATTAAAACAAGGAGAGCTCTATGCTGAAGGAAAATTGGTCTCCAAAAACACCGATGAAGCACGAAGATTAATTGATGCGGCGATTAAGCAAGGCTCAGTTGTCGCTCTTTATCAAATGGGCGGTTTAGAACAACAATTGGGCAATCTTACACAAGCTAAAGAATGGTACACCAAAGCGGCTGAAAAAAATAATACTCTAGCTCAGATTGCCTTGGCAAAATTGTACTTAACCAAAGATGGGCAATTTTATGATCCTAACCGCGGATTTTTATGGATGTTAAAAGCCGCGCAAAATAATGCCGTTGAAGCACAGCGCGAACTTGCCAAGCTGTATAAGGACGGGATTGGCGTTTCACCAGATGAAAATTTGGCGAAGGAATGGCAAGAGAAATCCAAACAACCAGTTAAAAAAACCTCCCTTGAATCACGAGATGAGGTGGCGCGTTGGTTGAGTAATGATAAATCCAATGATTTTGCCGCAAGTGGATATTCTTTAACAGGAATCCAAAGCCCTTGGAATAACCCACGTGCTTTAAAAGAAAACAGTTACAACCCTGCGCCACAAATAGCAAACGTCACGCGGGAGCAATTGTACAAGCCACAATTTGTATTAACCAACCCCAATGATATTAAAATCAGTGAGTACTACAACGCATTAGCTACTAGCCTAAACCCACTGTCCAACGATAAGCTAATTTTGCCGCAATACCCTATCGATACACTGGAAGCCTTTGAGCCGGAAGAACCATTAATAGCGAATAGTCCATTAAATTCAGTTGGGTTTGCTGAGATGAATTATTTCCCTCAGCCAGTTGACGCTCACTTTGATGTGTTGGCGTTTATGTCTAAAACAGAATTCAATCCATCACGATCCGAAAAAACACCGTTTGAGAAAATTTTGGGCAAAGCCATCTTGGGCGTACCAGACGCACAATTTAAGCTTGGTCAACTCTATGAGCATGGTATCGCGGTGAATCAAAACTATCAGAAAGCGATGGAATTTTATCAGTTGGCAGCGGAGCAAAAAGATTTGCGTGCTGAATATAATATTGGTCTTATGTATTTGGAAGGGAAGGGGGTAGAGCAAAATTATAAAGAAGCTGAATCGTGGTTGAAAGATGCTGCTTTTAAAGGTAATGCCATGGCTCAATACGCTTTAGCTAGAATTAAAGAGCAAGGATACCGCGATGATGCAGGTAATTTGGTCATTGAATCTGACCCCACAGAATCGATTGCCATGTACTACGTGGCTTCTTCAAATGATCATGGACTTGCTCAATATCGCTTAGCCGAAATTCTGGTGCGAGAAAAGCAAGACGATGTCAGTGTGGCCGCGGTTAAAAAACGTAACAAAACGATTGAGAAACTTTATCATGGGGCGGTTCAAGAAGGGGTGCAAGAAGCCGCGTTACCTTTAGCGTTTTTTAATGCCATGGATACAAGTGTCGAGCAGCAAAAAAATGCTTACACGGTGGCAAGACAACACGCAGAACAAGGCAATACGCAAGCGGCGTTATTGTTGGGCTTGATGTTGGATCGAGGAATTGGGGGGAATAAAAATCCTTCCGAAGCCATTTATTGGTATCAGAAAACCACCATGACCCCAGTTGGCGCTTTCATTATGGGGACTTATTTAAATGAAGGAAAACATATTAGTCAGGATCTGGCCACCAGCAAGCAACTGTTGAAACACTCAGCTGACGCTGGGTTTTCATATGGTAATTTAAATTTAGCCGTGGTGAAGCAACGAGATGATCAGGACTTTTTAGAAGAATTAAATGCGGCTCGAACTTTAGGCAACAGCACTGCGGGATTACTGCTCGCGGACTATTATTTATCCCTAGGTAGTGATCCGAAAAAAATGCAACAAGCACGTGAGATTTATCAAGAGTTTGCAGAAAAAGGCGATAAAGAAGCGCAATTAAAGCTTGCTTTTATGCATGAAGAAGGCTTGGGCGGTAACGTTGATGTGTCGGCTGCAGAACTTTGGTATAGCAAAGCTGCCACACAAGGGCAACCTGTAGCTCAATATTTGCTCGGCAGAATGCATTTCTTAGGAAAGGTGGGTGACAAACCAGACTATAAAGAAGCAAATCTCTTAATGAAAAAAGCGTTAACGTCTTATTCACCAGCAGCGGTTGCCTTAGGATTTATTCATGACACAGTATTTGATAACTATCAAATCGCGCTTGCATCCTATCAGCAAGCAGCAAAACAAAATGATACGGTTGGTCAATACAATTTGGGATTAATGCATGAGCTTGGAAAAGGGGTTCCAGTTAATTTCGAGAAAGCTCAAGCGCTCTATTTCAAAGCCGCTGAGGCAGAGAACGCCGAAGCGATGGTTCAATTAGCAGGTCTTTATTTTAATGGCTTAAATGGTCCCAGAGATGAACGAACCGCGCTACATTGGTATCAAAAAGCAGCCGCTTTAGGCAATAGAGAAGCCTTATATCAACTAGGGTTAATGTCTGAGACGGGAGTCGCCAAAGAGTTAGATCCTTCAGCCGCGGTTAATTTCTATCAGCAAGCGGCAGATAAAGGCAATACCAAAGCCATGTTAGCCTTAGCTAGAATGTATCAATATGGGCAAGGAACGGCTAAAGATCCTAAAAAAGCCGTAGAGCTCTATAAGCAATTAGCGAACCTGAATAATCCCTATGCCCAATTCCAGCTGGCGACGTTCTATTATGATGGTACTCTAGGTGAGCAACAATCTAAACAAGGCAAAGACTTGTTGATTAAAGCGCAACAAAATGGGTTCAAGCAAGCGGGCAATGTCTTGCAATGGCTTGAAGCACAAGCCGAAGAACGACTTAGTTATATTGAACCCGTTCAGGTCAATCCAAGTCCTGAACTCGCGGGGCAACCGGTTGAGTTGATGTATTTTGATGCAATGAATGAGTGGAATCGTGGAGATGAAGTGTTATCGAGAATGATATTAAATAAAATATTACTGCGATTTCCTCATTACACCCCAGCAAAAAGGGCATACGATCAATTGCATCAAACTTGGTCTCCAAAACATTTTAGTTAATCCGAAATTAGACAAGGATCGTTATGTCAAAGCTTACAGGCAGTCAATTACTCGTTAAATGTCTTGAGGCACAAGGTGTTGAATATATTTTCGGTATCCCTGGGGCAAAAATTGACAGCGTATTTGATGCTCTATTGGATTCAAGTATTGAATTAATCGTTTGTCGGCATGAACAAAATGCAGCTTTCATTGCAGCCGCGTACGGACGACTCACTAAAAAACCTGGTGTCGTGTTGGTAACTTCGGGTCCTGGAGTTGCCAATTTGGCGACAGGTTTATTAACAGCAACGACCGAGGGTGATCCAGTCATTGCAATCGGGGGTAACGTACCCCAGTCTATGGAGCTTAAACAATCTCATCAGGGAACTAATAACGTTAAATTGATGGAAGCTGTAACCAAAAAAAGTGTTGAGGCTCATACGGCTGATAATATCCCTGAAATCATTGAAAATGCGTTTCGTATCGCCTTGCAACCCACAAGCGGTGCATGTTTTATCAGCGTTCCACAAGACGTGTTGGGTCAAACAAGCCAATGGCCGCCGATCCCTGTGATGCCAAAGCCAAGTTATGGCCAGTCTCCTGACGTACTGCTTGATGATGTGGCAACCCTAATTAATCAAGCCGAGCAGCCGGTCATTTTCTTAGGCATGGAATCTAGTCGATCAAATAACACCGCAGCCATCCGAGCTTTGTTAGAGAAAACTCCCTTTGCTGTTGTCAGTACGTATCAGGCCGCTGGTGTAATTTCAAAAGAACTTTTAGATTGTTTCATTGGTCGAGTTGGCCTTTTTAAAAATCAACCAGGGGATCAAATTCTTGATGGTGCAGATGTGGTGCTCACTATTGGCTATAACCCAGTTGAATATGATCCTGAGATTTGGAACTCAAAAAATGATAAGACAGTGATCCATTTAGATTATGCTCCTTGTGATATTCATAATACCTACCATCCTGTTTGTGAAGTCCTAGGGGATATCGCAATGAACATCCAGGCGCTATCTACGCGTTTAAAAAAGCGCGAAGAAATTCACAGCAATAAAAAAATCATGCAAGCCCGACAAGAACTCTTAGACAAAGTTGAGTCGGGTAAGACTTATAAAAAGGCGCCAATTCATCCGCTTAGATTCATTTATGAATTAACTCAGGTAGTTAATGATGAGACCACAGTGTGTTGCGATATCGGAACGGTTTATATGTGGATGTCACGCTATTTCTTTTCCTATCGTCCTCATCATTTGTTATTCAGCAATGGTCAACAAACCTTAGGGGTTGCATTACCCTGGGCTATTGCAACCAATTTTGCATGCCCTAATCAAACCGTCATTTCAATTTCCGGTGATGGAGGGTTCTTATTCAGCGCTATGGAGCTTGAAACTGCCGTTCGAGAAGGTCTTAAGTTTGTGCATTTCATTTGGCGAGATGGCTCATATAACATGGTTTTAGAACAAGAACTCATGAAATACCATCGCAAAAGCGGGGTGGATTTTGGGGTAGTTAATATTCCTGATTTTGCTGCATCCTTCGGAGCATTAGGTCTAGAACTGCATCGACCCGAGGAATTTAAAGAAATTTTTCATAAGGCCCTCAACGCCAAAAAACCGGTATTAGTAGACGTCCCCATCGATTACAGCGATAACGCAGAGTTATTTAAATTAACCGATCCTAAAGAAGGTCATTAAGCTTTTTGGTTAGGTCATTTTTGACCCAACCAAATTTAATCACCAATATTCCCTAATTGCTTATTTGTATCACCGTTGATTGCGTTTACCTCAATGGACAAGCCCCGTTCAATGAGGAATAAAAAGTTTTAAACATTCTTGAATTTTAAAAAAAAAGAACTATATCTATAGATACCCAGCATGATTCTGGTGATAGTCGAATTAACTTAAGGAGAAATGAGATGAATATTATGAAACGCGAGCAACAAGGATGGCCAAAAGATTATCTCAGTACCGTATTAAATGAAGTGTTAAGACCATTCAACTTTGAAGAAGAAGCCGAAACAACCTTATGGAGCCCAGCGGTAGATATTCGAGAAGAAAAAGACAGATACATTGTGAAGGCTGATATTCCAGGCGTTGAAAAAGATGATATCCAGCTATCTTTAGAAAACAACATGCTCACGATTAAAGGTGAACGTCGTTATGAGAAAAAAGAAGAGAAAGAAGGGTTTTCTCGTATAGAACGAGTTCAGGGTCAATTTTACCGCCGATTTGCTCTACCGGACACCACCGATGAGTCAAAAATCAAAGCAAGCTATAAAAAAGGCGTGCTGGAAGTTGTAATTCCTAAGAAAGCGAATGAAAAAGCCAAGAAAATCAATGTGAAAATTGAAGACTAACAGATAATGACGTTTGTCCCTTTTGCTTGAAAGTTTGACTTTTTTGTAGCCTGGGTGAAGGTTATAGACTTAACCCGGGATTTCGATCTTACCATAATCTCCCGGGCGTATTCACGTTCAGGCTACTAAACTACAAAAAAACTTAAGCCGCCATTTCCTTAATGCGAGCGGTTAAACGGCTTTTAATTCGAGCCGCTTTATTTTCATGAATCAAACCTTTTTGAGCCGCCTTATCAATAATAGGCTGGGCTTTTTCATAGGCTTCTTTTGCTGCATCTTTATTGCCAGACTCCACAGCTTTTAAAACATTTTTAACGTAGGTACGGTACATAGAACGCGCACTAGCATTATGTTGGCGTCGCTTAACGTTTTGTCGGGCGCGCTTAATCGCTGACTTAATGTTTGCCACTTACAATCTCCACTTACTCGGTGTAAAGAATAAAAGCGCGATCATGCCCCTCTCGTCTCGCTTTGTCAAGATATGTACACTATTTTTATCTTTGTCATCTAAAGCATCCTGGTTCATCACCGAAGAATTATTTTTTTCGATAACCGTCGATTGTCGATAATATTGCCCAGAGAACGCGGGTTTTCGTGTTGGCCAGAGCAACCGTTGCTATATTATAACCGCGACGCAATTGTTTATCCGATTTATCAGCATCGCTACTCATAACAAATCAATTTCCATGATAGTATTTACACCTGTGGATCGCTACTTATGAGGCTAAGCGTTGGCATTTTAAAAATGCGGCCGATAAGCGGGTTATAACTTTCTGCTTTTTATAAAGGAGTATTTTTTAATGAATTTTGTACAGGGAAAAACGTTTTTACTGGCTCTTTTATACAGCGTTTCTGTCGCTGTAAATGCAGGTGGGGATACTAAGCATAATGTCAGTACAATTCCAGAACAATCGCCAGGATTAGGTGGCAGTATTGGTGGTCTTTACATACAACCCAGTGCGAATAATCTTGAATATGCCGTTTATACAATACCTCTCCCGCTTCCAGCACCTAATTGGTACCAACAGTCTGTTAAGCCTGATTATGCACCGGGATTTACACTGGGGGTGCATTATAATTTCGAAAGTAAACAGGACCAGGTTAAATTAGACTGGTTGCATTTTCAAAACACTGACTCCGCAAATTTTTCTGCCGAGCCAAATACCTCGGTTGGACCAGAATCCTACTTCGGACCGACAGAACAATTTTTGCTTAATACCGCAGCCAATAGTACAGTAAAATTTAACATAGATCACGTTAACCTGGTGCTTAGCCATTTCCTTAACCTGAATGACACTATTCAACTTGAACTTCTTTTGGGCGCGAGCGCAGCTTATCTAAAAGAAGATATTAAAAACAATTATTCTGGTCGTGATCCCGTCTTTGGCCCATATACTCACCGAGTCTACACGGACTCTAGCCTTACAGGATTTGGTCCACGGTTAGCAGTTGAAGGTCGTTATTTTGTGAATAATCACTTCGGAGCGAATGTTGGAATTGGAAGTAGCCTATTCGTCGGAAGCTTGTCTTCAAGCACCAATTTTACTTCATGGACGGCAAATACCAACGGGCCGACTAACAGTACGCCAACCAACACAACGCTTTCGAATCAGCGACAGACCGTTGTTGTTCCTGAGATAGACGGTAACATAGGATTATTTTACACAACGACTTTTAATCAAAATTCAACATTAACCTTCCAACTTGGTTATTTGTTCCAAGACTACATTAATTCGATTTATCAGGTGCTGCCTAGTTCTTTGGTGCCAACTGCTTGGGAAGCTGGAACGGTTGCTATCATCAGTCAAACCCAGCGTCAGAGTGACCTTTCCATGAATGGTCCTTATATAAAATTAGTCTATAAGTGACTTAAATTTATATTTTGGACTATTGCCAGTGGGCTAAGTCAACTTTTTTTCCTCTATGTCAAGATCCCGGACTGGTTCCGGGAACATCCGTAGGCACTAGCAATGCCGCGGAAAAGTATCACGGGTATATTGCCCCTGAGTAACTAGGAAAAACCAAACTAAACCAAGACCAATAAAAATAGCATTTAATAGACCATACAGTTATTATATGGAAATTTTGATTTTCCCTTTAGTAACATGTCAGCATCTGAGGCTATGGTTCCAAAACAGCAAAGTTTGTTGCGTTCAACAACACTCGTTTCCGTAATGACGTTTATGTCACGCATTATGGGCTTTTTACGCGATATGGTGATTGCGCAAACGTTTGGCGCAGGGGCAGGGATGGATGCATTTTTTGTAGCCTTTCGAATCCCTAATTTTATGCGTCGACTATTTGCCGAAGGCGCATTTTCACAAGCATTTGTTCCTGTATTGGCTGAATATCAGAAAACGCGAACCATCGATGAGGTTCGGCAATTTCTGGCACGAATTGCTGGTAGCCTCAGCGCCGTTTTGACACTAGTAACGGTGATTGGTGTGGTTGCTGCACCTGTGATTGTGTTTGTATTTGCTCCTGGGTTTGGAGAAGATAGTACTCGTTCTGTACTAGCCAGTGAAATGCTGCAGTTAACGTTTCCTTATTTAATGCTCATTTCTTTAACGGCCATGGCCGGCGCAATCTTAAATACCTATGGCTATTTCGGGGTTCCCGCGTTTACCCCTGTATTGCTTAATATCTCCATGATTATCGCGGCGTTATACATTAGTCCTCATTTTGATCAACCGGTATTAGCGCTCGCTTGGGGGGTGCTCATTGCTGGAATTGCTCAGTTAGTATTTCAAATTCCATTTCTTTACCACCGCAAGTTATTAGTAAAACCACGTTTTATATTTAATGATCCTGGTGTGAGAAAAGTATTAACACTTATGGTGCCGGCTTTATTTGGGGTATCCATTGCTCAAATTAATTTGATGGTCGATACGATTTTTGCCTCGTTTCTGCAAGTGGGGAGCGTCTCTTGGTTATTTTATACCGATCGCTTAACTGATTTTCCTTTAGGGGTTTTCGGTGTTGCTATCGCTACGGTAATTTTACCCCATCTCTCAAGAAAACATGCGGAAAACAGCTCAAAACTTTATTCGAAAGCGCTGGATTGGGGACTGCGTGTGTTATTGCTTATTGGTATTCCGTCGGGGTTGGGACTGGCTTTTTTTGCAATCCCATTAATTGCGAGTTGTTTTGGGTACGGGCAATTTAGCTTAAACGATGTTTTACAGACGCAAAAAAGCTTATTTACGTTAGCTTTAGGCGTGCCAGCCTTTATGATGGTCAAAGTTCTGGCTTCGGGCTTTTATGCCAAGCAAAATATTAAAACCCCGGTTAAGGTTGGGGCGTTTGCTATGGTGGTTAATACTATTTTTTGCGCATTATTGATTGGCCCGTTAGCCCATGCCGGATTAACACTCGCTTCTACGATAGCTGGGTATATTAACTGTGGTATATTATTGTTTTTATTATTAAAACGCGATATTTATCAACCTTCTCCAGGTTGGTCAAAATTTTTAATTCAGTTGCTTATTGCCAATATCGTGATGACAGCTTACCTTTGGTGGGCTGTGGGTGATGTTGCTTACTGGATGACAAAACCTATTTTACACCGGTTAGGTTTATTATTAATGCAAGTGTTTATCGCGATGATTATTTATATAGTCTCCCTCGGTATTGTTGGGATGCGTCCAAGGCAGTTTCGCGGTCAGGTAAAGGAGTAAATTATGCAAGCAGAATCGTTTTACCAAACCACGAAGGAGCAGGCTGTTCCTCTTAGTTTAATGACGAAAGCTCAATTTAAAGAACGAATTTCAGATGTTCCTGAGCCTATAAAAAATGCGATGGACACTCAGCAGTTTAAAGGAAATTTAGGCAATGTTGCGGTGATCTTTGACGCAAAAGGTAAGATCGAGAAAGTGTTTATTGGCTCAGGGAATGGCGATGCGATTCAAGCTGTTGCTCAATCTGTTAATAGATTGCCTCAAGGAACCTATTATTTTGAAGATACACTTCCTGAGCAGGCTATGATGATGTGGGCTTTATCGCAATATCGTTTTGACCGTTATAAAAATAATTCAGAAACGCCAACACGCGTGTTAGCGCTGGATGAGCTGACTCTAAACGAAGTGATCAGGGAAGCTGAAGCGGTGTTTTATGTGCGTGATTTAATCAATACTCCAGCAAATGATCTAGGTCCTGTAGAGTTAGCAAAAGCCGTATCGAACTTAGCGAGCCGCTATAATGCTGAATTTGAGCAGTGGGTCGGGGATGAGTTGTTGAGTCATAATTTTCCGGCGATCCATGCCGTTGGACGTGCAGCAAAAGAAGCGCCAAGATTATTATCTCTAACTTGGGGCGACCCTAAGCATCCTTTGGTGGCCTTAATTGGAAAAGGGGTTTGTTTTGATTCAGGTGGACTTGATGTAAAGCCATCTACGGCCATGCGACTGATGAAAAAAGATATGGGCGGAGCCGCTCAGGCCATGGGACTGGCTCAATGGATTATGAGTAAATCATTACCCATTCGTTTACTGGTATTAATTCCAGCGGTTGAAAATGCGATTAGTGGCGATTCTTTTCGACCAGGGGATGTGCTTACCATGAGAAACGGCCTTACCGTAGAGGTTGATAACACCGATGCTGAGGGGCGATTAGTGTTAGCCGACGCGATGGTTAAAGCGTGCGAGCAAAAACCAGAATTGCTCATCGATTTTGCTACATTAACTGGAGCTGCGCGTGTGGCGGTTGGTACGGATATTTCGGCTATGTTTACGGAGGATGATGAGCTAGCGGCCAATATCACTCAAGCTTCAATGAGAGCAAACGATCCTGTATGGCGCCTTCCTATGTTTTCTGGCTATAAGAGCTTGCTGGATTCTTCTGTGGCTGATTTGGCCAATGCAAGTGCCTCACCTTATGCAGGGGCAATTACCGCAGCCCTGTTTTTAAACGAATTTGTCCCCGAAGAACTTTCTTGGGTCCATTTCGATATTATGGCTTGGAATGTCTCTAGTAAACCAGGAAAGCCAGAAGGCGGGGAAGCCATGGCAATGAAAGCAATGGCTTATTATTTAGCTGAGCGTTATGGGTGATGCTTACTGATCGTCAATGTTATGGGTATAGAGCTCACAACGGTTTGAGCGATAATGGCGATAATGTTCTCGGCTTATTTCTTTGGCTTCCTCATTAGCGGCAACAATTTCGATGATTCGTTTAAATCTTGCAGCAAAGGGCGGGATGCTGGTAGCAAGATTTAATAAAATATCGTTGAATCCGCGAGGTTCATCGCGATAACCAATTTGAATCGGAGGTGGTGGCTCAGGCCCTTCTCCTTGGAGGTTATGGGGAATAAAGCTATCGTCTTTAAACGTCCATAATAATTCATCAAGACATTCTGCGTCTTGTTGCGAATTACAAAACACAAACACTCGATGATTTCGAAGATAGGCTTTTTCAAGCAAACGGCAAGCCAGCAACCATTCTCCTTGGGGCTGGTTGTGTTCTAGAAGATAAAAATCAACGCGCTGCGACATGTCTTAACATCTGAATGAGTAAAGGAACGGGTCGACCAGTGGCATCACACTTTTTACCGCTAACCCAAGCGCTGCCAGCAATATCTAAATGCGCCCAGGAGTAATTTTTCGTAAAACGAGATAAAAAACAAGCTGCGGTTATGCTGCTGGCAGAACGGTCAAACGCTGAGTTAATCATATCTGCAACTTGACTATCCATCGCTGTTTGATAAGCCTCATCCAGGGGCAAACGCCAGGCTTTATCCAAGCTTTCACGTGCAGCGGACTCAATGAGTTTTGCCAATGCATCATCTGGTGTCATGAAACCGGTGTAAACGCTTCCTAGGGCAACGATCATAGCACCGGTTAGGGTCGCAATATCCAAGACCATCTCAGGCTTGTATTGCTCAGCATATGTAAGCGCATCCGCCATGACTAAACGACCTTCGGCATCGGTATTTAAGATTTCAATGGTTTGGCCTGATAGGCTGGTTATAACATCCCCTGGTTTAACAGCTGTGCCGCTTGGCATGTTTTCAGCACAGGCTAAAAGCCCAATTACGTTTACCGGTAATTCAAGTAGAGAACATGCTTTTAACGTGCCTAGTACGGATGCCGCGCCGGTCATATCGTACTTCATTTCTGTCATTGCCTCGGCTGGTTTTAATGAAAGCCCGCCTGAATCAAAGGTGACGCCTTTACCTACTAAGATAATAGGCGCTTTATCACCGCCGCCATGATAATGAACTTCGATTAATTTAGGCGGTTCAATACTACCTTGGGCAACTGCCAGCAAAGCGCCCATACCAAGCTCTTGCATCTCATGTTTTTCAATGATTTTTACACTTAATTGTTTCTGAGTACTCCCTAATTCCATCGCTTGATTGGCAAGATAGGTAGGGGTGCAGATGTTCGCTGGCGTATTGGCTAAAGTTTTACAAAATCGAATGCCTTCAGATAGCGCTTTGGCATCAATGACTGTTTTAGGAAGCGCTTCAGGACAATATACGTTTACTTCTTTGAGCGCATAGGGCTTTTTCCCTTTGCTCTTATAATCGAGCAATTGATAACACTCAGCATCAAAGTCTAGGATCATCCGTTCAAGTTGCTGGTTAGGATTTAAATCATGAATAGCAGGCAATGCCAATGTTGCTGATTTGAATCGATGTTTTAATAAGTGAGCAGCCAATTCTTTGGTGCGCTTTCGTAATGCCTCGGCGGTATAATCTTCTTGTTTACCGCAATGAATGATCAGTAAACTATGCCCATCAACATCCATTTGCCAAACATAATCACCTGCTTCTTTTAGACGTGTGCTCAGTCTTTCAACTAAGTTTTGATGATCTGAAGATAAATTTGCGATAAAATTGGAATATTTTTTATCATCCAATAGACCAAGAACCAAACATTCACTGGCGCTATGGCTTAAGTCAGTGATTAAATTGTAATTCATGTAAAATCCTCATCTGAGGTAAAAGGATTAGTTTACTTAGGTTAAGCCTAGTTTTCTACTAGGTAGATGCTTCAAACGTAATATGAGGGTAAATAGACGCGTGATTATTTTCCGATACCTGGCCAAAGAAGTATTTGTCACGCTGGCATCGCTAACCACGATCCTCTTGCTCATTTTTATGAGCAATCAATTTATGCGTTATTTAAGTCGAGCAGCTAGCGGCCAGATTCCTGCGGTATTCATCCTGAAGCTCATGATGTTGGAAATGCCAAATCTCATGGGGTTATTGTTGCCATTAGGGTTTTATGTGGCCTTATTAATTGCTTATGGCCGATTGTATGCAGAAAGTGAAATGACGGTGCTACAAGCATGTGGGTATGGCCCCAACCAATTGCTGAAGCATAGTTTTATTATGGCAGTGGTGGTTTCTGTAATTGTCTTAGTCATCATGCTTTGGGGGAGTCCTTTAATTGCGGTGGAGCGAGCAAAGCTATTAAGAACCTCAGGCATACAAACCTTAATTCAGACCATTGTTCCTGGGCGTTTTCGAGAAGTTCAAGCTGGGCGCCAAGTGTTTTATGTAGAAGAGATGAATCCCGCTCATACCATCGCAAAACATGTTTTTTTAGCGAAGCTTAATGAGAGTGACGGTAAAAACCAATGGGATGTTTTGTGGGCAGATAAAGCGTTTGTTAAATCTGATGATCAAACTGGGGAAAATTATATCGTTTTTAAGGATGGCAAAGCTTATCAGGGTGTACCGGGGCGAGCGGATTATCAGGTTGTAGAGTTTGAACGATACCAGACGCGATTGCCCCATCCTGTCGTTGCAGTAAAAAATGATATTCGAACGGCAGAAACCAAAGCCTTGTTGCCGATATTGAATTCCGATCCAAAAAAAGTCGCAGAACTTCAATGGCGCTTGTCTGTTCCAATCATGGTGCTCACGCTTACTTTAGTGGCAGTTCCCTTGAGTCGTGTGAATCCGCGAGCAGGAAAATTTGCAAAACTACTGCCAGCGCTGATGGTGTATATCATTTATGCCAACCTCATGTTTGTCGCGCGTGATTGGCTCATTGCCGGTAAAACGCCTCTATGGCTCGGCATTTGGTGGATACATATTCCGGTACTTATACTTGGAATTTATTTAATCTGGCGCAATCAGGTCAAATTATCATGACACCTAGATTATTAAACCGATACATTGCTAAAAACGTATTATCTGCGATTGCACTAGTGACCCTAATGCTGGCTGGCTTACAAATTTTTATTTTGTTTGTGAACCAACTAGATGATTTGGGTAAGGCCAATTATGGCATCATAGAGGCGGCTCAATTTGTTATGCTGCAAATGCCTTATCAAGTTTATTTGTTTTTTCCTATGGCCAGTCTTTTAGGAAGTTTGATTGGTCTAGGCATTATGGCGAATTACCATGAGCTAGTGGTGATGCGCGCGGCAGGCATGTCCATTTGGCAGGTTACGTTGGCAGTATTGAAGGCCGCGTTTTTAGTGATTTTTCTGGTGACCGCAATTGGTGAAACGATTGTGCCTCGGCTTGCGGCGATGGCTAATGATCAAAAACTGCAAGCGATGAGTGAAGGTCAAGCCCTTCGGACCGCCAAAGGAATGTGGTTAAGAAATCAAAATGATTTTATAACCATTGGGACCGTACTATCTGAATATGAATTAAAACGGGTGTTTCAATTTCATTTTGATGAGACACATCGTTTGCGATATACCCGAAAAATCGATTCATTAAACTTCAAGCAAGGCATTTGGACGGCCCATAATGTTCATGAATCCACGATCAACCCAGATCATACCAAAGCGACTCACTATGACACCCTGACTTGGGATGTTCCCTTAAAACCAAACATTTTAAAAATTGGCGGCGATGAGCCTGATGAGATGACCCTTCCCGAACTCCAACGTTATCTGCGGGTTCAAAAGAAAAACCACCAGTCGGCTGTGAATTATCAGCTGGCCTATTGGCAAAGACTGTTGCAACCATTAACCACTGTTATCATGATGATATTGGCCATTCCCTTTATTTTTGGTCCTTTACGATCGTCTACTATGGGGTCAAAATTGTTAGCAGGAGCAACCATGGGGTTTGGTTTTCATATGATTAACCGTATTTTTGGTCCTATTAGTCAAGTATTTCAGCTACCAGTCATTATCGCGGCATTTGGCCCGCTTTTATTGTTTTCCCTACTTGGACTCTATTTAATGAAACGAGTGAAGTAAATGAAATTTATCCGACCCTTTTTAGAAGCAATCATTAATCCTTTTTTTCTCACGGTTATTTTATTTCTAGGGTGCCTCATTGTTTTGACTAGGAGAGGAAATTCTCGAGCGGTTAAAGTAGGGTTTTTAATGGTGTTTATCTGTCTACTGACTTTTAGCACCGCCTTTTTGCCTCGCTATTTAACGAAACAGCTTGAAGGGCAGTACACACCCATTTTGGAACCAAATCCATCCATTCAGCGGATTGTTGTGCTTGGGGGTGGTCAATATCAATATGCAAACTCGCCTTCAAATAATTTACTAACCAGTGCAAGTACCCGGCGGCTAATGGAAGGGGTTAGACTATATCGTCTGCTTCCTGGCTCCAAATTAATTCTTTCAGGTGGAAATTTCAATGGCGAGCCTTCTGAAGCAAGCCGAATGTTTGATTTAACCCAGTGGTTTGAAATCCCTTCAAAAGACATTGTATTAGAAACAGCTTCAATTAATACAGCGGACCAAGCCCGTGAGTTAAAACAGTTATTAAAAGGCCAGTCTTTTTATTTAGTCACTTCAGCGATTCATATGCCTCGTTCCATGGCCTTGTTTCAAAAACAAGGCTTGACTCCAATCGCTGCTCCAACTGATTTCACCTTTTATTGGTCTGATGAGCGATGGGAAAAATTGTTTTTCCCAAATCCTAAAAACTTCGCCTATTTAAACATTGCGTGGCATGAAATTTTAGGAAGGATTTGGGCTAATTTAACGGGAATCATTTAGTTTGTTCTTGCGATTCTGAAAGCCATTCGCTCAAAACACTGATTATTTTACGCGCTTGCTCTTCACTGGAAATATTAAATTTAGATTTTTGCCAATATTGATTGTTTCGTTTTTGATAGCGGCGTATTGAATACTTTACAGGGCCATAGGCTTGTTTAGAATGTTCCCATTCTTGATAGCGATATAAAATGGTAGTCCAAGCACCTTTGGAAAGAATACACTTATCCAATTCTTTGATTGTTTCAATACCGTTTTCGCTATAAGCGATGGTTAAATCGTCAATTGTTTCACTCATAAAAAGAATCCTAAATTATAAAAATAAAACACACTCATTATGTCAGGGCCTTCTTCGCATAAAAAAGATTGTCGTCTTTGCGAACGAAGTGAATAATCCAGTACAGGATTTTAACAACGTTTCCATCTGGATTGCTTCGCTAACGCTCGCAAAGACCAGTTATTTTCTTATTGAGTCAAGAACAAACTGTTCATGCGTAGGCCCGGTTATGCGTTCAAATCTTGATTGATACGTATCTTGATCATTGGCTAATGGATTCTAATTTGCCATTTATGATTGTCAAGCTAAAAGGTTGTTGAAATTTATCGTTTTGATAAACCCAAACCTCTGGTTTTTGATTGGTGGGTACAGGTTGGTTGATGTAAGTGTTATTAACCGTAGAAGGTGATCCGCAGGCTTGATAAACTTTGCTTTGATCATCTCCAATTGCAATGTTACCTCCTGAACACATGGATATAGCATTAGAGCTAGAGCCATTGAACTGTATTCCAATGACTTTATTGTTCATGATATTAACTTCTAAATTTACACCGCTAGGTCCTTGCGGCAAAGACCATTGATCATATACGTTCGAGACTCCACCCCAGGATTCAAATCCAGAATTTAACGAATTATAAATGAGTTGGGTCACAGCGACGCGCTTAGTAACTCGGTCACCAACTTGCCTATTCAGCGGTGGGCCACAAGCCGCAAGGACTTGGTCAGTAGTCATTCCTACTTTGACATAAGCAGAATTTTCAGGGCAATAAATCGAATCCTGTGCGAATATGGCCATAGGTAGCAGTGATGCGGCCAAAAACAATAGAAAGTTTCGCGTCATGAATTGCACCTAATAAAGAACTTATCCTTATTATAGCCAGAACCCAAAAAATTTGCTGTTTTTAGCGATTCACTCTATCTCTTAGGCGGATAGGATGTCAAATAAGCTGTCAACCACATATTTCCACGATTCCTTATTACTCTTGTATAAATCCTTTCAGCTGATGATACCATAGAGAAGCATAAACGCTATTCTTATTCTGAAGAAGAGAGTGATGAGTACCGTCTTCTATGATCTCTCCGTCCTTTATGATAATCAAGTAGTTAATATAGCGAAACAAATAAAACCTTCCGTACGAGGCGAATTAGAAATTTCAAGTATTAATCAAATTTATCTTGAAAAAAAACAGTTGCATGTTGAACGATTAGGCCGAGATTTACTTGGTTAGACGTAGGAACCTATAAAAACTTATTAAAGGCTGGAATGTTTGTTCAAACTGTCGAGCAAAAACAAGGATTAAAAATTGCTTGTCTTGAAGAAATAGCTTTCTCTAAAGATTGGATCTCTATCGAACAATTAAAAAATATCAATAAATTTTTCAGAAACTCAACTTATGGTAGTTATTTAAAACAATTAGTAAAGAAAGAGTGTGGCGTTCCGTGAGCGGTCTGTAAATCATCTTCTTTTAGGTTAAATTAGCTACCTCTTAAACCTAATATACCCGTAATCTTTCAAAATGCGTGATTTATGCTTTTTCTTTTTCGCCCTGCCGCATTTTAAAAAACTCGCAAGGGAATGAGCCATTACTCGCTTTTTAAAATGCGGCAGGACAAAAAATAAAGGCGCCTAAAAACACGCATTTTGAAAGATTACGGGTATAAACGAGTCACGCACTTTATATCAATGAGCCACAAGGTCTCTCAAGGTGAGTTGCTTAAAGCAAAGCTACAGGAAGCAGGCCGCCAATAAAAAGGGTAATGACCTTTAAAACCACGATCACTAAAATGGGTGAAAAATCAAAACCAGAAATATCTGGAATAACCCGTCTACCTAAGCGAAGCAAAGGTTCGGTCAGAAGGTATAAGATCTCAGCGGCTGGGTTATGCCAAGTTGGATTAACCCAACTCATGACGGCGCGAATAATAACGGCGTAAAACAATAAATTGCAAGGTTGGATAATTAAATCAGCCAGAACATATAAAATAAAGTATTCAATGGGCATAAAGACGCCAAAGAACATAAGACTAGCTAAGGAAATCTTAATGATTTCGACGACCAGTAACACAATCATCGTTCCCCAATCATAGCGGCTGCGTCGGCTTTTATTAAAACTAAACAAGCGGTTTATCGGGTTAACAACGGGATTGGTTAATTTATGAATGACCTGGCTAACTGGATGAAGCACACTCACTCTTAAGTACTGTAAAGCGATTCTTAACCATAAAATAAATAAGACAAGACTAAAAAATAAGGAAAATAAAAAATAACCAGCCGATAACAAGCCACCCATGTTGTGATCTCCAAGAAACTAAGTTGTTTGAATTGTGATATCACTCCTTGTGAACGTTAGGAATGCTCTCCCAATTCTTTTGCGCGATTGTAAGCGGCATTCATTGCCATGAAAATAAGCTCACCGAACTCCTGTTGTTTAAATACTTCCAAAGCTGCAGCAGTTGTCCCTCCTGGTGAAGTGACCTGCGTTCTTAATTCAGATAATTCATGCGTTTCTCCAAGCGCCAACTCTAATGCCCCTGCTACCGTTTGCAATGCAAAGGTTTTGGCGGTTGATTGCTTAAGTCCTAGCAGTTTAGCGGCATTAATCATTTCTTCCATAAATAAAAACACATACGCCGGGCCGCTACCAGAAAGGGCGTTAAACGCATCCATCTCAAGTTCGTTTTGAACCCAAGTTGTAATTCCGGTCGCGTCAAAAATAAATTCTGCCTGGTGTTTCTGAGTCAGCGTAACTTGTGAGTTTGCCGCTAAAGGCGTTGCACCTTTGCCAACGGATGAGCCTATATTAGGCATTGCGCGTACTATCGCAAGCGATGGATTGAACGATTCAAACCAAGAGAGGCTAATGCCGGCAGCAATGCTGATTACAAGCGCACTGGGCGGAATAGATGTGTTGATCTCCTGCATGACCTTTTCCATCATCACAGGCTTTACAGCCAGAATGATTACATCCGATTTAGGTAGAAAGGCTAAGTTATCGGAATGGGTTTTTATACCCTCAGCGGTTGTTCCAACGGGTAATGACGGAGCAGAAGCAAAGAGGGATAAAGTCTGTTCTTTCAACAGGCCAAGCGCAATGGCTTTTGCCATATTCCCGAATCCTACAAAAGTAATATTCATTGGCGTTTTCCAAAAATGGCTTGTCCAATTCGAACAATAGTGCTGCCTGCACGAATGGCTGCTCGAAAATCAGTACTCATTCCCATAGACAGCGTATCCATATTCATTTCAAATTCTTGATTCAGGGACTGTAACAAATGATGAAGACAAAGAAAACGTTCATATTGCTGGAGTTCATTATTTTCGCGTTTGGGAATAATCATTAACCCTCTTAAATTCAGGTGGGGTAGACGTAAAATATTGGCAACTAGCGCTGGGGCTTCAGCCGGACTTAGGCCAGCCTTTGTGTTTTCTTTATCCAAATTGATTTGAATGCAAACATTAAGAGGGGTGAGATGAGGTGCTCGAGCCTTATTCAAGGCTTCAGCCACAGAGAGTCGACAAACGCTATGCACCCAATCAAAGTGTTCAGCAATGCTGTGTGCTTTATTGCTTTGAATCTGGCCGATAAAGTGCCATTGAATATTGAACGAGGCTAACGCCTGGATTTTAGGAAGCGCTTCCTGTAAATAGTTTTCACCAAAATCTCGGATGCCAGCATCATAAGCACTTTTGATCGCATCAATCGATTGGTTTTTGCTGACCGCTAACAGTTGAATGGTGTCAGGAGAGCGATCATAAGCTTCTGCTGCTTTGCTAATAGCCTGGTAAACCTCTTCTATGCTAAGCGCAATGGACATACTAAGCACCTAATGTATGTTCAAGTCCATAAAGAATTGCAGACAGGGCAATAAGTCCAACGAATGCCGTAAATGCATTGGCTAAAGGCTTACGATATTGCTTCATACTTGGTACGGTTTTGATGGCATACATAGGCATGATAAACAAAAATATTGCGATGATAGGCCCGCCTAATGTTTCGATGAGCGTCAGTATATTGGGATTAATCGTCGCAATGATCCAGCATGTTAAAATGATAAATAAATCGATGCCAATATCAAGTGTGCGAGTAGATAGGGTTTTATTGCGTTTTTTTAATGATTTGTTGATCATACCGGCTAATCCCTCACTGGCGCCAAGATAATGACCCAGATATGACTTGGCGATTGCTAGAAAAGCGATGATTGGTGCGATATAAGCAATCAATGGGGTATGAAAATGATTCGCCAAATAAGACAAAATCGAAATATTTTGCTGCTTTGCTTCAGCAAGATTTTCTGGAGATAAGCTTAAAACACAACTAAATACAAAAAACATCACCGTTGCGATCATTAATAAATGCGTAGCTTTTAAAATTCCAGAACTTTTTTCTGCAGCATTCTCGCCATATCTTTTTTTCTGGCTTACAGCAAATGAAGAAATAATTGGCGAATGATTAAATGAAAAAATAACGACGGGGATTAATAGCCATAACGACATCAATAAGGATTTAATGCTGTTGTGGCCTACAGGTTGATAATGAAAAATAGCACCGTTCCAGTGTGGAACTAGGTACAGTGACAACATCACAAGAATCATGATGAATGGGTACACTAAAAAGCTCATCGCTTTGATCACCATATGTTGTCCCATTCGGATAATCAACATTAATCCGATGATTAGCAATAATGAGATCAATGCTCGTGGGGGTGTCGGAAGATGCATCTGATTTGCAATGAAGCTTTGCGTGGTATTGGTTAGTGCCACGCTATACATCAATAAAATAGGAAAAATCGAGAAAAAATAAAGATAGGTCAGAAGCTTGCCCGCCTTTTCACCAAAATGTTGATCCACCACATCGGTAATATCAGTCTGCTCACCGGAACCAGATAATACAAAGCGACATAATGCTTGGTGAGAAAAATAAGTCATGGGGAAAGCTAATAGGGTCATGATAATTAACGGGAGTATGCCATTCAACCCCGCGTCAATGGGAAGAAATAACGTTCCTGCGCCAATTGCTGTTCCATAAAGACTGAGCATCCAGGTGGTGTTATGTTTGCGATTTAAGTCTATTGTATTAACGGTTAAGGGTATAGCGATAGAAGCATCCGAGGACATAACATAAACCCCATTTTTATTTAAATTAAGCAATTTTGACCTACAAAGATAGAATAAATTGCTACTATAATTACAATTAATTCATTATTTTAACACAGTGACTTCAATAAAGTCACTTTTTGTGATCGGGAGACCTATAATATAAGCATATTTTTTTTAGCGTGGCCAGCGATTTGCAATAAAAAAATGCGCGTAGTAAATTAAGCCCTGCGCCATGATTTTTACCTCCACTTACGTAAAAATATTTACTCATTCTTGAAATAGCTCTGTCACAAAAATCAAGTCGCGAACAATACCAGTATCTTCAGTTTGAATGGATATCTATACCCGTGATCTTCCAAAATGCATGTTTTATACTTTTTCTTTTTCGCCCTACTGCATTTTAAAAAACTCGCAAGGGAATGAGCCATTACTTACTTTTTAAAATGCAGCAGAACTAAAAATAAAGGCGCCTAAAACCACGCATTTTGAATGATCATGGGTAGAGATGATCTGAACAAGTCAGTTAGAGTGTTCAGGATCAACACCTGCATCATGACGCCCCGAGTTGCTGATGATTAATTCTTGAGCTAATCTTTGAATTATTATGTTTAACAATTTAAAGGTACTGAATGGATATTACTGAATTATTAGGCTTTGCAGTAAAAAATAATTCTTCCGATTTACATTTATCAGCGGGAATGCCTCCTATGATTCGCGTTGATGGTGATTTACGCAAAATCAACGTTCCCTCCATGGAACATAAAGACGTCATTAAAATCATTTATGACATCATGAATGATAAGCAACGTAAAGATTATGAAGAAAAACTTGAGACAGATTTCTCGTTTGAAATTACTAATCTTTCTCGATTTAGGGTTAATGCGTTTAATCAAGCGCGTGGGGCCGCCGCGGTATTTCGTACTATTCCTTCAAAAATTCTTGGCTTAGATGATTTAAAATTACCTGGCGTTTTTACGGATATGGCCAGTTATCCAAAAGGGTTAGTATTAGTGACAGGACCTACTGGTTCTGGTAAGAGTACGACGCTTGCGGCGATGATCGATTATATCAACAGCACCCGCTATGATCATATTCTTACCGTTGAAGATCCTATTGAATTTGTGCATAACAGCAATAAATCGTTAGTGAACCAACGTGAAGTTCATAAAGATACTTTTAGCTTTAGTGCCGCCCTTCGTTCGGCATTAAGGGAAGATCCTGATGTGATTTTGGTCGGAGAGTTGCGAGATTTGGAAACCATTCGACTGGCGATGACCGCCGCTGAAACTGGACATCTTGTGTTTGGTACGTTACATACGAACTCAGCGACCAAAACCATAAACCGGATTATTGATGTCTTTCCAGGCGAAGAAAAATCCATGGTTCGATCCATGTTATCTGAATCATTACAAGCGGTTGTGGCTCAAACCTTATTAAAGAAAGTGGGTGGGGGTCGTGTCGCGGCTTTAGAAATCATGATTTGCAATTCAGCCATTAGAAACTTAATTCGTGAAGATAAAATCGCGCAAATGTACTCATCGATTCAAACCGGACAAGCACAAGGAATGCTGACTTTAGATCAGCACCTTTCCAAGTTAGTTTCTGATAACTTAATCTCTAGAGATACGGCACGCGCTGTTGCAATGAATAAAACGATGTTTTAAAACAACGATTCGCTGCAATCCGAGAATGTACTGTTTAACTTTGTCACAGAATAAATGGAGAGCAACGGGTGGAACCTATATACCCGTAATCTTTCAAAATGCGTGATTTATGCTTTTTCTTTTTCGCCCTGCCGCATTTTAAAAAACTCGCAAGGGAATGAGCCATTACTCGCTTTTTAAAATGCGGCAGGACAAAAAATAAAGGCGCCTAAAAACACGCATTTTGAAAGATTACGGGTATATTCCTTGTATCAACGTGCTGTGCTTTAAGCACCGCATCCATGCTTACACTCAAGCTCTATTGGGATGCAGCGCTCAAAGCTTCGAATAGGTTAACTCTATATTTTTCTGTAGATCAAGCTGTCTTCTGATGGTCAAAGAGCTGATGAATACCCGTTTCTGCCAAAGCCAACATTTCATTGAGTTGTTCACGTGTAAACGCGCCATCTTCTGCGGTTCCTTGTACTTCTATGTATTGGTTTTTATCATTCATGACCACGTTCATGTCGGTTTCAGCCAACACATCTTCAGCATAATCCAAATCCAATACTGCTTGTCCTCGGTAAACCCCAACTGAAACCGCAGCAACATAATGAAACTCAGGTCTTTTTCGTAATTTTTCGCGTGACAACATCCAATCTAAGGCATCTTTTAAAGCGACGCAAGCGCCCGTTATAGCTGCGGTTCGAGTTCCTCCATCCGCTTGAATCACATCGCAATCCAACGTGATGGTGTGTTCGCCTAACGTTTTTAAATCCACACAGGTGCGTAAAGAACGGCCTATCAAGCGTTGTATTTCTAAGGTTCGTCCGCCTTGTTTACCCTTAGCAGCTTCACGCTCTGTTCGGCTATGAGTCGCACGAGGCAGCATTCCATATTCTGCCGTCACCCACCCCTGATTTTTTCCTTTTAAAAATCTCGGAACACCGTCGGTCACGGATGCGGTACAAAGTACCCTCGTATTACCAAATTCAACTAAAACCGACCCCTCGGCATGATGAGTAAAATTGCGAGTAATTTTTATGCCTCTTAATTGATTAACTTCACGATTGCTAGGACGCATCTTGGTTCCTTAAAAAAATGAGTAAGTATATACTCAAGATACTTCAAAATGCGACTTTTTTGTCATCCTGACGGCTCACAAATGGCATACATAACGTATTATTTATTCCAGATATAATTTAGTCCTGCATCTCTGTACATGACAAAAAAACCTGTCATGCCCGCGCAGGCGGGCAACCATTTCTGGTTTGGCACTGAAGTAAATTAAGATAACTCGCTGCCATAGAATGAAAATCATATAATCTCGATCGTCAACAGGGGGTTATATACCCGTAATCTTTCAAAATGCGTGATTTATGCTTTTTCTTTTTCGCCCTGCCGCATTTTTAAAAAACTCGCAAGGGAATGAGCCATTACTCGCTTTTTAAAATGCGGCAGGACAAAAAATAAAGGCGCCTAAAAACACGCATTTTGAAAGATTACGGG
>NZ_CAAAIW010000008.1 GCF_900640115.1 Legionella yabuuchiae
CGACTATCCACCGACACAACCGGCGGATAACACCAACAGGGCGCAGGCGAAAAATGCGTTTGCAGCACGTTCTTGTGTTGCTCAATTATCACCCCCAATGGGGGGGGAGACCATTTCTTCGCATTCGCTGCCTGAGCCAAGACGCATTGTTCCACATCCGAGAACAATGCGGAAAGCACGCGAGCAAATCAAGCAGATGGTCCACGATGGATTCTCTATCCAATCGATCAGACGCTCGGCACCGCTTTGTCCTTTGGTGGGTAAATACCTCAGACATTTGAACTTATAACGAACTCTTAATACTGTATCAAGAGACATGCTGGGATAAACGTCTTGCAACGTGTGCTTTAGACCTACTTAAAGAGCGTGTCGTTAAGAAATCGTACACCACGACCGTGATGTCAAACTGTCGTTGCCCGTGATGGGTTGTCCATCATGCCGCATGCGGCGCTCAAGTCCAAGTAGTTCTGCTGTATTTGCTCGACATAGTTTATCAAGATGGGCACCCGCCCCTCGCGGATATCCCCGCGCATCCAGCCACGCCCCCCGGAGCCCGCCCGCCCATCCAAGGTCAAAACCAAGGCCAGATGAATCAGAAAGGGGGTAATAGGACGAACCATCATATTGGAACTTTAATGAACGCGATAACGGCTTTTTTTCTTCAAGAATATAATAAAGACCCTGGCAGAAAGCTTGTGCGTAGCACGCCGGCAGGAAGCGCTGCGTATAACCGATAACCTGACGCCAGAATAAATCACGTTGATTCCATGACCAACGGTCAAATTGCGCGTCGTAGACCTTAAGCGCATCAATCAAGTGCGATGGATTAAAAAACATTTCTTTTTTTGCCAAATCTGTAAAAGCTGTTCTAAACCCGTTTAAAGCCTGGCAAATCGGTGTGTCATTATTCTCTTTTCTAAGAGCTGCCATAATATCAGCATCTGAACTGTTAGAAATAACTTGAACTAGCTTGGTAAAATCATACGATTTCTGCTGAGGCAGTCCTTCAGGAAATAGTTGTCTAAATTGCCTTACCTTTTCTGCCTCACCATCGGGCAGCTTATCAAAATAGGACTCTATCTTTTTCCACAGGGCGACATCGTGAGAGGACAAAGCGGCCTGAAAGGGCGTCAACCCTTGATAGGAACGGCCTGAATAGTCAGTGGCTTTAGAAGGAATAAGCAATAAACGAGGGTTTGCATCAATCATTTCAAGCGCTTCAGCTTCCTCACCTTTAACAACATGGAATAAAAGTATTTTAGCTAATAGTGGTTGACAAGAAAAAAACATCACTTTTGATGCTTGAGAAAGGTTTGACAAGTCTTTTTTGGAAAGGTATTGCGCTAAAGGCCCTTGAATCAGTTCAGTGGGTAATTGCTCTAGTAAAGATAATGAATCTCCACTTGCACCTTCGTTCATTTTTTCTTCACCTTTCTTCGGCATATCAATCTATCCTAACCGTTTAAACAAATGAGCTTATCATAAATATGTCAAAAAATTATACTATGAAAAGCTTAAGGAACGATTAAAAGGTTGGATTTAACAATTGATTAAATTTTAAGCTTTGGATTGGCATTTGAGTGTTATGATTATGCTTCTCTCATCTCAATGGCAATGTACTGGGCAGATTTCAGGTCGTGCGGTATTTGATTTTAGAAAAGCGGGCGATCCTTCCCTCATGCAAGCCTGCCGTAAGTTAGTGATTGTTTAATCAACACAAGGCATATAGGAAGCTGTTAATTTTTGCCTAAATTTGTTTTCAAGACGCAACTGGGCGCTTTGTTTACTATGTGTTTTTTTTTAACAGCGAAAGTTCAATGCAGCCGTTAGGCCCTGAAAAATGAGATCATTGGTGTGCGTACCTGTGCCATCGTCAAATACCTGATATTGATTAAACCAATCAGAAACTTCATATCCTAGCTTTATAGAAACGTTATTATAGCTTAAATTTAACCCCATCAATCCTTGTAGCTCAAAGGCACCAAAATTTCTTTTTCCAAGACGAACCATGCTGGGTAATGTAGAATTACTTTGAGTCATGTTGTCATGAATTGACCAATTACCCCATAAATAAGCAGAAGAAATTTCTGCAACCAGACTAGAATGAAGGTTCTGCTTTTTATAAAAAATCCATTGACTGTCAATCCCAACTTTTGGACCTACTCCCCCAAAATTATTGCTGACTTTTTCATAAACTGTAATATCACCCTGAAAACGAGTATTAACCTGTTGGTTAATAGACCCCCCTTTGATTCCGATGATAGGCTGCAAAATAAACGACTCTCCAACTTCTATTTTCTTAAAGAGATCGGCATCGATCATATTAAAGTCAATGGTAAAATTAACATGTCCAGTATTGTAAAACGCCTCAGCAAACTTACCGGGAATAAATGCAGAAATCACATTACCTTGTGTTGTGGCTTTTTCATTAACGTGATAATGGGTATAAAGTAATCGACCATACCAGTTTTTGTGTTGAAATCCTGTGCCTACTCGAACACCCGGAGCAAAATCAAAATCAATCGTGTTATAGGAGATGACCTGATTAGGTAAACTCAAGCTATTCGTTAAGGACCAGTCGACCGTTTCAAATGCTTGCCAGTACAAAACATCGGCATAAAAATCGACCGCATAGGATAACGATGAAAACAACAGACTAATACCAATTATACTGTGATAAAAATACCGCATGTAGCACCTTGTAATGTCAAATCACCGTGGACGGGGAGCGCTTGGAACATGGGCAACCGTAATTGATTGCTCCAAAACTGCATCTCATAACCTGCTTTAAATGTCACCGTAGCTTTGGCTTGAAATGTCCAATCCAGGCCCAGAAAATACCGTGCCATAAATGTGCCCAGCTTGGAGTTTCTTCTATTTGAGGTAATAGTGGTTTGTGGGATTAAACCCAAAAAAGCCTCTGGCCTAACATAGATATCTTCTATATTCCAGCGCCCCCATAGTAATGCCGTTGACAAATCACTACGGATATTAAGATTTTTACTAAGAGAAAATGAACCATTGATTCCAAAGCTTGGTCCAAAACCTAAGAAATTATTTTTTAGGTTTTCATTGGCAGAATACAAAGGAGTATTATCAAAATTGGCTTCCCATGCAGAGTGAACAGTTTGGTTAATTGTTCCCCCTTTCACACCAATAAAAGGTCGTATTGCTAATGAATCCAGCGGATTAAACCTATGGCCAACCTCAACGTCAACCATATTCATGATAAGCCTCCAGTCTAGCTGGGCGGCATTAAACAAATTTAAAGTCGTAAATCCATTGAAAAACTCAGGAACAAAAAACTGGCCAGAAGGTGCAAAGATGCTTTCATGAGCTTTGGTCGAAAAATAGGTCCAATATAGTTTAAGATCAAAATAAGAACTAGGCTCATAAAGCACCCCCACCCTCAGACCAGGACTCCAATTAAAGTAAACATTGGGTTCCGTGTAAACCGCACCTGGTGGATTGTTTGTTGTTTGCATAAAAGCCCAGGGAGAGGTAGTTTCTTGAGAAGCTTTCCAATATATTAAATCTTCAAACAAGGAAACTTGACTCGAACTCCAACTGACGATGCTTTTAACACTTAAAAAAAACAAAAAAAAGATTGATCGAATGCTCATCATAAATCTTCGTTAAACGTGAAAACAGACGGTTAAAACGCCACCTTGGAAAAACAGTGAATCATCTAATCGTCCCATATCAAATGAATAGTATCTCAGCTGATTAAACCAAGCTTGCGCTTCATAACCTAAACGGACAACCAAATTGCTCTGATTAAAGACACCTTCCCACTCCATTCCTAAATAGCCCCGAACCATGGTTGATACGGTGGATAAAGAATCATTTTGAATCGTGATGAAAACCGGGGTATTGTTTTGATAAACATCCGTTAGTTTCCAGTGTCCCCATAAAAAAGCACCAGAAACATCGCCTTTCAGGTTTAAAGCATGCTTTGGTGTTTCAAAGAGATGCCAATTGGTGTCCAAACCGAACGATGGGCCGATTCCTCTAAAATCGTTGGTCACGGTTTCATTCGCTAATGAAAACGTAGTAATTGGCAATTTCGTTGCGTTGTTAAAAGGCTGTTGCCAATTGGAGCGAATGGATTGATTGATAACACCCGCTTTAATTCCTGCAAATGGGCGTAAGTTCAGAAGGTTATCCACGGCGATAGAGCGGCCAACCTCTAAATCTATGGTATTAAATAGGATTTTCCATTGAATACTCGCTTGGTGATAATAAGGACCTGAGACGCCCGCACCGGTTAGATTTTCAGCAAAAAAATTACCAAGAAATGCCGAGTGAATTTCCCCAGTATTGATTTGTACTTGATTGTTCCCTTCGGTTTGATAACCAGTGTAATAAAAGCGGATATCCCATGGAATTACTACGTTGTTGTAACCAACACCGACGCGTACCCCAGGATTCCAGTTGAAAGGAACGTTTAAAAATTGAACTTGTTGAGTCGTTCCAGTTGGACCAAGAATTTGGCCCCAATTGTCATCACTAACCTCCGTAACTTGCCAAATTAATAATTCTGCAAAAACCGAAGGCACTTGATTTGAATATTGAACACCAAAAATCTGGCTACTGAACCATAGTAACGCGAATAAAAATCCCTGTTTCAAAAAAACTTCTCCAATAACAACCTAAGACATTAAATCATTGAAATCTAACGAAGGAAATTTACCCCAAGGTTTTTGACATGTCTAGGAATAAGTTTGCTATTGAAGTCAATTTTCGCCAATAAGGGACAAGTTAACTTTCGTTCAAGTGTATAGATATTTTCCTCCATCATGATCATGTTCGGATCAATGCAATTAGCAATCCACCCCGCACAATGAATCTGATGCGTCTGCAAAACGTGTTCTGTAAGCAACGCGTGGTTTAAACAACCCAATGTTATCCCAACAATTAAAATCACTGGGATACCTGTCAGCTTTAACACATCAATCCAGGTTTCATGGTCATTAAGTGGCACCATTAATCCCCCTGCTCCTTCTATCAATAAATGGCTCGCGTACGAAAACCGTTCATGCATACAAAAATCAGCAACGTCTTTGGCAGTTAAACTCTGATTCACTAAATGAGGGGAGACTGGGGGCTTAAAACGCCAGGGATTTATATCAGTATGAGATGTGTTACACGCGGAAGAAAGAAGTGATGCGTCTGAGTTAATCAGCACCCCCTCTTTCTCCTCACAGCCAGTCGCGATTGGTTTTAAAGCAATCGCGGTCGATTCGTTCTGAATTAAAAAAGCCAATAGTTGTAATGTGGCATAGGTTTTACCACAATCGGTATCGGTACCGGTAATGAAAAAACGTCTCATACTATAAACTCCTTCAGCAACCTAACGAAATCGCTTTTTTGAGATAAAAATGGCATATGGGCTGATTTTCTAAAGGTTTCATAAGTAAACTTCGGATATTTTTTTTCCATTGCCACCTTTGTTTTATAAGGCGTAATAGCATCCAACCGCCCGAAGAGATAACATACAGGGATTGTAATACTGTTTAATGAATTACGAAGATCCCACTGAACCAAACAGTCTAACCCGTTTTTTAACCCTTCTGAAGTTGGGTCAGAAATTAAGGCTTGTAACGTTTGTTTGTTTTCACCCCGTGCCTGCAAGTCAACAAATTCTATTAATGTTTGAGAGGGGGTTTGACCTAGATTCAGATAAAATTTATCAAACAAGTCTTTTTCAATACCCGGCCAGTTTTCCTCTTTAACGAATTTAGGGGATGAAGCAACATTAACGAGATGAGTGATTCGCAGAGGAACCTCAATGGCTAATCGGGTGGCATATAGCCCACCCATTGACCAGCCGATTAGTGCAAATCGAGGGGGTAATTTGGCTAATAGTTGGGTTTTAAAATACGCCCAATCCGAGAGAGGCGTTTTACCAAACCCCGGTAGATCCACTAAATAGAGTTGATATCCACTGGTAATAAGAGAAGAAGTAAGCAATTCCCAAACTCGACTATCAAACCCCCATCCATGAAATAAAACCAAAGGCTCCCCTTCTCCATAAGATTGAATCTTTATGTTCACAAGGGGTTCCTTTCATAAAAAGAGTCTATACCACAAAACAAAGAATCAATCTGTTCTGGCTCATGACCTGCGTTTAAAATGACTCGTAACCCCGTATCTTTTTTTCGGACTGTAGGAGAGCGCATAGGTAGACAAAAGATATTGTTCTGACGTAAATGCTCCGATAATTTTACCGCTTGATGTGGACATCCTAATCTTAGTTGCTGGATCTGTGACGTAGAATCACCCCATTTGACCTTGGATGCCGTAATTTTCTTTCTAAAATATTGAATCAGGTTTGCGAGTTTTTTACGGCGATCATCCGCTTGTCTTATCACATCTAATGTACGTTCAAGTCCATAAGCATAGGCCGGACTAATCGCAGTCGAGTATATATAGCTGCGAGCACATTGTAGCAGCGCATCAATCCAAAGTGCATTACCTGCAATAATTGCACCTGACGCAGCAAAGGCTTTACCAAGCGGGATCACTCTTAGCGGAACCTCTTCTTGCGATAGTTCCTGCGCAACCACTTCCCCAAGACCATCTCGTCCAGTCACTCCAAAAGCATGGGCTTCATCAATAATTAATGGCCCTGGGTTCAAGCGTGCCATCGCTTTAAGTGAGGTTTTTTGACCACTCATGCTAAAAATGCTTTCTGTGAAAATGACCTTATCACCAGCGACCTTAGAGATTTTTATACCCAAATCAGTCAAGTTTTGATGTTGATAGCGACTGTACTCAACACCGGCTAGTTTTAAACCATCATACACGGAAGCATGTACTTCTTTATCAATTAGAACATGGAGTTTTAGCCGACTTAAAAGACTAGCAATGCCTAGGTTCGCGGTGTAACCTGAGGAAAACAAAATGCACTGGTCTACTTTCAGTACTGTCGCAAAAGCCTGCTCTAACCTGGCATGGGCCTGGTGATAGCCACTCACAACCATAGAACCACCACTCCCTATGGCAAAGCGGCGAAATCCCTCAAGGTATGCTTCCTGAATCGAAGTCTCTAATCCGAGTGATAAATAATCATTGCTGCTAAAGTTCAGATAATTATCATCTCGGATTTTACGAGAACGATATAACCCCATAATCTTCGTTTGGGCAATAAATTGTTCCAGTGCGCCCTGGATCATAAAGCCACAGAGGTCTCATGTGCATTTAATCCTAGTTTGCTAAAAAGCTGATTATCTTTTTCACGTTCAGGATTATCCTCAGTCAATAATTTCTCGCCAATAAACACCGAATTAGCACCAGCAAAGAAACATAATGCCTGCAGTTCGTCATTCATCTCTGTTCTTCCTGCGGTGAGTCGTATAACACTTTCAGGCATAAGAATTCGGGCTGTAGCAATGGTTCGGACCAACTCTATATTATCCACTGGCTTTGCTTGAGCTAACGGGGTACCGGCCACAGGGATTAAGCGATTAATTGGAACGCTTTCAGGAGGCGTTTCAAAATTGGCTAACGTCAATAAAAATTCAATGCGGTCATTACGACTTTCACCTAACCCCAAAATTCCGCCACAACAAACGCGAATGCCTGCATTTCTAACCTCTTGGAGGGTATCGAGACGATCTTGAAATGCTCGGGTGGTGATTACTTGATCATAGTAATTAGGAGAGGTATCAATATTGTGATTGTAATAATCAAGACCAGCGTCTTTGAGCGCTTGCGCTTGCTCGGAATTAAGCATGCCCAACGTCATGCATGTCTCCATGCCTAGTTTTCTGACTTCCTTAATCATTTCCACTAATCTAGGCATAGCTTTGGTGGGTGGGCATCTCCAAGCGGCCCCCATGCAAAACCGTTTTGCTCCACCAGCTTTAGCCTCGATGGCTTTTTGTATCACATCCTCCACATTCATTAAATTTTCTTTTTCAATATGAGTGCTATGATGGCCGCTTTGCGAACAGTATCCACAATCCTCAGGGCATGCGCCTGTTTTAATGCTTAGTAGTGTTGCGAATTGCACTTGATTAGCCAGGTGATGCTGACGATGGATTGTATGGGCATTGAATAATAAATCATTGAATGGTTGCTCATAAATAGCAGAAACCTCATTAATACTCCATTTTGTTTTTATTCGAGACATTTTTAGCTCACTGTCATTGAGGATTGCGAAAAAAATTTACCCAAGATACCGTTTGTCACAAGTCTTAGCACATGATAAATTAGCCCAACCAGTTGTCAACCTGTTTTTTATATTGTGGTTAACAGTGATTTTTTAATTCCTCGTGATTTGAAGCATATCTGGCATCCTTGCTCTCAGATGAAAGATTTTGAACAAGCTCCCCCGCTGATCGTTCATCAAGCTAAAGGCAGCTATCTTTACACCGATAAAGGCATGTTAATTGATGCCATTTCATCATGGTGGTGTAAGTCATTAGGACATGGTCATCCAGAGATTATTGCCGCAATTAAATCCCAGCTATCAAGTTTTGAACATGTCATTAGTGCCAATACCACGCATGAGAAAATCGCCGAACTAGGGGAGCGAATTGCTGATATTACCCAAAACCAACACGTTTTTTTCGCTAGTGACGGCTCAAGCGCCGTTGAAATTGCCATGAAACTTGCTTTACATGCCAAGCAACTCCAAGGATCCACGGCGAATTATTTCGTCTCTTTAAAAAATAGTTATCATGGCGAAACATTTGCAACATTAAGTGTGAGCGATGTAGGCATTTACAAAAAACCCTATAATTCTATAAGCGTCCCTTGTCACTTTCTTCAAGATATCCCTTATGTCAGCGGAAAAGATGATGCCCACTGGCAATCGTGTGAGAGCCATTGGCAAGCGACCCAAACGGTGCTTGACAGCATTAAGGATAAAACTTGTGCCATTATAGTAGAACCGCTTATACAAGGTGCCGGAGGCATGCTTTGTTATAGTGCTGCGTATTTAAAAAAATTAGGACAATACTGCAAAGAAAATGATATTTTTCTTATCGCTGATGAGATCATGACTGGCTTAGGTCGAACCGGGAAATGGCTAGCTTGTGAGCATGCTGAAGTAACAGCAGATTTAATTTGTCTCTCCAAAGGATTAACTTCAGGAACCCTTCCATTAAGTTGCGTCAGTGTAGATCATTCCATTTATGAGTTATTTTATAATGACTATGACACTGGGCGATCATTTTTACATTCGCATACTTACAGCGGCAACGCGGTTGCTGTCAGTGCAGCCTTGGCGACTTTAAAGATTATGCAGCGAGAAAATACTACCTTGAAGGCTGAAAACCTGGGTCAGGTTATGGAAAAAAACTTACATGACATTGCAAGCCTTACTGGAAGATTAAAAAATATCCGTCGTTTAGGAGCAATCGTTGCTGGAGACTTAATTAACCCTGAGCAAAAAAGAGTGGGATTTGAGTTATACAAACGTGGAATTGAGAATGGGGCGCTGCTTAGGCCGTTGGGAAATACGTTGTATTGGCTCCCTCCCTTAAACTGCGATGAAAAGACTATTGGGAATTTAGCTGAAATAACACTAAAATCAATTAAGGAAGCTTATACCTAATAAACGGATCAGAATGTTTCAACTCAAAGAGAAGGGTTCAGGAAGTTTTTATATTCTTATTATTTTCTGGCTATTATTAACCAGCTTAATTTTAACGATTATTTTTTATTTCAATTGGAATAAAGAGCAATTAGAAACAGAACACGCCCTTTTTAAAGCCTCCGACTCAGTTAGTCATAAAGTAAATAACTTAATTAATGACATCCAAAACTCCGTCTACTCCATTCCTGTACTAAGCAAGAATTTCGACGAGTGCACGCCAAACGTACGAGAGAGTCTTGAAAACACTGTTTTTAATAACCCCTTAATTTCTGCTTTGGCTTTAAAAAATAAAAAGAATAAAGTGCTTTGCTCCTCCATCAGCGATATTGCCACCGCTGGGTATCTTAACCCCAAAGCACAAGGACTACTTGGTCCTATAAGTGTGACCAAAAAAGATAATCCAGCCTTTGTCCTCCAACAACCCTTAGGTAATTACATCATTGATGTGTATATATTAAAAAAAGTTTTGGAACAAGCTTTAGAAATTAATGCTTCTTATGCACAAATTATCGCACTTTATAACAACAACGCTCAAAAAGTATTTCTTCAAATTGAGCGAGATGAAAAAGGGGAATGGCAAGCAAGCTCAGAAGAATCTTATTTAACGATGAATGCGATTAACCAGACCTCTTATTTCCATATCGCCACAATTGATAGCCTTAAAGACTTTCAAATTATTTTAATTGCACAGCCAATGGTGATCCATCAATTAACCCTTTGGCATAAGTTGGTCTCGCTATTGGTTGTCATTATTATTTCGATTTTACTGTTTTTCGCGATGAGAAAAGTGTTCAATCATTTTTTTTCACTGCATCGCGCCATTATGAATGCAGTTAAGCATGAGCGGTTTTTCCCGGTGTTTCAGCCTGTTTATGATTTAAATAAAAACCTTTATGTAGGCGTAGAGGTATTAATGCGCTGGAAAACAGAAAATGATGAAATTATAATGCCCGATGTCTTTGTAAACAATGCCGAACGCTCAGGACTTATCATCCCAATCTCTTTACAAATCATAGAAAAAGCTTTTAAAGAATGCCGCCACCTTCTAGCCAAGCACGCTAATTTTTATCTTGGATTTAATTTATCCGCGGCTCATTTTTCAAACCATGATTTTTTTAATAGGTTTGAGAAGCTATGCTTAAATTATCAAGTAAAGCCATCACAAATTTTGTTAGAAATCACTGAACGTGAATTAATTAGTCATGGTGAAACCTTAATCACCAAGACCATGAAAAAACTAAGAAGCAAAGGTTACTCCTTGGCCATAGATGATTTTGGAACAGGACATGCTAGTATTAATTATTTACGGCATTTCCCATTTAATTATCTTAAAATTGATAAACTTTTTATCACCGCAATTGGTACTGGAGCTGTAACTGAAGTGCTAAGTCATTCCATTATTCAAATGGCTAATAACTTAAAACTTGAAATTATCGCTGAAGGCGTAGAGTCTGAAAAACAGATAGAATATTTAAAAGAGAAAGGCGTATATCTTATCCAGGGATGGTATTTTGCTAAAGCAATGCCCATCTACGAGCTAATGCCGTTTATGAATGGAGTCAATCATGAGTAATCATCTTGTTGTCATAATCATTATGCTGAGTATCCTAGGGGCAAATTCTTTATTTGCAGACACCACAGCTGTGATGAAAGGTCAAAATAGCTATTGGCAATGTAAAGCTTATGATGATCAAAATAATCAATGGATTGCGCATAGTCCTTATGAGCGAGTCGCTATAAATAAAGCTTATGATGCCTGTAAAAGTCAAAGTAAACGACCTGAAAGCTGTAAAACCGCTCACGAATACTGTGAAACCATGATTAAAGGAGTAACTACGCGCCCTATGTGGCGCTGCACCGCGCTCGACATGCATGCAAACGCCTGGGTAAGTGATCTTTACACCAGTCGAAATGATGCTGCATTGGGCGCGCGCGCATACTGTGAACATCGAAGCGGTATGCCAGCCACGTGTTATGTTAATTTACTCACCTGTAAAAATCATAATCAGGTACAGGATTAGTCCGATGTATTGCGTCGCGTTAACTGGAAACATCGCCAGTGGAAAATCAACGGTTGCTAAGCTGTTCAACCAACGAGGTGTTGATGTCATCAGTGCCGATCAAATTTCTCGTGCTCTGACTCAACCTGGAGAACCCGCTCTATCTGAAATCACACAATATTTCGGATCATCGATTTTAACCTCCAATGGTGAGCTTGATCGGCCCAAGCTTAGACAAATTATTTTTAATAATCCAGAAAAACGACGATGGCTGGAAACACGGTTACACCCTAAGATACGTCAAGCGATTGCCGCGCAGGTGGCAGAATGTAAAAGTCCTTACTGCATCATTGAAATTCCTCTATTGCCTGATAAAAAGCATCACCCCTATCTCGATGAGATCCTATACGTCGAGGCTGACAAAGAACAGCAAATCGAACGCGTCATGAGGCGCGATAATTGCAGCCGTGAAGAAGCGTTATCAATTTTGAACACACAAGCCACTGCCGAACAACATAAACGATTAGCGGATAAGATTTTATTCAACACTGGAACCCTAAGCGATCTAGAACACAAAGTAGAATCGCTTCATACGTATTATGTAGAAAAGGCTGCAAATAAATCTAAGAACTAAGAGACAACCATCCGTTTAGCGTTTATTCTGCGTACGAAGCCTTGATCATAAAAAACTTGACAAAGATCATTTTTTTTTGTTTTCAGAAAGAAGTATGTTAGTCTAAATGAATCATGCACTAGATGCACAAAACCAATGCTAAATGAAACCATTACATTTCAGCTTGCAACACATTTTCTATCGAAGATTGCCCTGCGTCTTGAGTGCCTTTTTTTAACGGTTGAACAAGCTTGCGAAGAAACGCATCCAGTGATCCATCATTATGCGTTAAAAAACATTATTGAGATTGTAAAAATTGTTGAAAAACCTGAGCTTAAAAGTCGGTTTTTAAAAGAGCTCATGCGAATCGAACACGCGATTCATAAAACCCAGTTCTCTATATCGTCTGAACAATACACTAAGTTGTTTACCCAAGTGCAATATTTAAGTCACGCTGCAGGTCGATTAGGTGGTTCTATTCAGTCCGATCCTTTTCTCCAGGCAATTCGTCTAGCACAAGCCAGTGAGCATAATGATTGTGAGTTCCATTCTCCTCAGCTTCTGTTATGGCTAGAAAACACCCCTCAAAAAAGGCAGCATGATTTATTGAGTTGGCTTAAGAAATTACAATCATTGCAAGAAACCGTTTCGGTTTATTTATCGTTGTTAAGGAATACCGCTCAATTTAACACCATTGATATGTATAATGGCTTTTATCAACGTTCCCTTCCATCTAAAATCTCTTGTCACTTAATATTGCTTCGTATGGATAAAGATTGTGGAATTGTTCCGAAAATGCATGTCGGACATCATGGTTTGAGCCTACGCTTATGCGAGGCTAATTCAATGAATGAAGTAAGCCATAGCCGCACCCCGGTTGACTTAGCAATCTGTCAAATTTAGTCGAAATTTCCCCTTCGTAATACCTGGAAGTACAGAATGTCTTTCCTGAATTAGGGTTATAATTTTTTCATTAGCTTCCGGAAAATGGTACTGATTAAGATCAACCCAATGAACCCATTTCAACCCAAGTTGGTTCTCGTTAGGAATTGCGTGACCTTTAAAAGACGTGACATAGAACACGAATAATCTGACGGCAAGAGTTGCATAATAATGATTGATTGCTCCTATAGAAATACAATCCATAATTTCAAGATTAACTTCCTCTTTGATTTCTCGTTGCAAAGCCATCCGGGGAGACTCATTCTCTTCGACCTTACCTCCAGGAAATTCCCACATTCCTCCGTGCGACTTATCCAGCGGGCGCTGAGCAATGAGCACCCGCTGTGATTGATCAATGATGATCGCAACCGCAACATCCATTAAATCTTACCATGACAGGCTTTATACTTTTTGCCGGATCCACAAGGACAAGGATCATTTCGACCAACTTTTTTAGCGGATCGCTTAAACGTTGAAACCCCTGCCTCTTCCTCTTCCTGATGATCGGGAGCCGCATGAATGTATTGCATTTTATAGGATTGATCAGCGCGACGCTGTTCTTCTACAGCCTCGACATCATCCGATGTTTGCACCTCAACAGAAGACAGTAGACGTATAATTTCATAACGCATGTTGTCTAACATCATAGAAAAGAGTGTAAATGCTTCGCGCTTATACTCTTGCTTTGGATCTTTTTGCGCATAACCCCGCAAATGGATGCCTTGGCGTAAATGATCCATCGCAGCCAAATGTTCACGCCAATGATTGTCTAAGGTTTGCAAGATCACTGACTTTTCAAATTGAGCCAACACATCACGACTAATTTGCTGTTCTTTTTCCTTAAACTGCGTTTCACTTAACTCAATTACTTTTTCTTTAATTTGCTCAGGAAGAATGGCGTGATCTGCTTCAATCCAATCCGAGATCGGTGCTTTAAGCTTGAAATCATCCAAAAGCACTTGTTCAAGCGATTGAACATCCCATTGATCTTCCATGCTTTGTGGCGGAATGTAACGATCAACTAGATTGCCTAAGACATCTTCGCGAATTGTATCAACGGATTGCAATGGATCTTCCATTGCCATAATTTCAGCGCGCTGAGAGTAAATGACTTTCCGTTGATCGTTTGCCACATTATCGTATTCAAGCAATTGCTTTCTGATATCAAAATTATGCCCCTCAAGCTTTCTCTGGGCGTTTTCGATAGCTCTAGTAACTAAATTATGTTCGATTGGTTCACCGGGTTTCATACCTAAACGACGCATCAATGCTGCCACACGCTCAGAAGCGAAGATACGCATTAAATTATCGTCCAAAGACAAGTAGAATCGACTGCTACCAGGGTCTCCCTGTCGGCCTGAACGACCACGAAGCTGATTATCAATACGACGTGACTCATGACGCTCTGAGCCAATAATTCTCAACCCGCCTGCTGCTACAACCGCATCATGTCGCTTTTTCCAATCCTCGCGAATCGCTTGTTTTTCTTCTTCCGTTGCATCTTCTGGAAGTACGGCAAGTTCAGCCGAAAGATTTCCACCTAGAACAATATCTGTACCCCGACCAGCCATGTTTGTTGCAATGGTCACAACCCCAGGACGACCTGCTTCGGCGATAATCTGGGCTTCTTTTTCATGAAATTTCGCATTTAATACTTGGTGTTTTATCTTCGCACGATTTAACATCTGACTGAGTAACTCAGAGGCTTCGATAGAGGCCGTTCCTACCAGTACCGGTTGTTTTCTGGCCACACAATCGCGAACATCTTCAATGATGGCCTGATATTTATCAGCAATGGTTAAATAGATTAAATCCGACTCATCCACTCGCCTCATAGGTTTGTTCGTTGGAATAACGACCACTTCTAAATTATAAATTTGTTGAAATTCATAAGCTTCTGTATCTGCCGTACCGGTCATACCTGATAATTTATCGTATAAACGGAAGAAGTTCTGAAAGGTAATTGAAGCCAAAGTCTGATTTTCATTCTGAATGCGAGCGCCTTCTTTTGCTTCGATTGCCTGATGCAACCCTTCTGACCAGCGGCGACCCGGCATGGTTCTACCGGTGTGCTCATCAACAATCACCACTTCATTATTTTGTACGATGTAATCTACATCACGATGGAACATCGCATGTGCCCGTAAAGCGGCGTTGACATGGTGCATTAGAATAATATTGCTAGCATGATAAAGACTTTCGCCAGGATCCAGCAAATTGGCTTCAGTTAACAACTCTTCAATATGCTGATGACCAGTTTCGGTCAAATGCGCCTGTTTTTGCTTTTCATCAATGGTGTAATCCCCATCACCCTCTTCGCTTTCTTGTTTTTTTAATTTTGGAATGAGCTGATTTATTTTAAGATATAGTTCTGAGCTATCTTCGGCGGCTCCTGAAATAATCAAAGGTGTACGGGCTTCATCGATTAAAATAGAATCTACTTCATCCACAATGGCAAAATTTAACTCACGCTGAACTTTATCCCCCAAACTAAAGGCCATATTATCGCGCAAGTAGTCAAAGCCAAACTCATTGTTTGTCCCGTAGAGAATATCTGATTTATAGGCCTGTTGCTTTTCTTCGTGAGGCATATCTGGATAAATAACGCCAACACTCAAGCCTAAGAATTCATAAATAGGTTTCATCCATTCGCTATCGCGCTTAGCGAGATAGTCATTTACGGTAACAACATGAACGCCTCGATCAGTCAACGCGTTTAAATAAGCAGGTAATGTTGCGACTAGTGTTTTACCTTCACCAGTACGCATTTCGGCAATGTTGCCTTCATGTAAGACCTTGCCGCCTATCATTTGCACATCAAAATGACGTAACCCTAGTTTTCGGACAGAAGCTTCACGAACAACCGCAAACGCCTCAGCTAACAATTCGTCGAGTGTTTCACCATCTGCTAATCGGGCCTTGAAATGTTTAGTCTTTCCAGCGAGCTCCTCATCCGACAATGCTTTCATATGAGGTTCAAACGCATTAATAGCTTCCACCGTTTTTTCCATGCGCCGTAGGGTGCGCTCGTTTCGGCTACCAAACATTTTTTTCATTAACGTATTCAGCATGGCCCTGATAATCCCCTCATAGAATCAAATTTTTAAAATTGGTTAATGTACTAGAATTCCTCTCTAAAAGCCATGACTCAACAGCAATTCCCGCCTCTTTCGTATAATCTTAGAAGCAAAAGCCTTCAGTCAGCATGGCTTCAGCATAGGTTTGTTCCATATCCGTCATCATATTCAGAGCTTGTTTAATCCCTTGTTCAAAATCATGGCTGGCCGTGGAAAGTATACACTGCTTCCATCGCTTGGCATTTGGTAATCCATGGGTTAAGCCAAGAACCGGTTTTAACAAAAGACTAGTCGGAACCCCAAGCGGTTTTTGTGATAGCACATAATCAAAATAGTGGGTTAAAACCTCGACGCGTGTTACAAGTGGATATTCTGGAAACATCTTATGATGAATTCTTCCTATCTGATAAGGTTCATTGCAAGCCAAACGCCCTAGCATAACCCCATCAACTACTACTAAATGGTTTTGTATTTCATTATAGCAGTTAATATTACCGTTGATGACGACAGGGAGGGATTTTAGTTCATTTTTTAATCGATAAACGTATTCATAGTTAATCGGTGGTATTGTTCGATTTTGCTTTGGGTTTAATCCTTTTAGCCAGGCTTTGCGAGCATGAACGATGAGTTTATCGGCGCCTGCATCAACAAGACGATGAGCAAAATTCGCAAAAAACTCATAGCTGTCTTGCTGATCAATGCCAATACGTGTTTTTGCTGTAACAGGAATAGCCACAGCGCGCTTCATAGCAAAAATGCAGTCAGCCACTAAATTCGGCTCCGCCATCATACAGGCACCAAAACGCCCAGCTTGCACGCGATCACTCGGACACCCAAGATTTAAGTTGATTTCATCAAATCCAGCCTCTTCCGCCAATTGTGCGCAATGCACTAAGGCATCAACTGAAGCACCGCCTAGCTGTAAGGCCACTGGCTTTTCAATACGCTGAAATTGCAAAGCGCGCTTAGGATTGTTAAACACCGCACCAGGTGTTTGCATATCTGTATAAACTAAGGCCTTAGGGGCCAACAATCGCATCAATACCCGAAAGTGAGTATTTGTCCAATCAATCATTGGGGCTATTGCTAGAGGGGAGAGTAAGCTTGGTGGTTCAATCACAACAAATGCTTCGAATCATTTACAATAGGCTATAGTATACAGCAAAATTTACTGTGTTTTAAAATTAGATCTATCTAGCCTATTACTCTCAGAAACAAACTTCTACTTAGCCAACTTATGCAGCTCGTCTTTTGAGGTCTTGGCTATGCAGGACTCTATAGGCAAAAATCGCCAAATTTGACGCTGTCGCTTTCTCTTTATTCAGTAGATAGGGTATAATATACCCATCCCACCTGAAGATACTGGTTTTTTCGCGACTTGATTTTTGTATCAGCAATTTGTTCAAAAGTGAATAATAGCAAGCCCCACTGCGAGCTTTTGAACAAATTGCTGGCGTAAAAAGCGATAGCGCAAATCCAGTATCTTCAGCTGGAATGGGTATAAAGTGCCTTGGCCTAGGTTGAGGCAGTTAACCGCATACATGGGGCAAGTCATGAATATATTGAACATTGATTACACGCATCCTCTGGCCAATAAACAATTTAGCGAATCACTCCAACATACTGGCTTTGCTGTATTAGAAAACCACCCAATATCTTCTGCGCTCATTGATTCCATTTACAGCGAATGGATTAATTTTTTCAATTCTGATGACAAAAACCGTTATCTCTACAAACGAGAGACACAGGACGGCTACTTTCCTCCTTCAGTTTCGGAGAAAGCAAAAGGCGCCTCTTTGAAAGATATAAAAGAATTTTTTCAATATTATCCCTGGGGACAATATCCCTCCATAATGAGCCAAGATACGAAAACGCTTTACCAACAACTCACAGATTTAGCTGCAACGCTTTTGACTTGGTTAGAAAATACATTACCTGTGAATGTTTCTAATCAATTGTCTATGCCGTTTTCCCGCATGATCAATCAAAGTGACCAAACCATGCTTCGCATCCTACATTACCCGCCGCTAACCGGATCGGAACCAGCAGGCGCTGTTCGTGCAGCCGCGCATGAAGACATTAACTTAATTACGTTATTAGTAGGAGCAACCAGTTCTGGATTGCAAGTAAAAGACAACCTTGGAAATTGGCATGAAGTACCCTGCTCTAAGGAAAGCATTGTGGTCAATGCAGGGGATATGCTAGATCTGGCAACTAGTGGTTATTATCGTTCTACCACTCATCGAGTCGTTAACCCAGAATTAAATAATGTGGCTAGGCTTTCCATGCCTCTATTTTTACATCCCAGACCAGAAGTATCACTCTCTCCTGAAAAAACAGCCAGACAATACCTTCATGAACGCTTAACTGAGTTAGGAGTTCTATAGCCATGAGCAACCACAATACCAGCCTACCATCCGATGCTATTGTACAAGTTAAACAGTATTTGTTGGGATTACAACAATCAATTTGCCAAGAATTAGAACGCTTAGATGGCAAAAGTCGGTTTATTGAAGATGCCTGGACAAGAGCTCAAGGTGGCGGAGGAATTTCACGAGTGCTGAGCCATGGCTCTGTGTTTGAGAAAGCTGGTGTTAATTTCTCTCATGTTTCAGGACATCAATTGCCTGCCTCAGCAACGGCGCATAGGCCAGAATTGGCTGGCCGTGAATTTACAGCGCTAGGTGTGTCATTAGTCATTCATCCTGATAACCCCTTTGTTCCGACCTCACATGCGAACGTCCGTTTTTTTAGTGCGAAAAAAAGAGGCGAACGTCCGATTTGGTGGTTTGGCGGAGGATTTGATTTAACCCCTTATTATGGCTTTATAGACGATTGCCGCCATTGGCATCAAACCGCTCGGGAAGCTTGTGCTCCGTATGGCGAAGAGATTTATCCAAGGTTTAAACGCTGGTGTGATCAATATTTCTATCTAAAACACCGCGAAGAGGCACGAGGCATTGGTGGACTATTTTTTGATGATTTTAATGAAGGCGGGTTTGCATTGAGCTTTGGTTTAATGAAAAGTATTGGCGATCATTTTATCAAAGCATACGCACCAATTGTTGAGAAGCGGAAAGACAGTCCCTACAATCCACACCAAAAAGAATTCCAACGGTTTAGGCGCGGGCGTTATGTGGAATTTAATTTAATCTATGATCGCGGCACCTTATTTGGATTACAATCAGGAGGGCGCACTGAGTCGATTCTTATGTCGCTCCCTCCTGAAGTCCAATGGCAATATAATTGGCATCCAGAGCCACATACCCCTGAAGCAAAGTTGTATACAGATTTCCTTCCAGCACGAGACTGGTTGAGCTAGGCAGGAACCAGCTTAAGTTAGATTGTGTTTTCTAACCATTCTAACCTGGTTCCTGATCACTAGTCCTTTGCTCTAAAATAAATCCAAAATATTCCTGCTGCAAAAGCATTTAGTATGCCTAATATCAAAAACACCCCTGGGATTGACACGTGCAAATAAATGAGCAGCATTACAAACAAGGAACCAAGCACCATAAACAATGCATTAAAAATATTATTTGCCGCGATGGTTCTTGCGCGATGAGTACCTTCACTGCCCACTTGTAGAAACGTATATAGTGGAACAATAAATAGACCGCCAAAAAACGCTAAAAAAAACAAGTCTAATGAAATGCGTATGTGCTGTATATTCCAAAAAAACTCAGTAAGCGACAGTAGCGATTTATTTTGTTGGGGTGTAGCCCAATACAAGTCACAAGCAAAAACCGACAATAATAACATTGCTTTAGGCACTAGCCTTAGAGACACTTCTCCTTCTAAAATCTTATTAATTGTTAAAGACCCGGCGGCGATTCCAATTGAAAACAATGCCAGAAACACAGCAAATACTGGTGTTTCAGCATTTAACACATAATTAGTATAATCAGGAAGCTTGGTTAATATGACTGCTCCAATTAGCCAAAACCAAGAGATCGCAAACAATGTTGGTACAATTTTGGTGTTACGAATAATATCCTTGATCATGCGATTTGTGGCTCGGATAACGCGCCAATCCACATCTAGATTGTTGTCTTTTGATCGCGCCGGAGGAATATATTGACTGGCTAATAAGCCAATAAGGGCGGATGAGCAGGTTAGTAGAATGGCATACAAAGCTCCTGAGCGCTCTCCACCCACGCCCAATGCGCCTAAAGTCGTCCCGAGTAAAATAGCTAAAAAAGTGCTGCCTTCAATTAGTGAGGTTGCCGCTAGAAGCTGCTTTTTCGGGAGGTGGTCTGGTAAAATAGCATATTTGATTGGCCCAAAAAACGTTGAGTGAACGCCCATCCCGGTTAAAATGGCCATCATGATGGGTATATTTCCGTAATAAAGCCCAAACCCACCAAAGATCATAAGCATTAACTCAAATAGCTTTAATACGCGTGTCATTTTGGCTTTATCTATTTTATCAGCTAATTGGCCTGCTGTTGCTGAAAAAATAAAAAAAGGGAGAATAAATAATGCGCCGGCAATAGCTTGGAATTGTTCAGACTGTCCCTGACTGGTGCTAAGAAAGTAGCTGATTAAAGTCAGCGTGGCTAACTTGTAGGCATTATCATTAAATGCGCCAAAGAACTGCGTTAAAAACAGCGGAAGAAAGGTTTGTTTTCCTAGCAGGTGGAATACGCTCGCTTTCATTTAGAATCCTGTTTTTAATGATCAGCCATTAGTACGTCGAGATAGCGCTTGCATTACCTTCTCTAGATTGTGTTGATGAGGGGATGTTTGATTAATTACAGCCTTCATTCGCTCTTCAAAATAATCTTTCACTTCACGATCCGGAAGAATGTAAAATACGTTTTTATCGATTTCAGCAAGAATATGGTGGGCGATCTCTTCAGGATCCCGACTTCGTTGTATCAAATCTACCATTAGATTTTGCAATGGGCTATTTGTACTCGGTTTAGAGTTTGATAGTAATTGCGTGTTCGCAAACGATGGGCATACCACAGATACGTCTACGGGCATTTCTGAAGCACGAAGATCAAAATAGAGGGATTCAGACAGCGCGACAATGGCATGTTTTGACATAGCATAAGCCGCCATATTTGAACCACTGCATAACCCATAAAAACTAGCCATATTAATAATGTGCGAACGATGCGATTGCTCAAATAGGATCGGAATAAACGCTTGAACGCCATTTAATATTCCATATAAGTTGACATCCATAACCTGGTGAATTTCATCAAGCTTCAAACTCCACAAGGGAGCAATCCGCCCGCTAATTCCAGCGTTATTGAATAACCAATCCACACGATTAAAAGCGTTAATTGTCTTATCCGCGAGACGTTGAAGTTGCGAAAATTGAGTGACATCACACCGAACACCTAGTATGCAAGCCCCTTCATGCTGTTGCAATTTCTGAACGCTAAATGACAAAGCTTGCTCATCGACATCCGCCATCACCACGCGCATGCCTTTTTTAACGCATGCATTGGCAAGTGCTAACCCAATACCACTCGCAGCACCAGTTATAACAGCAACTGGAACGCGTTCACAATGTTTACTCATGAAATAAAAAAGACCTTGACCAAGTCATCTATAATGAACCCAGTTTAAGAATTAATCTATTAGTATGCGGATGGTGTATGATTCGATACACTAAGTCAATAACTCATTTCTTTTTCGAGAACAACATCCTGAGCTTTGAGACCTTTAGGGCCTTTGTCTAGAACATAGCTCACTGTATCGTTTTCATGCAGCGTTTTAAAACCAGCTCCCTGGATATCTTTATAATGTACAAAAATATCATTTCCATCAGGGCTAATAATAAAACCAAATCCCTTTTTTTCGTTAAACCATTTAACTTGTCCTTTTAATCGTTGCGACATTTCGCTCATCCTCTTTTTTTGGTTTATAAAATCCATTAAGTTAAAAATATTGCTAAACTATAATTACTGTCGGTCAGTCCGTATCAGCATAACAATATTTTAATTGATTATTAAGGATTTTTTTTAAAAGTCAATATCGGGGAGCGTCTGTGAAAAATTTAAAAGAAGCGTTTATACGACTTGCTTTGGAGTGTGAGGCATTAAAATTTGGTGACTTTACCTTAAAATCGGGGAGAAACAGTCCTTATTTTTTTAATGCCGGGTTAATTTATCAAGGGAAAGGACTCCGGAGTCTAGGACAATTTTATGCCAATGCTATTCTGGATCAAGAATTAGAATTCGACCACATTTTTGGACCCTCCTATAAAGGCATACCCATTGCCACTGCAACCGCCATTGCGTTAACCGAAATGGGAGTAGACACAACCGTCACTTTTAATCGTAAAGAAGTAAAGAATCACGGTGAAGGGGGGGAATTGATTGGTGCGCCTTTGGGTGGAAGAACGCTTGTTGTGGATGATGTTATTACTGCAGGAACAGCGTTTCGTGAAGCACAAGATCTAATTGTTCGCCATGGGGGGCAACTATCATGCGTGATTATTTCCCTGGATCGATGCGAACGAGGAACTGGCGAACGATCAACCTTAAAAGAGATCCAGTCACAGGGAATTCGGGTGATTTCTCTCATTACCATCTTCGATCTGATCGATTATCTGCAAGAACATGATGAAGAAGAGAAAGTGTCGCGATTAAAGACCTACTTAGAGATTCACGGCGAACCTTCCTAGGTTTCTTGGATAAATGCCCGTGCTCTTTCAATGCGTGATTTATGCTGTTTCTTTTTCGCCCTGCCGTATATTAAAATACTCGCAAGGTAATGAGCCATTACTCGCTTTTAAAATACGGCAGGACAAAAAATAAAGACGCCTAAAACACGCTTTTTTCAACAATCACAAGCATACAAGGAAAGAAATATTGTTGGGCGTTTTTTTCAGAAGATTAAGCGTTTTAGAAGGATTGCTACAAGGTATGATAAAACAGCCAGGATGAGCCACACTGGCGTGAAGTTTGTGAGTATATTATTAGGTAACTTCGGGGACGTTACCTAGCCAGTATATACTGGCTATCGGTATGAACACACGGTTTAGCCGCTAATAGGAAGCGATATCAATGGTCTTCATCTTATGGGTAATCTTTTTATCATTGCGTAAGACGGTTAAAGTAATTTCATCTCCTACTTTAATTTTGCTTAACAGGTTATAAAGCGTATCGTAATTACCAACAGACTGCCCATTTAAGCCAATAATGATATCTCCTAGATGAATACGACCAAAACTATCGCGATAAGTTCCTTTCAAGCCAGCCGCAGCAGCAGGAGTTTTGGGCAAAACCTCCGAAATTAGTATGCCTTTCTTAACGCCGAGTTTAGCAGCAGTATTTGGTTCAACACGCTGAATGCCTATGCCCGCAAGCTTTACGCGTCCATGTTCAATGATTTGGGTCACCAATCGGGAAATATCATCAGCAGGCACTGCAAAACCAACACCAGAAGACGAGCCTGACTGTGAGTAAATCAGTGTATTTAATCCAATAAGTCGACCCGCACTATCAAGTAGCGGTCCTCCAGAATTACCAGGATTAATCGATGCATCTGTTTGGATCATTTCTCGTATAGTAACACCCCCGATACCAGGAACTTGACGTCCTAACGCAGAAATCACTCCAGTCGTTAAACTATGATCTAGACCAAATGGGTTTCCAATGGCAATAGTTTTTTGCCCCACTAAAAGATGATCAGTGTGAGCAATCTCAAAAGGTTGAACAGACCTGACAAGATCCAATGCTTTTCTGGATTCTAACATCAAAACTGCAATATCTTTACGTGGCTCTGCACCAACGACTTTTGCTGAAAAAGTATGATTACCAATACTGACGGCTAAATTATCCGCACCCGCAATGACGTGAAAATTAGTGACGACATGTCCTTTGTTGTCCCAAATAATTCCTGATCCTGCGCCAGATGGAATATGAAGAAGCTCAGCCGCACCATTAACCACAGTTTTAATCCGATGAACATAAATCACTTTAGGTGAAGCTTTCTGAAATACTTCAATAGTATTTCGCTCATCGGGCAATAAGTGATCCAGTTGATTAGCAAACCCAGGGTGTATAAATACAAGAAAAGTAAATATAACCACAATACGAAATAAATTGTTCATGTTTTCCCCCTAATGAAACCGAATGAAGAGTTTGGGAATATCCCGTTAATGCTTGTATAACTAACACCTCTTTGGAGTATTAGGCTCAGAACGGTATGCAAGACAAAGGATAATAAAAAAATATTATGCTTGATTGATGCGCAATTAGTCAATTAAAAGAGTAAGATATCTGAGTAGCTGAGATGATTGGGTATATTTTAATTTATCGAATTTCAACTATACTTTTTATAAATTAATGATATACGTCCGCACAATGATGTAAGCGATTTCAAGAATAAGCAAGGTAAATTACAAGGAGTATGGACATGTGGGAAGAAGCAAAGGATAAACTGTATCTACAAATTCTCAACTCTGTTTCTGATAGTGTCTATTGGATTGACAATCTTTGCAACCTAAAAGGCTATAACCTCAGCTTTATTAAGCTTTTGGGCATTGATCCCGGTTCTATCAGTGAATTGAAAGGAACACCATATGACCAAATGCTCAAGTTTACTTCTTGGAACAAGAAAAGCATTGAGTCGATGCGTTTAGATGATATGAAAGTCATTTTTTCTAAGCAAGAACAAATGAATGTGGAAGAAAGTATAGTTAATGGGGAAGGTAAAACGATTTATTTCTGTGTACGGCGTGTACCACTGTTTGATGATTATCAAGAAATTAAGGGCTTAGTTGTGGTATTGACCGACATCACCGAACAAATGACTTTACGAAAAAAAGTATTACAGAACGAAGAAATACCTACTAAAAAGCTCCCCAAGAAAATCACCCACCCTAATATTTTATTGGTCGAAGATGATCGCGTCGCCCAGACAGTAGAAAAATCCCTGTTCAGTTCAATCTATTGTAATGTAGATGTAGCAGCAACAGAAGATAAAGTAATCGAACTGTTTAAACCTGGCAAGTATGACATGGTGCTAATGGATATTAGTCTAGAAGAAACATCGGGTTATATGATTGCTAAAAAAGTTCGCGACATGGAAAATAAATCAAACTACCACATTCCTATCATTGCTTTAACATCACACAAAGCGGCTGTCGTTAAAGAAGACTGCAAGACCTATTTTATGGATGGGGTATTAAGCAAGCCTATTAGCGCCAAACAAGCAGAACAGCTCATCAAGCGCTATATTCACCGAGAAGAAATTCAAGTAAATGGACTTGAACCAACGTCTGAGGAGTGACTGCATAGATTAAGAGAACAGGATTTACCCGAGATCGTTCAAAATGCGTGTTTTTAGACGCCTTTATTTTTCGTCCTACCGCATTTTGAACGATCTCGGGTATACATTAAGCTGGCTCAGTAGTATACGATTGTTCATCATAATCCGGCTCAGCTTCTGGCTCATAATATGAATGATGAGAACCACCTAAATCCGAATCATTTCCGTTAATTTCTCTTTCTGTGTTTCTAACATCCGTACGAGCAGATCGCTCCTCTTCGAAACGTGTGGGAGAAATATTGGAGCTAAGATTAAAAAACTGCAAGAGCATTTGAAAAGGTACCGTAATTAACTTAAACGCTTCTGAACCTGACTCAATCGATTTCACAGTTACTCGCTCAGAATTTTGATTGTGTCGGATATAGATTTTTTCTAATAAGCCAGTATGTCGCTTATAGATATCATCTAATTTCGTATTGCGTTCTTTTTCCTGCTCCAACAAATAGTCTTGCAGATCCTTATGAGTATCCCAAAAGGTTGCACGACGAGCTTGCAACTGACTTAATTGCTCGTCGTAGAACTCTATTTCACGGTCTATTTCCTGTCTTAATCGATCACAGACTAATTTACGCTCAACAGCATTCTCACCGACGACTAATGCACTCGATTCTTTAAGGGTCATTTCTGAATATCTTTGAATTAAAAGAAATTTTTTATTCAAAATATCTTCAATCTTTTGATCCAGATATTGAATGTCATCCTTATTCGAATCAAGCACTTTATAATGCGAGTTAAAGCGCTTGTTGCTTTCCATTTGCTTACGCAATCGTTCAAGCTCAGCGGCTTCCTGATCCAATGCCCGTTGTTGCGCTTTATCATTCAAATGTTTGTCGCGGCTGAGTAACAGTTGTCTTACAAACACTGAAAGCGTAGTAACTACCCCGAAAATAACAGTACTGATGATTGCGATCGTGACAGGTTCCATAAACCGCCCTCCTTAATGCAAATGAACCAACTGAGTATGTAATTCAACGGCAAAATAACGGCTAAAATCTTGATAATTTTTAACTTCGGGCCAAATTTCTGTTTCATCACACATACGATGCATTTCTGCTTTATACATGGGCTGATAATAATGCTTTATAAAGGGCTTAACTTCCGTTAATTGATTAAAGTTTTTAATCACCACGGTAGCATTTTCAGAAATTTGGGTGAGATTGACCGTATTTAAAATGGTAGTCAAATCCGTTTGTTGTTGAACAGCAGACTTCATCCATTTTAGTAATACCGCACGAGGCTTGATGCAAACCAATTGGTGCCCATCCTGCAACGATGGTTCCATTAATACTATTTGCGAGTGAAGCTCAAATTTAAAACAACAGAGAAAATCCAGAAAACTGCCTTCGATATCATTGCGGGCATCGTCACCTAACCAACGTGATATTTCATGCCTAAACATGGCTGGAAAATGCTTTTCAATCTCATCTAGCATCTCTTCCTCATCGTCATGTTTTGGCAGGGTGTACGCAGTGGTATCCGTTTGAAGCAAACTAAGATCAGGAATTTCTACCCCAGGTAATTGGGCAGCTAGAAAAGAACGAAAAACCGATGTTGGTTTTAATATTACGACTTCCCATTGACTTTGTTGCATAATGCTCTCCTTAAAATATTGTCTCATCCTGAGTACAACGTGAAAAGCTAATTTTAGTTACATCTTTTCTCGGGGAAGACTATCAGCTTACCACTTTATTATTTATATTTGCAATATATTTTTGTACGCAGATTCAATTGATTAAGAACTAGTCTGACGCTATCCTATACTCAATTTTGTTATATACCTGTGATCGTTCAAAATGCGTGATTTATGCTTGTTCTTTTTCGCCTGTCGCATTTTAAAACACCCACAAGGGAATGAGCCATTACTCGCTTTTTAAAATGCGGCAGGACATACAATAAAAGCGCCTAAAAACACGCATTTTGTACGATCGCGGGTATAGGATCAAATTATCCTTTCATAACGCTTGGTTGATATTTATGAATGCTTTAAAAAAAATAGTTTTAATATTCGTTACTGCCCTTTTTATTCTAGCGGTTGGGATTTGGCTATTCATCAAAAGCCTTGAACCCGATTGGATTAAAACTTATATAGCAAAACAAATTACAACCATCACAGGACTACCGAGTGATATCAAAGGCAGTATAACCTGGCAAATTTTACCTACCCCAGGACTTAAGGTTCATCAAATTCAAGTGGGTAGCGCGGAAAGTGAAAAAAAACTCAACCTTGAGATTAAAGAACTGGTTCTTAAACTTCAACTTGAACCTCTATTGCACGGTCGATTGACTTTTAGTGAAATCTCAATCGATGGGTTGAATGCCGTTATCAATCCTAACGCGCCAGCCCCCGCAATCATTAAAACTGAGTATAAAACAAAAAAAGAACCTAAAATTACCCCTTCACGAGTAACCTTCGCCATTGATAATTTTCGCCTAACCGATGGTCATATTAAATTTATGCAGGATAATGCTCAATATAAACTCAATGATGTACACATATCATTGTCTCAGTTAAATCTGGAAAATAAATATTTTCCTCTGCAACTAAAATCTAATTTGGCGATAAGCTTGCCAGGTCATTCTGGCCATGCAACCCTAAACTATACAGGTAAAATTAAATTATCCGATAAGATTTTTTATTTAGCGCCAAACAACTTAAGTGCCTTAAATAGTATCGGCCATCTAACCCTTACGGATGTTCAGTTTGATCAGTTCAAAATTGAGAAAATCACAGCAGATACCGACATTCAAAACAATAACATCCAATTCGATCCGATTAAAATTAATCTTTATGATGGTGAATCGATTGGGAATGCATCCTATCGACTAGATACCCAAGCCATCACTGTTAATCAAACAGCAACCAATCTTAATCTCGAAACGTTTATTCAAGACCTCGTGGATAAAAAATTAATTGTCGGAAAACTCGATTTTACCACCCACGGCACTGCTCGCTTGAAAGAACAGAACGGATTAAATTCTTTACGAGTCAATGGCACTGCCTCAATTAAAGATGGGAAGTTATTATTCGTTGATATTCAAGCTCTGGTCAATGAGTTGCTTAACCGGTTTCAAATGTTATTAAACAACAGCACCATTGATCCGCAAACCCTTTCTGAACTTGCCAATTTAAATCCTGAAGATTTTCAGAAAGGCATAACTAAGTTTACTGCTTTAAATGTTACCTATGATATTCCCCAACCGATGCTTCTGAATAATTCTTTGGTGCTACAAACTCGCCAATTTGAACTATCTGGCCAAGGTTCTATCAATCTACAACAACAGAGTATTAATAATCATTTAAATTTAAAACTGTCATCAAATCATGAAAACGCAGCCAAGATAAACGATATTTTTGTTGATGGTATTCCTCTTAGATTAAAAGGCAGTCTTAAGCAGCCACTGGTCTACCCTGATGTTAAGCAAATTAGCGCACTTCTCACAAAGCATTATTTGAAAAAGACGCTTAATAAGCCAATTAAGCAACTAAAAGAGGAAGTAAAAGGATTTTTTGATACGCTATAGCATGAACACATCAGAAATCACAAAGCAATTCACTCTACCCCTCTTACAATGGTATCAGCGACATGGTCGCAAAGAACTACCTTGGAAATCTGCCGATCCATACCCTGTTTGGATCTCCGAAATTATGTTGCAACAGACTCAAGTAAAAACGGTCATTCCTTTTTTTAACCGATTCATGTCCCGTTTCCCAAATTTAGAAACGCTCGCTAATGCCGCCATTGATGACGTATTAGCATTCTGGTCCGGTCTTGGATATTACAATCGCGCGCGAAATATTCACAAAGCCGCTCAAATTCTATACTTTGAGCACCAAGGTCTATTTTCAGATGATCCAAACGAATTAACGAAACTTCCAGGAATTGGGCAGTCCACAGCCGCCGCGATCACCTCCTTAGTATTTAATCAGCCTACCCCTATACTGGATGGCAATGTAAAACGTGTCTTATGCCGTTTTTTTCTAATACCAGGCTCCCCTGATGAAACGTTAGTTAATAAACAACTCTGGGAGCTAGCGGCGCAATGCATGAGCCAACGCCATTGTGCGGAATATACACAAGCCATCATGGATTTAGGAGCAACGTGTTGCACCATTAAAGCCCCTCAATGCACACAATGCCCTCTACAAAGCTCATGTCGAGCGTTTAGTGTAAATGAGGTTTTAAGCTACCCTCATAAAAAAACCAAAAAGGCCAAACCACTTAAATCTCAGCAGTTTTTACTGCTGTTTAACAAGCATGAGCGTATTTATCTCGAGAAAAATTTTTCTGAAGGCTTATGGGGCGGTCTTTGGTGCATGCCAGCGATTGACAGTGAGCTACCCCCCGAGAGATATCTTGCGGAGAAATATAATTTAGAGGTAATGCAAAGAATTCCCTTGAAGGCATTTAAGCACACATTTAGCCATTTTAACCTTCGAATACAACCAATAGTCTTTTTAATAACTCCTGGGAATGGTGAATCTATTCTAGAGGCACAAGGGAGATGGTGGGATTTAAACGAAGCAAAAGCATTAGGAATTGCTAAACCTACACGTCAAATAATTGAGACATTCCAAGAGTTACTCATTAAAAAATCATTGCCGTATGCGTGATTAACTGGTTAACATTTTCATGGCGGCTATAGCATCAGGTTGTCCGGATTTAGCAGCGCATTTGATCCAAAATAAAGCTTTTTTTCGATCCTCTATTACGCCTTGCCCATAGAAATACATATAACCCACAGCATATTGTGCATCGGGATTGCCCTTTTCCGCCTCGGGTTTAAGTCGAATAAAGGCGGTGCGATAATCTTGAACTTGAAAGCTGCGAATGCCTTCTTGTAAATTCATTGTTGTGAATGAACACCCGGATAATAGTAAAACACAGTTCATCGCTAACATGATAAGGCGTTTTGATAACATGTTGTTTAGTCCCCAATTAAAGGCTTAGCTATGGGTGCAAAGATTAATTCATTTTTTGGTAAACTTAAACTCTCTAATGAACCATTGCGCGAGACAAGTACTCCATGTGGTGTAATCCGCTTAATAATTCCTCCGCCAGGTAAATGATCACCTACTCGATAAACATTTTCTTGTCCATTAGCCGAGCGAATAATAACCTGTGAATACTTTTCATCTTCTGAATAGACAACCCCAACCATGGTTAAATTTAACCTGGATTGTTTGATATTGGATCCTTCCAAATGTTCAGGTACATAATCTCCAAAAAGAGAAACGTTAGGTATCTGTTGATGAGTTGGTAATTGCGCCGTCTTCGGTGGTGTTGGAAGTGCTACTGATCCTTCTGCCCGATAAAGTGCAATTAATGACATAATTCCATCCACAACGACCCAAAGTACAAACATTGCCAAAATGATAAAAGCAAGTTTGGGGACCGTAGGTTTTTGTATGGCATTTTTCAAATCTGGATACACCCCTCCCCCTTAGATCTCAAAACAATAATTTTGAACAAGAAACATGATTGGGATCGTATTTCTCTTTTGGTTGTTGTTCGCTCAGCACCGGCATGACCAAAAATGGTTCATCCAATAATCCGAGTTTAAATCTAAACAAAACCAACCGGAAATGTAACGTTTACAGCCTAAAGTCGTAAGTCGTCAATTTTTAATAAGGCTAAATTGGCTTTCCAACAAACATCGAACCACGTAACCTTCCTACCAAGGAAGCATATGCTCCCTGACCCAGAGTCTTTCATTCCATACAATTTTTGTCATGACGACAAATATATAATGATAGCTCAAGGACCTGCTCAAGCCTAGCGGCATTTAGTCTGCATGTAAATTGGGGTAGTTCATTAAAAACTCCTCAACCAAATCTGGCTTGCAGGGAGGACTGAAATAATAACCTTGTGCACTATCACAACCATATGTGAGAACAAAATTTTTTTCAAATTCATTCTCTACGCCCTCGGCAAGAACTTCGAGAGCTAAGCTATGCCCCAAGTTGATGATGGCTTTTACAATGGCCGCATCATTTTTATTCGATACCATCTCTTGCACAAATGATTTATCAATTTTCAACTTATCAAGTGGGAACTGCTTTAAGTACGATAAACTAGAATAGCCTGTTCCAAAATCATCGATTGCTAACTTAACTCCAAGCGCCTTCAACTCATGCATCAGTTCCACACCGTTATCAATATTCTCTACCAGCAGGGTTTCAGTCAGTTCAAGCTCTAGGCATTCAGGCTTTAATCCTGTTTTTTTAAGGGTTTCTCGCACAAATTGTGGTAATTTTGATTGATGTAACTGCCTGCCTGAAATATTAACAGCTATGGTGAGATCTTTATATCCCTTCTTATGCCAGCATATAGCTTGTTTGCAAGCCTGTTCAATCACCCATTCTCCAATCTCAATGATCAAACCATTTTCTTCCGCAACCGGAATAAAATTCATTGGCGAAACATGACCAAGCAACGGTGTACACCAACGCAATAAAGCCTCAAGTCCAATCACGCGTTTACGTTTTAGATCGATTAGAGGCTGATATAAAAGATAAAATTCATTATTTTTCAATGCGGTTCTAAGCGCATTATCAATTTGTGTGTAGTTAATGACCTGATGATTCATCTTGGTTTCAAAGATACGGTAAGTATTACGACCACTATCTTTTGCGTGATACATTGATAAATCAGCATTTTTCATCAACGTTTCATAATCTTCCCCATCCCTCGGATAAAAACTAATTCCAATGCTTGCGGAAATTTTTAAATAATGTTGATCTATCTCGATAGGTTTCTGAATCAGCTTAAGCAGTTTTTGTGCTAAGATTTCTGCATCATTGTACTGTTCTAGATTTGGAAGAAGTATCACAAACTCATCGCCACCAAATCTCGCTACGGTATCAAAATCATTGGTGGCTACTAAGAGTTTATTGGCAATAAATTGCAGAAGTTTGTCGCCAATACTGTGCCCCAAGGTATCATTCGTCATTTTAAAACGATCCAGATCTAAACAAAGAAAGGCTACTTTGGTGTTATTCTTTTTCCCCTGTAAGATGGCCTGCTCTACACGATCCATGAGCAACACGCGATTTGGAAGCCCAGTTAAGGAGTCATGGGTCGCTTGCCTTAATAGTTGCTCCTCCATTGCTTTTCGTTGAGTAACTTCGTTGAAAATAAAGACAAAGTGCTTTACGGTATTAAAGGAGTTTTTAACCGGCGCCACGCTCAATTCACACCAAAACAATTCACCTGTTTTTCGTTGCAATTGAACTTCAACGGTTTCTTCTCGCTCTTCTCGAATCCCAAGATCAATTCGTTTTTTATTTGCTTGGTCTATAAGCTCTGGGTATATCATAGCAATAGACTGACCTAAAATATCTTCTTCTTTAAAACCAGTTGTTCGCTCAAATGGTGAATTTATATAAACAACTGGCATGCCCTCCTTGCTTAAGTCAATAATAGCTATTCCTTGAGTACTGGCCTCAATTGCTCCTTCTCTGATTCGTAACTCATCATCAGCAAGGCGTCTGGCTGTTACATCTCTAAAGCTATAAACTCTTCCGACAATCTCCTCTCCAATTCGTTGTGGTTGGGTATAGCGCTCGAAGATTCGACCGTCCCTGAAATGTAATTCAGGCAGATCCCCTTGCCACTCAGGGTGGCAATATAATAATTTTGCATCTGAAATTATTTTTCCAGGCTCCATTAATTGTTCTAAGATGTAATCAAAGCTTAAGTTTTCAGGCCCAGCCTCCATTAAATGGGTCGGTATCCGCCACATTTCAACAAATTTTTGGTTCCAATCCACCACTTGCCCTTTATTGTTGACCATCATAATGCCATCGGCAGTGCACTCCAGTGTCGCTCGTATGAGGGATAAGGATTTCTCAAGCTCGTTATTTACATTAGAATTTAAAGTGTCAGTGGCAATATTATCGGTTAGAGGTGTATACGATGTTCGTTGGAATTCAGGTTGGGTGTGATACCATTTTTCAAGTAACGTCGATAATTCAGGGGTTGCGGTAACTAATCCTAATTCTTCACAAAGCTCTATTACAGAAGGTTCTATACCCTCGTTTTTCAACTTTGAAGCGGCTTGGCATACTTTTTTATAATCTACCTGTTGCCTACCCATGAATCCCTCTCTAGAATGGCACTCCATTAATGTTAACGGCTAACCAGTAAAAACACTTTAATATTGTTCATTTTGCTTATATTTTGACGCTCAATATATTAATTTTAACAATCAAGTAAGGTTTCATTTATTCTTTCCAGGATAGAATCCACAATACAGGAGTAACCATGAATCAAAAAAAATTCGAAACCAGAGCCATTCATGCTGGTCAGTCTCCCGACCCTGCAACCGGTGCAGTTATGACACCAATTTATGCCACCTCGACTTATGCACAGTCCGCTCCAGGCATCCATCAGGGGTATGAATATTCTCGTACACATAACCCCACTCGCAAAGCTTATGAGGCCTGCCTTGCCAGTCTGGAATCAGGACAATATGGATTTGCGTTTGCCACCGGTATGGCCGCTATTAACTCAGTGATTGATATGCTTGATGCAGGAGATCATATCATTGCGACGGATGATTTATATGGAGGCACGTTTCGTCTGTTTGATAAAGTAAAAACTCGAACCAATCAATTAAGCTTTTCTTTTGTAGATATGCAAGAGACAAAACACATTGAAAACGCTATTCGTCCTAACACCAAGTTAATTTGGGTAGAAACCCCCTCGAACCCTATGCTAAAGCTAGCAAATTTACGAGAAATTGCGGCAATAGCCAAACGCCATAAACTCATTAGCGTAGTCGATAATACCTTTGCTACGCCTTGGCTTCAAAGACCGCTTGAACTAGGATTTGATCTAGTTGTGCATTCGGCAACGAAATACTTAAATGGCCACTCCGACGTTGTTAACGGAGCAGTAGTTATTGGCGATAACTCTGAGCTTGCTGAAAGACTGGCTTTTCTACAAAACTCATGTGGTGGTGTATGTGGGCCGTTCGACAGTTTTCTGGTGTTAAGAAGTTTAAAAACGTTACCTTTGCGAATGCAACGCCATTGTGAAAATGCATGCGCGCTTGCAGAATGGCTTGAACAACATCCTAAAGTTTCAAAGGTCATTTATCCAGGCCTTTCAAGTCATCCCCAACATCAATTAGCCCAAGAGCAAATGAGTGATTATGGCGGCATGATTTCTCTGGTACTGAATGGTGACCTTGAATACGCCAAGCGATTTTTATCGCGCTGCGAAGTCTTTACCCTGGCGGAAAGCTTAGGCGGCGTTGAAAGTCTTATCGAGCATCCCGCCATCATGACCCATGCATCAATCCCTCCTGAAAACCGGAAGAAACTTGGAATTGTAGATGGATTTATTCGACTCTCAGTAGGAATAGAACATATCGATGATCTGAAATCAGATTTGAACTATGCTTTAACCTAAATCCCCGCCCTACCCTACCTGACCTGACTTGTTCAGACCAGGTAGGGGTGCTCGAATTAATTGGGAATAGCATTTGTTAGCGATGAGAATAAAACTCCAAATACCACTTTACAAATTCGGATACACCCTCATGGATGCCTACTTTCGGCAAATAACCTAAATCGATTTGCAAAGCACTTGTGTCAGCATGGGTGGATACGACATCCCCTTTTTGCATGGGCATAAACTCTTTAATGGCTTCTTTACCCGTTGCGGTTTCAATGGCTTGAATATAATCCATTAAATTTACAGGATTACCGTTACCAATATTATAAATTCGATAGGGTGCATGGCTGGAGGATGGATCCGGTTGCATGGCGGTCCAAGCTTCGTCAGGCTCAGGAATTTTATCAATAGCACGAGAGAGGCCCATCACTATATCGTCTATATATGTGAAGTCACGTTGCATTTGCCCATGGTTGAAAATTTTAATGGGATTACCCTGAAGAATATCTCGTGTAAAACTAAAAAATGCCATATCCGGTCTTCCCCACGGCCCATAAACAGTAAAAAACCGTAAGCCAGTGGTTGGCAACTGATATAAATGTGAATAAGAATGTGCAATTAGCTCATTTGCTTTTTTTGAAGCGGCATATATGGTCAGAGGATGCGCCGTACCATCTTTTTCACGATAAGGTTGTGATCCATTCGCCCCATACACGGAGCTGGTAGAAGCATACACCAAATGTTCTACGTCATTGTGGCGGCAAGCTTCGATAATGTTCGTAAAGCCAACAACATTTGATTGAATGTAAGCATGAGGGTTTTGAAGCGAGTATCGTACGCCAGCTTGGGCGGCTAAGTTGACTACACGTACAGGTTTATGAGCCTTAAAAACTTGGGTTACTTGTTCCAAATTACAAATGTCGCTCTCATAAAAGTGAAACGATGGATAAGATTGCAGTAATTCCAATCGGGCCTGCTTTAGGCGCACGTCGTAATAATCATTTAGATTATCCACCCCAATGACCTGATCGCCCTGTTCTAAACGTGCTTTAGCAAGATGATAACCTATAAATCCTACACAACCCGTGATTAACAATCGCATAACATGGCCTAAAGTTAAGAATCAGGGAAGTATACTCCCTCTATGAATTGCTGCAAACCATCATGACGATTGTTACAAAAAACGCTATACTGGAATTTTTTTATTGCTAAAAAAGGATCGGAATGAGTCACTTGCAGCAAATCATCGAAGCAATTTTCGAAGAGCGCCAAACCATTACGCCACACTCTGCTACTAAAGAATTAAGCGATGCCGTTGCAGAAGTTTTAAACGGGTTAAATTCAGGACAATATCGTGTTGCAGAAAAAGAAGGGAACCAATGGGTTGTTCATCAATGGTTAAAAAAAGCCGTTTTACTTTCTTTTCGAATCAATCCAAATGAAGTCATCGAAGGAGGTTTTTGCCAATTTTATGACAAAGTTCCTCTAAAGTTTAATCACCTAAATCGCAATGACTTTCAAGACATGGGGGTTCGAATTGTTCCCCATGCCATCGTTCGCCATGGAGCTTTCGTAGGGCGAAATTCAGTTTTAATGCCTTCTTATGTCAATATCGGAGCTTACATCGATGAGAACGTAATGGTGGATACTTGGGCGACGGTTGGATCTTGTGCGCAAATCGGTAAAAATGTTCATTTATCAGGCGGTGCCGGAATTGGAGGTGTACTTGAGCCTCTGCAAGCGAATCCAACCATTATCGAAGACGATTGTTTTATTGGCGCCCGTTCAGAGGTCGTTGAAGGTGTGATTGTGGAACGAGGTTCAGTTCTATCAATGGGGGTATATCTTGGCCAAAGCACGAAAATCTATAATCGTTTAACCGGTGAAATCACGTATGGGCGCATCCCAAGAGGTTCTGTCGTTGTGCCTGGAAATTTACCGAGTGAAGATGGCAGCCACAGCCTATATTGTGCGGTAATTGTTAAGCAAGTGGATGAAAAAACTCGTGCTAAGGTCAGCATCAACGAGTTATTACGGGATATTCCATCATGAGCGATGTGCAGCGCTTGCTCGCAACCCTAGTGCAATTTGAATCTGTGACTCCCTTTGATGATGGGTGCCAGCAATTTATGATGGATTACTTGCATGAACTTGGTTTTACCTGCACCCCATTAAATAATAATCCAGTATCCAACTTTTACGCGCAAATTGGCGAAGAGAAGCCGTGCTTGCTCTTTGCCGGCCATACAGATGTCGTTGCTGTAGGAGAATTAAACAAATGGGAAACAAACCCGTTTGAACTGGTTGAAAAAAATGGTTTTTTATACGGTCGCGGTACGGCTGATATGAAAGGCAGTCTCGCTGCAATGTTACTCGCAGCAAAACAATTTCTTAAAGCACATTCTGAATTTAAAGGTTCGCTGGGCTTTTTAATCACCAGTGGTGAGGAAGGTGACGACTTTGAATTGGGTACTCCGCATGTCATGCAAGTCTTAGCACAAAAAAATATCATTCCAGAGTTTTGTATTGTTGGAGAGCCATCAAGTGCTGAATACGTTGGCGATGTTGTTAAAATTGGACGGAGGGGGTCATTAACAGGAAGAATGGTCTTGCATGGCAAACAAGGACATGTGGCGTATCCGCATTTGGCTGAAAATCCAATTCACACTTTAAGTCCAGCTTTAGCAGAATTAATTGGCATAGAGTGGGATCAAGGTAATGATTTTTTTCCACCCACCACACTGCAAGTCACACACATCGAAGCAGGAGGAAAAGGTTCTAATATCATCCCAGGAGAACTACGCTTACAATGTAATTTCCGATTTTCAACTGAAAACACAGCGAAGTCTCTGATCAAAAAGGTAGAAGAATGCTTTAATCGCCATCATCTTGCTCCTGAGATTAGATGGCAGCTAAATGGAAAGCCTTTCTTAACCGGTCAAGGAAAACTTGTAAATGCTACCGTCCGTGCGATCCGTACAATCACGCAGTTAGATACCCAATTATCCACCAGCGGTGGAACATCAGATGCTCGTTTTATCGCGCCTTATGGCGTAGAAGTGCTGGAATTGGGCCCTGTGAATGCAACCATCCATCAGGTCAATGAGTGTGTTTCATTGGCTGATTTAGAAACACTTACAGAGATTTATTATTCCATCTGTGAAGAGCTTCTAACATAGCCTACGCTGCTCCGGCTTCAATTGATTCTGGACCTACTTCCGAGGCAGGATATTCGTACGAAAATGCTTGCTGATTTTTCTCATCAACCACCTTCGTCACACAGGCATCTGACCAGACATTCAACGAGGTTTCTAACATATCGATTAAGCTATAAAAAGGCAAAATTATCCCCATTAATGTGATCGGGACATTCATGCTCGCGAGCAAACTCGCGCTTAGAAAAAAACATCCCATGGGAACACCGGCATTGCCAATAGCAGAGACGGTAGCAACGACAACCCATAAAGCCATGGATGCATAGGTCACATGGATGCCGTGATTTTGCATGAGATATATGACCGTTACAAAAATAAAAGCAGCACACCCATTCATATTAATGCTTGTGCATAATGGCAAAACAAAACGCCCTACTTCAGGCTTAACTTTTAAGGCTTTTTCAGCCGTGTCCATTGTAACGGGCAAGGTTCCAACGGAAGATTTTGAAAAAAACGCAAGCGATAAAGCCGGCAACATGCCTTTTAAAGCAGCATAAGGTTTTATACCATGTGACTTTAACCATAACGGTAAAATTACAAGACCTTGCACTAGATTCGCTAAAATAATAACAAGTAAATATTCCCCTATCCCTCTTAAAACGGTTCCCGCACGAATTTGCACAACCGAGGAGGTAATAAAGCCAAATAATCCTATAGGGATAATCGTAATAACCCATTTTGTGATTACCATGAACAACCCGTGAGCGCCCTTGAAAAATTGAGTGATGGTTTGTCTTGGTTCTTCATCGGGTATAAAACGAATGGCCACTCCTATTATGATTCCTAGAAACAACACACTTAACACTTGTTGTTCCAGAAAAGGAGAAAATAAATTGGTTGGAATCAGGTTGGATACGTGTTCCAAGTAGCTAAATTTCTCTGTGGTAACCGCGTGTGTTTGCTTAGCCACATGAACCATACTTGGGTGAATAACAATATAAATTAATGCGCTAATTGCCGCAGCGATGAACGTAGTTCCTAACGTATAGCGCATCGTTCTTCGCCAAATATTTTTCATCATCCCATCCGATCGATAGCTCGCAAGGGTAACAATAATTGAAAGTGAAATAATCGGTAAACTGATGCATTTAAATATTTTAATAAATACATCTGCAATAAATAATCCAAGGGCTTTAAGAAGCGGGATATCCGACACGCCGCTTAAAATTCCAAGAAAAATCATAACCGTATAAAGAACCGGCGTACTAAACCAAAAAGAAGTTTTTTTAACTGAATGTTGTGCGCACATTTAAATGCCCTTATAAGAATAAATCTATTGAAAAAAAGAGAATTAGCGACAACAACAACAAAAAGCGACGGGAATAGCAGAAAATGAATGCGAATTTAAAGGGATCAAAATGGTCATCTGCGCCTCTTTTGACTTGTTTTTGTACATAAAGAGAATATTTTAACACATAATCTTAATGAGTAAAAGAGGAAATGTTATATGATCAGGGCAAGATCATACCATTAAGTGTCATGAATAGGGTAAGTAATTGTTCATTTTTGCCACTCCCGCGCGGTGGGAATTTATTTTTATAGCACACTGAGGCGCTAGATTTTGAACGATCACAGGTATATACCCGTAATCTTTCAAAATGCGTGATTTATGCTTTTTCTTTTTCGCCCTGCCGCATTTTAAAAAACTCGCAAGGGAATGAGCCATTACTCGCTTTTTAAAATGCGGCAGGACAAAAAATAAAGGCGCCTAAAAACACGCATTTTGAAAGATTACGGGTATAGTTCGGATGATTGCTCAATTGGGATGTATTTCTGCTTAAATTGTTTGATTCTTTGATAAGATTCTTCGATTCTTATGGGGGAGATGTCACCAGACTGTACTAAAGTTTCAATGTAATCAATCACTTCTGGTGCGCTAATCTCACCCAGTTGATTTCCAAAAATCAGCATATCTGCTCCAGCGTTAATTGTGTGTGACAGCGCTTCTGAAAGTTGATAATGATGACTAATCGCTTTCATTTGTAAGTCATCACTGACAATAATGCCTTTAAACTGCAATTGATGCCGTAATAAGTTAGTTAATATGGGATAAGATAAGGTCGCTGGTGACCCCGACTGATCTAACTGTTGATTCACCACATGCGCGGTCATCACCATCACTGGAGCCTCATGGTCTTGTAATAAAACTTCATAAGGAATCAATTCCTCTGGCTGGAATGTTTCTGTTACATTCACAAAGCCTTCATGCGTGTCCCCTAGTGCACTGCCATGGCCTGGGAAATGTTTATAGCAGCAGACCATTCCTTGTTGCTTAAAGGCCTTAACAAATTGACTGGCAGCACGAATAACTGCGGCAGGATCGTTAGAAAAACTTCTTCCTCGTTTGCCAATAATTCCAACCTGATTGTTTAAATCCAAATCAACAACTGGAGCAAAATTAAGATTAAAGCCAAGCGATTTTAAGGTATGTGCCATAATTCCTGCTTCTTGGAATAAAGCATCATCGGAAAGTTTCGCTTGCATCACTGGCGGAATAGTTCTTGCACAATCGTCAATATGTTTCAAACGATCAATGTCGCCTCCCTCGTAATCTAATGCGATAAATAAGGGTAAACGTTCTTGATTATCGTTTGAACCTATGGAGAAATGGAATAATTTTTTATTAAGAGACTTAATCTGGGATTTATTTTTTAAATTTTTTCCAAATTTCTTGTTAGGAAGATCATAATCAAACAACAACACGCCCCCAATCTCATCCCGTCGTATCCATTGGGCAACGGGACTTGACTCATCAACATCATATCCGTTAAATCCCATGATAAGCATTTGGCCGATCATTTTTCTTAATGTGGTCAATTACAATACTCCAAGAATGACTTATTTTTAGAACGACTTACCCTAGCTCATCATTGCGGTGGAACGGGTGGTATTTTAGAAAAGTCGCAGGTACATTTTGAACCAGCTTGCGGTGGCATGGGCACTTCGGAAAAATCCTTTGGAAAACATAAGTTTATATTCCAAGCCGTTTCATCTCCTGTATGCTGTTCCGGCAAAAACCAGAAATGAGCGCCTTGATATTTTTTTCCGCTATCCCCTTCCCAAAATACGGGATTAAATTCCGCTACAAATCCTAATTCTTCTTTAAGTTGACATTCAAACTGCTGTCTTCCCCAAGTGCTTCCTTCCGGCACAACAATAGTCGCTAACGCTTTACTGTCATTCATCACACTTTGCACGGTTACAGTTACATTATAGTCCTCCCAGCAACTATCCTTTGCTAAGGTAATAAAGCAAGGAAAGGCCCAAACAGGGGCTGATAAGCCTAAGAACCCTAAACAAGCAATAATTCGATTCATAACTCATTTCTCTAAAGCGATATAAATAAATTATAATCTATACCCGAGATCTTTCAAAATGCGATAGTTTAAAAAGGCTTATTAAAAAGCTCTGTACCGTACAGAGCGTACAGAGATTAAATAGTTGCTGTGATTGATTTTTTGAGTTATTAAGTATATTCTTGCGGCTTCGGAGAGGTGGCCGAGCGGTCGAAGGCGCACGCCTGGAAAGTGTGTATACGGAAACGTATCGAGGGTTCGAATCCCTCTCTCTCCGCCAAATCCTTTTATTTGTCTTTAAAGATTGTTAGTCGTTGTAGTGCGGCATAACAACTCTGTCTATAAAATCCTTCACAAGCTTATTGGAATAAGGGGTGTTGTGTATTGCGGTGTCAATGATTTGTTGAAGCGATTCATTCCCCTCTAAATACCGCATTTGATATCGCGTAATGCGAGTAATCAAATCCTTTTTATCTACTTCAGGGTGAAATTGAAAACAGTATATTGGCTTGTCGATAAACTTAACAATGTGGTAAGGACATTGCTCACTAGAAGCCAAATGAATGCAACTCGAAGGGATACTACTAGCCCGCTCTTTATGACCTGAAACAGCCCAGAAGTGCTCTGGATAATCATAAAGAAGAGGATCATCTTTTGCATCCGGGTACAACTGTATCGAGTATACACCCATTTCCATATTTTCTTTATCCAAAATAACTTTTCCGCCCAGCTCTTCCATAGCAATTTGAAAACCAAAATATGAAGCTAGCACTGGAATGTTTTTATCGAAACAATAACGAATCAGTTGCTTGCAATGAGGAACAAAAAGAAAATCTTCAACATTTAGGACGCTAGCATCACTTGAGCCCCCAACGAACAGCACATCATAATCATCAATAATTGAAGGGGGGAAATGAACCATTTTAAACGTATTCAATTTTGTAAATTGTTCTTCATGTAACTCGCTAAATTGTACAAATTCGTAAAACTCTTCTAGCATGGTTTCTTCATCTTCGCGAATTTGAAGGAGTAATACTTTAAGTTGATGTCGTTCTTTCATGGTAATGAATGCCTATGTCTATACCCAAGATACTTCAAAATGCGACTTTTATGCGGATGCTTTTTCCGCCCAAACCTTGATAAAAGTTCACGATAGAGCCGACTATCACTTGACTTTTCCTAGCGTTTGGACAAAAAAATAATATCGCCTAAAATATCGTATTTTGAAGTATCTCGGCTATAGACGTTGCTTAGTTAAGAACTACAAAATCTAGCATAACCTTAGTTGAAGCGAAATCCTGACAAAAATAAATTCATTAACTTGGGAAATTTATTAGTTCATTTTTTGCAAAATTAATGCAAAAATAGATAGACAAATAATAAAATTATCATACAATTCGCGCACCATATTATTAACCTTTTCTGAGGGGTCAGTGGCAAAGAAAAAACCAATTAACGCATTGCCAGTCAACGATGGCGACTTCCGTCGAGCGTTAAAAACCCGACATGTCCAACTTATTGCTTTAGGTGGCATTATTGGCTCAGGGTATTTCCTCGGAACCGGTGCAATGGTTCATCAAGTGGGTCCTGCCGTTTTTCTAGCGTATATTCTTGGTGGCTTAATCATTTACCTTACCATGTTATGCATGGGAGAGTTGGCTGTTGCTATTCCAATTTCAGGTTCTTTCATTCATTACACTGCTGATTTTATTTCCCCGGCACTTGCCTGCGGCGTAGGATGGTCTTACTGGCTCAGTTGGGTTGCTTATATTCCGGCCGAGTGCGTAGCCGGCGGAATCATTATGGAGCATTTTACTGGAATTAATGGATATGTTTGGGCTGTTGGGTTTGGCTTGTTAATTACCTATATTAATTTTGCTAAGGTCGGAACATTTGGTGAAATTGAATTTTGGCTTGCGATCATCAAGATTTTAGCGTTATTTGGGTTTGTCGCCTTATCTGTGTTTATTTTTTTGGGGGTAATCCACGGACCAAAACCTCATAACATTCTGTGGGGGAAATATATATTTGACCAAGGTGGGCTTTTTCCAAATGGTCCAATGGCATTTTTAACCGCCATGGTCCTCCTGCTGGTGAATTATCAAGGTTCAGAAATTATCGGGCTTGCTGCAGGCGAATCTATTGATCCAGGGCGTATGATTCCAAGCGCTATTCGCAATGTAACGTTTCGTATCATCTTTATCTACATTATTCCTGTGTTTTGTTTAGTTTTAATCTTTCCTTGGCAAAAAGCCAGCTTAGCCAATTCTGTATTTGCTGAGGCTCTTAATTTCTATGGTCTTAAATGGGCTGGTGCTGCCACAAGTTTTGTCACTATGACGGCTGCCTTATCCTGTTCAAATTCAGGAGTATATGGCATTGTACGATCCATGCACGCCCTTGCTCAAAGTGGAATGGCTCCTAGAAAACTGGCAAAACTGAATCGAAACGCAGTTCCCCAAAATGCCGGAATTGTAACCCTGGCTGCAATATGGTTGTTGCTGTTAGCGGGATATTTCTTTGGCCAGTCTATGCTCTACATCGCCTTATTACTGGTCTCTGGCTTTACAGGCGCCGTGGCTTGGATTTCCTTATGCTGGGCTCAAATTAATTTCCGAAGACGTCTAATTGGAGCGGGATATAGCGCCAATGATCTGCATTACAAAACCCCTTGGTCGCCTTATACTGGCATTTTAGCCATAGCCTTAATGATGATTTGCTTGGTATTTCTTGCGTTGGATAAAGATCCATCCTACAAGGTTGCTTTTACAATTGGCGTGTTAGGTCTGGTTTTGCCGACAATTATTTATAAAATTGCCGGTTTAGATAAAAAACGGCAAGCCCTTGCGGATAAGCGCACTGACTTTGATGATCTGTTTCCCCGAAAAACAACCGTATCAGAGAGTTCAACTTCAGACTATCAGTCCGCCCAATAAGCTCATCTGTAGAATAGACTAGGGGCAGTGAACAAAATCGATATTTAGCTTTGAAGTTGATTACACAGGATTCTTACTATCTATAAATTCATGGCTCAATTCAAATTTCTGACTTAGATGCTTGCCTAAAGCCTTTATGCCAAAACGTTCGCTGGCATGATGGCCGCAAGCCAAATAATGAACTCCTAATTCCTTAGCCAGATAGTAAGTGCGTTCAGAAACCTCACCACTCAAGTAAGCGTCAACTCCTAACGCTGCAGCCTCATCAATATAATCCTGGGCAGCCCCTGAACACCAGGCAATCTGTCTAATGGATTGATCTGATGCTTCAATCGTTAAGGGAGTGCGATTCAGTTTATGAGTAATAAACTGCGATAACTGATATAAAGATAAGGGTTCTTTAAGCGTACCAGACCACAAAATATCTGGGGTTTTATTAATTGTGTGGCTTTGTACGGAAGTCACCTCTAAACATTCAGCCAAACAAGCATTGTTGCCTAGTTTTGCATGGCAATCTAAAGGTAGATGGTAAGCAAAAAGATTTAAATCAGATGATAAAAGTAAAGCAAGTCGCTTTTTTTTTATACCCTTAATGGTAGGGTCTTCTCCACGCCAAAAATAACCATGGTGAACTAAAAGCGCATCGGCGTTTTTCGAAATGGCCTCCTCTATGGCTTCTTCGGAGGCCGTCACCGCAGTACAAATTTTGCGTATCGTATCTTTTCCTTCGACTTGCAAGCCATTCGGAGCATAATCCTGGAAGGTTGTACAGGATAAAAACTCATCAAGATATTGCGCGAGCTCCGAACGTTTAATCACTGGAAGAACACCGTTTAATATCCGCGCCAAGCATCGACAGTTTTTCTTCAATACGCTCATATCCACGGTCTACGTGATAAATACGTTCTACCCGAGTTTCACCTTCAGCAACCAATCCCGCCAGAATCAAGCTTGCTGAAGCTCTTAAATCCGTTGCCATTACAGGTGCTCCGGTTAAATGCTCAACGCCACTAATCATCGCTGTGTTTCCATGTAAGCGAATTTGTGCGCCCATACGTTGTAATTCCTGAACATGCATAAAGCGGTTTTCAAAGATCGTTTCAAGAATGGTAGAAGAACCATCAGCAACGGCATCCAAAACCATAAACTGGGCTTGCATATCTGTAGGGAAGCCTGGATATGGCGCTGTAGCAATATTGACTGGTTGTGGCCGAAGTCCATGCATGTCCAATTGCACCCAATCTTCACCTAAGCTGATTGCAGCGCCAGCTTCTTCAAATTTACAAAGCATGGATAATAAATTATCTGGTTTTACCTTGCGGACCGTAACTTTACCTCGAGTGACTGCGCCAGCAGCAAGGTACGTTCCTGCCTCAATGCGGTCTGGCATAACCGAATAACTCCCCCCCCCTAATGCCTCTACTCCTTCAATTTCTATCGTTGAAGTACCTGCACCAGAGATCTTAGCACCCATAAGCATTAGGAAATTAGCCAAATCAACCACTTCTGGCTCACGTGCAGCGTTTTTAATAATGGTTTTACCTTCAGCGAGCGTTGCCGCCATCATCAGGTTTTCAGTTCCACCCACAGTCACCGTATCAAACACTAAGACCTTACCTTGCAATCGCCCGTGTTTGCATCGTGCTTTAATGAATCCGTTTTTAACAGATATATCAGCACCCATACTTTTAAGCGCTTTGAGATGTAAATCTACTGGTCGTGTTCCGATTGCACATCCTCCTGGCAAAGAGACATCCGCTTTACCGAAGCGTGCTAACAATGGCCCAAGAACAAGAATTGATGCGCGCATGGTTTTAACCAACTCATAGGGCGCCACCAGTTCATTGATGTGGCTAGCATCAACTTGGACGTTCATCTTTTCATCAATTGTTAATTGCGCACCTAATTGTCCAAGAAGTTCCATCATGGTCGTCACATCTTTCAAATGCGGAACATTGGAGATAGTTACATTATCATTCGCGAGAATGGTTCCTGCCATAATAGGCAAGGCAGCATTTTTTGCTCCAGAAATAATGACGTCACCATTTAATGGATGACCCCCATTGATGATCAACTTATCCATGTTGTTTCTCCCATTCATCCTTCGTCCAGGTCGTCATGCTTAGGGCATGTAGACTTCCGCTTGTTATATAATCCTTCAATAAAGCATACACCCACTGCTGTCTTGCAACCTTTGATTTTCCAACAAATGCATCTGAAACAACGGTTAATTTATAGTGATACCCATCCCCTTCAACGGTTACAAAGTCCACCTTATCATTTGAACTAAGATACTGTTCAATTTGTTCATTAGTTATCATTTAAAACCACTTCTACACCACAAAATTCAGCCAAGGCGTATATTGCCTGTGAGGCCCCTAATATTTCTACTTGTTTTTTATGTTTTTTTGACAATCGTTTGGCTTCAACCAGTAACGCTAAACCAGCACTGTCACATTTTTTTATGTGCGTTAAATCTAATTTCAACCTATTTACTGCCTGATTTACGAGAAGGTCAGATAAACGCTTCAGATTCGTCTGAACGGTATTAAACGTCAGTTCCCCCTCTAAACACAAGGTTTCCACCATGATTAGCTCGCCTTAGTTTTCTTCATTTGCGCAATTAATTCAGCCATGTTTGAATTTTGCAGCACCTGGCCGAACTGTGAACGGAAACTTTGTAGAAGACTTACACCCTCAACACTTAAATCATAAATCTTCCACTGTCCATTTTTTGACACGAGACTATAGCTTAAAGGAATATTCGGGCCATTACTGCGCACGATGATGCTGTTTACCCGAACGAAACGGCCATTGAGTGGATCGCGCATTGGTAGAAACTTAACTGTTTCATCTGAATATTCTGAGAGCGGTGTTGCATATGTTCGAATAACCAGTTGAGTAAATTCCTGGATAAATTGTTGCTTTTCAGTGTTAGACGCACGATTCCACGCTTGGCGGCCCAAAACAGAACGCGACATGCCCTTTACATCAACAATGGGCAATAAATACCGTTTAACCGCGTTATGAATCGCTTGATGATCGTTTTTAAGACTCGCACGGTTCTCTTTTAATGTGTTGGTGATTTTTGTTGCAGCGCTTTCCAACATGGGAATTGGGGATCCTGCTGCAAACCCAACTTGGCTTGTGGCCAAAGCCAGAAAGACCAATACCATTTTAATTATTTTCATACTTCCCCCTTTTCAATCTGTCGTTCTGAAATCCATTTCAAGGATTACGCTCACTAGAGTTATTTTTTAATATTAAACAATAATTGCCCAATTAAGTTTTCTAGTATGATCGCCTGCTGAGTTCTAGCAATGACATCGCCTTCGCGCAGATAAGGATGCGTATTATCTTCTTCATCCTCAAAGCCAGGAACGATGCTGATGTAATTTGACCCTAGCAATCCTTCGGTTAAAATACGAGCGGAGGTATCATCGTAGGGTATTTGTTTATCACGTCGTAAAGCCATCGTCACTTTTGCATTCAACTGTTCTGGCTGTAATTCGATTTTAGTCACTTCTCCTATTTTCACACCCGCAACCGTCACTGGCGCTCTAACCTTAAGACCGCCAATATCATTGAAATCGGCTGTAACTTCATAAACATTAGAGGACTTAAAATCAGACATACCACTCACTCGCAACACCATAATTAATAATGCGAACAATCCCAATAACATAAATAGACCTACAGAGATATCAATAAATCGCTGTTTATTCATTTTACCAGCCTCCAATCATCATCGCTGTCAGTAAAAAATCAAACCCCAATACCGCCAGTGATGAATAAACCACAGTCCTTGTTGTCGCCTGACTGATTCCCTCTGCCGTTGGGATACATGCAAACCCTTGGAATACCGATATCCATATCACCAAAAATGCAAACACAATGCTTTTAATTATGCCACTTAAGACATCCAAATGAAAATTCACAGCCGATTGCATGTTGGACCAGAAGCTTCCTGAGTCTACTCCTAACCAATCGACGCCAATAAAATAACCGCCATACACGGCTACGGCTGAGAAAATTAACGTCAAAACGGGTAGTGCGATTAGGCCTGCAAGAAATCTTGGGTAAATAATACGACCTAGGGGATCTATTCCCATCATATCCATGCTATCAATTTGCTCAGTAGCCTTCATTAATCCAATTTCAGCAGTCAATGCCGATCCAGCTCGTCCTGCAAATAATAACGCAGCGATTACTGGACCAAGTTCTCGCACAATACTTAATGCCAATAATTGCCCTAGTTGGCTACCTGCACCAAACTTTTCAAGTGTATTATATCCCTGCAGGCCGACAACACCGCCAATAAATAAAGCGGAAACAACAATAATTAAACAAGATAAAACGCCAACATAATATAATTGAGTGCGCAACGAAGGCCAAAGGCGCACAATATCAGGCTTTCTAAACAGAACGTGCAATAAAAATGCCCCAGAGTTTCCTACCATTTGGAGCGTAGTAAGACTGCTCTGGCCAAAGCGCGCAATCAGATCAAGCATCAAGTAGCTCCTCGGTGTAAGGACGTGCTGGGTAGTGAAAAGGAACAACTCCATCGGCTAGTCCATGAATAAATTGATGAACATGTGGATCCGAAGACGCTTGTAATTCCGCGGGTGAACCCTGGCCGATGAGGTTTCCTTCTGAGATCAAATAGACATAATCCGCGATAGAACAAGTCTCATTCACATCATGAGATACAATGATCGTGGTCGTTTTTAACAATTGATTTAAGCGCTTAATTAATCGAACCAGGACTCCCATAGCAATTGGATCCTGGCCTGTGAATGGCTCATCATACATCATAAGCTCAGGATCAAGAACAATGGTTCTCGCTAATGCGACTCGCCTAGCCATGCCTCCGGATAACATATCGGGCATAAAATTAGCGGCTCCGCGTAACCCAACTGCTTCAAGTTTCATTAACACAATATCTCGTAACATCGCTTCGCTAAGATTGGTATGTTCTCTTAAAGGAAACGCGACGTTATCAAAAACAGACAAATGGGTAAATAAAGCGCTGCTTTGAAACAGCAAGCCCATTTTTTTTCGAATTGAATAAAGCTTTTTTCTAGGCAATTGATGAATATTGCATCCATCAACCATTATTTCGCCAGAGCTTGGACATAGTAAGCCTCCAATTAAACGAAGCAACGTGGTTTTCCCACTTCCACTTGGTCCCATAATCGCTGTGATTTTCCCACGTTGAACTGCTATATCAACGCCGTTAAAAATGACACGCTTATTTCGAGAAAACGATAAGCTTTTGATTTCAACAAAGTTATCCGCCATGGAATTATTCCAATAATGATTTGTATAAACTGTAAATTCTGACTGCGCGAATTATATTATATACCCTTATCCAAAATTTTTGCGAGAAAGGACGATTTATAAGTTAAAAATATATAAATCCCAGATTAAAGCGCCACTAGCTCCTGACTCCTGACTCCTGGCTTCTAATATGTTAAAATGGAATTCTTCCACATTGGACTTAATAGCCTATGAACTTTTGCAAACTGGGACTCGCGGTTATAGAAAGCGAAGCGAGCGCGGTTTTTGAATTAACTCAGCGCATTGATGAACATTTTGAACGAGCTTGTGAACTTATGCTCTCTTGCACAGGACGTGTGGTCGTAACCGGCATGGGGAAATCAGGCCATATCGGCAATAAAATTGCCGCCACCTTAGCAAGCACTGGAACACCCGCTTTCTTCATGCATCCTGGAGAAGCCAGTCATGGCGATCTAGGCATGATTACCCGCCAAGATGTCGTTATTGCTATTTCAAACTCCGGCAACACCGCCGAAATTGTTTTATTACTTCCTCTTTTGAAACGACTTGAAGTTCCATTGATTGTTTTAAGTGGAAACCCAGACTCAGTTCTTGCCAAAGCAGCCAATGTTTCTATCGATTTATCCATTAAATCAGAGGCGTGTCCTCTTGGACTAGCACCAACAACCAGCACAACGGTATCGTTAGTTATGGGAGATGCCTTAGCCATCGCGCTGCTGCAGGCACGAGGGTTTACCGCGGAAGATTTTGCCTTATCGCATCCCTCAGGAACATTGGGTAAACGATTGTTGCTACGTGTCGATGAGATTAGCCATAAGGGAGATGAATTGCCTGTAATATCCGAACAAGTCACTGTGGCTGAAGCATTAATCGAAGTTACTGCTAAAAAACTTGGCATGACTTGTGTTACCGATGAACAAGGTTATCTTTGCGGTGTCTATACCGATGGTGATGTTCGAAGAACATTAACCAAACAGTTGGATATCAATACGACAAGACTCACAGATGTTATGACTCGATCGTGTCGCACGATTCAACCCGATTTTTTAGCAGCCGAAGCCTTGGCCATCATGCAAAAATATAGTATTACGTCTCTGGTAATTGTTACTGAAGACAATCGCCCCTATGGGGTCATTCATTTACATGATTTATTAAACGCTGGTGTATATTAGATGAACGAATTAATCAATAAAGCAAAACATATAAAATGTCTGATTTGTGATGTGGACGGAGTACTAACCGATGGGAGGCTATATATTGATAATCATGGTAATGAACTCAAAGCCTTTCACGTTCAAGACGGAATGGGCTTGAAACTGCTCATGGCTGCTGGTATTCATGTGGCGGTCATAACCACCTCTCGCAATGCCGTGATTGATCATCGCATGGAACAACTTGGGATCCAACATTATTTTAAAGGTCAAGTTGAAAAACAAAAATCATTTCAGGCACTTAAAGAAACATTATCCCTTAAAAATGAAGACTGTGCTTATATCGGCGATGATTTACCTGATTTATCGATTATTCAAAACGTTGGATTTGGAGTCGCTGTTGCGAATGCTGTTCGACAAGTTAAAGAATATGCAGCCTGGCATACGCAAGCTAACGGTGGACATGGAGCTGTTCGTGAGGTGTGCGACTTTATTTTAACCGCGCAAAATAAACACGAAGAAGCGCTGCAAGGATACTTTAACTCATGAATGCTGGAAAGCAGGCCGTTTGGCTATTTGCCGTCCTCATCGGCCTAGCTTTTTCCAGCTGGTATTTTGCAAGTTCTGGGCCGGTCAAAACACTGGATGAACAAACCTTATCCTCCACCATCGACACAATGGTTCATAACTTAACGCTAAGCCAGTACAATGAAGAGGGAAAATTGATAAATTTTCTTAAAACCCCTTTAATGCATCACATCCCTAAAAATAATAAACATTGGTTAAAAACCCCTTACATTATCGTAACCCAGGAAAATCAAAAACCATGGGAAATTAAAGCGTTAGAGGCGACCTCGTTATATGGCGGTGATAAAATTACTTTAACTAAACATGTTATTTTCCATCAAGCTCAAAGCGATAAAGCGCCCGAAAGCACCCTTAAAACGGAGGAGATTGTCTATTTCCCCAAGAAAAAAATTGCCATCACCAAAAAACACGTGACGTTTGAGCAACCTGGAAATATCGTTCAATCCGAAGGCATGAAAGCTTATCTTGCAGAAAAACGGGTTAAATTGTTAGGGAACGCCAGGGGTAAATATGAACCAAAACATGGGTAAATTCCAACGTTCCATTGGGGTGCTTTTACTGGGTCTAATAGTCCCTTCTCTAGCCGTTGCTTTACCAGAAGATCGCAAACAACCTTTGTATTTAAGAGCCAACAAAGCAGATATCAATCAAGCCAAGCACAAAGGAATCTATTCTGGAGATGTGGAGCTTGATCAAGGTAGCTCACATTTACGGGCGGCCTCTGCAATAACCGTAGGCGATGACAACAATAAATTAATTAAAGCAATTGCAAAAGGCGATGCGCATACCCAAGCTCACTTTTGGTGCGATGTTGCTGCGAATAAACCTGTTTTACATGCATATGCCGATAAAATATACTACTACCCGAACAAACACATCATTGAACTTGAAGGAAAGGCAACAGTATCGCAAGGCGACAATACCTTCCAGGCACCTAAAATTCTATATAATATTGAAAAGCAACATGTAATCACGCAACGTTCTGGCAATCAACGAACAAGCATTACGATTTATCCTGAGAAAACTCAATGAATAACTTAGTCGCCCAAAATTTAAAAAAGTCCTTTAAGAAAAGAACCGTTGTAAATGGGGTGAGCGTAACTATTTCCCGTGGTGAATGCGTGGGATTATTAGGACCAAATGGCGCTGGAAAAACAACCTGTTTCTATATGATAGTGGGTTTACAAAGCTGTGATGAAGGACATATTTTTTTAGATGAAAAAGACATTACCGAAACGGCTATGCACCAACGTGCACGATTAGGTATTGGTTATTTACCCCAAGAGGCATCTATATTTCGCAAATTGACTGTATCAGAAAATATCATGTCCATTTTACAGCTCAGACGAGAGTTGAACGATAAACAACGAAAAGAAAAGCTTCAACAATTGATGCAGGAATTTCACATTAATCATCTGGCAAATAATTTAGGTATGAGTTTATCCGGTGGTGAACGAAGGCGTGTTGAAATTGCTCGTGCTTTAGCCATCGAACCTTCTTTTATCTTATTGGATGAGCCTTTTGCGGGCGTTGATCCAATTTCAGTGTTGGATATTAAAAAAATCATTCAACATTTACGGGATAAAAATATTGGTATTTTAATTACCGATCACAATGTTCGAGAAACATTAGATATTTGCGAGCGTGCCTATATCGTCTCTCAAGGAAGAATTCTGTGTGAAGGTTCTCCACAAAGCATTTTATCGAATCAGCAAGTCCGTGCGGTGTATTTGGGAGAGGAGTTTTCTTTATAGCACTTTGTTGAGTCTATCATGTTGCTGTTGATTGATAATTATGATTCGTTCACCTATAACCTTGTTCAGTACTTCCAATGTCTAGACCAAGAGGTTCTTGTTTTTCCGCATGATCAAATTACACTCGAGCGGATCGCCCAATTGTCTCCAGACTATCTTGTCATTTCGCCAGGACCCAACTCTCCTTCTGAAGCTGGAATTTCACTAGCAGTGATTCATCATTTTTACAAAACAATTCCCATACTAGGAATTTGCTTAGGCCATCAATGCTTAGGGCACGCATTTGGAGCACGCATTGTTCAAGCGCCTGAAATACTGCATGGAAAGACATCGCAAATACATCATCATAAACGAGGCTTGTTCCGTGATTTGCCGAATAATTTTCTTGCAACACGCTATCATTCTTTAATCATTGAGACAAAGAGCCTTCCGAATTGCTTTTCTATCGATGCCTGGGCTAACGGGATAATTATGGCAATTTCTCATCGTCATTATCCTCTCTTTGGTCTACAATTTCATCCCGAAGCCATTCTTACTGAACATGGCTTACAACTCCTACAGCGATTTCTATATGATGAACATCAAACAAGTTTTTGAACAAATTATAAGTGGGGAAGATTTAAATAGCCTGCAAATGCAAGATGTAATTAAGCAATGCATGAGGGGTGAACTAAGCGACCCTCAACTGGCTGCTTTTCTGGCTTTAATGCGAATGAAGGGCGAAACCGTGGATGAGCTGACCTCCGCCGCTCTAGTGATGAAAGAGTTTGCTCATACTCTGAATTTAGGAAATGATTTAGTTGATATTGTTGGAACGGGTGGAGATGGACGAAATACGTTTAACATTTCCACCATTAGCAGTTTTGTTGCCTGTGCGGCAGGAGCTAAAGTAGCCAAGCATGGAAACCGTTCCGTCTCAAGTCAAAGCGGAAGTGCTGATCTTCTTACCCAAGCCGGGTTTGCTATCGAGTTATCGGATGAAGCCATCATACAATGCTTCAACCAATGCGGAATCGTCTTTCTATTTGGGCCTCGTTTTCATCAAGCGCTAAAGCACGCACGTGATGCACGACAAGCGTTGAAGATTAGAACGTTATTTAATTTACTAGGTCCCTTATTAAATCCTGCTGAAGTCAAAAAACAGGTTGTAGGAGTTTATGCAACATCCTGGCTAAAACCCGTGGCAACCGTACTCGCGAATCTAGGTAGTGTCCACTCCTTAGTGATCCATTCTCGCGATGGCTTAGATGAAATCAGCATCGTTGACGTTACTGATGTTATTGAATATCAAGATGGCGAGTTTAAAGGGTGGACTATCGATCCTAAACAATATCATATGAGTTATTCTAACCTCGATGCCATTCTTGTTAAGAGTCCTGCTGAAAGCCTCATAATCGCAGAAGAAGTATTTTCCGGTAAAAAAGGCCCTGCACGTGATATTATTCTCCTTAATTCTGCAGCAGTCCTTTACTGCGCCAGCTTGTGTAAAGACCTTAAAGAAGGGATAGAACTCGCCGAACACGCCATTGACAGCGGTAAGGCAAATGCATGTTTTAACGCACTCAAAAAACTCACGCGAAGGAGTCTGAATGACTAGTATTCTTGCCCAAATTGCCGAACATAAGAAACAAGAAGTATTGTTATCCCAAAAAAAATGTCCGCTTTCAGATCTCATGAATCAAGACCGCAAAGAGACTCGTGATTTTACACGCGCATTACAAAAGAAAAATCCAGCGATTATTGCTGAGATCAAGAAAGCCTCTCCAAGCAAAGGCATTATACGAGAAATATTTAATGTCCCAGAGATTGCCAAGACTTACGAAGCAAACGGCGCAAGCTGCTTATCTGTTTTAACCGATATTCATTTTTTTCAGGGACACCCAGATTATATTCAACTGACAAAATCCCACAGTAGTTTACCTATACTAAGAAAAGATTTTATTGTGGATGATTATCAGATTCATGAAAGCCTGATCTTAGGAGCTGATTGTATTTTATTAATCGTTGCCCTCTTAGACGACTTTCAGCTTATGGACTACTGCCAATTAGCTCAAGAGCTCAACCTCTCGGTGCTAGTAGAAAGCCATACCCGAGAAGAACTAGAGCGCGCCTTGAACCTACCTACTTCGTTGATGGGGATTAATAATCGTAGCTTACACAGTTTTGAAACCAATCTAAATCAAAGCATTCAACTTCGCTCTTATGTGCCCGAAGATAAGATTTTGATCAGCGAAAGTGGGATTCGCTCCCATCAAGACGTCGTTCATTTGCAGACCCATGGGATTACAACGTTTTTAGTTGGCGAACAATTAATGCAAGCCGATGATATTGGCGCAGCCTTGCGAACGTTAATTTATGGGTAGAACAATAAAAGGAGCGCAGACGCTTAGAATTACTAGGTGCACACCTCAAGATTTGATCATCTATGCTAAATTAAAGATAATGGCATCTTTTTAAGAATTTATCTTTATGGCAAAAAAATTAACACTCACATTGCTTAAAAAAATTGTGGCACTAGCGGAAATAAATCAAGACGGTGATGTGGCCAACTATATTCCTGAGCTTGCTAACGTGAATAAAGACACCACAGCCATCGCCGTGTACCCGCTTGGTGGCGAACCGCTGCATTTTAGCAATACACCGATCGTGCCCGTGACGCTGCAAAGTACCGCAAAACTTATCCCTCTAATTGGATTGCTCGAGGATTGTGGCGCTGAGCAAGTGTTTGAATGGGTTAAAGTCGAACCCTCTGGGGATGATTTTGCATCCATTACTCGCCTTGAGCAATTTGGCCCTAAACCGTCAAATCCAATGCTAAATGCAGGTGCTATTTGCTTGTGCTCACATATTCCTGGGGAAGGCGAACAACAATTTGCATGGCTTGAAGGTTGGACTGAGAAACTTTTTAACCGACATTTAAGAATTAACCCTTTGGTGTTTGCTTCTGAAAAACGAACCGGGGACCGAAATCGTGCCCTTGCTCACCTGCTCAATAGTCGAGGAAATCTAGGAAGTCGCGTCAAAGCAACCTTGGATTTATATTTTTCTTTATGTTCTTATGAAGCCACCCTTGAAGAAATGCTTTATCTACCCGCCATACTAGCCAATCAGGGTAAGGATCCTAAAACTGGAAAGAAAATTCTGTCCCCCGAAACTTGCAAGATCACGTTAGCAATCATGGCTACCTGCGGACTGTATGATGAAACTGGAAGACATATGGTGCAAACTGGGATGCCCGCCAAAAGTGGTGTATCGGGTTACACCGTGGCCGTAGTTCCTGGCAAAGCAGGAATTTGTGTGTTGAGTCCGAGGGTCAATAACAAAGGCAATAGTGTACGAGGGGAAATCATGCTCGAACAGCTTTCAAGCCACATGAATTGGCATTTCGCCACCCTATAATTAAAAAATTTCCTAAAGTTTAATCTACGGAAGGATCTTCTGGAATCTTGACGGGCCTTGGCTCTGGCTTATCGATTGGCTCAGGTTCAGGAGTATTCGGGGGCAGAGGTTCAACTGGATCTGGCAAAGGAGGGGATTCCATAGGAGGGGGTTCCGGTATTTCATCCGGCATATCAGGTGTTTGGGTGTAAATCATCATGCTCTCCATGCAATAGTTCCTAATAAGTATGAATATAATTTTTTAAATGCTCAATCGTTTTGGCTCTGTCTTCCAGAACGTTAAGCAAAATATCCCCAATAGAAACGATGGCTATAATGTCTTCACCTTCCTCAACCAGAATATGACGACGCTTGGTTAACGTCATGGCTGCCATTGCATTTTCAATAGTATCTGTGACGTTTAGAAAGGTAACATCAGCACACATAACATCGGAAATTTTGGTCGTTTCTGGTGGTAAATCCTTGTACACTACGGAGCGTATAATATCACGCTCGCTTAAAACCCCATAAAATTCATCTTCATTGGCCACCACTAAAGCGCCAATGTTTTCATGAACCATCATTTCAACGCCTTGCTTTACAACAACATCAGGATAAACTTTTACAATCGGTCGTCGTGGCTGAGGTAATATTGATCGTAAAATATGAGCCATTGTCTACTCCTTAATCGTTCAATGATTTAAATTTAATCATTGTATTGATTAATTCTAGCACATGGTCGACGATCAGGGGGCGGGGATTGAGGATAAGGAATCCGTTTAAACGGATTCCTTATTTTTTACATTGACTCAGCTAACCACTCTCCAGGAGCCATCGGCTTGACGACATGCTTTACCATAAATTTGCTGGGTTTTACCACCGATTAACGCGTTAGTTACGTACTCACGGCATGGCTGTTCATTGGTATAATAGGTTCTAGTAGGTTTAACCGTAAATTGATTTCCAGTATCTGGGTTTTTCCAGGATATTGCTTTGCCGGTTGGGGCAGTTTCTAATGCGCGTTGCATTTCCATACGATCTTGGCGATCCATGTATTGCCCTATTTTACCGCCTAAAAATGCTCCCAACAGTGCGCCACCAGCAGCTGCGGCTACCTTGCCTGAGCCGCCACCAAACTGGCTGCCCAAAAGACCACCAACAACCCCTCCAGTGACGGTACCAACCCCTTCATTAGTCACTTGAGCGCAACCAGCTAAAAATACAGATAAAGACAATGATGCAACCACTAACTTTTTCATTCTGACACCTGTGTAAATGTTTGTAAAAACGATAGGCATTCTAGCATCAAGGATAGAATTTATCCATAATATAAAGAGATATTTGGTAGTACATGACAAAAAAACCTGTCATGCCCGCTTAGGCGGGCAACCATTTCTGATTGGGCACTGATGTAAATTAAGATAACTCGCTGACATACAATAAAAATCATATAATCTCGATCGCTAACAGCGAGGTTATATCGAGTGTATCAGCGAGTTGAAGGATAGCATAAAAGCCGCATTTTGAAGTTGATTGGGTATATTGGACGAGGCTAGCAGAATTTAAAATCATTCCGGGTATTATGCTTAATTTGATACAGTGCTTGATCTGATTTTTTCATTAACTCCCGCAAGCATTGTCCATCTCTAGGGTAAACACTGATCCCGATACTAGCCGTAATTTCAAAAGAAACCCCATCAATTTTAATCGGTTTTGAAATCATGGTTTGAAGTGATTTTGCGATTCCGGCGATTTCATTCTCATCCTTTAAATTAGTAACGACGATGACAAATTCATCCCCTCCTATTCTTGCAATAATATCTGAAGGTCGAAATTTGTTTTTCAATCGCTTGCTAATAATTTTTAAGATTTTATCTCCAATCATGTGACCTTGATTGTCATTCACGCGCTTAAAATAATCCAAATCGAAAAAATAAACCCCCATACATAAATGATCTGGTAATTTCTTTTTTAGCTTTTTAAACGCGGTTGCTAAGGATTTACGATTTAGCAAGCCTGTTAAAGGGTCTTCATCTGCCATTTTTTTAAGCTTTGCTTCTGCTTTTTTTTGCTCATCAATATTTTGAACTTGAGTAATAAAATATAAGGGCAGCTTGGATGGTTTATCGCGAGCGAGTGCAACACTCAGTAAAATCCAAATTACCTTCCCATCTTTTCGGATGTAGCGCTTTTCTGTTTGATAAATTGAGATTTCCCCAGAAAGCATTTTTTGTTGATGGATTAAATCCTTTTCTAAATCTTCAGGATAAGTTATTTTTTGGAAGTTAAGCTTCAATAACTCTTCTTCAGAGTATTTGAGTAAGCGACATAAAGAATTATTGACTTTAAGCCATTGACCATCAGGAGCGACCAAACCCATTCCAATTGGAGCATACTTAAACGCTAATTCAAATCGTTGTTCACTTTCATACAAGGCCAAATTTAGTTGCGCTAAAAGACTTTGTTGATGAGCCAATTCTTTTGCCACATGAAGTAATTTCTTATTGGTTTTTACTAAATTTTCATTTTTTTTGGACGCGCTTTGCTCCCCAATTTCATTGGATTTTTTTTTCACATCAATATCCCCCGATATTAGTAGTAATTGAAAATCCAGGGCCAGAAAGAGATTTTAAAAAGTTATTGAAGGAAATATAGTTATAAATTTCTTTCTTAATATAATTATAGGATCAATGCTAAGCATAGACCATTTTCTAGAGCGTAAAGATATAGAAAAAAATTGAACATTATGATCGAACGCGAGGCGCTACTTTACAGAGTAATTCATAAGCGATGGTATCTGCTTTTTTGGCAACGGTTTCAACAGGTATATGACTACCCCATAATTCGACCCGATCAGCGACCTTAACATGAGGACAAGAGGTCAAATCAATCGTTAGCATATCCATCGAAACACGCCCTACTACAGGAACAATGCAACCGTTAATCCAAACCTGACCATTTTTGATGTGTCTTGGATACCCATCTCCATAGCCGGCAGGAACAACGCCAATAATAGACGGTTGTTCGCTTTGCCAGGAAGCGCCATATCCAACGGGAGAAAATGGTGGGTAATAATGAATAGCGCTAATTGCTGAACTAAAATGCATAACTGGTAACAGCCCTATATCCAAACCTGTTTTATCAACAAACGGCGATACGCCATAGAGCATAATTCCAGGTCTCACGGCATCAGCATGACTTTCTGGCAACGATAAAATAGCAGCAGAATTGGCAAAACTACGAATATAATGGGCTTTAGGAAGTTGAAGATGATTAAATCGTTTTATCTGTGTAAAGTTTGTTGGATTGTCAACCTCATCGGCGCAGGCAAAATGCGACATTAATCCTATATCAGGATGAACCCAGGAACACGTGCGCAACGACTGTATAATGCCGTTGACTTCATTCGGCTCAAACCCTAAACGATGCATGCCAGTATCCACTTTGACCCAAACCTTCAGCGGAGCAGTTAAAGAACTATTCATCAGCCATTCCAGTTGATGGCGTTGATGAATCACAATTTGAATGTTGCTTAATAACGCAGGCTGTAATTCATCGGGGCTAAAAATACCTTGAAAAAGAATACAATCTTTACGACTTCCTAATGCTCGAATGGCTAATGCTTCTTCTAAGGATGCGACGCCAAAAGCATCAACACCCGATTCAAGCGTAGGAATCACAGAGGCAATACCACATCCATAGGCGTTCGCCTTAACCATAGCAATGATCTTGGAATGGGGAGCATGAGCTTTAACTTGCCCAAGATTATGAATCAAGGCTGTTTGGTCAATTTGGATTCGAGTGGGCCTCGTCACGTTAATCTACCCCTTGATAACCCGTGTAAGCCAAATCCTCAAAACGTGTGTATTTGCCAAGAAATGCGACCCGTACCTTACCAATAGGCCCATTTCTTTGTTTTGCGATAATAATTTCAGCGGTGCCTTTATCTGGGCTATCTTCGTTATAAACTTCATCCCGATAAATAAAGCAAATTAAATCCGCATCTTGCTCAATCGCTCCCGATTCACGAAGATCAGACATAATAGGCCGCTTATCGTGACGTTGTTCCAAGCTTCGATTTAACTGGGATAAGGCAATAACAGGAACGTCTAATTCCTTGGCTAAGGATTTTAAACTTCGAGAAATTTCTGAAATTTCTCCGGTACGATTATCCGCTTTAAACCCTGGCACTTTCATCAGCTGAAGATAATCCACCACAATCAACCCTAATTGCCCATGTTCTTTGGTTAATCTTCGAGCGCGTGCGCGCATTTCAGCAGGACTTAATCCTGGCGTGTCATCAATAAATAAAGGCGCTTCAGAAAGCATATGCACGGAAGAAGTGACTCTTGGCCAGTCATCATCATCTAATTTTCCGGTGCGGATACGGTGTTGATCAATTCGGCCGAGAGAAGACATCATCCGCATCGCTAAAGAATCCGCTGGCATTTCCATTGAAAACACCAACACCGGCTTTTGTGCTTTTATGGCAGCATGTTCGGCCATATTCATCACAAGCGTTGTTTTACCCATTGAGGGGCGCCCTGCTACAATAATTAAATCAGACTTTTGTAACCCTGAGGTCATTTCATCTAAGTCTTGCAAACCGGTAGGAAGTCCAGTGATGGTCTCTTCGCTATGATAAAGCTCATCAATGCGTTCAACCGCACGGACTAAAATGGATTTAATCGCTTCTGGACCACCTTCGCTTGCGGTTTGCTCGGCAATGGCAAACACCTTCGTTTCTGCAAAATCCAACAACTCAGCCACTTCTCGACCAAGAGGATTATAAGCAGAATCGGCGATATCATTAGCGACATTAATGAGCTGACGTTGTACAGACTTTTCGCGAACAATATCTGCATAAGCAGAAATGTTAGCCACACTAGGCGTGTTATTGGCTAACTCAAAAAGATACGCTTCCCCTCCGGCTTGATCCAGCAAGTCAAGGTTTTTCAAAGTATCTAGAAGCGTGACCACATCAAAGGGTTGAGTCTTACTGGCCAAATCACTAATGGCACGAAATAAAATTCGATGTTCGGTTCGGTAAAAATCGGTCTCACATAACTTAGCGCTGATCTTATCCCAGGATTGATTGTCTAACATTACGCCGCCAATGATAGATTGCTCGGCTTCAATTGAATGCGGTGGGCGCTTTAAAGGATCAGCAGATTGTTTACGCGTTTTTAGCTCGACCATGGGCTTTTTATAACAAAATTTAAAGATTCTATTGTATCGGTGTTTGTATCAAAAGCAATGAAAACATGACTACAAGGCAAAATCATGACATGTACAATTTATACATCCTATGTATCACTCAAACTCAGATTGGATATTTCAAATCTCGTGCCTCAGATTGATACACAAATAGATTCCCGCTGCGCGAGAATGACATAAAATGAACAATCACTTGCGCTATTAATTATACTTAATGGTATGATCTTGATCTTCATGTTTTGCTTGAAAAATACACACCCAGAAGGATTTGTAGTATGATAAAAACAAGCGTAGCTTCGCTGCGAGTGGTCCAGATGCGTTGGAATCAGTGATATCCACTTGGTCGGGATGAACAGGAGTTGCTTAATCTGCTAGATAAATCGGGAGAAAACCATTAAAAGAATACAAATGAACCAAAACTGTGCTGAGGTTATGCTTATTAAAGCCACTCAATTAGTTATGAGCGTACGTTTACAGTTTCAATATGAACAAGACATTCAAGATAGTCAAATCGATATTAGCTCTGCTTTTCTATTTAGCCCAGATGAACAAAAGCAATTATGGCACAGTGGGAATGAGAAAGAAAAATTAGAACATGATCTCAAGAAACTTGATAAAAATAACGTTTACTTGTTACGTACAGGGACCAATGGTGGCGCTGGACATTGGCAAACGCTCTATTTTGATAAGACGAGACACGGATGGATCAATTATTCCACCGAAGTTAATAATTATCAATTAACAGAAAACGATCGTTTATCGGAACGTGGAACAGGCTTACTTTCACCGTTCGCTAAATGGGGTGCTGATCATGGTCAATACGCTTTTTTATTGGTTGAAGCGTCTCCGCAAAACTTAATCAAAGCTGCTAACTATCTCTATGATTATAGAACACTTGGCCAAGACCAAGCCGAAGAAAAATCATGGGAGCGTCAAGAGAATTTTTATGCGGCTCTTAAAGCAGAAGAGGACGCTTGCGATGTCGGTGAAGCGTTGTTTGCTCAGATAAATCCCTATAAGCAACCATTTGATGAGTTATTAAATGAACTCAAAATCAAAACAGATGAGCTTATCGAGAAAGGAGGGAAAACCAACCCTCACCATGGTAGGTATAAACAGGCTAAATTGGCCGCCGAACAATTAATTACGACACTGGAAGATGCGAGGGAGCAATTTTTCAATCATGAGATAACCCAGAATACGTTTGATGCGTTCAAAAATAATTGTAATAATGCTATCCAGAACGCTGGCGAAGAGTTTCAGAAACATCGTGGCTGGCACGCCGTCAATCCAATATTAAAAGGATTGTTAGGCGTTCTTGCTGCACTAACCATCATCCCGGCCTTGGTGGCACATAGCACAGCAAAACATGGATACGCAGGCACTTTCTTTAATACACCAAAAACCGATTCGGCGGGTAAGTTACAATCATTCCAAGATAATTTGGAAGATAAAGTGTTGAGTAACCTTGACCCCTCAAAAAATAATCAATAAGACGTAGGTTGGGGCACGGCCCAACCCAATGGAATTTCATTCTCTATTTTCTTTTCTATACTTTAACATTACAAGATAGGTGACGTGATTTGTTGATTGCACATACAGTGATTTGCCTATAACATGCCCATCTTGTTTTGTTTATTGGTGTTTTCGAGGTTTTGAATGTTGTATAGAGTTAAAAATTCCGTTTGCGTTAGCGAAGAGATCTTGGATGCAGCTCATCACATTGAATCGTTAGTGTCTGTTGAGCCAGACAGCAAAGCGTCGGTGTTAGCTCGTTTACAAAAGGCCATGGCTCCTATGCCACTGTCTTGCTGTATAGCGGTTTGCACTTATGCTGTATTTAGTCACTTTTATGAGCAAGATGCCCAGCAGGAGCGCTGCTTTCTAGACGCATTTCATAATCTTCAAATGAATAAGCTTCGGCACCAAAGTCATTATTATGATAGAAAACCAATAGAAGCCTTAGAAAAAGCCAAACTAAAACAAAGTCGTTTCATGAGCCATACCTTTTTTGACTTAAGCAAAGCGGCTTCAGAAAAAGAGATATTAAAAGCCGAAATTACAAGGCTTGAACAAGAAATATCGGAATCAGCGCCAAACACTTTATCTCATTTTCTCTTCATCGCTGATGTGGTTGTCCATCTTGAAGAGCAAAATCTTTTACTAAGCGAGCAGACAGTACGCATTAAAGCAGATCTGCTACAGCATCCGATTGAATGGATAAAAAGGCTTCTTCCTGCTATGCTGCAACTCTCCACACTGGCTTACAGCAAAGAAGAAACTGCTGAGTCATCCTATAAAGCAGTTATTGAAGCTATCCTAAGTGGTGTTAATATTTGTCTTTCTCCTCAAACAACAGCACTTCAAGACCTACAACAGACGTTATTGGACAAATACCTTGAAAAACACATGGATAAGCCTACCGACGAATCAGCTTCTCCTGCTATGGCTGGAAGGGGTTTGAAGTGAGAACTATAAAGCTCATGCGGTTGTTTGAGTATTTAAACCCATCGTCAGCATCTCATGGATTAAGTATCTGAATCGACTTCGTAGCACATGGAGGCAATATTGTTTGCTTACCCCTAACAGAAATATGATGTAATCGGTTCAGCTTAAGCTGAACCCTGACCGTTACTTACGCACCCAGACTTGGGTTCTTCCTAACATAGACATGCCAACATAGCCGCGCACATATAATTTATTTCCTTTAACGGTAATTTTGGCGTTATAAATTTTGCCGGATTTAGGGTCTAAAATTTTACCGCCGGTCCAAGTGTTCTCATTTTTTTTCTCTAATCCCCAGAGAAATTGCAACCCTTTGATTGGCTTATCTTTGAATTGACCAGGACATTTGATGCATTTACCAGTATCCCCAACTTGTTTATGCACTTTAACAATACTGCCGGTTAATGTCCCACCTGATTCAGACAATCTAACCACTGAACGTGGTTTACCGGTTTTGTCATCGATGGTTGTCCATAATCCCTCAACTGCTTCTGCAAACGCTAGAGGAAAATACAAGATAGCCAGAATAGCAATTAACCATTTTCGCCCAACTCTCATCTTAGCTCTCCAAAAATTGATAGAAACCGTAGAGAAGAATAGGTTAACTATTAGAGATTTGCAATGCGTCTATCTAAAACCATTCTTAAGATAAGGGGGCAAAAAGAGCTTCGAGTTCATGCTCACTAAAGCTCAGACTACCGGTTGCTTTATTGGATAAAATTCCTTCAACCAGTTGCCGCTTATTGTCCTGCATCTTTAAAATGGCTTCTTCGACGGTGCCTGCCGTAATTAACTTGTATACAAATACCGGGTTTTCCTGACCAATACGATGACTCCGATCCGTGGCCTGGTCTTCAACGGCTGGATTCCACCAGGGATCATAATGAATCACGGTATCTGCCTGAGTTAAGTTCAATCCAGTCCCACCCGCTTTTAAACTAATCAAAAAGATAGGCGCCTTTCCTTCTTGAAATTGGTTTACTATTTCCGTGCGATTTTTCGACTGGCCGGTAAGTTTTAAATAATCATATTGTTTGGCCTCAAGTTCTTGTTCAATTAATTTCAGCATGGAGGTAAATTGCGAAAAAATTAAAACACGCCGACCTTCATCCATTAAATTTTCCAGTATCGTTAATAAAGCATCCATCTTGGCGGAGTGCCCATAAGCCATCTTTGCATCAACCATTGTTAAAAGCCTGGGATCGCAGCAAACCTGTCTTAATTTTAATAACGCATCCAACAAAATAATCTGGCTTCGACCAATACCTTGCGCAGCAATCGCATCTCTGACTTTTTTCTCCATTAACAGACGAATCGCTTCATAGAGATCCCGCTGAGGTCCGGCTAATTCAATGGTGTAGGTGGTTTCAGTTTTTGGAGGCAATTCTTTTGCGACTAAACTTTTTGTACGTCGTAACAAAAAGGGCTGAAGTCTTAGTCCCAATAGTTTTTGACGCTCAAGGGAGCCCTCTTTTTCAATAGGATTTTTAAATTGATGACGAAACTGCCGCGGAGTACCTAGTAGTCCAGGCATTAGAAAATTAAATAAGGACCACAACTCACCTAAATGGTTCTCTAAGGGAGTCCCTGTCAAGCACAACCGATGCTGTGCTTTGAGTTGCTGAATGATTTGAGTGGTTTTTGTGCGCGCATTTTTGATAAATTGCGCCTCATCTAAAATTAGGTAATAAAACGTATACTTTAAAAATCGTGTTTTGTCTCGTTGAATTAATCCATAAGTAGAAATCACAACATCATAATGGTTAAACTCGTCTTCATGGCGAGACGAGCCATGAAAGACTAACACTCGTAAATCAGGTGTAAATCGCTTAGCTTCTTCGTACCAATTTCCAACTAGGCTTGTCGGAGCAATGATTAAGCAAGCTTGATCCAGACGCCCTTGTTCTTTTTCTAATTGTAGTAGCCCCAATGTTTGGATGGTCTTCCCAAGCCCCATATCGTCCGCTAAAACACCACCAAATTGATTCTCACGAAGACATGAAAGCCAGCTTAAACCTTGCTTTTGATAGGGACGAAGTTCTGCTGTTAAGCCCGCTGGAACAGGAACTTCTGGAATATATTTTAAATTAGATAATTGTAAAAGAGATTGTCGTAAAGCTTGTGTTCCCATCCAACGCGATGTGCTTGCAGCAAGCGCCTGCTCTGCTTCAATCATTAATAAAAGTTGGTGTGATTTAAGCTTTAATAATTCTTGTGCAGATTCTACTCGATAATGTAACAGTAATTGTAAGAGTGGTTTTATTCTTCCTAAGCTCATTTTTAAGCTTTTGCCCTGGCTCAACGGCAATTTAATCTCCATATTGTCTGAGAGATTTTCTAATGTTTTAGCATCCCAGCGGCTTATTAAATCCACTACTATCGGAACGATATTGATCTGCTTGCCATCAATCAAAATGCCGAGTTGGTAGGAAAAAAAATCTTGGGCAGACGAGCCAAGGCTAGAAAACCACTCAAAGTCATCTGCTTCAAGAACTTTCTCTTTTGCATAATACAGTGGGGCGGAAAGAACCTCTTGGGGTTTGGCATTGAATTCTTTGGCTTGAAGGGCAAGAATTGCAGCGGCGGCATGCACGCAATTGTTTCGTGTATTACAACTACAATCGGCAGGAATTTTAGGCCAATGTTTTAAGTCGATATGAACATTATAAATATGGTTTGAGGAATCTTTGACGCGAGCTTTAATCAACCCATCGCTCAAACGAACATTCAGTACATAACCATGAGCCTGGTACTCATGACTTTGATTTAAGACAATTGGAGAAAATACTTCCTCCATCCGTGATATAGCGGTCTTCAACATGTTATAACGAACTCAGGATTTGACCAAACGAACAATGGTAGCAAATTTTTACTCATTTTTCAGTAAATGCATGCCATAAAAACGTGCCCTAGTTCTTAAGTTTGGGATATAATACTTTTTTTTAAATCTCTACTATAAACATAGCCTATGCACGACCATTTAAACGTATTAATGGCCCAAATAAATCCTACTGTTGGCGGCATTAAAGAAAATACGGATAAAATAATTCACTGCATTGATCAACATCAGGCTAAGCATGATCTTATTGTATTTCCGGAACTCGCTATAACCGGTTATCCTCCTGAGGATCTATTACTACGCGACGAGTTATATGAACGCGTAGATGACGCATTGGAGCAGATTCGAAATCACACCCATCAAGCGTTCGTTATTGTTGGCCATCCTTCAAAAGAGGGTGGGCATTATTATAATTCAGCGACCATTTTTCATAACCAGACGTTAGTAAAGCGCTACCATAAACAACTATTGCCTAATTATGGCGTATTTGATGAAAAGCGCTATTTTTCCCCGGGAAAACCAGAAGTTTGCCACTTCACTCTAAAACATCATCGCATTGCACTTTGCATTTGCGAGGATCTTTGGGAAACAGAACCCGTTGAACGCATTATTGCTTCTGATTGTGATCTTCTGGTTTGCATTAATGCATCGCCTTTTGATTATAAAAAACACGATCGTCGTAAAGCCTTAGTCCAAAACTATGCACGACAAGGTCTTGTTGTTATTTATGTAAATCAAGTTGGCGGCCAGGATGAACTGGTATTTGATGGGCAATCGTTTGTTATGAATCAAAACGGGGAGATCAAAGCGCGTGCTCCTGTCTTTAAAGAAGATTACTCCACAATAACCATTCAAGGGAAAGAGATTAAGGGAGCAATCTCACCTTCCCTTTCAGAGGAATCATTAATTTATGAAGCCTTGGTTTGCGGACTTAGAGATTACATCCAGAAAAATAATTTTCCTGGCGTTATTCTTGGTTTGTCAGGGGGGATTGACTCCGCTCTGACGCTTGCCATTGCTGTTGATAGCTTAGGTAAAGAACGCGTTCATGCGGTTACGATGCCATCGAGATATACTGCTTCCATGAGTTCTGAAGATGCCTTAAAACAATTAAATATACTGGGAGTTTCATACACCTCCCTTCCCATCGAAAGTACGTTTAATGTCATATTAGATACTTTAGCCCCTTCTTTTCAGGGATTAAAAAGAGACGCAACCGAAGAAAATATCCAAGCAAGAATTCGTGGGCTGTTTCTGATGGCTTTATCGAATAAAACAGGTAATATGGTCTTAACCACAAGCAACAAAAGCGAAACAGCCGTTGGATATTCAACTATTTATGGCGATATGGTTGGAGGACTAGCGTTACTAAAGGACGTTTATAAAACTCAAATTTATAAGCTGGCCCGATACCGCAATAATCTCTCGCCTGTCATTCCTGAACGTGTTTTGGTTAGACCCCCAAGCGCTGAGTTATCTGAAAATCAAACGGACCAGGACTTTCTTCCAGAATACCCTATTCTTGATGGGATTATTGAGCTTTACATGGAACAAAATAAGAGTGTCGAAGAGATTATAGCGAAAGGATATAAGCCCGATGAAGTGGAACGACTTATAACGTTGATCAAAAGAAATGAATATAAACGTCGTCAGTCAGCTCCTGGGATAAAAGTAAGTACACGTTCTTTTGACCGTGATTGGAGATATCCGATCACAAATCACTTCTAGGCTTGCAAAAAAAAGCCAAATCGATAACATTGACGTAATAAAATATAATAACAAGGAGTGTCATGCGAATCGCCTTAATTCCAGCGGCTATTATAGCGAGTACTGCTGCCTATGCCGCAACACCAATTGACGGTTTATATTCCAGCGTATTTGGTGGCTATACTTATTTACCAAACAACATCAGCATCACTAGACAAGGATTAACCCGAACCGACTCTGACTATCAAAGTGGCTTTAATGCCGGCGGGAGCATTGGATATAAAAGCAACCCGTTACGTTATGAGGGCCAGCTGACCTATTTATCAGCAAACTTAAATAAATTTAGAATAAACGGTATTCAGCAAACTGGGGTAACAGGGTATTCCAATGCGATCTTAGGCATGGCAAACGTTTATTATGATATCCCTCCCATTCTTGAACCCATTCAACCCTTCCTGGGTGTTGGTCTCGGCTATGCTTGGGTTCATGCCAAACTAGGAAGCACAGGTCCAGGAGTGACTACCTCTTATGAAGGTTCTAATAGTGTTTTTGCTTACCAGGCATTAGCAGGATTAACTTATAATTTTGCTGAAAATTATGCTTTAAATCTTGGCTATCGGTATATTGGAACAGAACGCGCGGATGATCTTGGAAAAGTCTTTCAAGCTCACTCGGCTTATCTAGAAGTGGTCTATCGTTTTAATGAAGTTTTGTATAAGTAAAGGATTTCAAGATATGAAGCAGTATGGTTTGATCAGCGCAGTCGCATTATCTCTCGGTTTATCCACAACGTATGCTGCAAATCCAATGAATGGCTTATATGGTGGCATTATCTTAGGCGGGAGTTATGCACCTAAAGGAACGATTAATTTCAATGCTCCCTTAACCCCCAATACCACTTCTTGCTCTAGCAGCGCTTCGTGTGCTCCGGCCAGCGGCACCTTAGCCTACAGTGGTTATGGGAACATTGGTGGTCAAATCGGAGGGCGTTATAATCACTTCCGCGTAGAGTTGGAACCCGTGGTCAACTATAACCCTTACCAAAAAATAACCATAGGCACCACAACATTCACCAGCCCGAAGTCTAGTACAGCATTGCGCTTGGAAGGCAGCACAACCACTATCGCTTTAATGATAAATGCATTTTATGACTTCTACACCGCACACAGTCAATCTGATTTTGTTCCTTATCTTGGCGCAGGTATAGGCTATGCCAATGTTGATAATAGCATGAGATTTTACTGCAATAATGTCACCATCCCCTGCACAAAAATATCGGAAAGTACTCACTCGGCGGTGGTGCAAGGAATTGTAGGGGCGGCTTATTTTATGGATGATTTTACCTGGTTTGGACTAGATTATCGTTATATTACGACTCAAAAGGTAAATGTCATGACCTCGAGAGTTGAAGTTCACACCATAAATTTATCCTTTAACGGCATGTTTTACTGTGCTTGAGAAGGAGCACCTTATGCGCTATAAAATCTTACCGTCAATTCTTTCCGCAGATATGATGCACTTGGCTGATGAGGTCAAGGCAGTAATTAAAGCTGGTGCGGATATGATTCATTTTGATGTCATGGATAATCATTATGTTCCTAATCTGACCTTTGGTCCAATCATTTGTAAACAGATGCGGCGGTTGTTTAATAAAATTCCCATTGATGTTCATCTCATGGCCTCCCCGGTCGATGCGCTAATTGAGCAATTTGCTGAGGCTGGAGCAACACGAATTAGCATTCATCCAGAGGCAACCATTCATCTCGATCGAAGTTTGCAAAGAATTAAGGAATTAGGGTGTGAAGCTGGATTAGTGCTAAACCCAGCAACCTCTACGGATTGGTTAACCTGGTGTATCCATCGACTCGATTTTGTTTTAGTCATGACGGTTAATCCTGGTTTTGGAGGTCAAACCCTGATATCAGAAGTCATTGATAAACTAAAAACAATTCATCGTGCCTACCCTGATTTGCCTATTTGTGTCGATGGGGGAGTTTCTAAAGAAAATATTGCACGACTTGCTCTCGCCGGCGCTAGTCAATTTGTGGCAGGCTCTGCTATATTTAACACAAACGATTATACAAACACCATTCAAGAATTGCGTGAACCATTGGGTGGTGTTTAGAACCCAGAGCACTCCCTCAAATCATGAAGAAATTTTTTTTACTCCTAATTGGACTAGGTTTTACTGCGTTTGGCTATGCAAGCTCAGGAGAAGCTTATCTTCAAAAATTTCAAACTTATTATGAACTTAGTGAATCGTTAAGCACTAATCCTTCGCCTGAGTTTTTTTCATTTATTAAAGATGACTCCCCCTTAGCGAATAAATTACGGGCAAAATGGCTCTATAAATTAGCTAAAGAAAAAAACTGGTCTTTATTTAACGACCATTACAAATCAACGAATGATTTGGAATTACAATGTTATTATTGGACTGCTCGTTATCATTTAGGATATACCGATGAAGCAATAACTGCGGCCAAGCCCATTTGGCTTTCGGGCCAATCCCAACCGTCTGCTTGTAATGGCCTATTCGATCAGTTGTTAGCACAGGATAAGAACCGAGAACAACTGATAGTTCAACGCATTACCCTTGCATTACAAAAGCGCAATTTATCATTGGCTCGTTATCTATTAAAACAACTTAACCCCCCTCGTCTTCATGATGTAGCTCTTTTAAATAAGATTTATCAAAAACCTACGGCGATTGCAACGCTTGAAGTCGGTCAGTTACATGATGATTATTACTTGTACGGGCTAAAGCGTATGGTCTCAACCAATATGGATCAGGCCATTAAATACTGGAAACACGTCAACACTAAAAAATTACTTAGCGAAGCTCAACAACAGGAATTTCTCGCCCACGTAGCATTATATAAAGCCATGAGAAATCATAAAGATGCCCCCTTCTGGTTTGCGCAAGTGAAGCGAGAATATTACACGGATCTCTTGCTCGACTGGCAAATACGATTCGCATTAAAAACCCATCACTGGAAAAAAGTTGAACGCCTTATTCGATTGGCGAATGAACCCGATAATCTTGCTTGGCAATATTGGCTTGCGCGATCTTTGGAAGCGCAAGGAAAAAAACAAGAAGCGCATGAGCTTTATGAACAACTGGCTAAAACTAGAAATTACTATGGCTTTCTAGCCAGCACTCGCATCAAAAAACCCTTTGCTTTTGAACACGAGCCTACCAATAAAAATCTTGCAATCCTCGCGCCTTATCTACCTTTTACCGATCAAATTAAACAACTCTACAATACCAATCAACCCTTTCAAGCCTCGAGAATGATCAACGATTTCGTACTTGAGCTTTCGAAAGAAGAACGAAGTGCCCTAGCCTATTGGTTAGCGCAAGAATTAGAATGGTATGATAAGGCATTGTATTTAAGTAACAACGATGAACTTAATAATCATCTTACCTTACGATTCCCACTCGCGTATCGCAAAACCATTACCAAATATGCCAACAATTATCACTTATCTAAAGAATTTATCTTCGCGATTATTCGACAGGAAAGCACCTTTCGTGAAAACGTTGTATCCAGCGCTGGCGCCCATGGCTTGATGCAAGTCCTTCCTAAGACTGCCAAAAATATAGCAAATCAACAAAAGATCCCCTATCAAGGAGAAAAACAGTTATTTTTGGCACCCATTAATATCCAGATTGGCTCTGCCTATTTGCAATATTTAGGCAAGCGTTTTAATCAACATCCACTCTTAATGGCCGCAGCGTACAATGCTGGCCCAAGTCAAGTGATTTATTGGTTAAAAAATCATCCTCCAAAGCAGATTGACATCTGGATTGAAACATTGCCCTGGCATGAAACTCGTAATTATTTAAAAAATGTGATGGCTTTTTTTGCAGTCTATCAATATCGCATGAAAGAAAAACCGGATTTGAGCGAATTTATGAAACCGTTTTAAACGTCGAGGTACTCTAGTTTATTGCCCCTACTTGGCCTGAACATTCTATCCGCCGAATCAAGAATTGCCTGAGTCGTTGAAGCTCATGGAAGTGAGATCGTCACAAAGCTCGCACTAGCATGAGTTATCCCCGTGATCGTTCAAAATGCGTGTTTTTAGGCGGTGCAAATTACGATCGCACTTCTTCAAAAAATCTAATACGCCATTCTCGTGCGATTTGCAGGCCGACTTAGAGTTTCTCGCGATAGCGTGAGATCGCCAATTCTCGTCTCATCAAGATGGCGCACTGCCGCCAAATCGATATTCGGCCATTCGTTCTGCAGGTTAACAAGCGAGCTCCATGACATCGCGCGCTCGGCCCCCGCGCGTATTAATGCAAAATCGAAACCCAGTCCAGATGAGGATGAAGAAAGAGGAAACCAAGCTTTATCATTCGTTATATAATTATGAATAGTAAGGTCGCGCGGCAGAATCGGCTCATTAAACGAAGGCAAAGGGTCGAATAATCGACCCTGCCTACAATACTCATGAGCGATGTGCGCGGGCACATCGCGTTGAGCCTTGCCAACCTTCATCCAGGCGTCTACCTGTCGATGAAAGTCCCAATTATCATAATTAGTCAAATAATTATCCAGTGCTGTAATCAACGAACGGAAATCAAATTGTAGTTTTTCACAGAAGATTATTGCTGGAGATGAATAAAAGATAGAAAAAATACCCTTTGGACAGCGTTGTAATAATATCTTTTTAAGTGATTCATATTCTGTTGCTGTAAACGATATCGTTTTATAGTTATTGGTTGTGGCTTGTTGTATCTTTGAATGCCTTCGGCCCACCATCGTTTTTAATTGACGAAATTCATCAGCATTCAAATGTTTCAAAACAAAACTCATGTCATAATGTGCGTTTTGGTAAGAAATACCATGCTGTTGATAAAGAAGTCCTGAATGCTCCATTGCATCAATTTTTTCTAACATGAGTGCTTTGGTTTCATCATCCATATGACGTTCTAGCATACGCTGCATATGCGTATCTTTAGCCCAATAAGCATATTCATAGGCTGTGCAATGAAACGTTCGTCCCGAGTAATCGGTAAATTTACCCGGTGTCTTAAGCAACGTTTGTTTGTCTTGCGATGACTCTAAAATAAGACGTGCTTCATCTTGTTTGCCTTTCGCCACATCATCTAAAAGGTCGCGGACTTTAAATGCGGGTTGTGCATGACAGACATCAACCACTTCTTGGGGAAGTCTATCCCATTGTACGTGGCTCAATTTATCCATGAGGGCAGCAGGCTCGATATCAATCGTGATAACGGGTTCATCTTGAGGTGTGACGATGTCACGATGCATGCGTGCTTCCGTATGAATCTCAGCCAAATAATCTTGGTTTTGGGATGTTCTGGGAATGATATTCGAAGCATCAGTGCAAATTAAACCTTTGTTGGTGAAAAAAATATCATTATCGCCCAATGCTTCAGTATCCAAAAGCATGAAATCATCCATGTGAGGATTTTCTTTCGTAGCCGTTACGGTGCGGTAGGTGGTTTTAAATTTTTGAACAATCGCATCTTTGTCGTTTTCAGGTTCAACGGTGCTTAAACCACGTGACAAATCAAATTCATTTTTGCCTTGATGAGCATTACAAAAATCGATGACAGCATGCTCCACATCACCACCACGGCTGAGTGTGTTCGCCACAAGTTCCACTAGCGCTTTACTTAAACGAGAGGATTTATCCAAAATCACACCAAAATTTTTATTGCTAATCCCTTTAGCACGACAATAAACGTTTAAAGAGCCTAAGTAAAACTGCGTTAAAATTGATAATCGCTCAGCCTTTTCAGAGGGAACAGACGAACATTCAAAATAAAAAGGGGAACTTTCCAATATACTCTGAAAGTTCGGTGCACAAATCCCTAATAGGGCCTCGATATATTCGCGAGAGGTTGTATGTGCATCAAACCCCATGAGTGTATCCACATATGACTTATCAACCATTTGCTCTTGACGATGCGCATCCGTTATTTTTTTAAAAAAATCATCCGGCACGCCATATTGAATAGCCAATTCGGCTTGCATGTTTTCAAAAGAGGTATTTGAGGGCAACGCATCTAATACTTTTTTAATAAGTTCTGTGCGAGGATCTACTTTTCCTAATGAAAGCCCTGCAAAGACCTTATGCATTTCATTATACAAAGGAGACAGTGGCGCACCGCGTCTGTCATTGCCTCGATTGATTGTAAAGACTGGGTTCACCACGCGAGACATAGGGTCTTGAACTCGTGGTCTTAACTGAATGCTGTATAAATTGGAAGGCTTGCTCAGTAAGGTGTTTACAACACTCCTATAAATCCCTCTCAGGTCAACAACTGCTTCGAGGTACGTATCGATTTGAGCTAGTCGTTCCTTTTTTGTGTAATAATGCTTATCACTTTCTTCCAGTAAAGAAAGATGAAATTCAAGTGTATTCTTATAAGACTCCAACTCTTTAACAGCACCACCTTCAAAAAATGCTTTTAACTCCAGGTCTGATTTACACGTATTATCAGTGCTCACATCAAGACCCGCTATAAAAGGAATCAGAAGATGAACGCGATTGCTTGCAGAATTAATGTAAATGTAACGAAAATTACTTGGTTCATTCAAGGGTACTAGCATAGTCTAGTGTTTTTTCCTATACGAGATTCTTTATTATAAATTAATTTGAAAAGTTCGTGGGTAGTCCTTTTAAGTGATGACGAAGTGGTCCCATTCGAGTACTGAATGACATTGATAGAATAATCGTAGAATTTGACGCCAGCAATACCAGGTATTCTCCTCGTCCTTTGATACGAGGAGATATTATATTAAAAAACTTATAATTAATTTTCGTCAATTTGTTTAGCCAAATCCATGACTTTCTCTTCAAATTGTTTTGAAGCTGACATTCCGCACCTCTAACTTAATTTTTTCCAATTAGAGAGTTTGCTCAAAACAAAAAACTACGTTTCCGATCTTTTTGCCATATATTTGTTCATTTTTAGTGCTGCCCAATTTTCAATGTGTGCTCTGATTCTTGGTGCTGCAAAAAACCGCGCATGCTCACAAGAGCGGAGCTTATACAGGGTATTTTTAGCCGAAAGTCCCCCCTGGGTCACCAGATTTTCCCATTATTCTATGCAGCTCATCAACCTAGACGCTGCTCAACATCATGCGGGATTTAAATAAATCTGTTGGGCATGAACACCAAAATAATTGATAGTCCTCTTTAGGTACGAATCAATATTCACAACCAACTTGAATACCTCACCTATCTGCTTAACCCATAATTCATTTACTACGCGAAATAAAAAATAGACCCACTTCAAACTAGGCTTATTCGTTGGCTTATCCAGTTGATTGGGAATGGTCTCATTTTGAGCCTGTAACGTTTCACGCAGGTCAAACTCACTCAGGCCATACACCATCAGGCATAATGTCATAACCATCATGAGCGCTGTAATGCGTTCTGGTATTTTGAGGAAAACAGAATCCACCTCAAAGGTGTCGCCCTTGATGAATTTGAACCCTACTTCCGTTCCAGACTGGGCTTTATATTCCCTAGTAAGTCCTTGCAAGGTAAACCCGATTTATCCCGTTCATTGCTAGCTAAAATGAAGCGGCCCTTCAAAGCGCGCTTCTTGGCAACTGTGGCCTCATCAAACGTCAGTTGGTGCTGGATTTGGTAACCACGCTTTTCAGGGTGCTCGCCTGCCTTGGTCGCCCGCGGCGGCCATGTTTATTTACCTCAATAAGCTCAGCATCCACACGATGAAATCTGAGTTTTTTCTTTAGCTCTTTTATTGTTAGAAACGCGTCTTCCTGACATTGAAAAACCTGATTACTTTCTACTTGCTTGCCAGTTTGTCATATCAAACGCTCAGGCCGACATAAAACGTTTAAGACGGTCGCAGATTATGGACATACTTTGTCGGTTGGTTTTTTTGGACTAATGCTTCATCTTGTAACAAATGACAAAGGAGAATTGATGGCATTTAAAATCCAACAGAGCAATCAGCATAACAGCAAAGCAGCCGCGTCACTGCTTAAATATTTGCAGGGACTGGCTTTTGGCGATAAAGACTACCTACGTAAAAAAATGTTCGATGAGTTATTTAGCCAAGGTTTGAAGCTTATCACCAGAAAGCGTAAAAACATGAACGATAAAAATAATTTATCACGCTTTGAAAAACAGATGTTAAACCAAATAGAGATCATAGTAACAGTAATAGGACCAAGGCGGGAGCACGTGTGATTGTAAATTACCCTATTTGCCTACGCCCCACACTTTATGCGCGGGATCCACCGATATTATTAGATTCCTGGATCCCGCGCATAAAGTGTGGGACGTAGATAATAGATCAATAATCTCATAAAAAATTCTAACTGACTATCTTTATATCACACATGCGTTTGCCCTGGTAATAGGACACCTTAAGTATTGCTATCAGGTTTGATACACTCGGCACCGTTCAATGATCAATGCTATGACTCATCTGGTTTCTGCTTTGGCTGCATATGCAATTGAGCCATTGAACATACCAGCTATCAAACTGATCGGAAATTGTTCATGAAAAACTCATAACTGGGGTTGATACAAGTTTTTCACTTACCAAAACTTCTATGGTTGCACAATCGCAATGAGGAATTTCTGGGGGTAATTTGAGCATCTGTGAGTTGTTATAAGGCAACAATTATCTTTGCCGGTAAACGACAATTATAACTGCCGGTTTTGACCGGTTTATTTGGGCTGACATGAGTCGATATACCAGGAGGTTCGATGTCAGGGTCACGGATAACCTCAAAACAGATAGAGATATACTGAAGTTAAGAAAGGAAGGGCATATCCAACAATTCAGCAGTGCAAAAGCAGGTATTAATTAGGTAGAATGCTGGGTCGTTTTCAACCCAGCCTGTGGAATGGATGTAACTTACAATTTTGATTCTCCGGGAGAGCCTTAATCAAGGCTTACCTATCAAAGAATCAGTCTTTCGTACAAGTAACCATGGGAGATAACAAGTAGTGTGGGCTTGTATCGGCAGGGAACCAGGCAGCTTTTTGCTGAGAAATCATAGCCATGTTTGCTACATTTCCCCAAAAAAGATAACAATTATTTTTCTTGATATATTCACAGGTAATCTTACGAATATTGTCGGCATTGAATGCATTTTTATTTCTGATCATATAGTAATTGTACTTGGCAAGATCGTCTTTCAAGTACACAACCGAAAATTGAGCATCAAGCTGAGCCGCCAGTGAGGATACGTCACAGGGGGTGTATTTTTCCATGCTCTGTTTAACTTCGGGATTAACTGGAGACTCATTTATCGTAATTTCAGCATGAACCCAAGTTGTAAAAAACACCATTATCAGACAAGAAAATTTCTGAATCAGTTTCATAATTGAGCTCCTTATTATCAATGAATGCCATGAAAAGCAAAAAATTTTACTGATTGTTCTTACTATCAGATTGAGGCGAGTACTCTTTAATAGGAAGCTTTAAATCTAATTTTTTAATGCATAATGCCTTATCACCATCAACCAAAATATATTTATTGCTCATGGCATGAGTATCGGAAGAATTTTGCGAGTTTTGCTTAAAGAGCCCATCTGTGGAACCTTTGAAAAGTCCTTTCACAAGCTCCATCATGGAGATTGAATATAATACACAGTTATTTTTGTTGGCATACTCTTGAAACAAGGAGGAAGCGTCAACCCCTTGTTGCTTGGCTTCAACAGCCAAGCCGGCAGGGTCTTTTGACAAATTAAAGCTTTTATCTAAACCAGAGTCTTTTTTTAAATCATCGAGAGAACAATAGTTTGACTTGGTTTCTTCGCAAGTACTGGCAAATAGTACTGAAGGAAAAAGAAGTGTCAGAGTGATAAATAAAATATTAGATTTTTTCATGTTAAATCCCTTTTTATGAAAATTACTTTCCATAATATATCACAATAAAATTCATGATCAATTAATTCGATGTAAATTACTCTGTACATGACAAAAAAACCTGTCATGTACAGAGTGTAAATTATCAAAATTCAGCACATTGGGTTGGTTTATTATTTTCCATTTTGTTTATGCGAGAAAAACCCGGCTGTTCAGCCTTATTTTCTCCAGGATAGTTATTAAATTCGTCCCTATTTATATAGCGTCTTGATTGCCACTGCTCATTTTACTCTGCGAATAGAACGCAAATCACTCTTCATTCAGAATCATCATTGATGATACAGGATGATCACTCATTGTGAAAAGATAAGAGCAAGACTAAAGTATTATACTGCTTGCACAACACTTAGACTCATCTTACAGGAACAGTAATAACCGGTGCTTGAGTAGCGCGTTCGCTTGCGAGTAAATTAAACAAAAGCTGCATCATGGCAAAGGTTCTTTTAGAGGAGATGTCAGAGTCTCTGATGAAGAACCAATGGTTGCGATAGTATACAGACACACTTACATCACAGCGCGGTCTTGTTTTCGATGTATAAATATGCAAAATGCCTTTGGTAATATTAGTCATATCGTAATATTGACCATTGGGGTACCTAGGAATATCTACCAGGCCACACTTGATCATTTCAGGAGTAACTTCAACAGCGTTTCTTAAATAATATAAGGCGCTTAGAAAAGTTCGCTGCTTAAAAGCTACAATATCATCCTCATCGCTAGCTATACTGGGGTCATTAACGAGATGAATTACTTTAGGTCTATCTTTAAAACCCAATAATTTATAAAGTCTTAACACTTTAGGGGAATTTCGATAATTATCATCAATTACAATGTCGATGCTAGCTCTAGGAGTTATAGGCATTTTATTAGAAACTCGCCCTCTATCGCCTTCACTTCTTGCTGCAAGAGCATTTTTTGAATGTATTAGTGAAGAATCCTTTGCCGCTAAAATTATTCGTTTTGATGTGCTGGTTTCATTTTCTGAAAGTTTGCTGTTAAGGCCCTCATTATTCGGATGATATAAATTAGCAAGCAACTTCTCAAATGAAAGACTTAATGTATTGGTTTCTGCATACGCCATTGAAGTTAGCGATAACATTAGATACACAATAGCGATTCTCATCTAATTATTCCTTTTCATCTTCATATTTTCGGTCCTCATAGTATTTTTCTGTAAGCGTCTCCAAATGTTTAATTCGTTTTTGAGGAGCGGTTGCTATATTTTTTGAAACATGAGTAATTAGGTTTTCTTGGAAATAAATTGCCCGTTCTCTTTGAAGTTCTTCTAATAAAGTCACTATTTCCATGACTTCTTGAAAGTCTGGTGGACCAGGCATGGTTATGCTTGAAATATTATTAAAGTTACCAAATTTATAAAATAAAATTCGAAAAAGCTTTGAAATATTAAATCCTGCTTCCAGCATTGTATATACGACTTGCGTGTCTATTGGAGTTAACATTTCCCTAGTAAATTTCTCGCCTTGCAGGGGCGTAAAAGTAATCGTAGGCGAATCCGAATAAGATGATTTCTGTTTGGCAGAAGCAGAGAGCTTTTCAGCAGCAGAGTAGCTGGTACCTAATTCACCAGAGAAAGCGAGGTTATTGGAAGATGTAATATTGTCTACGTTGATAAAATAAGGCCGATCGTCGAATCGTAACCGTACAATATTAAGCAACAATTGGTACTCTTCACTGAGTATCATAGCATCATTGTAGCCGGCGCGATTTTTAGGTAGGATAGTTGTTCCAATGCTGGTGCACCCGATTAAAAGGACTGATATTGCTATAAGAAGCCATTGAGCATTAACCTTTAATTGACACATAGCAAATAATCCTTTAGAAGTCTTCCTCAAAATTAAAACTTAAACATTTCTGAAAAAAAACATTATGAAGACCATCTATATTCTCTGTCAATAAATATTGAGTTTATCACTATGTCGGAAGCCTCGAAATAATTTTTGCAAAGACTACTCTGTACATGACAGGTTTTTTGTCATGTACAGAGCAAAGACTATATTAAACATTGCCTTATCTATTGTAAGTACTCGAATGGTTAAAAGTAGCGCGTGGTGAAGCAGTAAAATATTATACCTATTAATAACAAGGGTATATCACACGAGTCAAATGATGCCCCTTGTTAGGTAACGTATATGGACTCATCCGTTTTCGCAAGTAATCATTGAGTGAAAACGGATGAGTCCATATACGTTGCCTAAGAAATTGCTGATGATTTAAATTAACCGGATGCCGCGGGCAAAAAAGTTTGTGCCGGACGTTATCCGGTACCGGCACATGAGCGATAAGTGAAATGTCAACAGACTCTAGATAACAAGAATATAAAGAGCGCCTGCTCCGCGTAATACCTGAACGAGCAGTTGCTTGTTGTTTTCTTTAGCAATGGCTTGCAATTCATCCATTGTTTTTGCAGGTTTGTTGTTAGCAGCAATAATCACATCTCCAGGTCTTAACCCCGCTCTCCAGCCTGCGCTTGTTTCGACTGCACCAACCACCTGAACTCCTTTAATATGACCATGCAAAGGAGAGTCCTGCTGGAAGTCGGATAATGCTAGTCCAAATAGAAATGGGTTTTTAGATTGCAGTTCTTGCTCATGCTTTTTCATGTCAGTCACAATGACTTTAAACGTAATATCTTTATCTTTACGTTTTGCTTTAATGATTGCAGTACTTCCGACACGCAGCAAGCTAACGGTTGTTTTAACCTGTGAAGCCTGGGTAATTCTTGTGTCATTAATTTGAGTGATTACATCGCCAGCTTTTAATCCAGCTGATTCTGCAGGCGAGTTTTCATTGACTTGTGAAACTAAAGCGCCTTTAAAATCTTCAGGATACCCCATGGCTTGCGCAAGCTCTGGAGTCAGGTGCTGTACAAAAATACCCATTAGACCACGATGAACGGAACCAAATTTTATGATTTGTTGAGCAACATCCCTGGCCATATTAATTGGAATGGCAAACCCAATACCGACGTTCCCCCCATACATAGAGATAATAGCCGTATTAATTCCAATCAATTCCCCTTTTGTATTGACCAATGCGCCACCAGAATTACCGGGGTTAATTGCTGCGTCGGTTTGGATGAAGTTTTCAATTCCTTCGATGTTTAAATCGCTACGCTTCATAGCACTAACGATTCCAAATGTTGCTGATTGACTGTTTCCGGTGCTATTCAAACCAAAGGGATTACCAATAGCCACCACAAAATCACCCACTTCGAGCCGATCAGAATCCCCAATAGGTAAGCTTTTTAAATTTTTAGCATCAATTTTAAGCACAGCCACATCAGTAGCGCTATCGCCCCCAATTAACTTTGCCTTTAACCGCCTGCCATCATTCAGCGTAACCGTGATCAAAGTTGAATTTCGAATCACATGATCATTGGTAAGAATGATTCCATTTTTAGGATCAATAATGACGCCTGAGCCAATACTTTGAAACTTCCTTGGTTTTTCAACACCAGGTTGTGGAGCGTGTTCTGACTTATCATCATCATCCGATAGCGGCATGCCGTTGCTAGGAATAATCCCTTGCACCGCAACGTTAACAATAGCGGGCATAGTCGCGTCCAAAACTGGGGCCAAGGTTGGCAATAAAGGCGCATCTTTTTGTGCAAAAACAACTGAAGTTAAGCATAAAGCAATAACTCCAACCAGGGATCGAACTCTATAAAACATTGTCATTTATCCTGTTTAAACCAAATTAAGGTAGCCATTCTACCCGTTTGACCATCCCTACGATAGGAATAGAAATGTTTTTCATCTTCCTTAGTGCAAATCCCAGACGCGTAAACAGCTTCCAGTCCTTGCTCAGACATAATCAGTTTAGCGAGCAAAGGCAGATCAGCATACCAGCGAGCTTCTTGCTGATGAAATCCTGTTCTCATATTAGGATATGATTTCGCAAAAGCAGCCATGACATCCTCACCCACTTCATAGCAAGATTTGCAAATAGAAGGCCCTATCCAGGCAATCAATGCTGCGGGTTGATTATTCATTTTTTTTAAGGTGTTTTCAATGATACCATCAGCCAACCCTTTCCATCCCGCATGGATTGCTGCAATTTCAGTACCCTTACGGTCGCAGAGGAGGATCGGCAAGCAATCAGCGGTCATTACTGCAAGAATGCGTTTTGAATCATGGGTAATGGCTGCATCCGCTTTGCGTTCAGAGACGTCTTCTGCCACAACACAGTGATTGGTATGATTCTGATCAAGCCATTCTGGCTCGCTGGGTAAATTTAATTCTTGTACCAGCGCCTTACGGTTAGCTCGAACATGCTCTGGATTATCTCCCACATGTAATGCCAAATTATTGCTATCAAAGGGAGCGTTGCTTTCTCCGCCTAATCTTGTTGTTGTTAAAGCACCAATATGATTTGGAGCTGGCCACTCAGGAATTATATAGTTCATCTGTCTCGTCCATTTGTGATAGTAACTGTTTAAAATCATCAGGCAATGGAATAGTAAATGTCAACTCTTGATGTGAGATTGGATGCAAAAATGATAAAGAATAAGCATGCAACGCCTGTCGTTTGAATGTCTGTAAAGTGTTTTTTAACGAATCAGAAACACGTGCAGGAATACGCGCTCGACCGCCATATAACGGATCACCTACAATAGGATGGTTTAGGTGAGCCATATGAACCCGAATTTGATGCGTTCGGCCAGTTAACAATCTAATATCAAGTAAGGTAAAGTGATTAAAATGTTGTTTAACCCTGTATTCGGTAACCGCTTCTTTACCCTGCTTAGTCACCGCCATTTTCAAGCGATTTCTTGGGTGTCGCCCATAAAACGTAGCTAGTTTTCCTCCGGCGATAACATGGCCATGTACCAAGGTTAAATAGCTTCGTTGAATTTCACGAGCTTGCATTTGACGAATTAAGGCGGTGTGGGCTGGTAATGTTTTAGCTACAATAAGGAGGCCTGTAGTATCTTTATCCAGTCGATGGACAATTCCGGCTCTGGGTAACGGTTCTAATGCTGGATCATAATGCAGCAACGCATTTACTAGGGTAGATTTAAGATTACCAGCCCCTGGATGAACGACTAAACCGGAAGGTTTATTAATGATTAACAAATGATCGTCTTCAAATACCACGTTTAGCGGAATATCCTCTGCTTCAAAAGATGCATCACCTCGAGCAAAGCTTGCTTCAATTCGCACAAGTTCCCCACCTTTGACTTTTTCCTTTGGCTTTAAACAATGATCGTTAAAGGTAATAAAGCCTTTTTTTAGCCATAAAGAGAGTTGGGCTCGGGAATACTCTGGAAAGAGTGTAGCAAGGGCAACGTCAGCACGTTGCCCATGATGTTCAGGAGGCACAATGGCTTCTTTTTTAACAAATTCATTCATTAACGATTAATCGACCCCGCAGAGAGTTTGGTTGCGCTTCGGTAATGACAACCTCGGCAAATTTCCCAATTAAGCTAGGATTTCCATCAAAATTAACGACACGATTACATTCCGTGCGACCTGCCAATTGCTGTTCTCTTTTTTTAGAACGGCCTGTTATAAGAATTCGTTGATTGGTTCCAACCATCGATTCACTGTAACGCCCTGCTTGCAGCAACAACCGATCTTGTAAAATTCTTAGGCGTTCTTTTTTGACCTCCATGGGCGTATCATCTGGAAGATTGGCCGCAGGGGTTCCCGGGCGTGCGCTGAAAATAAAACTAAATGAAGTATCAAACCCAATTTCATGAACTAAGTTCATAGTGTCTTCAAAATCCTTATCCGTTTCTCCTGGAAATCCCACAATAATATCGGTTGAGAGTCGGATATCTGGACGAACTTTGCGAAGTTTTCTAATTTTGGACTTATATTCCATGGCCGTATATCCTCGCTTCATCATTGCAAGAATGCGATCGGAGCCACTTTGAACGGGTAAATGCAAATGATTGGCTAACTCAGGAACCTCAGCATAGGCGTTGATTAAATTATCTGAAAACGCAACGGGATGAGACGTGGTGTATCGAATCCTATCCATACCATCGATTGCGGCTAAGTAATGAATCAGTAAAGCCAAATCCGCAATATCACCGTTACGCATTTCTCCGCGATAGTCATTTACGTTTTGTCCAAGAAGATTAATTTCGCGCACACCTTGCTCGGCCAACTGGTAGCATTCCGCCAAAACATCATCAAACGGACGGCTGATTTCTTCACCGCGAGTATAAGGTACCACACAATAACTGCAGTATTTGCTGCACCCTTCCATAATGGAAACAAAGGCAATAGGCCCTTCAGCTCTGGGAGCAGGTAAATGATCAAACTTCTCAATTTCAGGAAATGAAATGTCCACAACAGGTTTTTTTGAGCTTAATCGTTCTTCAAGCATTGCGGGTAGACGATGCAATGTTTGTGGGCCAAACACTAAATCCACAAAAGGAGCGCGCTTGATAATATCCGACCCTTCTTGACTAGCAACGCATCCCCCTACTCCAATAACGACATGAGGATTTTTTTGCTTGTATTCTCGCCACTGTCCTAATTGAGAAAAAACTTTTTCTTGCGCTTTTTCACGAATCGAACAGGTATTTAGCAAAATAACATCAGCTTCCTCAACGTCATTCGTTTTTTCAAGTCCATGTGAGCTCAATAATACTTCTGCCATCTTAGATGAATCATACTCGTTCATCTGACAGCCATTGGTTTTGATGTATAGTTTTTTAGTCATGATGCTTCATATAAAAAGTTATTAAGTGGAAATACATTAAAGGTCTAGGTCAAGCCCAGACAAGCACATATAAAGTTATTCATGTTCTTCAATATTTTTACAATACGTTTCCCGAATCAGAGGGAGAATTAACAAAGAAATTAGTATTCCAGCGGGTAATAAAGCCAAGCCAAGATGATACGCCTCCATGGGATACACACGAACCCCATTCACGGCTTCACCGGTCCAAAACATATCCAGTATATAACCAATGATCGGCTGAGCAACAGCGATTCCTATCATATTCATCATATTCATGAAGCTCAACCCCGTCGCAACGTATCGTTGGTTGCATAATTCTTTGGCTACTGCAAATGCTGGCAAAAAGCCTGCTGAAAAAATACCGAACATAAACAGGAGCAATTGCATCATCGTACCGGATTGGATGGGTGCAAATATAAATAAAGAACTGCAAATCAAGGCTCCAATGCTACCAAAATACAACGGTGGTTTACGGCGACCAATACGCCCTGAATAAATTCCCCATAAAGGACTGGCAATTGCCCATCCAATAAATACAAGAGAAATGTAGTTTGCAGCGGTAGCTTTAGCAAGATCCATTTTAAACATTAAAAATGGTACGCCCCAAAGCCCACAAAAAACTGGCGTAGCCATGTACATTAAGCCACCGTATGTTGCAATCAACCATAATTGTTTGTTTTTAATTAAAGCCAATAAGCTTTTTAATAAGGACTCTTCGCCGCTATTTTGCAAAGGCTGTGCTGCGTAATTTCTTCGTTCGTCCTTAGGCACGTCGCGAGCGACAAGAAAGATTAAAATCGCCAGAGCTACTCCAATACTCCCCATAATATTCATGCTTTGCCGCCAGCCATAATTATCGATGAGTATCGCTAATGGAGCTTCACCTCCAATGGCACCAAGCATACCAATGGTCACCATGATCCCAGTTAAAAGCGCAAAACGCTCTGAAGGAAACCAATTAGCGGCTAGTTTCATTGCACCGATGGCTGCAAACGCTGAACCAAAACCAATCATTAATCTGGCAATACATGCCATGTAAAAACTATTCGTTAATCCAAACGCAATTGTACTCACTGCACAAATGGCTGTTGCGATGGTTAGCAGTTTTCTAGGACCAAAGTAATCAAGAAGCAAGCCACCTGGTAATTGCATCGATGCGTAAGAATAAAAATAAATGCCCGATAAAATTCCTAATGTGTGGCTTGTAACAGAAAAGTCATGCATCAACTCATGGCTCATTACACTAGGTGACACTTGTAATAAACATTCATAAAAATAAAATAGGCACCCGAGTCCCCATACAATCCAAGGCATAAAGGTTTTAATTGAAAAAACTTCCGCTGCGGCAGATTGAGGTGGGTTACTATAAGCCATAGGTAAAACTCCAATCGATTAAAGCTGAGAGCTATGACACATACCCAAGATACTTCAAAATGCGATTTTATGGGGATGCTTTAATATTCACACAGCAAAAAAATCATATCGACTAAAATATCGCATTTTGAAGTATCGTAGATATAGCTCTATATCCAAAACTTACAAGTGAACATAAAATGTTATCAGCTTGTTTAGTATTTGTCTATTATCGAGTGGCGTTAAGAATAACTTCCTCTGTACATGACAGATTTTTTTGTCATGTACAGAGAATAAATTCCATAAACACTTGACAAGCTGCGCTTAAGAAGACAAAATCTCGCCCGATCGTGGCTATGTAGCTCAGCTGGTTAGAGCGCAGCACTCATAATGCTGAGGTCGGTGGTTCGAGCCCACCCATAGCTACCAACTTCACCTCCCCACCCCATTTTTATTCAGAATTTATGATCTTTACATGACAGGTTTTTTGTCATGTACAGAGCGTAAAGAGAGAAATTTGTTTACAGGCCTATTACAACGTTTCAATTTTAGTTATCATGAAATCATTCATAAAAACATGGTTTATTGATGCGCGTTTGGGTTTACATTTTAATACTTCTGTTCGCTTCGCTGGCAAGTGCCGCGGATGTTGACATTAAAACCTCAACAGAAGATAAAGAAACCGTTTATCTTCTTCATGTGGCCGCTTATTCCTCGCAAAAGCAAGCCAATGAATTAAAAACTAAGTTAGAGACGGTTACTAAAGATCCCATCGAAATTGCCTATCTTAATGAAAAAAAATTATATCTCGTTAAAGTCGGCCCACTTAAAAACCTAGCCCAAGCCCAATCATTAAAAAAGAAAATCGAATCAACACTGCATGCTCCCACCAAGCAATTATCTAATACCATTTGGAACTTAAGGAATGCAGACATTCGGGCCGTCATTGCTGAGGTTTCTAGGATTACTGGGAAAAACTTTATAATTGACCCTCGCGTTCAGGGTAAGATTACCATCGTTTCCAGCAAACCAATGAATGAAAAGGAGCTGTATCAGGTCTTTTTATCCATGCTGCAAATCTCCGGTTATGCTGCCATACCATCCGGAGAGATCATTAAAATTGTTCCGAATATCGAAGCCAAAACTATGTCACCTGATGTGCTAAGCCAAATGAAAAGGCCACCACGTGGTGATGATATGATGGTGCAAGTAATTCCTGTCAAATACGTCCCTGCTGAGCAACTTGTACCGGTGCTTAGACCTCTGATGCCCCAATGGAGTAGTGTGTCGGCCTATGGGCCATCAAATATGCTGATTCTATCTGGGCGTGCGAGCAACATTCGTCAAATGGCTGAAATTATCAATCAAGTTGATAGTTCCAATGCCAGTGGAATCGACATGGTCCCCCTTAGGCATGCCTTGGCCATGGATATTGCCAACACCTTAAAAGATCTTATCAAAACTCAGCCAGGCATTATGCATGCCCAAACCATGATTGCGGCGGACGATCGCAATAACTCTATTCTTATCAGCGGCAATAAAACCGAGCGAATACGATTAAGGCTTTTAATTTCACAATTGGACAAACCTGGCCCTTATGGTAATGACAGCAATACGCAAGTTATTTACCTTAGCTACGCTCGCGCGGAAGATTTAGTTCCAATTTTAGCAGGGATTGCTCAAGCTAGTTTTAGTGGGTTGGTCGGTACGACGATTGGTACCATTACAAGACCCGTATTAGACAGCACTAACCCTTCTGCCAGCATGGGAGCGAATGCTTTAAGCGCTGTCGCCCCCCCCCCAATTCCTGCTTCAACAATCAGTTCTGCTCCCCCTGGCGCCTTGCCGACAACTTCAGCCACGGCCACTCAAATTGAAGGAACCACAAAGCCTTCTGTGCAAATTATTGCAGAACCTAATACTAATTCTATAATTATAAACGCGCCGCCTACGCTCATTCGTACTTTAAAGTCTGTCATTAGCCAGCTTGACATTAAACCAGCTCAGATTTTAATTGAGGCTTTGGTTGCAGAAATTAACGAAAGTGATGTATTAAATTTAGGCATTGAATGGGGAAGTGTGGTAACGGATTCTGCCTCAGACGCAAGTACTTTTAGACCAGGCTTTGCCATATTAAATTCACACACTTCTTTAGATCAATTCCAAGCTCAAATCTTTGCGCTTGCACGAGAAAGGAAAGCGAACATCTTATCAACCCCTTCTGTGGTTGTGTTGGATAACCGTCAAGCCAAAATTTTGATCGGTAAGCAAGTATCTGTTGCCACTTCTTCCTATCCTAATAATGCTGGAGGTACTACCACGGCGAGTCCATTTACAACGTTTGATCGAATTAATGTGGCCTTACATTTATACGTCAGACCCCAAATTACTAGAGACAATGGCATTCAAATGCAAATTGATCAGGGTAATGACACACTTGATCCAGTGAGCTCTGTAGACGCGTCCACCAACCCTGTGTTTAACATCAGTGCGATTGTAACCTCAGTACATGTCGATAGTGGTGATATAATAGTATTAGGAGGATTGATTCAGGATAATTTAGGTAACGACGATAATCGCCTCCCAATACTGGGTGATATTCCAGGGTTAGGAAAATTATTTCAGCATAACATCACAAGTCGTGAGAAGAAGGTTTTAATGGTATTTATCAGGCCTTTTATACTTAAAACTAGGGATCAATCTTTACAAGTATCGGGTACTAAATACCATCAAGTAAGAGATATACAGTTAGAAATGGTTCGCTCACAAGATTATAACGAAAATGATATGAATACAGTATATCCGCCCTGGAAAAATACTTCACTACCAACGCCGTTTTGTAAACCGCCCTGTAAAACGGCTGCAGTTACTCCACCCAAACCTCAGTTTACTAAATAACTATGACCGGAAACCAACCTCAAATTCCTTATCATTTTGCAAAAAAGCATGGGATTGTTGCGGAATATATTGAGGAGGAGAATAAAGCGGTTATTTATCATTTGAAAGAAACACCCCTGCAGGTGTTTGCTGAGGTGAAACGACTGCTGCACTGTGCATTATCCTTAAAAGAGGTGGATCTTGAAGTTTTTCAAAAAAAATTAGCTAATTTTTATCAATCCCAATCCTCCATTCGCGATGCAGCTGTTGGAATGACCGAAGAAATGGACCTTGATAAATTAGCCGGTCAGTTACCAGATAGCGAGGATTTACTCGATACACAAGACGATGCACCGATTATCCGACTCTTAAATGCCCTGTTTACTCAAGCGATTAAACAACACGCATCCGACATTCACATTGAGACCTATGAAAATAGGGTACTCGTTCGAAACAGAATTGACGGCGTTTTACAAGAAGTCTTAGAAATCCAACGAAGTATCGCACCACTGGTTATTTCTCGCGTTAAAGTGATGGCGAAGCTCGATATCGCTGAAAAGCGGATTCCTCAAGATGGCCGTATCGCGTTACATATTGGTGGACACAATATTGATGTTCGAGTTTCCACCCTACCTTCAAATCATGGGGAGCGCATCGTATTAAGAATACTAGATCAACAAGCAGCACAACTTGATTTGGATAGTCTTGGTCTGTCTAAACAAACGCAAACAAGCATTCGAAAACTTATTTCGCAGCCACATGGTATTTTTTTAGTTACGGGACCAACCGGCTCGGGAAAAACAACGTCACTGTATGCAATGCTTAAAGAATTAAATCAGGTCAGTCGCAATATTTTAACCATCGAAGACCCTATTGAGTATGACTTGCAAGGGATTGGTCAAACTCAAGTAAATCCCAAAGTTCAAATGACCTTTGCCAAAGGATTACGAGCCATACTGCGCCAAGATCCCGATGTGGTTATGATCGGTGAGATCCGCGATCTCGAAACCGCTGAGATTGCTGTTCAAGCGAGCTTAACAGGCCATTTGGTCTTTTCTACTCTGCATACCAATACCGCCTTAGGCGCCCTAGTTCGTTTAAAGGATATTGGTGTCGAATCGTTTCTACTCTCTTCAAGCATTATTGGGTTAATGGCCCAACGATTAGTCAGGAAACTTTGTGAAACATGTAAAAAGCCACACATACTCCGAGACGATGAACTTCAGCTGATGGGGCTTAGCGACAAAAAAAACCTGCAAGTCTTTGAGCCAAATGGCTGTGAACATTGTGGTCACTCAGGCTATAAAGGACGAACAGGAATTTATGAAATCATTACCGTTGACGAAACGTTGCGAGGAATGATTCATCGCAACGAAGATCAGGCAACCCTTGAGCAATACATTCGGCCGACCATGCCAAGCATTCAATCTGATGGGTTTAAACGTGTGTTAGCTGGAGAAACCTCTTTAGCGGAAATACTACGCGTTACCCATACTTAACTTTTTAGCAGAACTAATCATAATGAATAGGTTTCCTATTCCTATAAAAAAGAAGGTCTTTATTCAGGGATGATCTTAGGATCAATTAACCCTCGGTCTCCAGCTTATTTGAAACGCGCCAAGTTGTTCCTTCTGGGCCATCTTCAATCTCAATTCCTTTATTGAGCAATTGATCACGAATGTCATCAGCTTTTGTCCAATTTCGTTCTTGGCGAGCTTCATTTCGCTCTTTGATCATGGTTTCAATCCATTCCTTATCTTGTTCAGCAAGACCTGCTTGCAAAAACTCTTCAGGAGATTCAGACAAAATCCCTAACACACCCCCCAATTTGTGTAGAGTGGCTGCTAATTTTGGAGATTGCGTTTTATTGAGTTCATGACTTAACTGGAATAAAACCGCTAGAGCTTCAGGCGTATTAAAATCATCATTCATCGCTTCATTGAATTTTGCAATCCAATCCCGATCCACGTCGGTTGGATTGAAGGATGACCCTTTTAGGGATTGATAAAGTCGTAACAAGCCTTTATAAGCATTCTGTAGGTTTTCATCCGAATAATTCAAAGGACTTCGGTAATGACTACTTAATAAAAAATAGCGTATGGTCTCAGAGTGATGATGGTTTAAAACGTCTTCAATGGTAAAAAAATTACCCGTGGATTTAGCCATTTTTTCATTATTAACTTGCAGCAAGCCCACATGAATCCAGTAGTTGGCAAAAGCATGTCCAGTCGCACCTTCACTCTGAGCAATCTCGTTTTCATGGTGAGGAAATTGCAAATCAGCCCCTCCTCCATGAATATCAAACTGCTCGCCTAATTCTCCCATAGCCATTGCCGAACATTCGATATGCCACCCTGGTCTGCCAAGCCCCCAGGGTGATGGCCAGCTTGGCTCGCCTGGCTTTGCTTTTTTCCATAAAACAAAATCTAAAGGTGAGCGTTTCTCTTTCGTAACTTCAATACGCGCCCCGGCTTCCAGCCCCTCTAAATCTTTATGAGAGAGTTTTCCATACCCCTCAAAACTTGGAACATGAAAACAAACATCACCTGATTCTGTAAGATAGGCACATCCTCTATTAATTAAACGTTCTATTAAGGCAATGATTGCATCGATATTTTCTGTAGCGCGGGGTTGCTTATCTGGTGGTAAAATATTGAGCGCTCGGGTATCAATATCCATGGCTTCTATAGATTTTGCCGTTAATTGTTGGATAGAAATATTACGTTCAATCGCTCGGTTAATGATCTTATCGTCAATGTCGGTAATATTGCGAACAAAGCACACGTCAAACCCTTGTGCGCGTAAAAATCGAACAACAACATCAAAACATACCATTGTCCGGGCATGGCCAAGATGACAGCGGTCGTATACGGTGATTCCGCAAACGTACATTCCAATTTTCCCAGGTCTCATGGGAATGAATACTTCTTTTTTCCGAGTTAAAGAATTATAGATCTTTAGCATCCCAACTCCCTATCATTCGTTTTCAGACTTAGCCCAAGTATCTTTTAAACTAACCACTCGATGAAATGCTGTGGTTTTAGAGTTATCTTCTTCGTTAACTGCATAATAGCCTAAACGCTCGAACTGAAACACCTCCCCTTTGGGATGAGTGGCTAATGAAGGCTCACAATAACCATTTGAAATCTTGAGGGAATCATAGTTAATAAACTGTAGGAAATCTTCTTCTCGCCCTGGATTTGGATCATTAAATAAACGATCGTATTGGAAAATCTTAACTGGGTGGGCATGCTGAGCAGAAACCCAATGAATGACTCCTTTCACTTTACGACCCTCAGGATTTTTACCTAATGTGTTTTCATCGTAAGTGCATCGAAGCTCAATAACATTGCCCTGCTCATTATGTATGACTTCATCACATCGGATCACATACGCATTTCGTAATCGAACTTCTGACCCAGGTGAGAGCCTGAAGAATTTTTTAGGAGGATTTTCCATAAAATCATCGGCTTCAATATATAACTCTCGACTAAACGGCAAAGCACGTAGGCCAAACTCAGGGTTTTGCGGATGGTAAGGAGCGCTCAATTCTTCAACCTTGCCTTCTGGATAGTTTTGAATCACTATTTTTAGCGGGTTTAACACACACATTGCTCTCTTAGCCGTTTTATTGAGTTCACCACGAACACATTCTTCAAGCACAGACATATCAATCACAGAGTCACTGCGTGAAATTCCAATGAGTTCGCAAAAATCTCTTAAGGCTTTGGGTGGATAGCCACGCTTTCTCATGCCACGTATCGTAGGAAGTCGAGGATCATCCCAGCCGCTAACGTAGTTTTCTTCAACTAATGTTCTAAGTTTGCGTTTGCTCGTTACGGTATGTGATAAATTTAGCCGGGCAAACTCAGTCTGAACGGGTCTTGCTGGAACGGGCAGATGTTCAATGAGCCAATCATATAACGGTCTGTGATCTTGAAACTCTAACGTACACAAAGAGTGCGTGATATGTTCAAGCGCATCAGATAAAGGATGAGCGTAATCATACATTGGATAGATACACCATTCATCGCCAGTCTGCTGATGGGTCGCGTGCCGGATTCGATAGAGCACTGGATCACGCATGTTTAAATTACCAGAACTCATATCAATCCGAGCACGCAACACATGAGCTCCGTCTTCGAATTCACCGGCTTTCATTCGACGGAATAAATCAAGATTCTCTTCCGCCGAACGATTACGATACGGACTTTCACGACCAGGCTCTTGCAACGTCCCGCGATATTCACGAATAGCATCCATGCTTAAACTATCAACGTAAGCCAGCCCTTTTTGAATTAATAGTTCGGCATAATCATAACATTGTTGATAATAATCTGAAGAGTGCGTTTTGGCATGCCAATCAAAACCAAGCCATTGCACGTCCTCTATAATTCCGTTTACAAATGCCTGTTCTTCTTTAATAGGATTTGTATCATCAAAACGCAAGTAACAGCGGCCATCAAATTCCTCGGCCAATCCGAAATTTAAGCAGATTGATTTGGCGTGGCCAACATGTAAGTATCCATTGGGTTCTGGTGGAAATCGCGTAACAACCCCTTGGTGTTTTCCACTGGCTAAGTCGTCTTTAATTAATTGACGAATAAAGTGAGATCTTTTTTCAATACTATCAGTCATTCTTTTAATTCCAAAAAAATAGGATTCGCATATACCTGTGATCTTTCAAAATACATGATTTATGCTTTTTACTTTTTGCCCTGCCGAATTTTGAAAAATCACGGGTAAAGAGTTTCATCCATTGCATGTCGCATCTTTTCAATAAACAATTTTCCAGCTTCTATACAATCACCCTGAGCTTTATAAGCCTGATTAATTGTCTCAACTAAAGCCGCCCCCACGATGACTCCATCCGAAAACTCTGCCACATGGGCAGCAATCTTAGGCGTTTTAATTCCAAACCCAACCATGAGCGGCAATTGCGTTTGAGTCTTGCGTTTGCAATAGTCGTTTCTTACTGATTCTAAATCCAAAGCGTTCGAGCCAGTAACACCTTTTAATGAAACATAATATAAATAACCGCGACCAAATTGATTTACACGCGTCATGCGCTCGTCGGACGTCGTTGGAGAACATAAATAGATCGGATAAAGACCATGTTCCTCCCATAATGGCGCAAGCGTTTCGCTTTCTTCAGGGGGTAAATCAACAAAAATCGTTCCATCAACGCCAGCCTCTTTTGCTCGCTTGATGAACGCTTCATATCCGTATTGCTCAATGGGATTAAGATAGCCCATTAATATTATAGGCGTTTCACTATCGTTTGTTCGAAATTCAGCAACCATATTTAAGACATCGTCTGTGGTCAGGCCATGGGTTAATGCTCGTTCCATAGCCGCCTGAATGACTGGACCTTCAGCCATGGGATCTGAAAAAGGGATACCAAGTTCTAATACGTCAGCACCACCATCAACCAGCGCATGCATTAAAGAAACAGTGATCCCAGGCTCTGGATCGCCTGCCGTAATATATGGGCTGAGCATTTTCTTTTTTGACTCATTTAATTGCGTGAGTACTTTGTCAATACGATTCATAATGTTATGCCTTCTAATTGAGCAACGGTATGAATATCTTTGTCTCCACGCCCCGACAAATTGACAATAATGTGTTGTTCAGGACTCATGGATTGGGCTAATTTCATGGCATAAGCCACCGCATGGCTGGATTCTAAGGCTGGAATAATTCCTTCAATCTTGGATAAAGTATGGAATGCTTTAAGCGCTTCCTCATCATTGACGGCAACATATTCTACTCGTCCAATATCTTTTAAGTACGCATGTTCAGGACCGACTCCCGGATAATCCAATCCAGCAGAAATCGAGTGAGTATCGATAATTTGGCCTTGTTCATCACACAGCAAATACGTGCGATTACCATGCAAAACCCCTGGTTTCCCACCGAGAAGCGATGCTGCATGCTGACCGCTTTCTAACCCTTTTCCACCAGCCTCTACCCCATAAATTTTAACCTCCTCATCGTTTAAAAAGGGGTGAAACAAACCAATTGCATTAGACCCTCCTCCCACACAGGCAACCAAAGCATCCGGTAAACAATTGATTTTTTCCAAGAGTTGTTTTCGGGCTTCTTCACCAATAACCGATTGAAAGTCGCGAACCATTTGCGGATAAGGATGTGGGCCTGCTGCGGTTCCGATAATATAAAACGTATCATCCACATGAGCGACCCAGTCCCTCATGGCTTCATTTAAGGCGTCTTTTAAGGTTTTAGAGCCTGAATGCACTGGAACAACGGTTGCACCTAATAATTTCATGCGATAAACATTGATGGCTTGGCGTTGTATATCTTCCTCGCCCATATACACCACACATTCCATGCCATATTTTGCCGCAACGGTTGCAGAGGCTACGCCATGTTGACCAGCGCCAGTTTCTGCGATAATTCGCTGTTTGCCCATTCGCTTGGCTAATAATGCCTGACCTATGGTGTTATTAATTTTGTGCGCGCCAGTATGATTTAAATCTTCTCGTTTTAAATATATTTGAGCGCCACCGAGGTTTTGGCTTAGATTTTTAGCGTGATAAAGTGGCGTCTCCCTTCCGACGTATTCGGTTAACTCGGATTTAAATTCATCCTGAAAATCAGGATCATGACGTATTTCTTGGTAGGCATGTTGCAGCTTTTGCAACACATGCATTAATGTATCTGCGACGAACATCCCGCCATATTGGCCAAAGTGCCCGTATTGATCTGGAAGCTCTTGTCCGCTCATTGTGACTCCATTTTATGAATGGTTTGCATAAATTGTCTCATTTTGTTGTGATCTTTTATACCGGGTGAAGCTTCCACCCCGCTGCAAACGTCAACCGCATATACAGTTCGGCCTGAAACTGCATCGGCCACATTCCGAGCGTTAAGACCTCCGGCAAGAATCATCGGCAAAGACAAATGATGAGGGATAAGTTCCCAATCAAAAGATTGCCCACTGCCTCCACGTTTAATGGATGGGGTATCCAGCAATATGCCTGAGGCATAAGGATGATTCTTTGTAGCCTTTACTATGGATTCAACAGAATCGGCTGAAACTGCCTTGACATAAGGCCTAGAAAACTGTCTGCAAAAATCACTTGATTCATCCCCATGAAATTGCAAAACATGAACCGGAATAGCTTCGAGGACTTCATGCACAAGCTGAGGTTTAGGATTTACGAAAACAGCGACAATGCTCATGAAAGGCGGTAATTTGTTTGTCAGTTGTTGCGCTTGAGTCACCGTTATAGAACGAGGGCTCTCTGAATAAAAGATCAGTCCCACAGCATCTACACCGAACGAAGCCGCCACTTCAATATCTTGACGTAGAGTCATCCCGCACATTTTCACACGGACAAGCCCCATGTCCTAACATCCCCCAAGAAATAAAGGGTTATTGTTGCCTTTAATCACCCCAAACTCTTTTGGGTAGACCACTTCGGTAAGATATAGTCCATAAGGCGGTGCAGTTTCAGCGCCCATTCTTCGATCTTTTGCAGTTAAAACCTCATTTACCCAAGGAACGGGTTGACGGCCAGAGCCTACGGCAATCAGCACCCCGGCAATATTTCTGACCATATGATGTAAAAATGCATTGGCGCAAATATCGATGATTACAAAGTCGCCTTTACGCGTTACTTGCAAATGCTGAACATTGCGCATCGGAGAGTTGGATTGGCATTCTATGGAGCGAAACGACGTAAAATCCTGCTCACCTAATAAAAACTGACTGGCTTCATTCATCAATCGATGGTTTAACTGTCGATATTGCCATGTGACATTAGACCGTAATAATCCTGGTCTAATGGGTGCATTATAAATGACGTAAAGATATCGCCTAGAGAGTGCCGAAAATCGGGCATGAAAAGTTTCGGGCATTTCTCGCCCCCACTTAATACAGACGTCTTTAGGCAAAAATGAATTGGTGCCATGAATCCATGAGCGAATAGTGCGTTCTTTATCAGTATCAAAATGAATGACTTGATTGGTGGCATGAACGCCTGTATCGGTTCGGCCAGCACAAATTACACTAATATCCTCATCCGCAACTTTGCTTAATGCCTGTTCTATCACTTTTTGAACTGTGCGCAGACCGGCTTGCGATTGCCAGCCATGATACTGACTGCCATCGTACTCGACCATCAAAGCAATGCGCATAGACTAAAATCTCACTAAAAACCGCCAATGTATAATACTGTTATAGTTTTGTCTAGGTTAATTGTCGACCTAAAAAACAGTGAAATTAACTACGAGTGATTACTGCTCTTATTTACAAAGAGATTATAATCCTGGTTGCTGGTTGTTAAAATGCTGGGAAATACAACACATCTCCATGAACCACCACGCCAAGACAATCGGGAACATTAGGCCAAGTGAGTTGACTCTGATTTAGAGTTATGGGACATTCGCGCGTTAAACCGTTATTACCCAAAATGTTCACAACCGTTTGTCCGGCTGGAAAATAGACGGTTTTGTCTCTTGAATCCCAGCGTACAACTTGGTCGTTAACGGTAATCGTCATACCTGCAGCAATGCCTAAACCAAAGGCTTTACTATCACCGCTGGGGGCTGCCTGCGGCAAAGGATTGGGTAAGCCGATGTAGATATCGCCATTATCTTGCGTTTGCAACACCAAACCACCACTACACAGTAGCCCTGTGTCTTGAACAATGGTTAACGAGTCCCCTGATTTCCCGAGAGTACAACTGGCGCTAGTGTCATGTTGATAAGCAATTAAATCAATTTGGGTCGCATTTCCTAAATTATCCAATGCGATTTTAGACCCATTCGTAACAATATGATTTAAAAACTCTGCATACATGGATGGATCCATGCCAAACACTACGTATTTAGGCGTTTCAGGCAGAACTCCACCAGTCCCTGAATCAGGTATATCCGCAGGCAAATAAACGTGTATTGTTTCACTGCTTTCTTTCACTATATTAAGACGTGAACATAACTCGCCTTGCCCGCTAGTCACGTTGTCTGGACTGATGGTTAAATCACATGAAGCGGATTTGTTGCCTTGAAAGGCTTTTAATACCGAGTTTTGAGGCAACTGAGACGCTTCTAGTGGTTCCGCGTTATTCAAAATCCTGTCATTCAAAGCCGCGCTCACACCAAAAGTCGGGTTAAAATTAAATTGTATCTTAAAGGTTGCTTTTGGCGGTGGTGGACTCTCAGGGAATGTCAGCGTTTTAGTGGCGTTATTAATAATCAACTCGGCACAGAGAGAGCCGCTTTCGCCTGAAACTTGCTGATTTGAATCCACTTTAAGAGCGCACTGAGAGGGAGCATCACCGAGGAGCTTAACCACGCCTCCATTGACAATATTAATGTCTTGGTTATTGGATATGGGTTGCTCATTGTAAGTGGCTTGCACTCCTTGGGGTACAATCGCTTTAAATTTGACCTCAGTCGGTTGTTGAGTTTCTTTAGGGCAAAAAATTAATTCAAATTTGGTTTGCGGACCACAGCGTGCTAACCCTTTTGCATCATCATAAGCGTAGGTGTATGAATTACAATGTTGAATCTGGGTTACCGCTTCTGCATAGCTGCTTCTTGCTGCAGGGCCAGCACTGCATTGACCGCTTGAAATGGGCGGTGTAGGACAACAATACATTTGCGCCTCGGGTGATTCTGGCGCTAAGCCCCCTAAAATATGTTTCCAACCGCCAGCGTCACTTCCACCATCACTGCCTTGCGCTGTGGTTAATTTAGCACAGGGACTAAAGCAACCAATTGGCTCCCCGGTCTCTTTTTGAACCCATTGTAAATTGACTTCGGTAACATTCACACCATTAATGGTATTGAATTGACCTTCAGTGGATAAATTTGCATTTGCAGGACAAAGGGTTGGTTTTAATCCACCACAATTAACGCCTGGATCGGTTAATACTTGTTCTGAGTGTAAATCTAGACAAGTATTTTGGTGATTAATGACGTTAACCGCATAAGGCAAGGTATAACCATCCACAGCAGAGCCGTTCCACCAGGTTTCAGGGCCTAAGGTTTGACCTGGAGCGCTTGGGTTCGGTGCGCAAAGAGAGGGATTATGATTAAATATAGCGGCCACGCAACCCCACGTTGCTTCAAACTTGCTATTAATATCTGGCGCATAAGGAGGATTTTGCCATCCTTTAGATTCGGCTTCAGGTACCGCAGTACTTTCTCCAACGTTGCAATTATACCCATGTTGATTACAATCTTTTTTAGCCCAAAATCGTGTTGAAGCTAAGCCTTTATCTGGAATGCTATAGTCGTAAGCTAAGCCTGGGGCAATTTCTACCACATTTGGATCGTTCGTTGCATTCTTAAAATCTTGTTGAATCCATAGCTTCTCATCACATTGGTTCGTGACTCTAAAGCGTGTATTTTGTTGCGTATCAGGGGTTGTAATTCCAGCGATGCCATCTAAAGAAAATAGGCCGATTAATAATCCTATTATGAGAAATTTTGTCTTTAAATACGGCACACCGTTCATTTCATCATCCCCTGATTAGCAGCATTACATTTACTTTAGCGGTTTCGACGGCTTGTATTACAAGACCGTCAATGATTTACAATCGTAAAAAATAGCTAAAGTACAATTTAAGTATATATTCGGTTAAACCGTCCCGCTACGGCTTTACCGTTTCTTTACGTTAATACCACCATTTATTTGCAGGTATAACGCGTTTAAAGTTTGGTGAGTCGACCGAGGGAGCTTAACCCTCAGCCGCTCGCAGAACCGAACGTGATGCTCTCGCATCATCCGGCTCCCTTTAAGTCAATGCACCAAACATACCTTCGTGCCAGTGTACAAACAGCGCAGGCGTTTCTTTGTCGATCCGTTCCATGAGTTTTCACAGAACCATTTTTTTCTATTGACTGGTGATCAATATTTGATTATTATGCTTCCGTGTTGATCGTTGTGGTAAATAAAACCCATTTCCTGATGAGCACACTTCGCTTTGCCCACCAAGAATAGTTGAGAGTACGCCTATTTACTTATAGTAAGGAATTTGAAATGCCAACTGGAATCGATGAAACAGAAAAAATTCTACAAGCAGCAACGGTTCTTAGTAATCATTCTGATTTATGGATAGCTATAGGCAAGAAAATATACCAAAAATTGACCGAACGAAAACCACTTTCAAATCATTCTACCGATGTGTACCGCCAAGACCTCAAACGGTATAATAGGATGGTACAACTATATAAGGAAAAATTGCACAAACCTAATTGTCCAGTACAATGGGAATTAGATGAAAAAAATTGTCCAACCTGGCATTGCAGGCTAGATGAATTTATCACTCAGTACAAAACAGAAGCTGAAGCATTAAGAGCTAGTGATTTTCCATTGAAATTTATTCCTATTAAGATAACAGCTTCCATTTCACGATTATTTGAATCTTTACAAAAACGCTCTCAGCTCTCTTCTTTACCCAAGTATAAATATCGAACCGATGGTTATGAAGCGATGTTTTTTAGTGAGCTAATTCAGTGGCTTTGTGTTGACTTAGCAAGGTTAGATATAACAGAGCAAAACACTGCGGATGAGGTGTTAAAACGAATTAAATATTGTGAAGCAATAGAAAGTGAAGTTTTTGTGTATCGTGATGACACTGACAAAGCTAATCCTAAAAACAAGCTTCAGCGCACTATTGAAAATCTTAAGTACATTCATAAAAATTGTCTTAAAGCCATTGAGGCGGTCTCTTTTAATAAGTGCATTGAGTCTATCGATAAAGATTTTAGAGAGATGATCGTTTGTGCATTTGATATATGTCATCTTATTTTAAAAAATGTTAATCAAGAGGAACTACAGGTTGATGAATTTCTAAGACCGATGGAGGTGGATCAAAAAGTTAAATCTCTACTTGGAACAACCTTAGGCCAATGGATTAAAAACACTCTTGAAACGGCTGGGATTGTATCCAATGATTTTGAAAGCAATAAAGAAGTGTCTCTTGAGGTCATTGTAAATTATTTAAACATTGATTTTAATACCTTAGATCTTAAAAAATCAGGTTTATTGTCGTTTGGTAAACAAGATGCTACAAAAGCCCCTGAATTACTCAAGAAGATTGCCAATATCCATCGGGCAATCCTCAATTTGTGTCATGTTCGAGCATCGTTGGTAAAATCTTCCTGTGTCAGTGCCAAGCTTGGTGAGAACTGGTTGTATGGTAATGACGAAGGAAAGGCAGTCATACAAGCTTTATTAATTGCAGTTAATGACGCAAGCCAAAATTTTAATAACGAGGTGAAGTCGTTTTGGGATATGTTTTATACGAAGGGATATAAAAAATATGCAGACGAAAAAAAGAAAGACGCTAAAGATGTTACATTTAAACGGATAGAGATAGCGAAAAAAAGATATGATTTGATTGAAGAGAAGACTAAAAAAGTAAAAGAAAACCTAGAAACCATCAGAAATAGTATTAAGGACTTTCACATTGACTCTGCAATCACAGAGCAAAAAAAACGTGATTTGATTTCTGCACTATATGCCTACTTGCAACGAATGCCTAATCCTGATCAAGACGTGTTGAAGGCGATAAAAAGGTTGTTTGAGAAAGATAATACTGCATTAGATACAGTGCAGGCAGGGACTTCTCATGCTATACCAGAGAGCATCAAACCTTATATTGTCAAATTTCCAATAAATAAAATACCCATCTACAAGTCTGCAAGAAACCGGTTATTTGGCTATGAAAATGAAAATTTTGCCCAGGATTTAACCATGATGCCAAAGCCTGTGCGATTTTATACAAAGGTTCAAGAGCGCTTGTATAATGAGTTTCTTGTTCCTTATAATGCTCTTGTCAATTCATTTGCGATATTTAGTATATTCTACCCTACGTTGTACACAGTTGGGTTGGCGAATATGGAGGCGTTGCGTAAAATCTATTCTGATTTCAATACCATCATGAAAGTGCTATATAAGCCGTGCGATAGCATTGAGGGATATAGTCTTTCTATGGAAGATGAAGAGGCGAGCTCATATCAAGATAAAAAACTCTATCTCACAATTAACGATAATAAAATCGAATATAAAGTGAGACAATTTACAACGGGTGAGCTCTGCCATGGTTCCATCGATATCCATGACCTCGATCCTGAGTTTAGTATGCCTGTAACATTTGATAAATTGCAGACTTATTTGTTGGATATTTTATGTATCACCATGAAAAATGGTCATACGGTTGCTGAACGAGAGATTTCGGAGGCCTCTATTGATGGAGACGATGAAGTTTTTTATCAATTACGAAAAAATAGCGTGCAGCAAGCTGCGTTTTTTTGGGAAATACAACTTAAATTGATTGATGTAACTTGCAAAATGGCACTCCATCGCTTTTCAACAAATTGCAAAGTTAACCCTTTTAATATGCTAGCCAGTGAAGATGATTTATCAAGCTTGCGAGTCCAACCAAGGGATGTGAATGATGTGGATGAGAGCATTGAAATTACCATTGATAAATCTTTGTTGTCTTATGCAGGTGGTGCATTTGCAGATGAATTGCAAGATCTTAGGGGGCGCCTAGAGAAGGAAAATCGGGAACATGCAACACTTGCCATAGAACACGCCAAGACACTTGCCGAGTTGGATGCAGCAAAAGCTATAATAAGTCAAAAAATGGCTCTGATAACCAAACACGATGACACGGTGGCTGAGCTACAGGCTACGATACATGATAGAGATGAAGCGTTACGTGATAGAGATGAAGCGTTACGTGATAAAGAGAAAGCGATGCGCGAAGACCAGGAATTGATAGAGAGCCTAAAAGCTAAGTTAGCCGCGAAAGATGAAACAGCTGCAACTCAAACTGAAGTCATGAATAAACTTATGTTAGAGGTGATTAAACTGAGGGATCAACTTCCAGATCAAGCACCCCCTCCCCCAAACCCTTATGGCTTTTTTTAACAGCAAGCGCTGCGGCTCCCATAGAACATCCTCAGCCATCGAATGGAGAAACAGCAGCGCCTACATCTCACTAAGGACATGACATGCACTATCTGGCGCTCAATCAACAGCAATTATCGCGTTTTAGCCACCACTGGTTTTGGGGGCTACGCGCGGACATCTCCTGTCACTACAATCTTGGCAACGCGGCGGCAGATTTGGAAAAAGATGTTGTCTTACGTCAACGCTGTGAAGAAAAAATAGCGCGGATTATTCAGCGAACCTGGATTATCCGTGCGTTTTATTGGTTTTTTAATATTAGCCAGTATCGTACACAGTATTATCAGCTTCAAGCATATTACGCTGACCAACTGTATAAAAAAGGGGTTATTATGCTTTCAGAAACCGAACAAGAACGCATTCATGCCGCAGGTGCTTTTATAGTGACCACAGCAGCGGGCAGCCTGGTGGCAAAATGGTTAATTCCTTATCTAAAACCATCACTGGCCTGG
>NZ_CAAAIW010000009.1 GCF_900640115.1 Legionella yabuuchiae
GTACGCGTAGCAAGCAATGCAAGCAACATAGTTACAAAACATGTCATTCTCGCCTTGTTCCAGCCAAAATACATATTTAAACGATCCTTCAACTCGCTGATACACTCTATATAACCTCTTTTTGACGATCGAGATTATATGAGTTTCATTCTATGGCAGCGAGTTATCTTAATTTACTTCAGTGCCAAACCAGAAATGGTTGCCCGCCTGCGCGGGCATGACCGGTTTTTTTGTCATGTACAGAGCATGTACATAATAAATTATTGAGTCAAAAAGACAGAACCTACCTCTAACTAGCGAAGCATTAATTTTTGTCTTCTACTTGTCCGTGACGCATAGCAAAGACGTTGTAATCATCACCAAGCGTATCCAAAGGATAATGATTTAGATCAATTGCCGTAATGATAAATTGTCCTGTTATTGTTGTTAAATGCTGGAATACACGATGTAAATGCTCTTTATCTAATTCTGCGGCCAAATCATCGAATAGGTACACGCATTTTTTTGGTAATAGCTTAGCTTGGGCTAATTTTAAGGCAATCAAGATGATTTTTTGCTGGCCACGCGAATAATGCTGTTTAGCTTTTACTGAACCAGGCGGTTGTACGATAAGATCAGCTTGATGGGCACCTGATTGAGTATATTGACGGAGACGGTCTGACTCAAACTGCTCATTGATAATGACTGCTAGGTCATTATTTCCCTGTTTTTTTCCCCAGCCCTTATAGTAGTGGATGTCAGCAGATGTATCCGTCAACTGAGCTAAAATCGTTTTAAATGCGTCCATCCAATCTCGAACGTAATGTGCTCGTAGATGGTCTAATTGATGAGAAAGCTCTACTAATTGTTTATCCCAGGGGATAAACGCATCTTTGTCAGCTCTTTGGCGCAAAAGCGCGTTTCGTTGTTTCAGTATGCGGCGATAATCTTTCCATAATGAGAGATAATCGGGTTTCACGTGAAACATTCCCCAGTCTAGGAGCGAGCGTCGAATGGAGGGACCGGCATCGATGATATCAAAAATATCTTGATAAAATACCTGACAAGGAAGAAAGCGAGCTAGTTCACTACTGCTTCGACAAGGCTGGCGGTTGATATGGACTATGGTAGGGCCTGATAGTGATTTCTGGATGCTGACGGTTTCTTCCTGTGGCAAACTTGCAAAAACAGTTAAATTGCTGTGACCTTGTTGAATCAACGGATTGGTTTCTCGGGTTCGAAACGAATGCCCGGTACTTAAGAGATAAATGGATTCCAACAAGGACGTTTTGCCACTGCCATTCTCACCTAAAATAAAGTTATAGGAAGGGTGAAGATTAAGTCTAGCTTGGCCAATATTACGAACATGATGAACGTCAAGTTGATTGAGGTTCATGAGCAGCGTGATCCTTAGATTTTCATAGGCATAATAATGTACTGGTAGGTTTCATCCTTTAATGATTCCACCAAAACACTGCTATCGCTATTGGTCATGGATAATTGCAGGGGGCCTTCGGGAACGTGGTTTAAAACATCTTGTAAATAGCTGGCGTTGATGCCAATTTTTAATTCATCGCCCTGGGTTTTAGCTTCCAAAGTCTCCATGGCTTCTTCTTGCTCTTGGTTATTGGCCACCAAGGTCAATTGCGATTCTTGCAGATGCAGTAATACGGCACGAGATTTTTCATTGGCCAAAATCACAATTCTTGATAACGCGCGTTTTAAGACGTCTCGATCTAAAATAACATGCTTATCCTGATGTTTAGGAATTGCTTTGGCGTAAGGAGGAAAACGAGCTTCAATTAACTTCGAAACAAAGGTATATTGCTCAGTCATCACTTTAAAGTGATTCTTTCCAGCGGCCAACGTCACACGTTCATCATTAATATTGCCAAGAAGACGCAACACTTCTTGAATCCCCTTTCGTGGGATCAAAAGCTTTTGCGATTGTCCACCAGTGTCACACGCCAATTTACAAATGGCCATACGATGTCCGTCTGTAGCCACAGAGGTGATGTGTTGTCCTTCCAGTTCTAATAATAAGCCATTTAAAAATACACGAACGTCTTGTTGTGACATGGCAAAATGCGTGGACTGCAATAAGTGTACTAAATCCGCTCTAGTTAGGGTTAATTCTAACTCGCTAACTTCATCTTCGCTATTGGGATAATGATCCGATGGCAAGGTGGCTAATTTAAACTGGCTTCGGCCTTCTTTAATGATGACGCCTTTATCATTGCAAGCAATAATGGGGTTCGCTGCGTCTTCCAACGAACGCACAATATCGACAAATTTTTTAGCGGGCACTGTAATCGCGCCTGAGGCTTGCTTCGCTTGACAGGGAATGGTCGCGGTGATTTCGATTTCGAGATCAGTCGCAGTTATTAAAACATACTCGCTTTGCAGCTTAATTAAAATATTAGCCAAAATCGCCAAAGACTGCTTTTTATCAACTGCACCAGCGACTGTCAGCAGTGGAGTTAAGAGATCTTGTTTACTAATCGTCAGTTCAAACATGGCATTCTCTAATTAAGAAGATAGGGTGCGCATAAGATTTTTATAATCTTCAGCAAAATCACCGGCTTCCTGTAGCAACTCTTTGACTTTGCGACAAGCATGGATCACGGTGGTGTGATCACGACCGCCAAAATGATCCCCTATTTCAGGCAAGCTATGATTGGTTAGTTCTTTGGCTAAAGCCATCGCCATTTGCCTAGGTCTTGCAATGGAGCGACTACGTCGTTTCGACAATAAATCTGCCACCTTGACTTTATAATATTCAGCTACTGTTTTTTGAATGTTTTCAATGGTCACTAATTTGTCTTGCAAGGCAAGTAAATCACGAAGAGCTTCATTAACAAACTCAATGGTAATAGGTTTTCCAGTAAAATGCGCATTAGCAATGACTCGTCTTAAAGCGCCTTCCAGCTCACGAACATTAGAGCGAATTCGTTTAGCAATGAAAAACGCGACTTCATAAGGCAATTCAATATTCGATAATTCGGCCTTGCTGATTAGAATAGCCACGCGCGTTTCCAATTCAGGCGGCTCTACAGCCACGGTTAATCCCCATCCAAATCTTGATTTCAACCGTTCTTCGACACCCTCAATTTCTTTCGGATAACGATCACTGGTTAAAATAATTTGCTGCTGCCCTTCAAGCAACGCATTAAAGGTGTGAAAAAACTCTTCTTGAGAGCGATCTTTTCCGGCAAAAAATTGAATATCATCGATTAAAAGCGCATTAAGGGAGCGATAAAAGCGTTTAAATTCGTTAATAGAATTCGTCTGTAACGCTTTAACCATATCGGCGACAAAGCGCTCAGAGTGTAAATACAATACTTTAGCTTCTGGGTTATTCTTTAGAATCGAATTTCCAATCGCATGCATTAAGTGCGTTTTTCCTAATCCAACCCCGCCATAAATAAACAATGGGTTGTAAGCATCGCCTGGACGTTCAGCTACTTGCAAAGCAGCTGCCTTCGCTAACTGGTTTGAATTTCCTTCCACAAAGCTGTCAAACACAAATTTTCTATTGAGATAACTGTTTTTATAATGATCGGCTGTCTTTTTAGGTTGCGCCTTTACCGCCGGAGCCTCAGTGTGTTTTTTTTCATCAAGAACGACTGGGTTAGCAAGCTTGCTGCCGATTTCAATACTAACGAGTTTTATCGCATCTGTGCTCAACTGACTGACTAATTCTAAAATCCGGGGATAAAAATGCTTTTTAACCCAATCGACCACAAAACGATTAGGCGCCAATAAAACCAGCGTGCTATCGTCCGCTGCTTCCGCCTGCAGCGGGCGTAACCAGGTATTAAATTGCTGAGCTGGATACTCTTCTTGTAAATATTCTAAACATTTCTGCCAGACCGTTGCAGACACAGATAACTCCTCAAACTTTTTTTATACGCGTTCTTGATGGGTTTACTATCGCAGCGAACACCAATCAAATCGTTTATCAATACCCTACCAATTCCATTAGTTATTGCAATGAGTTATAAGCCCTTTTAACTGTTTGGTAGCCGGATGAAGGCGTAGCCGTAATCCGGGAATAACGAACTTTGGTGAAAGCGGCATATTAGGAAACCCTAAGAAGCGTTAATGCATTCCACAAACATCAATTTCATTCTATAAGCTACTTGAAGACACAACGAGTTTAAAGCCTCTAAAGCAATACAATACTGGCTCATGAAAAACGGCACAAGTAGTACATCTATTATGTTCATTAAGCACCATTAAAATAGTGCCATTGAATGCGCCCCCGGGCAAGAAAAAACAACGAGGCGCGTTGTAAAGTGACTTTTATGAAATGCAAAGAATAACCAAAGGACGATTATAACGGAACAAGGAACTAAATCGTAGCATTTATTCACAATAAATAGTGGATAACTCGCAAATAGTGACAGGAACAAACGGCGCATAACTCTTAGGAAAACAAACCAGCTTAAGTTATCCCGATCCAAGCCTTCATTAAAACCAGGGATTATTAACAAGCAAAATTAAGCCATAACATAATGATTTAATGAAATAATTTAAAGTTATTAAGCAATATACATGCGCTTATAATAAAAATTAAATTAAAAGATTAAATAATTATATTTATTATTGGACTACGTTTTAAGTCGGCCGATTTATTAGGTGATTAGTTAAAAAAAGCGTAGCTCCCCACGTCATCCGAGCGCAGCGCTTCCAATTAGCCTTAAGTTTTAGTTGACAATACTTAGGCAACGTTCCTAACGTTTTTTTGCAATCTTCTCTATTCTAATCTGAGCACAGATGTTTCAGTTTAAGAGTGAGAAGATTGCAAAACACTTTAGGGACGTTGGTTAGTTGATCTAATCGAACAGCACCACACTACGTCATCCTGAAAGCGACGTAAGCCGTTTGAAGGATCTCCTGCAAACGAAGCCTGGTACAAGATTTTAGGAGATTTTTCACAGCGTTTAGTAATGACATAATCCTGTTAAGCAAGCCTCACTAATGATCTAGAGTAAATCGGTATAAGCTTCATAATTTAAAGTTATCCTCGAAATAGTTCTTCCCTCGTGGGAATGCCAAATTAATTTTCTAACTTGCTGTAAGCAGTCGTCATTAACGAAGACCGCTTATCGCGGGAATCTAAAGCAACAAGAACGTAATCTCCCCTCATAACAATATTTTATCAAGCAAATCATGTGAATGGATGCGATCCAATTGCGATCGTTAGTCGTGTATAACTCCAGTGTCTCCAGAACGGTTTAGACTTATTCAGGATCCATTAGGGAGTCAAATCAGTGTTTTTAAACAGGGTTTGTTTTAATTTAACTTATTAATAATTAATAAAAAAATATATTTATCAACAGAAAAACAAACGCTTATAATAAACATCAAATAAGAAATATTAAATGATAATTATAATTACATCGCTGAATAATATTGTTTTCATTTATACTAATCTATGTTTTTTAGAACGGTTCAAAATACGATTCTCTGTGTTAACAAATCAAAAATCCTGTTTGACAGCTAGTGTAAAGTTTTCTATCATTGCCCACTTTGAAAAAATATTTGCAGGTTCATCATGAAACGAACTTTTCAACCCAGTAATCTAAAACGAAAAAGAGATCACGGTTTCCGTGCTCGGATGGCGACACGCGGTGGTCGTTTGGTGATTAATCGTCGTCGTGCGAAAGGCCGTAAACGTTTGTCTGCCTAAGTGTATCGTTTTAGTAAACAAAGACGCCTGTTAAAAAAAAGTGACTATGATCACGTTTTTCAACAGGCAAAAAAATTGGTCACTCCTGAGTTTATTTTTTTATACCGAATCAATAATCTAGGTCATGGGCGACTTGGATTGGCGTTATCCAAAAAAGCCGTGGCTAAAGCGCATGACCGTAATCGTTTAAAACGGCTACTGCGCGAAAGTTTTCGTAGACGAGAATTGCCAACCATTGATGTGGTTGTATTGGCCAGAAGCGGAGTGGCTGACTTAGATAAACCAAACCTTACAATCAAATTAGGTAAAGCATGGGACAGATTATCCGCTTTATGCAACAAGTAATTTGTGCTCCTATCAGGCTTTATCAATATGTTATAAGCCCTCTAATTAAACCCTGTTGCCGCTATTACCCTAGTTGTTCACAATATGCACTATTAGCGATCCAGTATCATGGGGTTTGCAAAGGGCTTTTAATGACCGTTCGCCGTCTATTGCGCTGCCACCCGTGGTCACCAGGCGGTTATGATCCTGTATTACCAAACACCAAAGAGAAACATTGATGGACACTCGACGAATTGTTTTATATGCGGCGCTTGCGCTGGTTATTTATTCACTATGGACAAATTGGCAAGCCGATCATCCTCCAGCGCCAGTTAGCCCTCAATCAGAGGTGAATCACGTCACCCCAACCCAAACGGCAGAGGATCGCTTGCTCCCCAAAATGAGTCCGCATATGGATGAAGCCATCACTCCTACTGAAACGCCATCTGTAGACAAGCAATCGGCTAAAGACATTACTGTAAAAACCGACGTGCTTGATTTAGAAATTGATTTGCAACATGGGGATATTGTAAACGCTAAATTGTTGGATTATCCCGTTAGTGTTGAGGAAGATCGCCCGATTACCTTACTTCAAGAAAAAAAAGGTGAACAGTATGTGGCCAACAGCAGCTTATTTGTGGTTCGTGGCCATCAATTAGATAATCTAGATTTTAATTTCACGACAGAAAAAGACTTTTATCAGCTAACCTCTGATGATCAAAAACTAACCGTGACCTTAACCGGCCAAGCTAATGGTTTACATGCGACAAAAGAATTCATCTTTACCAAAGGCAGTTATTTAATCGAGGTTCGTTATCATCTTACCAATGTGGGTGAGGCGGCTTGGAAAGGGTATATGAATGCACAGCTGCTTCGCAGTTCACCTAAGGAAGATAAGTCCAGCATTTTCCATATTGGATCCTACACTGGAGCTTCTTATTCCGTTCCAGGACAGCATCGATATCAAAAAGTGCCTTTCAGTAACATGACTAAGAGTAATCTGGATGTTAAATCGGAAGGCGGCTGGGTGGCTATGCAACAGCATTATTTCTTAAGTGCTTGGATTCCATTAGCAGACACCACGAATCGTTTCTACACTCGCGCGTTAGATGACGATTACAGCATTGGTATGGTGACAAAACCAATTGTGGTTTCACCAAACGAAACTGAAACAGTTGGCGCTAATTTATACGTGGGGCCAGAGTTAGATGATCAATTAAGCGCGGCTGCTCCCTCGCTTGATTTGACCATTGATTATGGGTGGTTATGGTTCCTTTCATCCTTTCTTTTTTGGATCATGAAAGGGATTCATTCCGTGGTTGGAAACTGGGGTTGGACGATTGTATTAGTCACGGTAATGATTAAACTGGCTTTTTATCGCTTATCGGCCACCAGTTATAAGTCCATGGCTGCGATGCGGAAATTACAGCCTAAACTACAAGCCTTACGTGAGCGATATGGAGATGACAAAGCCAAAATAAGCCAGGCTACCATGGAATTGTATCGCCAGGAGAAAGTCAATCCGTTAGGTGGGTGTTTGCCAATTCTAATTCAAATCCCAGTCTTTATTGCACTGTATTGGGTATTGCTAGAAAGCGTGCAGTTGCGACAAGCACCATTTATTTTTTGGATACAAGATTTAGCTTCAGCCGATCCTTATCATGTGCTCCCCATCATCATGGGCGCTACCATGTTAATTCAGCAAAAGCTTAATCCTGCGCCACCGGATCCAATGCAAGCTAAAGTCATGATGTTTTTACCGATTTTATTTACGGCACTGTTCTGGAATTTCCCAGCCGGTCTTGTCTTGTATTGGATTGTGAATAACACGCTGTCGATTCTGCAACAGTGGTACATCACACGAAAATACAGCGATGAAACGCCGAATAATAAGAAATTAGCTGCTGCGAATAAATGACCATCGACACCATCGTAGCCATTGCCACTCCGCCCGGTCGCGGCGGGGTAGGCATTATCCGCCTTTCTGGAGTTCACGCCCTAGCTATTGCTAAAGCCTTAACTGGCAAAAAAAAACTTAACCCAAGAGAAGCTCATTTTTGTTTGTTTCGTGATCATCTCCAAGAATTATTAGATCAGGGCTTAGTGCTTTATTTTCCAGCGCCAAACTCATTTACCGGCGAAGACGTGGTGGAATTTCAGGTGCATGGTGCCCCGATTGTTCTTGATCGCTTGCTTGCTGAAGCGTGTCATTTGGGCGCACGTCTCGCCCGCCCGGGCGAGTTTTCTGAGCGCGCGTTTTTAAACGATAAAATTGATCTTGCACAGGCTGAAGCCATTGCAGATTTAATTCATGCCAGTTCAGAAATGGCCGCCCGCATGGCTATTCGCTCGTTGCAAGGCGAGTTTTCAAAAGCGATTCATGCGCTGAATGAGAACATCATTCACCTTCGCCTTTATGTAGAAGCCGCTATTGATTTTCCAGAAGAAGAAATTGATTTTTTAGCCGATGGCAAAATCGAAGCGATGCTGCAAGACATTATGACTGAACTGGAGCGGATCCGTAACCTTGCTAGTCAAGGCGCAATGCTTCGTGAAGGGTTATCTATTGTGATTGCCGGTCGCCCAAACGCCGGAAAATCCACCTTAATGAATACTCTTTCTGGCCGTGAGGTGGCGATTGTAACCGATGTCGCCGGTACAACCAGAGACGTCATGCGCGAACACATTCTTTTAGATGAGATTCCAGTTCATCTAATTGATACAGCAGGTCTTCATGAAAGCAGCGACCCTATTGAGCAAGAAGGGATTAAGCGCGCGTGGCTGGAAGTAAAACGTGCTGATTGCGTGTTGTTAATGATTGATGCCAGAGCCCCTGAACTTGAAGTCAATCAATTGGATACTGATATTCGTGACGCGTTGCCCACAGGGGTTCCTATTATTCGTGTGTACAACAAAATCGATTCGCTAGATTTAACCCCTTCAACAGAAGCACAAGCGGTATATATTTCTGCCAAATCAGGTGCGGGACTTCCTCTGTTAATCGCTAAGATCAAAGAAGTCGTTGGCTATCATCCTAGTGAAGGGCAATTTTTGGCACGCAGAAGGCATCTTAAAGCGCTCGAAGATGCTCACGCTTTCTTAGTATCAGGTCGTGAACAGCTAACAATACATCGTGCCGGTGAACTCCTCGCCGATGATCTTCGCCAAGCGCACCAAGCACTGTGTGAAATAACCGGGGAATTTACCGCCGATGATTTGCTTGGCAAAATATTTTCAAGTTTTTGCATCGGCAAATAAACTATCCGCGTCCTTGCCCACACTTACCTAGTTAAGTTCGTAAGAGAGCGCCTAACATGCACCTTAATCACCAAACCTAAACCGTTACTGAAATCTTGCACGGCGTTAATCATTCAATATGAAAAAAATAAATACAAAAAGTCTTGATCTTGAATTAAACAAGCTGTAATTTAATAAGCTTCAAATTCTAATTTTTTATTGGGGTGGGTAGGAACTATGTCGGAAACACAAGGATTTACATACGTTTTAGATAAGCAAAATTTCTTTAAAACCTTAGCTACTCCATCAACCCTCCTTCCTCTGCGTCTTGTTGAAGCAGAAGCAAAGAAGAAAGATTACGAGTATGTGGCAAACCATCGTTCAGAAATTGAACAAGATTTTATTGATTTATTTAATGCCCTACAACAGAACGGTGACGGCCGCGATAAATTTTGGTATTACGGTTACTACTGCGCTTTAATGCTTGAATTTTATTATCAAGCGTATGATAAGAAAGAATTAACCGCGGAATATAAAGCGCTGGCTAACGAGATCAGCGCTCGCTATGAAGCACAAAAGTTAGGAAAACAGTCTGGGCAAGCTAGCAATTCTTATTTAAATGCTCTTGGTAAACAACTGGCTACAGATTTAAGCGGCTTAGCCAGCACACCGCTACATTCCGCCAAAATTAAAGACATGGCGGGCTTAGTGAATATCACCAGAATGCAAATTGTTTTTTCTCGCATATTTCTACAACAAACGCTGGTGGTGTTGAAAGAATCTGAGTTCATTGGCAAGCTTCTGGGAAGACGTGGAACAATTGATGGCATGCTCAACATGCTTAGTAAACCAACAGGGGTATTTAATGCTTTGAGTGTTGGTTTATTTGCTATCCGGTTTACTATGAATACCGGAACGTTGCTAAAACATACCTTCTTTCCTAGCACCGAAGAATCTAAACTTCCCATCGCACAACGTTTTGCTAAAGAATTTAATAAACGGCATTGTGAGATGCTCAATGATCTTGTTTGGGGAACCGTCAATGGCTTAACCAATTACGCCCACTACTTTAAGATCTCTGCTTCTGTAGCTAACTGGACAATGGCGGCTTTTCTAGTGTTTGACTTGGCGTTACTGTTTTATCGTCGTCGTTTAGCTGAGCAGGAATATTTTACCAAAAAAGCACAATATCAGGAGGAACTAGACTTATACGCCAAAGATCCCGCACATCAACAGGTAATCCTGGAGCAATTGGAGTGTTTAGAAATTCGCTGGAAAGCTACGAGTGCGACGTTTTGGTTTAATATTACAGCGGCGCTTCTTTTAATGGGAGGATTTTCAGCGGCTTTAATGTTGGCTTCTCCTGCGGCCGTCCCCGTTTCATTTTTGGTCTGTTGCTTTGCCGTCGCGATGTATGTTTCCGCGGATATGTTTGGAAAATACAAAGAAAAAGTATTGATCTTTGAACAAAAGCAGGGAAAAGGACTCGCAACCGAAGACGATATGGCGGCGGTGACAAACGCACGCACTGATTTTCTGATTTTTGTAGCCAAAAGTGCGCTTGTGCCGATGGTCATCATGGGTGTATTCGCGGTATCCTGGCCGGCTGCTGTATTACTTACGGTGTTATATCTAGGCTACGAGTTGGGTAAAGGATACCTGAATCTAAAACGCGCACCCGATGTGCCGATGTTGCCTAGCAATGAATTGGTGGATTCTGCCGATAAAACAGAAACAGAAACAGAAACAGAAACAGATCCTATCCTGCCATCTCCTTCAGGAAGTTAATTCAAACATCTGTGACTAATTTAAGAGGCGCTGATGTGCAAAAACATTAGGAACGATGACCTGTCTCGTTCCTGGCTGCGTGAAATAAAAAGAAAAATATACCCATGATCGTTCACAATGCGAGCTGTTAGGCGCCTTTATTTATTGTCCTGTCGCAGTTTAAAAAGCGAGTAATGGCTCATTCCTTTGCGAGTTTTTCAACATGCGGCTGGGCGAAAAAGAAACAGCATAAATCACGCATTTTGACCGATCACGGGCATATCATCGTTTTTAATCCCCTTTACTCATCTCCAAAGCCCGCGAATACAACTCATTTTTATTCCCACCAGTGATCTTACAAGCAAGCTTTACTGCTTGCTTTAAAGGCATTTCTTCCATTAACAGGCTTAAGAGGTGCTCTTCTTCCTGGGTTTTCTTTTTTGCTTCTCGAGGAGGAATGATTAAGACAAACTCACCCTTAACGTGCCTTTTATCGCTTAACAACCAATGTTTAACGTCAATAGAGCTTCCCGCCACAAATCGCTCAAAGGTTTTGGTGAGTTCTTTTGCCAATACCAATTGACAGTCTTCACCAAATACAGCGGCAATATCTTCCACAGCATTAACAATGCGATGGGTAGACTCATACATAATTAGCGTGTGTAGCGTAGCGCTGAGGTGTTGTAGCGTTTGCTTTCTTGCTGAAGATTTTGCTGGAAGAAAACCAATAAACGTAAACACATCTGAAGGAACGCCAGCAGCACATAATGCGGTGATTAAAGCGCAAGGTCCAGGGATGGGAACGACAGAAATACCCTCGATTCTCGCTTGTTTGACCAAAGGAAATCCTGGATCGCTGATCAAAGGAGTGCCTGCATCGCTGATTAAAGCGTAAGTTTGGCCTTGTTGTAAACGTTCAATAATGACTTTGCTTTTTTCGGCTTCATTAAAGGCATGCATTGAGACTAAGGGTTTATTAATTCCTAATGCGGTCAATAATGGTTGAGAATGGCGTGTGTCTTCTGCCAAAATTGCATCAACCGATTGCAAAGTATGGATCGCTCTTGTGCTGATGTCTTCCAAGTTGCCAATCGGGGTTGCAACAATATAAAGCGTGCCTGAAGTTATTGCTGAAGAGGCAGTCATGGTTTATTCTCTTCTCTTCTTTTAGGTTGAGTGTAGGTAAAATAGGTCAAGCGAATGAAATCCTCAATGTATAAATTAGGTTTGTTGTATCTCTGTTTTTCATTATTGACCGGATGCGCTAATGTGTCAGATAGCCCTATGCAAGTCAACCAACAGTTGGCAAGTCCTTACACGCTGCCCGCAGCCACTTATCTGGCTCAGGCTAAAAGAAGCATTGGCGAAGAACAACAAGCGTTCCAAATGATGGCCGCTGGCCGCTTAATTCATGAAGGACAATGGCAGCAAGGTCAGACTATTTTAGCACGGTTAAAGCAGTTGCCTCCCGATTTGGCCGATAAAAAGCATCTGTTATTAGCCAAAATTGAATTGATCCGTGAAAGACCACAATCGGCCATCAAAACACTGGCTGCCATTAACAATGTTCATGATTTACCGATTTATTATCAAGCGCAGTATCACGAGCTTTTAGCGGAAGCTTATAAAAGCACCGCGAATGTGTCTGAGGCTGTGGATGAACGGATTAAACTGTCAAAGCTTTTACCGGACAAAGCCTCTCAAGCTAATAATTTACGAGCGCTTTGGCTAGCTTTAGCCGGACAACCCACGCCTGAATTAAACACCATGGCTCTTGAAGCCGAAGAGTCTTCTGAACTTAAGGGGTGGATGCAATTAGCGCTCCTATCTCGTGATGACCATACCAAACCCAGCGATATGCTCAATGCCATTCAAAATTGGCAAACCAAGTACCCAACTCACCCAGCCAACAGCCTACTAAACACATCGCAAGTGGATCAAAAGCTCTTTTCTCATCCTAGACAAGTAGCCTTGCTATTGCCATTGACAGGTTCATTAGGTGGTCCAGGAACGGCCATTCGTGATGGTTTTATTGCGGCCTACCAAGCGAGTAAAGATGTTGATGATTTAAACGTTCGTTTTTATGATACCAATCAATCGGATGTGAGTTCATTATACCAACAAGCCATTGATGAAGGCGCAGATTACATTGTAGGCCCTCTTACCAAATCCGATGTGGCCAAGGTTGCGGCATTAAATCATCCTGTTCCGACGTTATTTTTAAACGATTTGAATGGTAACGTGAAAGAAAATGCCTATCAATTTGGCCTTTCACCCAGTAATGAAGCCCGTCAAGTGGCGTCTAAAGCTAGATTAAATGGCCATACCCGTGCTTTGGTGATTGCACCACAAGACGCATGGGGTGATGAAGTCGTGGCAGCGTTTAGCCAACAATGGCGTGCCAACGGCGGGCGCGTAGCGGATACCTTGCAATACGGTAAGAATGATAATTTGAATCAAACTGTCCGTGATTTTTTACATATCTCGAAGAGTGAAGAACGCAAAAAAGCATTAAAAGAAATTCTTGGGCATAGCATTGAAGCCACACCAAGACGTCGCCAGGATTTTGATATGATCTTTTTATTAGCCTACCCAAGTAAAGCACGACAAATCATGCCTTTATTGCGTTATTATTATGCCGGCGATGTTCCCGTGTATTCCACATCCAGTGTTTATGGTGGGCATCCGAACTCTTTAAAAGATCGCGATCTAAACGGAATTATCTTCTGCGACATGCCATGGGTGTTTGAGCATAATTTGGGGTACAAAAACTGGCCAGAACAATTAAACAGTTATAACCGGTTATACGCGTTAGGCATGGATAGTTTCGAGCTTTCCGGCCAATTAAACCAACTGTTAATCTTCCCAGCCATGGGCGTTCGCGATAAAAGTGGGATACTGTATCTAAATCCTAACGGCCAAATTGCACGCATTTCGGCTTGGGGGCAGTTTAAACAAGGGCTTGTGGAGCCGATGAATAATCGCATGCTTTCTTAATTAAGCCTACCCCGCTTGAAGGCTGGTATTCCTTCTTAAAATGCACCTATACTAATTATTAGATGAAATAAATCAATTATCCTTTGGGTCCAAACATGCCCGATTTTCAATTTACAGCACGAGATGCTAGTGGCAGCACAGTCAGAGGTGTGCGAAAGGCGCGATCGGCTGAAGATTTGGCAACCCAATTACAAAAAGAATCATTACTGCCTTTGGATATTGAGCAGTCAACTAAAGCGAAAGCACAACCCCAGCAATCTGTTGCAAAATATTCGGCTTCAGGGTTATTTAAAAAACCGGTTTCTAAAGAAGAGCTGCAAATGTTTTGCCGTCAAATGTATGCGCTAATTAAATCAGGAATTCCTTTAAGCATAGCAATCGCAAGACTTGCAGAATCCTCCCACGATAAAGAACTCGCTAAAACCCTACGGCAAATATTAGTCAGTTTAAATGAAGGACAAAGCCTTAATGCCTCAATGAGTCGTTTTCCGAAAGTTTTTTCTGATTTTTTTATTAATCTGGTAAAGCTTGGTGAAGAAATCGGAAAGTTGGATGAAGTATTTTATCATCTTTCTGAATACCTGTTACTTGAGATTGAAACGGGTAAAAAATTAAAAAAAGCGATGCGCTATCCTTTAATTATCACATTCGTTACGTTTTGTGCAATTATAGGTGTGACCGTCTTTGTTATTCCTGCGTTTGCTAAAATGTTTCAATCCTTTAACGCAGAACTTCCCTTACCTACCCTTATTCTAGTTAGCGTTGCTAATTTTTTTATCAATTATTGGTATGTGGCGCTTATAAGCATAATTTTATTGATTTATGGCTTGAGATATTACATAAAAACCCCTGAGGGTACCGTCGTGTGGTCTAAGTGGCAATTAAAAATACCTATTTTTGGTTGGCTCATTCATCGAATTATTTTATCGCGTTTTACAAGACTGTTCGCATTAGCTTTAAAGGCCGGGTTAAGCGCTGTTGATGGCATTAACTTGGTGGGCAAGTCCACTAATAATGCTTATTTTGCAACCAAAATCCAATCGGTTACTCAATCAATTGCACGCGGCAACACCATCTCAGCATCGCTTGCGCAAACAAAACTTTTTCCTCCGTTGGTGTTGCAGATGATATCGCTTGGGGAGGAAACTGGACGAATTGATGAGCTCCTAAACGATGCTGCCGAATTTTATCAGCGGGATATTGAATATGATCTAGCACGATTCAATGATTATATTGAACCGATCATGATTGTTATTGTCGCCGGCATGGTCCTTATTCTGGCATTAGGAGTTTACATGCCGATGTGGGATTTTGCAGGGAAGGCATTAGCCAGATAAACTTTTTTGGCGTTTTGATTGTATAATTTTTTATATACCCGTAATCTTTCAAAATGCGTGTTTTTAGGCGCCTTTATTTTTTGTCCTGCCGCATTTTAAAAAGCGAGTAATGGCTCATTCCCTTGCGAGTTTTTAAAATGCGGCAGGGCGAAAAAGAAAAAGCATAAATCACGCATTTTGAAAGATTACGGGTATATATAGACTATTTTTTTGAATAGATAGTCCTACCGATTGTAACTTTCATTTTGAAAGGAGAGGTTGTAGATGAAAAGGAAACAGAGCCTGGGTTATGGTTTAATGGAAGTTGCATTAGGCGTAGCAATTGTGGGCGCATTGGCAGTAGGTACAGTAGCAACTTATAACAATATAGGTTCGGAAGCTGAGTTAAATGTACTGGCAAAAATTGCATCTGACATAGCCGAAGCTGCAAAGGTTAATTATTATGCATGTCAAAGTGGTGTTGGGTCATGTACAACACTCGCAAACTGTGATGCTCATAAAGTTTTATTTGTTGGTGGAACATGGCCTGCGGGTGTAACGGTAGCGGACGGAACGACTTCTGGGTGTAAAATTACGTATGGTTCCTCAACTCTAGATAATTATGCAGTTCCAGGTGTATAAGATTAGGAGGCATAAGTTAACATAGCATCAACACATGCTTTGTCTATTGGCAAGTGTATGTACTAAATGGTCTCTGTACATGACAAAAAAACCGGCCATGCCCGCGCAGGCGGGCAACCATTTCTGGTTTGGCACTGAAGTAACTTAAGATAACTCGCTGCCATAGAATGAAAATCATATAATCTCGATCGTCAAAATTTTTTTCCGAATTTCCTTTGGATTACCATCAAATAGCAGGATTTATTTTTAAATTGTTTTTTGTGAGTGGTGGGCAATGGTATTTAAGCATGGATCGAACCAATTGGCATTGGGGAAAATCAGACATCAATATTTTAATGCTCGGCATTGTTTTCAAAGGAACGGCCATCCCAATTTAAAAGTACAACGTTCATCATTTGGTTTATTATGAAATTCATTCTGATGTCTACGAAGCAATAACCAGAGAAAACGCATCAAGAAGTGGAACCGACAATAGAAAATAAACCTTATCGAGCAAAACAACCCCCAGTGGCTTGATTTGGGCATCGGATTATTTTGATCGATGGTTGCCCGCCTGCGCGGGCATGACAGGTTTTTTGTCATGTACAGAGATAAATGGTACACACCTATTTCTTGAATACAAAGTTGCTCCATACTAAACTCAAATATAGGAATATTAAACTGATATTCTATTTTTAGAGGTCACTACAATGAAAAGACAATCTGGTTTTACCTTGATGGAGTTGGTCGTAGTGATTGTGATTCTTGGAATTCTTGCTGCGGTTGCAGTTCCAAATTACATTGACTTGACAGATGAAGCTGGTACTGCTGGCACAAAAGGTGTGGCTGGTGGCCTGACTTCAGCAAGTGCAATTAATTTGGCCGCTTGTAAAGCAGGATCTGCTAGTTGTATTACAACAACAGGGCAAACCTGTACACAAATTGCTGCAAGCGTATTAGCTGGTGGATTACCAGAGGGTTATACTTCCGGAACAACAGCGGTTACCTTCACCAATGGTATTGCTGAATGTATCATAACCGAAGGAACTTCGGGTCAAACGGCCGTTGCCAGAGTTCATGAAACTTAATCGCTATAATGCTTTATGAGGAACGCTCTGCACGCCTTGGTGGGGCGTTTTAGTGTGGGTGTTTTTTATTAAGATTTGTTTAAGGAAAAATGAATGATTGTGTTATTTATAGTAGGGCTACTCATCATTGTAATCGGATTGATGATGATTTTCACGCCAGAAGCGCTTTATAAAATCAATGCGGCTTTAAACAAAAAAGTGTTCAGCGATAAAGAAATCTTTAAAAACAAAACGCCCATAGCGATTATTTATATCGCCGTGGGCTTTCTTTTAGTGTTTACCTACTTGCAATATTTTTTCAGGTAGACGAATTCAAAAGTTAGGTTATTTTTGCTTCTAATCCTTGATTGAAGTAAAAATAGGAGCAAGCCAATTACTACTGATACTCTCGCTGCAATTCCAATGGCACGACATGATGGAGTCGTGAATACAATCCCATGGTTTGCTCACAAAATACTTGCAGTTGTTGGCGATTTTCCCAAATCATATAATCTACGCCTTTGCGAAATGCCTGTACGCGGCATAAGGTATTCACTAATTCTTTTTCATGTTTCGATAAACCAAGGTGATCGTTTAGTTCAATGAGTTCAATCAATTTGACTTGTTGTCTTACTGGGCGATGCTCATGCAGCAGAAATGCTTTAAGTGTGAGTTCAAAAGCAAGATAGATTAGGGATGTGACGGGCAATAACGCATCGACGCTTAAATGATCATCAAATGACACTTCCGCATTTTGCTGTAACAAATGTTCCGCGCAATAGGCATGCTGGGCTGCGATTTCTAGCATAGATACTGCATCAAGGTAATTCTTTTCCATAATCATACTCCTTTAGTTAGGAGGTTTAGGGAGGGTCACTAACCTACCTCTTACACAATACCCCGGCCCCCATCAACCCGCAAGATTTCACCCGTAATAAATGGATTATTAATTAATGAGAACACAGCTTGAGCAATATAAAAGGGGTCACCGTGTTGTTTAAGAGGGGTGGCGTTAATTATATGGTCTTTTAATTCTTGGGTAAGTTCATTGTTCTGTTCTGGCCAGGCGATGGCGCCAGGAGCTACGGCATTTACCCGTACTAAGGGGGCGAACTCACGAGCTAAGGATTTGGTTTGCATGGTCAAGGCTGCTTTGGTTTGACAATAGATGGCATACCCTTTTAAGGGCTTGTCGCTATGAATGTCGGTGATGTTGATGATGCATCCTTTAGTTTGGGCCAGATGAGGAAACGCTTTGTGACTGAGCCAAAAAGGTGCGCGCACGTTTGTATTAAATAATGCGTCCCAATCTTGTTCTTTGTGCGCACTAAAGTCAGTGGGCTTAAAGAAGGATGCGTTATTTACCAACACATCAAGCCGACCGGCCCAGGCAATGGTTTCTTTGATTAAGGTTTCAACCTCGGTTTTGTTAGTAAGATCCGCAGAAACTATCCTTGCGCTGTCATTTATTGTATCATTTAGTTTTTTTGATAATCGTTCTGCGTCTTTTTTTGATTGCAAGCAATGAATGACTACGCGGTAACCTTGCTCATGCAAATACTCGGCAATGGCAGCCCCAATTCGTCGAGCGGAACCGGTGATTAAGGCAGTGGGTTGTTTACCGGGTTGATCCAAGGTATGTTCCTGTTTTTTTGGATAATATTTAATTATATGAACTTAATCGAGCTAATTTCCAATCAAATTCATGAAAAAGGCGATTTGCCCTTTGTAGAATACATGCATCAGGCACTGTATCACCCAGAATTTGGTTATTACACCACCGGCTTGTCTAAATTTGGTCCTGGTGGCGATTTTGTGACAGCTCCTGAGTTAACTCCTTTATTTGGATACACCCTGGCGAATCAATGTCAGCCCATTTTGAGTGAGCTTGACGCGCCTGTTATTCTTGAGTTTGGGGCGGGCTCGGGTCGGTTATGTGTGGATGTTTTAACGCGCTTAGGGCAGTTAAATTGTTTGCCCGAAGTGTATTATATTCTTGAGGTCAGTCCAAATTTACGCCATCGGCAAGAAGAATTAATTCGTAAACAACTCCCCGATTTCGCTCACCGGGTTCAATGGCTGTCAAAATGGCCAGAAAAACCTCTTAACGGCGTGATAATTGCCAACGAGGTATTGGATGCTATGCCAGTTAATCGTTTTATGGTGGATGAGTCAGGGCTATTAGAAAGTTATATTAGCCTTGATTCGAAAGGAAACCTCAGGGAAATCTTTAAACCTTGTGAGAATGAACGTTTAATTCATTTTGTTCATCAAGTGTTACCGGCTGTAACGTATCCTTATCAATCTGAAGCCAATTTATTTATTCATGGTTGGATAGAAGCTTGTTCAAGTGTGCTTAATCATGGGGTTACATTTCTGATTGATTACGGCTTTCCACGTCACGAATATTATCACCCTGATCGGCAAACAGGAACCTTAATGTGTCATTACCAGCATCAATCGCATCCAAATCCTTTAGCGCATCCTGGCGAAGAAGACATTACCGCACACGTGGATTTTACCCAGGTGGCTGAAGCAGCCATAGACGCTGGCTTTCAAATTTTGGGGTATACTAATCAAGCGTCCTTTTTACTGGCAAATCGCATTTTAGAGTGTTTAAACGAATTAACCAGTGAGCGAGAACGGTTTAAAAGTACCCAAGCCGTCAAGCAGTTGGTACAGGAAAGCGAAATGGGTGAGCTTTTTAAGGTCATGGCGCTAGGAAAACATATAGATATGTCATTATCGGGCTTTCAATGGTTTGATAAGCGAAGTAGTCTTTGAATTGAATCGTAATATACAAGGGTAAGATAACAAACATGAATAAATATTTAACCACGGTGGAGCTACAGAAAGAGTCGATGAAATTTTCTGCTGGCCACACCACCATTTTTTCAGCCACAGAACGCGAACCGCTGCATGGGCACCATTATGGCGTTTATCTGGCGTTAACCACCTGGGTGGAAGATAATGGGATGACGTTTGATTATCGTTATTATAAAAAACGAATTCATGCCTTATGCCAATATCTAAATCAAACGTTTCTTATGCCACAACACTCCCCTTTTCTGACCATCGAGGAGGATGAAGCCTATTATTATTTCACGTTTAATCAGAAACGCATCCCCTTTTTAAAAGAAGACGTCACTTTAATGCCGTTAAGCAACATTACGGTGGAAGAGCTGTCGCGTTGGTTTGTCAATGAGTTAATTAAAGAGGAAGCGGAACTAAAACGACACCGCATTGAAAAAATTGTAGTGAAAGTATTTTCAGCGCCAGGCCAGTCCGCTAGCCATGAATGGGTATGCGAAGCAAGTTAGTCTAGCTTTGTATGTGGACTAGTTAATTGGTGGCTTGGATCTTCATTTCTCTCCTCAATACGACCACTAAAAATCCCATTGGTCCTGATAGAAGAGGCTGGGTTGGTTGTAAAATCAAGGGTTGGATTGTTTAGAAACTTCTTATATTCACCTTCATCAAACTCTGGAAGACTTCCTGCCTGGGGCTTATAGCGATTGAGTAACATGCCGGACAGAGCAGCTAGTGCAAATCCTGCGGCCAGTACGCCAAGACCAATGGGTAATGGCAAAAACAATAACGTTGTAATGACCAAAGCAGGGATCATTAAATCAATAAATACGGCACGAATCACTTGTTTTTTCTGAAAACTAACGACCTTGACACTGTGTTCAGACGTTGCCATGAGACGCTTAATTTCTAAATATAATAGCTTTTTATACGATTCGTCTTCAGTTTGATTAAACTCTTGCAACAATGCCCTACATTCTTCCTTGGCTGCTGTTCCTTTTGCTTTGGCATGCGAGATATTGATTAAGCCAGAAACAGCAGTGTATGCAAGGTTTAGCGCAAAACAAATTGCAGCCCCAGCTAAGGCAATCACCAAAGCAGTTGGCGCTAATAAAACGCCAGGAGGAATTAAGAACGTACAGGCCACAAAGAATCCAGCCACTAAGGAAACAGAGTATGTGAGATCTAATGCCCAGCGATAGTTTTGATATTTCCAATCCAACGTTCGTTCGGCAATGGTACGCTTTAAGCGTTTTATATGGTACTCGAGTCTTTCTCTTTTATCACCAGTCGCTTCTCTTATTTTTGAGTTTAAATCATTCAGTTCTATTTGGTATCGCTGCATTTCTTTATTAAAGCGAGTACTCTCTTCGTGGATTCGCCAGATTGTGAGCGAAGCATCGACTAACAGCAACCCGACTGTTAAGGCGTTTCCCCAATAACCCAGCATGCCACTGCCCGCAAGCCAAGCAAACGTGACTAAATTTACCGTTGCCCAGACTAAGTCATTGAGCAAGGTAAATTTACGTTGGTTCCATTGAGTCAAAAAGCGTTCGTGCGGGGGAATATATTTTTTCTCTCGTTTGTTCATCCAGGGACCTTGGAAGGTGTGTTTGAGCAAAAGAGATAAATTCAAACCAAAGCGCGCGTAATATAGAGACCAACTTAAGCTGCCAAGGTAAAAATCAGGCGCGGCTAAAACGGTTTGGGCCTGATTGCGTTGGGCCAGGGTTTCAGGTAACACGCTTAGAATGCTCGCGGTCATGCCTTCGCCCCAAACCCAATAAAGCCTTCGCTCATTGATATCATTCATGAAATTTCTGACAGCAACGGCTTGCCCGCCAGTAAACTCATGCACTGCCTCGCCTATTTTATAACCCATGCTGAGACCTAAGTACTTGCAATGCATATGATAATGCTGATTTCTTAATTCGCTTAATAGCTTTTCTGGAGAAGCGGGTTCTGTACTTAAACGTATTGCGTAGATTAGTTCGGAGCACAGAAAGATTTTGTTACTTAACTCCCGCAAGCTGCTTTTTCGATCTTCAGTTTCATCGAGGTGATATTGAGCGGAAAAAATGTAAAAGGAGAATAACAACTCTTCTTCCAAAGCTAGTTTTTGAGATGGCGATAAAAATTCAAAGCTTGCGGGATTAATTTCAGCTAATCGATTACTTTTTGTCGCAACCGCTTCTGCTAAGGGCGTTCGACTTCTAAAAATAGACAGCGTTTCTTTTTCAAACACTTCAGCCAGCGTGGTGTTTTCTTGTTGCTGAAATAAGGTAATAACACCCTTTAGACTTTCAGGACTTAACGAGGCGAAGGTTGCCGTGGTTAATTGCTCAATCATCTTAGTGGTGCCTTTATTCGGGGTGTTTTTTAAAGCCAAAACGCTTTTCCTCAGTGCCGTTACATTTGAAAAGTACAAAGTGTACTAATTTATAACATAGCATGGACTAGAAAAACAATCCATTGGTTGTAATTAAATCAAATTGTGTTTGTTAATTATAATTGGAATAGCACTAGATCTCGCGGTTTCAGTGGCAGGAATTGGTAAGAAATGAACCCATTAGGCTAATTCAGTTTCCACTTGGCGATGATACACATCATCATAACGGGTAATGTCATCTTCGCCTAAATAGTCGCCACTTTGGACTTCAATGACATACAGTGGTTCTTGATTAGAATTGCTTAAGCGATGAAGCGTTTTTTGTGGAATGTAGGTGGATTGATTGGCCGTCAATTGCATGGTGTTACGACCATTCACAACATCAGCAATACCTCCTACAACAACCCAGTGTTCTGCACGGTGCTGGTGCATTTGTAAGGATAATCGCGCACCGGGCTTAACCATTAAGCGTTTTACTTTAAAGGTTGGCCCTTCAGCTAATACTTCATAAAATCCCCAAGGCCGTGATACTCGCCTGTGATCGTCCGCTAATTGGCGGTGTTCTCCCGCTAGAGATTGGACAATATCTTTAACTTGCTGAGAATAGCGCTTGTCAGCAACCAATACCGCATCGCCTGTGGCGATGATGATCTGGTCTTGTATTCCTAACGTGGTCACTAAGGTCTGTTCGCTGCTAATGAGACAATTTTTGCTTTCTTTGGCGATGACGTTCCCTTGCAACGCATTGCCATGTTCATCTAACACGTTGGTTTCGGCAACCGCCGCCCAGTCGCCTAAATCACTCCATTGTAAATTCATCGGAATGACGCTCGCCTTATCGGTGTTTTCCATAATGGCGTAATCGATGGATTCGCTGCGACACTGGCTAAAGGATTCCACCTCAAGACGGAAGAAATCATGTGCACTCTGGCCTTTAGACACGGATTGCAACGTGCTTTGGTAAATATCAGGCGCGTATGATTTAAGCTCCTCCAGCCAAACTCCAGTGCGGCCTGCAAACATGCCGCTATTCCAGTAAAAATTGCCGGATTCAATAAAACGCTTCGCCGTTTGCTCATCAGGCTTTTCACGAAAGCGTTTGACTTTAAGCGCTTCAAAACTAAAGTCTTCGCCAGCTTCAATATATCCGTACCCGCTTTTAGGACTGGTTGGGGTTATGCCAAAGGTGACGATGGTATCATGCGTTTGAGCGATTTGAACGCCCGCAAGAATAGCCATTTTCCAGGCGATTTCATCCCCTATCCAATGATCTGAGGGCAACAGAACCATCATCGCATCACGCCCATGTTTTTGAGCTATGAAATGAGCAGCGCAGGCAATGGCGGCCGCGGTGTTTCTAGGACATGGTTCTAAAAGATACGTTAGAGAGGTTTCATAGGGTAGCAATTGTTCTTGTGATAAAAAGTAATGAGCTTCGTTACAGACCACCAACGCTTCTTGCATGGGTAGACTCACTGCTCGTTTCATGGTTTGCTGCAACAAAGTTGAGTCGCTTTGTAAACTTAGAAACTGTTTCGGAAAGTTTTTACGTGATAAGGGCCAAAGCCTTGTGCCAGAGCCGCCAGCTAGAATAACCGGGAAAATGTTCGCTGCCATGGTCGATATCATCCTGTGCGATTGGAGACTTATTTTAGCCTTTAACGACTGGGGTGGCAATTCGTTATCCAGCGTCAATGAACCTTGCCACTGGATCTGACTGGTTCGGGTTATCCGATACCCTAAACACTAAGTATGGGAACGCGCACCATTCGCGTTGCGTACGGGTAGGTCTTAGTTCAGTGCTTTTTGTCCAGTACGATAACCTGAATAGATTCTGATCCATAAAATGGTTATAATGACAACATTATGCACTTAATGAATGAATTATGAAAAAAGCTGTCATTTTGTTATCTGGGGGGCTGGATTCGACAACGTGTCTTGCAATAGCTAAAGACCAAGGATTTCAATGCTACGCACTGAGCTTCTCTTATGGACAAAAGCACCGTCCGGAATTGGAAGCGGCGCGTCAAATTGCAGCGATGATGGGGGTATCTGAGCATAAGGTTGTGAACCTTGATATTGGACAATTTGGTGGTTCAGCCTTAACCGATGAAGACATTGCCGTTCCTGATTTTCAAGATACCTCATCGATTCCTGTGACCTATGTCCCTGCTCGAAACACAATTTTTTTGTCCGTCGCCTTAGGTTACGCTGAAGTATTGGGAGCTTATGATATTTTTATTGGCGCTAATGCTGTGGATTATTCGAATTATCCCGATTGCCGGCCTGAGTTTATTCAAGGCTTTCAAGCGCTAGCTAATATCGCCACCAAAGCCGGGGCAGAAGGACAATCGTTTACCATTCATGCCCCTTTGTTAGAGATGACCAAAGCAGAAATCATTGCTGCTGGGGTAAAGCTGGGCGTCAATTACGGACTAACCGTCTCTTGTTACCAATTGGATTCAGAGAGAGCTGCTTGTGGTGTCTGCGATAGTTGTATTTTTCGTGCGCGTGGATTTGAGCTTGCCAATATACCGGATCCTACCTTATATCAATAATTTAGGATAATTGATTGCTTTTCTTTCGTTTTTAAAAAAGAAAGTGGTATAGCTCGTGAGGATTTTTAATCTTACCTGGAGAGAACTATGTGGGAGAAAGTGAAGGCTTTTTTTATAAAAGACCTACCTGATTTTTTTAATCGTTTTGTTGTAAACCCATTTCTTAACCATTGGAAGGTAATTACAACCGTTGCTGTGGCATCCCTTGCCACTGCGTTATGTTTGGTGTATCCACCCATGGCGCTTTCTTTAGCCATATTTGCTTTGGCTTCTAGCCCTGCTATGGCGGCTTTTGGAAGTGGAGCTGTTCTTGCCGCTACAACGTTGGTCGCTTCAGCCGTTGCATTAACCGTAGCTTCAGTGTTTGGATTAATATTTGGGACTAAAAAATTGTTGGATATGTTTTTTAACAAATCCGCTGGGCGCTCACAGAGTACTGAAGAAGAAGTTTCACCTTCTTTACGAAATTTAAGCAATAGCCCAAGTTCTTTATATGATGAAACTCTTGGCGAAGAACCGGGTCAGTATCCCTCACCATTCGCTGCAGAGCGGCGAACGAGACCTGCTTTATCCATAGATGAATATGACAGCTTGGAAACAGATTCCGTTGCTTCACTTCTCTGTACATGACAGGTTTTTTTGTCATGTACAGAGGCTTCACTTAATTTATGGCAGCAATCTTCCTAATTTTGCGTTATAATTCGCCATTTTCAGTGGTGGACAGGGGTTTATGACAAACGCTCGTAAAATGCTGGTTACCAGCGCTCTTCCTTATGCGAATGGCCATTTGCATTTAGGTCATTTAGTCGAGCACATTCAAACCGACATTTGGGTGCGAACACATAAAATGCTCGGTCATCAATGCATCAGCGTTTGTGGCGATGATGCACATGGCACACCTATTATGCTCAAAGCCGAGCAAGTCGGTATGACCCCTGAAGCGTTAACCACGGAAATTAAGCAAAGCCATGAACGCGATTTTATGGCGTTTGGCATTGCTTATGACAGCTACCACACTACCCACTCCGAAGAAAATCGCATTCTTTCGGCGTTAATTTATGAACGCTTGAATGCGCGCGGTGATATTGTTAAAAAAACCATTCGACAAGCGTATGATCCCGTCAAGGAAATGTTTTTGCCAGATCGCTACGTTAAAGGGACTTGCCCAAAATGCAAAGCGCCAGATCAATACGGCGATAATTGTGAGGTGTGCGGAGCGACGTATTTGCCAACGGATTTGATTGATCCGGTATCTGCCATCTCAGGCGCTAAACCAATTGAAAAAGACTCCGAGCATTATTTTTTTGATTTGCCTCGATATGAATCCTTATTAAGAAAATGGACAAAAAGCGGACACTTACAACTCGAAGTGGTGAATAAACTGGATGAATGGTTTGAATCGGGCTTAAAGCAATGGGATATTTCTCGAGATGCGCCTTATTTTGGTTTTTTGATTCCAGGAACAAAGGATAAATATTTTTACGTTTGGTTAGACGCCCCCATTGGCTACATGGCCAGTTTTAAAAAATACTGCGATGAGCAAGGGCTTTCTTTTGATGAGTTCTGGGCTGAAGGCAGTGAGACGGAGCTTTATCATTTCGTGGGCAAAGACATTGTTTATTTCCATGCGCTCTTTTGGCCCGCAATGCTTGCTGGAAGTGGCCATCGTCTACCCACGGCAATTTATACGCATGGTTTTTTAACCGTCAACGGTCAGAAAATGTCAAAGTCTCGCGGCACGTTTATTGAGGCGCGCAATTACCTGGAATACCTTAATCCCGAATATCTGCGCTACTACTTTGCCGCAAAGCTCAACGGCCGTGTGGATGATTTGGATTTAAACTTTGACGATTTTATTAATCGGGTTAATGCCGATCTCGTGGGAAAAGTGGTCAATATTGCCAGTCGATGCGCAGGGTTTATTAATAAACGCTTTGATAATCAACTTGCTGAAGCACTGAGTGAGCCTGAATTGTATATCGATCTTTTGGCGCGACGCGAGTCCATTATTGAAGCCTATACGACTAGAGACTACGCGCAAGCCATCCGCTTAATCATGGAAGCGGCTGATCGCGTGAATCAATACATCGATACTGAGAAACCTTGGGTGTTGGCCAAGGATCCAGAAAAGCGTTCACAAGTACAAGCCATTTGCACCATGGGCTTAAATTTGTATCGTATTTTAATTGCGTACTTGAAGCCTGTTGTGCCACAAATGGCGTCCGCTTCGGAAGATTTTCTCGATTGTGAATCATTGACATTTCAATCGCTTGATACCCCATTGCTGAGCCAGCGCATTAATCCGTTTAAACCGTTAATGATGCGAGTCGAGCGCGAAAAAGTTGACGCGCTTCTAGCCGAGGGTCGTTAAATGCCATCCGCTCACGATATTGATCAACTGTTACCGCAAACGCAATGCGGTGAATGCGATTTCAAAGCGTGTCGCCCATATGCTGAAGCTTTGGCAAAGGGGACTGCGTCGATTGATCGATGCCCGCCAGGAGGGGTAGATACGCTTAAAGCGTTAGGTCTCTTATTGCATATTGATTCGACCCCCTATTTAGCAGAGGTTGCCAAAAAAACGCGACCACCTTCCAAAGCCGTTATTCGAGAGTCTGAATGCATTGGGTGCACTAAATGCATTCAAGCATGCCCTGTGGATGCAATTGTCGGTAGCGCAAAACAAATGCACACGGTTCTTGAGCATGAGTGTACGGGGTGTGGTTTATGTGTGGAACCTTGTCCAGTGGATTGCATTGATATGGTTTCTGTGCCAGCCCCTGGGTTTGATAAAGCGATAGCGCGCGAGCGGTTCAACGCTCGTGAAGTGCGATTGTTGCGTGAGCAGCATGAACAGCAACAAGCCTATCGTGAAAAAAGAAAACTGGCCGCACAAAAAGCAGATGATGCACAGGATAAGCAGGCCAAGCATCAATATATCTTGCAAGCCTTAGCTCGGGTTCAGGCCAAGCAATTCAAATCCTCCTAAAGCATTTGACGACCGTATGAATAAAGAAAAACGAACCGCCATTTTTGAGCGCTTTCAAAAAGAGAACCCGAATCCAACGACCGAGTTAAATTTTGACACGCCTTTTGAATTATTGATTGCCGTGATTTTATCGGCGCAAGCAACGGATGTGAGTGTGAATAAAGCCACTGAACAGTTATTTGCAGTGGCCAATACCCCTGAGGGGATAGTAGCGCTTGGGGAAGAATCATTAAAACAATACATCAAGACCATTGGGCTTTATAACAGCAAAGCGAAAAACATCATCAATACCTGCGAGCAATTGCTAGAACGTTATAATGGAGAAGTGCCAAAAGAGCGCGAAGCGCTTGAAGCCTTACCGGGCGTTGGTCGCAAAACGGCAAATGTGGTTTTAAACACGGCATTTGATAAACCGACGATTCCAGTGGATACCCATGTCTTTCGTGTGGCAAACCGTACAGGTCTTGCCAAAGGGAAAACACCCCTTGAGGTTGAGAAAAAATTATTGAATAACGTTGAAAAACGATTTCTTCCGAATGTCCATCACTGGCTGGTATTGCATGGTCGTTATATTTGTGTTGCCAGAAAACCTAAATGTCCTGAGTGTTTTATTAATGATTTATGTGAATACAAGGATAAGACTCAGAGATAGTTATAGTCTTATACGTTGTGCTTTAAGCACAGCATTCATGCTCTAAGCTTGAAGAATTGAAACGAGAGATTGGCGATGAAGCACTTATGTTGCTTATGTCAGCTTAAGTGGGAATGACTGAACAATTAACTTTACAGAATTAAAATAATCGGGATATGCTACAGACTACCAAAAAAAGGAAAAATTTCTCAAAATGGATATTACAACCTATTCTTCCTATTTTCTTCTGGCGGGGCGAGTTTTAATCGGCTTTTATTTTTTCTTTTTTGTTTTTTGGAATGGTTATCATTGGCGACCTACTTTAGATGCTATGCGGTTGCGCAAAATCCCCTCGACGCTCGCTTTTCCTGTGATGATATTTGGCCTATTTCTTGAAGGAGTCACAGGATTGATGATTATGTTTGGTATTTATACGGGCTATGCGGCTTTATTGCTTATCCTTTTTGATATTGTGGCCTCCTTCATATTTCATCCATTTTGGATCATGGAGTGGGGGGTTGTTCGTACACTTAATACCATTATTTTCATTGGAAACCTAACTATGACCTTAGGTGGATTGCTCTTACTAGTAGGGATTTCGGCCATGATTTGAGGGGCAAGTCCAAAAGTGCAGTAAATTCCCATTAATTCAGCCTATCAAGTCTGAACTACTACAACACCCCTTAAAGCTACGTTTAACCTGTTAAATTCGGGCGGCGTGCAAAAGACACATAAGGGATTTGTACGCTTTCTCCTAGGTTCAATAAGAGATTACACGCACTCTGCGCTATTTCAGCAACAGACATATAATTATCTTCTACTTGGCTACTGAGTTTTGCTTTAGCGTGGAAGTTCGTTAACATTCCTCCAGGAATAATTTCAGTAACTCGAGCCAGCGGGTGAGTGTATGCTAATTGCTCGCGCAATTCGTTTATATGGCGCTGTAATTGAAGTTTAGTGGATGCATATTGCGTTTGATTTAAATAAGGTTTATTGATTGAAGATGATGTAACAGCCCAAATCCAACTATTTTTATCCCGTGGTATTTTGGTTAAAAGACAATTGATTAAAAGCTGATGGGACAACAAATTAATCTGCCACATTCTTAAAATTTCTTCAGATAAGTCTGTATCTTGCCTTAGAATTCCGGCACATAATATAATTATGTGCACCTCATTGATACTAGCGCAAAAGTTACGAATTGCCTCCTCATTCATTAGATTAAGCATGCAAACTTGTGAGCCATTGATCTTAAACTCTAATTCAATTTGTTTCTTTTTATCTTCATTTGTACCTAGGGCATAAACTGTATAATTATATTTCAATAAATTACGAGCTATCGCAAGTCCTAAACCTGATGTACCTCCTGTTATAACCGCAATGCCTTGCTTTCGTTTCATTTTATCCTCTGTTTTACGTGATGCTCAGTACTCAGTGAATGTTGCTTTCTTAGTTTTTGTATTAAAAAGGCCATATGTTGCATTAAATAAATAAGCTCATTATAAGTCTTTCCTGTTATTTTTGACGCGCTCTTTAAACTCGAAGCAGACGAAAGAAACATGTACTCAAACTCTTCTATGATTCCCCAAATCTCATACCGTTTATCATAGTTTTCCGGTTTGTCTAAAGTGTTTTCAGAAAAATATCTTAATCGTCTTGCCCCTTCTCTTGTCATGCGAAAAGCCCATGTCAAATAAAAGAGGTTTTTTTTCTCTAATGTAAGTGAGGAGGTAAAAGAAGAAATCGCGTTTTGACGTAAGCTATGTGAGGGGATCATTCCTATAATATGGATAAAATCATCAAACTGATTTGTCTTTTTCAACCCTACTAACTCAAAATCAATCTGAACAATATTTTTAAATAGTTTTGGTTTATTTTTAGTGGCGGCCCATTTAGAAAAAAAATGCGTAATGGTTTTTAGTGATTCAGTACGAGAAATCTCCTTGGGCAAATCAGAGCCTATAGGAATAAGCGTATTATTTGGATTAGCATCACGGAATAAATAGGTACAATTTTGATCAAGAATTGTTGATATATATTCTAGTTGAGCCAAGATCTTTGCTTGGCAATGCTTATTGATCTGAAAGTGGTCAGAAAAGACATCAAGTGCTTGTGTAATACTTTCCATAAAGTGAGAAAAATAGGGAACCTTAGGAATAAAATTACCTTTTTGAAAATCAAAGCGATCTTCAAAAAGGTAAATAGCTCGCTCCAGATCGGTTTGTCTTTCTTGAAAAAAATGCTGTTGCAAAACTAGTCTGTTAATTAATAAATCACCAATTTTTTTTGCATGAGCATACCAGATTTTTTTTTCCGTTTTTTCTATGTGGTATAGCAATAAAAAAAAATGCGCTGCAGTAATAGATAATATTTTGTCTTCGGTAAACATCAGCTTTTTCGGATTAAACGATGTAATGCATGGGGTTATATAATTTGCAGAATTAATGTTTTTAAAATAATAACGTACGGCCAATTCGCTGATAAAACCTCTAGCTAGAGTAGTCCGTTTTTCATGCGATTCCTCTGTGAAAAAATGTTGGTTGTTTCTCGCTAGGGATTTTCGTTGTGCCTGCTCTTTAATAGAGATAGCACCTGGTATGGAGATGAAATCAAGAGGGTCTTCATGCCAATTAAGAGTATTTTTGAGCATTAGTACTCCTAGTAGAAGCTATACTTGTAATATAGATGAGAAACGGAACATAAGCATTGAATACTTAAAGAGTAATGACTCAGGCTGGATCTTGAAACTTGGTGAACGAATGGATTTTCATTCGAGTGAGCGGTTATCTTCGAATTTCACATTCTGCGCGAAGGATAGTGTATGATTCTGGATATTGTAAATAAAACAATAGCACTGCAGGAGCAGTCCCCGGAAGGAAAAATAATTGTCGTAGGTATAACCGGTCCAACAGCATCAGGCAAAAGCACTTTGGCAGCTGCTGTGGAAAATCAATTATTACAGCTAGGAAAGTCTGTTGTTGGTGTTAAAATGGACTGGGTTTTGAAAGAAAGAAGCGCTCGAGAGGCCGATCTAAAACTCATTATTTCCAGAATGACATTTATGCCTTATGAGCCTTATCATCATATGGAATTGAATCATATCCATCGTTTTCTAGAAAAAGTTCGTTATTATAATAAACAGCTTTTAGAAAAAGATAGCAAGCTAACTAAGGATAAAACCATTGTTTTAAAGCATCTCTACAACAGAGTTGACGGTTTATCCAATCATCGCCAAGAAATTCATCTCAAACCACATTTAATCATTTTGCTGGATGGGTCATATAATCTTATCCATTATTTAGATTATTATGTCGATTTCCAATATTTAATACTCGCAGACTTAGATGAACTTTTGCAACGATTATTAGTTCGGGCGTTCGCTTATCGAGCTCCTGCCTTAATTAAAGAATATTTTTTACGTATCAATCTACCTTCCATATTACACTATTTAGCTGTCTATCTTCAAAATGCAGATATTATTGTCGACAATACTAACTGGGATGGCCCTAGAATCATGTCGCAAAAAGAGGTATTCAAATGGATCGCTAAAGCACAAGAATGGATGCGATCTGTGTAATTCAACATCAATGCCCCTTATAATGTCAATGCCGAAAAAAATTGTGGAGAAACGCTATGAAAATGTCCTCTATAGCTCATCTCTGTACATGACAGGTTTTTTTGTCATGTACAGAGATAGCTCATCACAACTCGGTGAAGACTAGGATTCTTTAACCGGTCGTTTCCAGCCCGAAATGGTTTTTTGACGGCTTTCGCTTAACGTTAATTCACCCGGCGGTGCATTTTTGCGAATAGTACTGCCAGCGCCGATGGTGGCGTTTTTTCCTACGGTAACGGGTGCTACCAGTTGCGTATCTGAACCTATAAAAGCCCCATCTTCGATAATGGTTTGGTATTTATTGGCGCCATCATAATTGCAAGTAATGGTGCCTGCGCCTATATTCACTTTTTTACCTATGGTTACATCCCCTAAATAACTTAAATGATTGGCTTTACTTCCTTCATCCATGACGGCGTTTTTAGCTTCAACAAAATTACCAATTTTACAGTTTGACGCTAAAATCGTCCCGGGTCTTATACGCGCAAACGGTCCAATTTGACAATGGTCTCCAATCTGACAATTGTCTAACACTGAGTTTGCTAAAATTTCGCAATGCTCACCAATGTTGACGTTTTTAAGTACGCAATTTGGGCCTATAATACTCCCCTCGCCGATAAAAACGGATCCTTCAAATACAGAATTAACATCAATACAAACATCAAGGCCGCATTCCAAAACTCCGCGAATATCGATGCGTGCGGCATCCATAATTCTTACCCCTTGAAGCATTAATTGTTCGGCTAAGCGTTTTTGAAATGCGCGCTCAAGCCATTGAAGCTGAATACGGTCATTAACCCCCAAAATCTCTAGAGGATCACTCGCTTTCATGGACGCAATCTCAACGCCTTCCTGCGATGCTTTGGCGATAATTTCGGTAAGATAATATTCTTTCTGTGCATTTTTATTGCTTAGTTTCGGTAGCCAGCGTTGTAAAGCTTTTGAATGAGCAACGCATATGCCGCTGTAAATTTCATTAATTTTTCTTTGATTGTCAGAAGCATCTTTTTCTTCGATAATCGCATGAATTCGCTCAGCGCCATCTCGCACCACACGCCCAAACCCAAACGGATCCTCGACGCAGGCTACAAGCAACCCTAATTCTTTAGCTGCAGAGGCAGTGGTACTAGCGATTAAGCCGTATAACGTCTCAAGTTGGATTAAAGGAACATCGGCAGAAAGGATTAATACCTGGCTGTCCTCGGACAAATAAGGTAAGGCTTGCATCACCGCATGCCCTGTTCCGAGTTGCATGTCTTGCTTGACCCAATTGACGTTAAGATGGGATAACTCTTGTTTAATCATCTCACTGTTATGACCCACTATGACATGAATTGCATGAGGATTGAGTCGAGTAGCGGTATCCACCACTCGCTCCAGCATAGATTTCCCCGCAAGCTGATGAAGCACTTTAGGCTTTTTGGAGCGCATTCGTTTACCTTGTCCGGCTGCAAGAATCACAATGTCGAGTAACATGTTAATTTTATTCCCTAAGTGATTAAAATAGTGAAAACTGTTTCGAATAAAGATATTGTATACCGATTCTACCCCAAGATACTGGTTTTTTCGCGTATTGATTTTTGAGGTGGCAGGATTTTAAAAACGAAGTAATAGCAAGCTCTATTGGGAGCTTTTTAACATTGTTTAGACGAGAAAAGCAACCGCGAAAATCCTGTCCCTTCAGATAAAATGGGTATACAAATATAAAATTGCGACAAAAGGAGTAGTATTATGACAATTTTCCTTATATTGGCTCAAAAAATAGCATTAGCCCAGCTAAAAGAACGGAAAAATCAATCGGTTGCTGCTGATTACAGTTGGCCAAATCGGTTTTTCTCGAGCTTTGGTTTAGGCCGTGATGAACGTATTTCCGATGCTAAGCGTGAAATTCTTGACGATTTGGGCCTTATGATAAAAGGGTTTGCGCCACGAGATAATGATGAGGAGAATTTAACAGCACTTCTTGATCTAATTTCAAAAAGTAAGGGGCATGCAAAAGCAATAAGTGACCGAGGTGGATTTGTCAATGAGGGAGCTACAGGACCTGCTTTGGAAGCACTCACTCAGTTATTAAATTTTATGCATAAAAAATTACATGAACATGGTCTGACTGACATAGAATGCACTAAGGAGCCTTATGGAATTTTTTGTTTTTATGCCGCCAGATACTTCACCACCAAATCGGTAGATGATTTAAAAAAAGTGAACGTTGCCAGTTTCATGGATAATCCTCACGTGTCTAGCGCTCCAAAAATTTCTAGCGCCAAAGATAAGCTATTAGATGAGGCTTTAACCAACTGCAAAGCTATGATTGCACCAATGGACGCGTCTGAAGACAGTTTGTCAATTAAACTATGTGTTAAATCTGCAATCCAAAATCTTCTTGCTGCCAATAAAGAGTTATGTGATGAGCTTGGAACAGATCTCGGTTTGAGTGTTAATGTTACCTTGTTTAGTTCGCTTAGGATAGGTCCAAAATTTAAACCATCACTGGGTCGGCTTAATGACTTTATGAACAAAGCTTTGGAAGCGATTGAAACCCCAGCGCTGTATGACCAGGAGCTGAATTTTAGTTTTATTCCGAACTTAGACCGAGCTACTTCTATGTCGCCATAAGGATTGAACAATGTGCTAAAGATAGCTGGGTCAAATGGTTATTGTTTCTCGGTTAACTCCCCGCATAGATCCGTTTCTAATAACGATTTGACCTGGCGAATATCGGAATACTTGCTTAATAAATATAACAGTTTGCAATGCGCCGCCTCAGGGGTCATATCATGGCCGCTGATTAGCCCCGCTTGCTTTAGCGTATAACCAGTCGCGTACTGACTCATTTTAACATGACCGTGTTGGCATTGACTGCAATTAACAATGATCACACCGCGGCGACAGGCCTCTTCTAGAAGATTCAAAAAACGCGGATCATTATTTTGTGCATTTCCTGCGCCATACGTTTCTAATATCAGACCTCGAATCGGTTGCTCAAGAATATAAGCCAAAACTTCGGTAGAAAATCCGGGAAATAAACGAAAATTAGCGATAAAGTGTGGGGTAATCGTTAGAAAGCGAAACGGTCTTGACTTCGGTTTCAGCAGTAACCGTTCTTTTAAGTTGATGGTAATGTCTAGTGTGGCTAAGATTGGAAAATTAGGTGAATCAAAGGCATCAAAGCGTTGCGCGCTTACTTTTTGTGCGCGATTTCCTCGCAAGAGTTTTTGATTAAAAAAAATACAAACCTCTTTAATGGGTTGATGAGCACATAGCCATAATGAGGTGATGATGTTATCAACGGCATCGTTACGGACTTCTGATAAAGGGATTTGAGAGCCTGTCAGGATAACGGGTTTATCAAGATGCTCGAGCATAAAGGATAATGCCGATGCCGTATAGGCCATAGTATCAGTGCCATGAAAGACGACAAACCCATCATAGTGTTGATATTCTTCATTAATATCACTGGCAATCCGATTCCATTCACTTAGCGTTAGGTTTGAGGAATCCAGCAAGGGATCATATTCTTTAATAAAAAACTCCGGCATGTCTTTATGGCTCAAAGCAGATATAGTTTGCAGCGCTTGTTGCACATAGCCTGGAGCAGGTTCATACCCATGATTCGTTTTGATGCTGCTAATGGTGCCGCCAGTGTTGATGATTAGTATTTTCTTTTTCATTCCACGGATGCTCATCATAGTCGTATACTTTATTGTAATCGTTCTTGGGTCATATCGTCTTATTTATTTGCCAAAGTCTCGTGTTTTGTGGAAAAATCAGGGTATTAATAGTTCGTTTAAGCAGTAATGAATGGTAATTGATAGAGCCGGTTACCGGTTAAATGTAGGGATCATTCTGGTGAATGATTCCGGCCGCGTATTTTGGGGTCGCCGTCATGGTCACGATGCCTGGCAGTTTCCCCAAGGTGGGCTTGCAAGCGGAGAAACTGCTACCGAGGCGATGTATCGTGAGCTTAGGGAAGAAATAGGCCTAGACCGCGACGACATTGAACTATTGGGTGCTACCAAGCGGTGGTTAAAATATCGTTTGCCAAAGCAATATATACGTCATGGCAGCAAACCTTTGGTCGTGGGTCAAAAACAAAAATGGTTTTTGCTAAAGCTCGTGGCCAGTGAACAAAAATTGCGGTTAGATTTGAGTGATTCACCGGAGTTTGATAGTTGGCGGTGGATTGATTATTACGAACCACAAGATCATGTGATTTTTTTTAAAAAACACGTCTATGCTCAAGCTCTAAAAGAGCTGGAGCCTTTTCTAAAAAAGCGTAAAACCGCTTACGGTAAACGCAAAAAAATGAGGTAATCATATTCTTTAGATGTTGAAAGTACTAAACCGCATTGTCCAGAGTGTTACCACGGCCGGTTCGTTAAGTGATGCCTTACACATTCTGGTAGAAGAGCTTCGAAAAGCCGTCGTTGCTGAAGCGGTTTCTGTTTTCCTTATCGATAATAAAAGCGGTGAATATGTATTGATTGCAACCAATGGGTTGCAGCAAAAGGCCGAGTCTCGCGTTCGAGTGCCACTGGATAAAGGACTAATTGGACTTGTTGGTCGCCGTGAAGAACCCATCAACATTGATAATGCTTCCGCTCATGCAGATTATTTTTATCATTCTTTACTCGGTGAAGAAGAGTTAAATTCATTCCTAGGCGTCCCTATTATCCAGCACCGTAAGTTATACGGCGTTTTAGTCGCCCAACGAGCAGAAGCGCGCTTTTTTGATGATGCTGAAGAAGCGTTTATGATTACGCTAGCAGCTCAGCTAGGGGGAACATTATCCCATGCTGAAGCGACCGGTGAACTTAGTCAGCTGACCCTTCCTAAGCCGGTAGGATTAGCTAGGTCTGAAGTCAACCAACTTTCTTTATCTGGAATTGGTTGTGTGCCAGGTGTTGGCATAGGTACAGCGGTTACGGTTTATCCTCCTGCAGATATTGATGCGGTTCCCAAAAGAACGGTGGATGATGTTGAAGCAGAGGTCGCGATTTTTTATGAGGCGCTGCAATCTGCGCGGGAAGATATGCAACGCCTCAGTCGCCGCATGAAGTCCAGAGTAGCCGAAAGCGAGCATGCGCTGTTTGATGTTTATCTTAGGATGATGGATAAAGACAACCTCGGGAAAGAAGTCGAAGAGGTTATTCGAGAAGAAAGCTTGAGTGCACAAGCAGCCTTGTCTGCCGTGGTTAAGAAGCATGTGCTGCAATTTGAGGGCATGAAAGACGAGTATCTTCGCGAACGGGCGAGCGATTTTCGTGATTTAGGACGTCGTGTGTTGGCCGAATTACAATCCTCACAAATTGAAGAAATTGAATACCCTAAGCGCACCATTCTGGTTGGAGAAGAAATTACCGCAGGAGCTTTGGCTGAAGTGCCAGAAGGGCAGCTGGCTGGGATTATTTCCGCCAAAGGATCCAACAATTCTCATGTGGCTATTTTAGCACGCGGGATGGGCGTGCCTACTGTTATGGGGGTTCGGGGGTTAAGCATTGAGCAATTGTCACGCCGTGCTGTGGTGGTGGATGGGTATTATGGGCAGATTTATATTTCTCCTTCCAAGCGATTGGTTGCAGAATACAAAGTGCTGGCTCAGGAAGAAGATGAGCTTAATCAAAGCTTGGTTAATCTGCGTGATAAGCCTGCGGAAACCACCGATAATTACCGCATTTCGTTGCAAGTGAATACGGGATTAGCAATGGATGCTGGTTTATCCATGAGTGTTGGCGCTGAGGGTGTTGGCCTTTATCGCTCAGAAGTTCCGTTTATGAGCCGGGATCGTTTTCCTTCCGAAGATGAGCAACACGTGATTTACCGTCAGATTCTTAAAGCCTTCGCTCCTCGAAAAGTGACCATGCGCACCTTGGATATTGGTGGAGATAAAACGCTGAGCTATTTTCCTGTAGAAGAAGATAACCCTTATCTCGGATGGCGAGGTATTCGTGTCACGCTAGATCATCCCGATGTGTTTTTATTGCAAGTAAGAGCGATGATGCGTGCCAATGAGGAATTAAATAATCTTCGTATTATGTTGCCGATGGTCACCACGCTAGGGGAGCTTGATGAAGCTATATTTTTAGTGGATCAGGCCTTTATGGAGTTACTGGAAGAAGGATGCGTTATTGAAAAACCAGAAATCGGGGTTATGATTGAAGTGCCTGCTGCGGTCTATCAAGCACGTGAGTTTGCAAGACGGGTTGATTTTTTATCCGTTGGAAGCAATGACTTAACCCAGTATCTTTTGGCGGTTGACCGAAATAATGCTAGAGTGGCAGGACTTTATAATTCTTTTCACCCCGCTATGGTAAAAACGTTAATGAAAGTGGTGGAAGGCGGGCATGCGGCAGGGGTTGAGGTCAGCATTTGCGGCGAAATGGCCAGTGATCCTTTGGCGGTGATCTTACTGATGGCCATGGGCTTTGATACGTTAAGCATGAACTCGTTTAGTTTGCCAAGAGTAAAATGGGTGATTCGTAGTTTTTCCATTGCGAATGCTCGGAAAATCTTAGCGGATGTTTTAGAGTTTGAGCATGCTGAAGAAATCAGGCTCTATTTACAAAAGGCGCTGGAAGAAGCAGGTCTGGGTGGATTAATTAGGGCAGGAAAATCATGATTTTATCAAGTCTAGTTGAGCATGGTACAGCCTATGCCTTAACCGGTGCATTTACCGGATTTATGTCAGGGATTTTGGGAATTGGCGGAGGCATGATTGTAGTGCCGGCACTGCTTTATATTTTTCATTATACCCATGTTGTCCCCGCAGAGGTTGAAATGCATGTGGCTTCGGGCACTTCATTAGCGATTATGATTTTTACGGCTATGTCCACTATACGAGCGCACCACCGCCAAGGCGAAATTCTTTGGGGCATTTATCATCGTCTATGGCCGGGAATTATTTTAGGAACCATTGTTGGGGCGCTCTTAGCGGATCAGTTATCAACCAATGTGTTAAAAATGATTTTCGGTATTTTTTTACTCTTTGTTGGATTTAAAATGCTGGCAGATGTGCATGTGGAACGTCCACAGAGGATGCCCAGTAATAAGATAACCGGTATCGTCAGTTCCTTGATCGGGTTATTGTCAGGGTTACTGGGTGTTGGTGGCGGCACGCTGGTGATTCCTTATTTGAATTTTTGCGGGATTAATACCCGTAAAATTCCAGCCATATCCGCGCTATGTACCTTAGCGGTTTCTATGATTGGCACCATTGTGTTTATTATTACTGGTAGCAATGAACCTGGCCTGCCCTCGTTTTCTACGGGATACGTATATTGGCCAGCCGTGATTTGGGTTGCGATTCCTAGTATTTTATTTGCGCCAATTGGCGCACACTTAACTTATACGTTACCGGTTCAACAATTAAAATATGGGTTGGTCGCCATATTACTCATGGCCGGTTTGGATCTGCTGATTTAAGGATGCTAAAGCGATGCGAATTTTAGTATTTCCACATATTGATCCCGTGGCTTTTTCTTTAGGGCCAGTACGCGTGCATTGGTACGGGTTAATGTATCTCGTGGGGTTTATTGCCGCCTGGCTCTTGGCTCATTGGCGAGTGAAACGTTACCGTTTGGATTGGACTTCTGAGCAGATTGGCGATTTAATTTTTTATAGCGCTGTGGGTGTTATCGTTGGCGGACGACTTGGCTATATGGTGTTTTATAACCTGCCCCAGTTCATTGAACAACCGTTATCTCTATTCAAAGTCTGGCAAGGTGGGATGTCCTTTCATGGAGGACTGCTAGGCGTTATGTTAGCACTGTGGTTGTTGACTTATAAATTTAATAAACGCTTCTTAGAGATCTCTGATTTTGTTGTCCCCCTCGTTCCCATTGGTTTAGCGGCAGGCCGCTTAGGAAATTTCATCAATGGTGAGTTATGGGGACGGCCAACGGATATGCCGTGGGGGGTTGTTTTCCCGCACGTGGATCTGCAACCGCGTCATCCCTCACAGCTGTATGAGTTTGGATTAGAGGGGGTTGCATTATTTGTGTTAATTTGGTGGTATGCCTCTAAGCCACGCCCTTTGGGATGTGTTTCTGCGGTATTTTTAGTAGGCTATGCAACGGCCAGACTTATTATAGAGTTTTTCCGAGCTCCCGATCCTCAGCTAGGTTATCTGGCGTTTAATTGGCTAACCATGGGACAATTGCTCTCTATTCCGATGCTGATTATTGGAATCGTATATTTGTGGATGAAACGAGATGAAAACGTACCTAAACCTTCTTGAACATATATTAACTCAGGGCAGCGAGAAAACCGATCGTACTGGGGTCGGCACGCTTTCGGTGTTTGGCTACCAAATGCGATTTAATTTGGCAGAAGGGTTCCCTCTAGTCACCACGAAAAAGCTTCATACCCGCAGTATTATTCATGAGTTGCTTTGGTTTTTAAGGGGCGATACGAATATTGCTTATTTAAACGAACATGGGGTTCGGATTTGGGACGAATGGGCCGATGAGCGCGGTGAGCTTGGACCAATTTACGGTAAACAATGGCGCAGTTGGCCAACCGCCGATGGCCGCCATATTGACCAATTGAGTGACGTGGTGAATCAAATCAAATCTAATCCGCACTCGCGCCGCTTGGTTGTCAACGCATGGAACGTAGGCGAGCTGGATAAAATGGCGCTATCGCCTTGCCATGCTTTATTTCAGTTTTATGTGGCAGATAATCGTTTATCTTGTCAGCTCTATCAGCGATCTGCTGATGTCTTTTTAGGGGTTCCGTTTAACATCGCCTCTTATTCTCTTCTTACTCATATGATTGCCGAGCAGTGTGATCTCGCGGTGGGAGATTTTGTTTGGACTGGTGGAGACTGCCATTTATACCTCAATCATCTTGAACAGGCTAAAACTCAGCTGCAACGAACCCCGCTGCCTCTCCCAGAGCTAAAAATTCATCGTCGTCCGAGCTCTTTATACGATTACCGCTATGAGGATTTTGAATTTGTGAATTATGAATCGCATCCGGCTATAAAGGCGCCAATTGCAGTTTAGGAGTGGCGCTTGTTTACAGATCTTAGTTCAAATCCTCATTATCAGTGTTAGTGATCGATAGAATTTGGAAATATCATGTAATTTGTGTTTTAATAAAGCCCCTGTTGTTTAATTATTATACTTATTATGAAAAAATTAGTTCTGTTGGTCCTTGCCATGGGGTTGATAACCACAACTCACGCAAGTAAATTAAGCGATTTTTTTAACAAAATGGAAGCACGTGATAAAGCTCGTAAGGAGCAAGAAATTAAGCAAGATATGAATTTTAGCGATTTTGCTTACAAATACGAACGGCGTTTTACTAACGCAGAAGGAGAGTCCTGTCGCGAATATATTTTCCGATCACGCAGCAATCCCTATCTGCATGGTCGTCATACAATCTGTAATGGTCGTTAAAACATGCGATTAGCGTTTATTCGTGATGCTCGGTCACTTGCAGAGCTTTCTTGGTAAACTCAAGGCAACCGGGTTGGCGCATTTTGTAGTGTTCGCGGCATGTTGAAACATACATATTATTGCCGCCAATGACCACTTGCTCTCCTTCAGATAAAACATTCCCTTCAGCGTCAAGACGGAGAATCATTGTCGCTTTGCGCCCACAATGGCAAATGGTTTTAATTTCAACCAGCTCATCTGCCCAAGCGAGTAAATATTGACTGCCCTCAAATAACTCCCCTCTAAAGTCGGTGCGAAGACCATAAGCGAGTACAGGAATTTTCAATTCATCCGTGATCTCGGTTAATTGCTGCACCTGCGCGCGTGTTAAAAATTGTGCTTCGTCAATTAATACACAAGCGTAATGTTCGTTTTGCGCTTTAACAAGGTTCAATAAGTTGTCTGGACTATGAAACATAATCGCAGGCTCTGATAAGCCAATTCGAGAACTGACGGTGCCTAATTTGAAGCGATTATCAATCGCAGGGGTAAATAATAAGGTATTCATGCCGCGTTCGCGGTAGTTATAACTAGATTGCAGTAAAACAGTACTTTTTCCTGCGTTCATCGCAGCATAATAGAAATAAAGTTTTGCCATGTAATTGTTCCATTCATTAATATAAAATTAGTCTCGACTTAAGTACTCAAGGCTGGTTTCGGCTGTTTTCAAAAAGCGAGCGAATTTCATCGGGTAACGGATGAGATTTATTGTTTTGATAATCTATCCAAACAATTCGGCTGGTGCCTTCTGCCATTAACATCGTTTCTTGATATAATTCGTGTCGCATTTCCATACTTGAGCGTCCCATGCTTTGCAAACTGCTTTTAAGCATTAAGGTCGCAGGATAAACTACGGGCTTTAAAAAAGTGCAAGCCACATGAACTACGACAGGCCCTTTATCGCGTTTTAAATCGAACCCAAGGCTTTGTAACCACTCAATGCGTGCTTCTTGAAAATAATCGAAATACTTGCCGTTATTAACATGTCCTAAGGCATCCATGTCGCCCCAGGCTATGGCAAACATTTTTTCATGCACGTAATTAACTTGATGATTCATGACAAATCCATGGGATCGACATCCACATTCCAGCGAACTCGGTTATTCTTGTTGTTAATTGTTAACCAGGATCGCAACTCGGTCAATGTGGTTTGCAATGCTTTTCGAGAAGGCGATTTAATTAATAATTGCATGCGATGATAATCCGATTTTCTAGCTAATGGCGCAGGCGCTGGTCCTAAGGGGAGTAAATTGGAATCTTTAAGTTTGAGTTTGGCTTGGTGCAAAAACTCTAATACGCTAGGTAGGGTTTTACTCTGTGCGCGCATGACCGCCAGAAATTGATACGGTGGCAAGCTTGCCAGCCGTCGCTGTTCGAGTAACGTTTGAGCAAACGCCTCATAACCTTCTTGGATTAAACAATTGAGTAAGGGATGATGTGGCAAATGCGTTTGAATCAGCACCTTACCAGGTTTCTCCTCTCGCCCTGCTCGCCCTGCGACTTGTGTGATTAGCTGCCCAAACCGCTCTAATGCGCGAAAGTCTTGATTATAAAAAGCATGGTCTGCATCTAAAATAACGACTAGGGTTAAGTTGGGAAAGTGATGGCCTTTGGCAAGCATTTGCGTACCCACAATTAGCTGCGCTTCACCTTGGCTTATTCGTGTTAAGCAATCGTCCAGCGCCTGTTTTCGTCGTACCTCATCTCGGTCTACACGAATAAGGCTCGTAGTTGGAAAACGTTCTGATAAATAATCAAAAATTCTTTGAGTACCTGCGCCAACAGGAATGAGTTCTGCGCTTTTGCAGGCTTTGCACGATTTGGGAATGGGTTGTGCCAGTCCACAATGATGGCAAATCAATTGTTGCGTGGTTTGATGCAAAGTCAAATGACTATCACAAGCTCGACAATCCGCCATCCAGCCACACTGGTGGCAAAGAAGAACAGGAGCATAGCCACGACGGTTAATAAACACCAACACTTGATTGCCTTGGTTAAGGTGAGATTGAATCTGTTCTAAGGTGGCCTCGGCTAAACCATGATGAAGCGGTTTGCTACGAATATCTAGGATCTGAAATTCTAAAGGGGTGGTGGCTGCTGCACGATTAGGCAGTAACAGTCGTTTATATTTTTGATTTAGAGAGTTATGCAAACTTTCAAGACTTGGGGTCGCTGATCCTAAAACGATAGGTATTTGGTGATTGCGTGCACGAATTAAAGCGGTATCACGCGCGGAATAACGAACCCCATCCATTTGTTTTAAGGACGAGTCATGTTCTTCATCGATAATGATTAAGCCGAGTTTAGGCAGCGGGGTAAATACAGCGGTTCGAGTGCCAATAACAAGCTTTGCAAGCCCGCGATGTGCGAGTTGCCACGCGTGTTGTCGCTCCGTATCGTTTAAATTCGAATGTATAACCACCATCGGCTCATTAAGTCTCGCATAAAAACGAGCTAATAATTGCGGTGTCAACCCTATTTCTGGCACCAAAACCAACACTTGTTGATTGCGAGAAAGCACCTGCTCAATGACACGAAGGTATACCTCTGTTTTACCACTGCCCGTGACCCCTTGAAGTAAAAAGCACTGAAAACGATTAAGGTTCGCTAAAATTGCATCAATGGCTATTTTTTGTTCGAGATTTAATTCCACGGCTTGATAAGCGCTGGGCGCTGGCAAAATAGGCAAAGTCACCCGTTCATCTTTCCTCAGAATACCCCGTTCTAAAAGTGTTTTAATTTGTGATGTGCTAAATCCTTGCTTTAGAAGGATTTGTTTAGTAAGTGGCGAGGGCGAACTCGCCAAAGCATCAATCAACTCATGTTGTTTTTGCGCGTTGGCACGAAGGGTTTTATGAGCTAATTCTTGCGGCATCGCCAAGGCATAGTAATCTGCCGTAGGTAAAATATCAGCTTTCCCTACACGATAGCGCTTTGGCAACATCAGCGGCAACACTTCGGATAAAGGCGATTGATAATAGCCGGCTACCCAGCGGCATAGGGATAATAAATCAGAAGGAATTAAGGCTTTTTTATCCAGCACGATGTCTATGGCTTTGGTTTTAATGACGCTAGATTCCTTAGAATGCTGCCCGATCACCACCCCAAGTCGTTGCTTGTTTCGGAAAGGAACCAACACCCGAGCTCCTATGGCGGGACATTCTTGCTCGCAATGATAATCAAAAAAATCACGGCTAGTGTGGGGAATACAAACCTGAACGACAAGCCCCATCTTTAGATCTCTTTTATTGATATGATAAGAAGTACGGTAACGTTTTTTTTTCAATACGGCAATTATTGTCGCAGTCAAACCTACCTTCTCGTCTACTTGCTCCGGCTTGTTCGGGTCATGTTCGGTGTAAGCAAAGAGACGCCGTGCCATATGGTTATATTTACAGAAGTGTTTGTAAGACCTAGCAATTTGACAATAAATGGGCGCCAATGATACAATTTGTATATATTTATTTCTTCTGGGGTATTTGAATGACAAGAACAAACGTCTTTTTTTTAGGTAAACTCAGAGATAAAGGGGTAGGAGAGGGAAAAACTTCTATCCTAGAAAGAAAAAAAAACGATCGTTTTCGGGAGACGAGCCCCCCCACAATAAATTTGGATTTTTTTATTGTTCCAGATCCCTATGATGAAGAATCAAAACTAGTTATTTGGGACCAAGCGGGATTAAAAAAATATAGTAGCCTCACGGTTAACCGTGGTGCAACTATATTTGTTTACTGTATTGACTCTACTACAGAATTAGATGAAGAGGATATTAAAAGCAATTTAGCGGATGCTAAAATGGCCTCACCTGAGGCGAAGATTTTATTAGTAGGAACTAAATGTGATTTACCAAACCCAAAATTTACGCGAAAAGATCTGCAGCTAATTTCTGATAAAAATGGTTATGATGGCGCCCATTTAACGTCAGCAAAAGAAAATATAGGAATTATAGGAATTGATGGGCTTTTTGAGGAGTTACATGCCCTTGGCAATCCAATGACGCTTGCCATCAAAAAAGCTGGTCGGGAATCACTTTTGGGCGAAGCTTTAATAAAATTAATAAACGTCTCTCTTAACATTTCGCTGGCTCAAAAAAAGCAGCTTGGTGAAGCGGCATTATCTTTAGTTACCAAATTAAAAGGTTCAGAAATTTTAAACCTTGAAACAGTGACTCAAGAATTTATTTCTAACTGTGAGAAAACTCTTCCAAAATCTTTAAATTCTTCTGAAATCCCAGCAAAGCAACGTTCTGTAATGAAAGCAATTGCAGGGGTTGTTCTTGCAGTTGATGCGCTTTTTGAGGAGGTACATACCCTTGACAATCCAATGATACAAGCCATCAAAAAAGCTGGTCGGGAATCGCTTTTGGGCCAAGCTTTAATAAACTTAAACAACGTCTCCCGTAACATTTCGAAGGCTCAAAAAAAGCAGCTTGGTGAAGAAGCATTATCTTTAGTTACCCAATTACAAAATTCAGACCCTTTAAACCTTGAAACAGTGACTCAAGAATATATTTCTAACTGTGAGAAAATTCTTCCAAAGCAACGTTCTGTAATGAAAGCAATTGCAGGGGTTGTTCTTGCGGTTGTGGTTACATTTATTGCTGCAGTCATAGGATTTGGAATCGGCTTTGCTGCCGGACTTTGGTCTGGTCCTGGTGCTTTTGTAAGTGGTGTTATGGCAGGCAGCGCCGCGGCGGTCGCTGTCGCAGGGACAAGTGCTGTGGCAGGAGTAGGCGCTGGAGCTTTAGCAGCTAGTCGTGGTTTTTTTAATCCAGTGAAGAAGCCTTCTTTAGAGGATGCAGTCCATAATGTAGCTGACGCCGCTGCCCAGGCTAAAAAGAGCTAGACTCGAGCATCTTGCTTCTAATGGCCCGACTTTCTTGGGCCATTTTTTTATGTGCCAGCAGCAAACGCTCCCTATACTCAATCTACGTCTCCTGGTTTGCCCGGGAATTTCAGTCAGTAAGGTTAGTCAGCCCAAAGCGCTGGAGATGGTCAGAACATGTTGGGCCAGGTAGGGGAAAGGGAGTATAATCAGCCTACTTTCCAGTTTAGAGAAGAAAATGGATACGCCGGCAAGGAAAAGATAAGAATTCATGATCAAACAGTCAGTGAGCTATCAAAAATTGGTAAAAAAGTGTATAATTATGCGATTTTGTTTACGATGATTGCGCACTATGAATCTTGAGAAACAGTATGATGTGATTGTGGTTGGCGGAGGCCATGCTGGGACTGAAGCGGCACTGGCAGCGGCCCGTATGGGCGCTGACACTTTATTGCTGACCCACAACATGGATATGCTTGGCCAAATGTCTTGTAATCCCGCCATTGGTGGGATTGGAAAAGGGCATTTAGTAAAAGAAATTGATGCGCTCGATGGCGTTATGGCAAAAGCGGCGGATTTTGCGGGCATTCAGTTTCGTATCTTAAATGCTTCTAAGGGCCCTGCTGTTCGAGCCACCCGTGCGCAAGCCGATCGCGTGCTTTATCGTCAGGCAATTCGCCAAGCCTTGCAAGCGCAACCGCATTTAACCATTTTCCAGCAAGCCGTGGATGATCTGGTGATTGAACATCAACGGGTTACGGGTGTGCGCACCCAAATGGGATTTTATCTTCGTGCTCGCGCAGTCGTATTAACCGTAGGAACCTTTCTTGGCGGAAAAATACACGTAGGATCTAGTCAATCCGCGGGGGGACGAGCGGGCGATCCTCCTGCCATTGCCTTGGCGCATCGTTTACGCGAGCTTGATCTCCCCGTAGGGCGATTAAAAACAGGAACGCCTCCCAGAATTGATGGACGCACCATCGATTACAGTCAAATGACTGTGCAACCCGGGGATACTCCAGTGCCTGTGTTTTCTTACCTTGGTAACGCCGCAGACCATCCTAGACAGATGCCTTGTCACATTACCCATACCACCGCCGCCACCCATGATATTATTCGTGAAAATCTTCATCATTCCCCGATGTATGCCGGGGTCATTGAAGGCGTAGGTCCACGTTATTGCCCTTCTATTGAGGATAAAATTGTACGATTTGCGGATAAATTATCCCATCAGATTTTTGTGGAGCCCGAAGGGTTAACTACGGATGAAATTTATCCCAACGGTATTTCTACGAGTTTGCCGTTTGAAGTGCAGGTGCAATTTGTCCGCACCATCAAAGGGTTTGAACAAGCTCATATCACCCGCCCGGGCTATGCCATTGAATACGATTATTTTGATCCCCGCGGCTTAACTCCTTATTTACACACTAAGCCGTTAGCCAATTTATTTTTCGCGGGCCAAATCAATGGCACCACAGGCTATGAAGAAGCAGCGGCTCAAGGGTTGATTGCCGGCATGAATGCGGCCTTGCAAGCCAATGACAAGCCGTTATGGAGTCCTCGTCGGGATGAAGCTTACACGGGGGTTTTAATCGATGATTTAGTCACATGTGGTACACAAGAGCCTTATCGCATGTTTACTTCTAGAGCCGAATACCGCTTAATGCTGCGGGAAGATAATGCCGATTTGCGGTTAACTGAAAAAGGGCGTGAGTTAGGCTTGGTAGGTGATGCGCGCTGGAAGGCCTTTTCTGAAAAACAAGAAGCGATAGAAAAAGCCAACCAGGCCTTGAAAAACACATGGATTCGCGTGAATCATAACGACGCGTTAAAAGAGGTGCTTGAGGCCCCCTTGCTGCACGATTGCCGTGCATCGGACTTATTAAAGCGCCCAGAAATTCAATATCATCACTTGCAGCAGTTAGGTGACATGACGTTACCAGCCCTTTCTCTAGAAGTTGCTGAACAAGTTGAGATTCAAACCAAGTACGCCGGTTATATCGATCGGCAACGAGAAGACATTGAACGACTTCGAAAGCACGAAAACACAAGTTTGCCCGTGACGTTGGATTACAGCAACGTCTCGGGACTCTCTTCGGAGGTGGTTCAAAAGCTAAATAAGATTAAACCGCAGTCCATTGCCCAAGCGGGTCGCATCTCAGGTGTGACTCCAGCAGCGTTATCCTTATTATTGGTGCATTTAAAAAAACAGCGATTACTAGCATGAGCTTTCCCCAAAACGTTCAAGAACAATTAGAGCAGGGATTGCGCCAACTTGGGCTTTATCTGTCACCAGAACCATTTTTGATTTATTTGCAGTTGCTCCATAAATGGAATCAAGCCTATAATCTAACCGCTGTGCGGGATATGACTTCTATGGTGTCTCGTCATATTTTAGACAGCCTTGCTATTCTTCCTTGGGTAAAAGGTCAGCGTATTATTGATGTGGGAACGGGACCTGGACTTCCTGGAATTCCTTTAGCATTGGCAAACCCTGATAAACGAGTGGTATTACTGGATAGTAATGGCAAAAAAATTCGATTTTTACAGGAAGTGAAACGCATGCTTTCTTTAAATCAAATCGAAATTGTACAAAGCCGAGTCGAAAACTACCACCCAACGCAAGGTTTTGATACAGTAATCAGTCGAGCGTTCAGTGATCTAACCCAGATGCTGACTTGGACAAGCCACCTCATTGCAGCAGATGGTATTTGGCTGGCTATGAAAGGGCGAATCCCCGAAGATGAGCTGAAAACCATTGCGCACCCTTATCAGGTTGTACCATACACCGTACCAGGCTTGGAAGGTCAGCGTTGCTGCGTGATCATTAACCGTTAACGATAATCGTGTTCTGTAAGATACAAGGAATCATCATGGCGAAAGTCATAGCCATTGCCAATCAAAAAGGCGGTGTTGGAAAAACCACCACGGCCATTAATTTAGCGGCTTCTCTGGCGGCAATCCCTCAAAAGGTGTTACTGGTGGATTTAGATCCCCAGGGTAATGCAACGATGGGATCGGGCGTTGATAAAAACGATCTGGTTCATACCTGTAATGACGTATTGCTTCATGATTGTTTAGCCACACAGGCAGCTTTAACCACCAGCGGCGGTTATGACTTAATTCCTGCGAATGGTGATCTAACCGTTGCCGAGGTCAGCTTAATGGATCGCAATCACCGTGAGACGTTTTTATTTAAAGCCCTACAACCTTTACAAAGCCAATACGATTTTGTCTTGATTGATTGTCCGCCGGCTTTAAATACATTGACAATTAATGGGCTAGTTGCGGCTGATTCAGTGTTGGTACCCATGCAATGTGAATATTACGCGTTAGAAGGGTTAGCGGCATTGTTGTCGACCATTGAACAAATCAAATCCTCGGTGAATCCTAGGCTTCAAATCGAGGGCATATTGCGTACGATGTATGATGCGCGAAACCGCCTATCCGCGGAAGTCTCTAAGCAATTGCTAGAACATTTTGGTGATAAGGTATACCGTACCGTGGTTCCTAGAAACGTTAGGCTTGCCGAAGCTCCAAGCCATGGCCTAGCCGCCATGCATTACGATAAATCTTCAGCGGGTGCTGCGGCTTATATGGTTTTAGCCTCTGAAGTGATGGGCAAGCAAGAAGTCATGAGTCATTAATTTGAGGGTTCAACAATGGTAAAACGGGGTGGTCTTGGGCGAAATTTATCCGTTCTTTTGGGTCAAACCAATCAGGCTACGGTAGATCAACCTAATGAACAAACGCTTCATTCTCTTCCCTTAAGCCAATTACAACCTGGTAAGTATCAACCCCGTGGCGATATTGAGGAATCTGGTTTGCTTGAACTTGCCGAGTCAATAAAAAGGCAAGGGTTACTGCAGCCTATTGTGGTGCGTGAAATTGATTCTGGGCGCTTTGAAATCATTGCTGGCGAGCGTCGATGGCGCGCGTGTAAACTAGCTGGCTTAACCGAAGTTCCAACCTTAATCCGGCAAGTGGATGATGAAACCGCCATGGCCATGGCCTTGGTTGAAAATTTACAGCGCGAAGATTTAAATGCGATGGACCAAGCCCGGGCAATGCAGCGTTTAATCGATGAGTTTGATTTAACGCATAAGCAAGTGGCTGAACTATTATCCAAATCCCGTACTGCGGTTAGTAATTTTTTAAGGTTAATGCAATTAAGCGATGAAGTGAAAATTCTGCTTGAACATGGCGATTTGGATATGGGGCACGCACGCTGCTTACTGATGTTAACCCCCGAGCAACAAAGACAAGTGGCAGAACTTGTTGTGGCGAAAAATTTCTCTGTGCGTGAGACGGAGGCGTTGGTGGCGCGCATAAAATCGGGCGCTTCGTTAAAAGCCGTGGCCGGTAAGCGAACCAATATCCCTTCGCAATTTGAAGCGCAATTGCACGACTTGGCTAGTCAATTGAACACCAAAATTAAATTAAAGCCTGGTAAAGCTGGAAAAGGATCATTAGTAATTCATTACGAAGATGAGCAAAGGCTTTCCGAACTGCTACGCACGATAAGTGGGAGTGCAAAACGCATTTAGAGGGTAAGAAAACGGATGTCACAACAAATCGGATTTGCCGCGGAAGAAGAGGCTAAACAGTATCTTCTTTCACAAGGGTTGAAACTCATTGATCAGAATTATCGCAGCAAGCTAGGCGAAATTGATTTAATCATGCAAGATAATGCTTATCTGGTTTTTATTGAGGTACGAGCACGGGCATCAAACGCGTTTGGAGGCGCACTTGCCAGCGTGAATTACCAGAAGCAACAAAAGCTAATTAAAACCGCATTATTTTATTTAATGCAAAAAAAACTGAACAATAAATACCCCGTTCGATTTGACGTGATCTCTCTTGAAGGCAAACCGTATCAAATCAATTGGATAAAAGATGCCTTTAGGGCAGATTATTAGGGTTAGAGACACGTGGGCGCGTTATGTTGGAATTATGAGCGCAGATTAAGTATCTAGGGTATTGTTAACATCTAACCCCCCTAAAATGAGGTAAGAATGATACAACTGGAAGATCGCGTTAAGCATTTATTTGGTGCTAGCATAGAAGCAAAAATAGCTGTTGCGGATACTATGGCCTCTGTAATTGCGAAAGCGGGAATGCGTCTTGCCAATTGTTTATTAAATGATGGTAAATTGATTCTCTGCGGCAATGGTGGCTCCGCCGCAAACTGCCTGCATTTCTCTGCTGCGATGCTCAATCGCTTTGAGGTTGAACGCCCGGCGCTGCCTGTGATTGCGTTAACGGACCAAGGCGCGTTGACTTCCGTTGGCAATGATGGTCACTTTGATCAAGTGTTTGCCCGCCAAATTCAGGCGCTTGGGCATGAAGGAGACGTGCTGGTGGCGATCACTACGTCTGGCAACGCGGATAACATATTACAAGCGGTCAATGCCGCGAATGATCGCGGGATGGATACCATCGCTTTAAGCGGCCGTGATGGGGGGGTTTTAGCCAACCATTTAGGACCGGAAGATATTGAGCTTCGCGTAGCAGGCGACACTGCTGCACGAATTCGGGAAATGCATTTATTTATTTTACATTGTTTTTGCGATTTAATTGATCAGTGCTTGTTTGGACAAATGGTGGGGTAATACATTATGAAACAATTAACGATTTTATTCTTATCCTCTCTTTTGGCTGGATGCGTCGCCGTGGTGGCCGCCGGAGCTGCCGGAGGCTTAATCGTTTATGACAAACGCAGCGTGGTGATGATTGAAAAAGATGCAAGAATTTTTCATGTCGTTCATAAGACCATTGTAACCAATCCAAAATTTGATGATTCACACATCGATGTTACCAGTTTTAACCAAGTGGTCTTATTAACCGGGCAAACACCTGCAGCTTCCTTGAAAGTTTTCGCTGAAAAAATTGCAAGACAAACGCCAAACGTTGAACGCGTGTACAATGAAATTGCAATTGGTTACCCCACGCCGCTGTCTCAACGCAGCAAAGACTCTTGGATCACCAGTCAAGTTCGCGCACAAATGCTGGCTAAAAAAGGACTGGAGTCTGGATCCATCCGCGTAGTAACCGAAAATTCGGTAGTGTATCTAATGGGGATTGTGACCCACAAACAAGCGAACTTAGCAGTGGACGTTGCAAGACAAGTTAACGGTGTAACTAAAGTAGTCAAAGTCTTTCGCTACATAACCTAGCGAAACGATTGACCATTCATTTCACGGCTAATATGAATCGAAAAGCGGGGATTGTAATTCTGGTTCTTCTAGCGTGCGTCGCGTTAACTGGCTGCATCACCAATATTTTGACGGGTGCTACGTTAATTTATGATCGTCATAATCTGTATAAGCAGGCCAGTGATTTTCAGCTCGGTGCGAACGTTGGACGAGCGCTCTATAAGGATACGACGTTTAAATGCGACTATTGTGCAATCGATTACGCGGCGTTCAATGGAGATATTTTGTTAGCCGGCCATGTGCCAAGCCACGCATTAAAGGAAGAGGCGGAGAGACGCGTGAAAAAAATAGTGGGCTATCGTAGATTGTTTGTCCAAATGAGCATTCAAAAAGCCCCCAGAGACACGTTTGAAGACAGTTGGATAACTGCTAAAATACGAAGTAGCATCATCGCAGATTCAGAGATTAACCCTAAAAAGTTTAAGGTGGTCACGTCGGATCAAATTGTATATCTCATGGGCGATGTAATCCCGGAACAAGCCAAAAAGGTTATTTTGATTGCAAGAAAAACATTTGGTGTAAGAAGGGTAGTTAAATTATTTAAGTATTATCATTTAAGTGACCAGGCCACGCTTGATTGACTCTGGTTATAAGCTTACCACTTGTCCAAAAAATAAAAGGCCTGAGCTATCTCAGGCCATTTGCTGCTGTTCCCAATCAGGAAAGTGGCAAACCTGATGTGGATAATTATACTTTATCAATTGATGAAACTATTATCCAGTTGTTTATCGGAATTTCTAAAAAAAAAATGAAATAAAAATCATCAAGTTGGAAGAATTGATTGAATGGTTGGTTTGATTGCGGACATATGGATTAAAATATTCCACAGCACACAGGTATTTTTAACTTTCTACGTATCTAAACCTAGAAACAGCACCACAAGCTGAGAGCTTCTCCATTATTCCTACGTAATGCGGTCAAAGCCGCAGTACATAGGAATTTCAAAGAACGCTCAGACGCTTCGGTTCAATTCAATAAGTCAATCAAAACAGTAACGGTCAAACTAGATTAGTGAATATGCCCTTTACTCAAGCGCTTTCTCACCTTTTTAAGTTTATACGCGCGTTGCTGGCCAGTGGATTCATTAATATTCGTGGTCTCTTCGTTTAAGTTTCTTTGAGCTGGGTGTGATCGGAAGTGTTTTCGGTAAGGGTTGTGTGATTTATCATGTTTATGTTCTAATCCATCTCCGTAACGATTAGCCATTTTCTCCCGCATATGAGCCGCGGTGCGCTGTTGCTTTTCAGACATAATGCCTCTTCCTTCGAATTGAGTCCAGGCTGGCAGAATAAGCGATTCGCGATGAACGAAGCTGTGTAAACTTCTGCCCCCACGATGTAACCCATCGTTAATAAAATTATAGGATATGCAAAGCAAGGTGCACAAATATAAAACAGCAAAAATTCGTAAGAAGGAAATAATACTCATAGTATGTAGTAAAATTTTTGAGATGTATTGCCATCGTTGGCGTTGATTATCCATTTTGTTTACTTTATAATCCGCGCCAAAAGATGGGTGTAATCGTGAAAAACAAGCAAGGCATGCGGGGCGCTCGCCGTCTTCTGGCATGCCAGACCGGGCTAACCTTAATCATAACGATAGCGGCTGCTTTATGGGGCGGGGGTCATGCCGCTCAATCCGCTTTTTTAGGTGGGTTAGTCAGCGTCATACCTAATGCTTATTTTGCTTGGAAAGTATTTCAATACCAAGGCGCAAGAGCCGCCAGGAAAATCGTAAACAGTCTTTATAAAGGCGAAGCCATAAAGATTTTTCTGACACTGATTCTCTTCGCGTTGGTGTTTGTGCTTTTTTCCTTAAAGCCCTTATTGTTTTTCATAACGTATATCGTGGTGCAAATGGTTTTTTGGTTTGCGCCAATTATTTTTGATAATAAACAGAATAGGCCAGAAAGTGACTGAAATGGTATCAAACACCGAATACATTAAACATCACCTAACCTACCTAACCTACAACCTAAAAACCAACTCGCTTGGTGCTGATGGTGGGTTTTGGACTTTAAATCTGGATACCCTGTTTTTTTCCATCGTCCTTGGGTTGCTGGCTGTTTTATTCATGTATGCTGGAGCCAGACGTGTTTCAACTGGAGTTCCTGGGAAATTACAAAACTTCGCCGAGATGATGCTGTCGTTTGCCGATAACCAGGTGAAAGATTGTTTTCACGGCAAAAATAAAGTGATCGGCCCGTTGGCCTTAACGATCTTTATCTGGGTGTTTTTAATGAACTTCATGGATATTGTTCCCGTGGACGTTCTGCCTGCTATTGCGCAAGCGTTTGGCGTACACTATCTTAAAGTGGTTCCAACCAACGATCTCAATTTAACGTTTGCTTTATCGCTCTCCGTTTTCTTTCTTATCATTTTTTATAGTCTGAAAATCAAAGGCGTGAAGGGGTTTGTTAAAGAGCTTACCCTGCAACCGTTTAATAACCCAATATTTATTCCATTTAACTTGCTCTTAGAATTGGTAGGCCTCATCGCTAAGCCAATTTCATTAGCACTTCGTCTATTTGGTAACTTATACGCCGGTGAATTGATTTTTATTTTGATTGCACTGCTGACGCTGCACGCCACGAATGATCATATGGCAAGCGCTGCAACCTTGGGTGTCGCACAATTTTTGTTATCGCTCGCATGGTCCATATTCCATATTTTGGTTATAACCTTGCAAGCTTTTATCTTTATGGTGTTAACGATTGTATACCTCAGTCTGGCCCATGAAGATCATTAATCGGTGTTTTAGTGTTTAATTTTTTAATCAATATCCATTAAGGGGAAATATATGCAAGCTGCAAGTTTAATAGCACAAGTTCAAGGCATGACCGTAATCGCAGTCGCGTTACTGATTGGGTTGGGTGCTTTAGGTACAGCCATTGGTTTCGGTTTGCTGGGCGGTAAATTCTTAGAAGGTTCTGCTCGTCAGCCAGAAATGGTGCCTATGCTGCAAGTGAAAATGTTTATCGTGGCGGGTCTTCTGGACGCGGTGACCATGATTGGTGTAGGTATTGCGTTATTTTTCACGTTCGCGAATCCTTTCTTAGCCAACCTGGGTTCTTGAGAACACGTTCTATAGGTAATACTGTCCCAATGCTACAGGAGAAAAGACCTTGGATATCAATCTAACGCTGGTCATACAAATGCTGGTCTTTGCTACATTTGTTTGGTTTACCATGAAATTTGTCTGGCCTCCGCTGTCTAAAGCGCTAGAAGAGCGCCAAGATAAGATAGCCGATGGTTTGGCGGCTGCTGAGCGCGGCCGTAGAGAACTTGAGCTAGCGCAGCATCGTGTTAAAGATGAAATGAAACAAGCGAAAGCTCAGGCTGCTGAAATCATCGAAAAGGCCAATCGTCGCGCTAATCAAATCGTCGAAGAAGCCAAAGACGATGCACGACAAGAAGCACAAAAGCTTGCAGCGATGGCTAAAGATCAGATTGCTCAAGAAGTCAATCGCGCTCGTGATGATTTACGTAAGCAAGTCGCTTCATTAGCAATTGCTGGTGCTGAAAAAATTCTGAAGCAGGAAATCAATGAAAGCACAAATCGTGCACTGCTGGATAATTTGATCGAAGAGATTTGATATGGCTGAAACAACTACTACTGCCAGACCTTATGCCAAAGCAATGTTTGAGCATGCCCTAGAAAGCAGAGCGTTAGCGGTATGGTCTGGGATATTGCAAACGCTGGCACGAGCTGTCTTAGACCATGCTGCAAGGGATTTTATAAGCAATCCTGCGAGCACGATTGAGCAGCAAACTAAGTTGCTTATGGCGGTCGTTCAAGACGCACCATTTAAAGAGCAGCAAAAAGCGATTCTTAACTTAATTGCTTTATTAGCTGAAAATAAGCGTCTTTTATTGTTGCCCGATATTTACGCGCAATATGAGGCTTTACGGGCTGAGCAGGAAAAAACGTTGGTCGTAAAGGTTCGCTCGTTTGCGAAATTAACCGAAGCGCAACAACAGCAACTAATCAAATCTCTTAGTCAGCGCCTGCAACGACAAATCACCCTTGATGTGACTATTGATGAGTCATTGCTGGGTGGTGCTGTAATACATGCAGGTGATTTGGTCATTGATGGCTCGGTGAGAGGGAAGCTGAATAAACTTCGCACCAGTTTGGCCGCATAATTATTTGAGGATATATTCCATGTCAGAACAAATTGCGTTAAATCCATCAGAAATCAGTGAGTTAATCCGAAGTAAGATTGAACAATTCAGTGTGATTTCTGAAGCCCGTAACGAAGGCACAATCGTAAGTTTAAAAGACGGTATTGTTCGTCTTCACGGCTTGGCTGACGTTATGCAAGGGGAAATGATTGAATTTCCAGGCGGTATTTATGGTTTGGCTCTTAACTTAGAGCGTGATTCCGTTGGTGCGGTCGTTTTAGGAGATGCAAGTTCTCTATCTGAAGGTCAGAAAGGCAAGTGTACCGGTCGTATTCTTGAGGTTCCCGTTGGGCGTAACCTCCTAGGCCGTGTGGTGGACGCATTAGGAAATCCTATTGATGGTAAAGGACCTATCGAAGCCGATAAGTTGTCACCAATTGAAAAAGTAGCTCCCGGAGTCATTGCTCGTAAATCAGTAGACCAACCCGTGCAAACTGGGTTGAAAGCTGTGGACGCTATGATTCCTATCGGCCGTGGTCAGCGTGAGCTTATCATTGGCGACCGTCAAACGGGTAAAAGCGCGATTGCTATTGATGCTATTATTAATCAAAAAGGCACTGGCGTTAAATGTATTTACGTTGCTATCGGCCAGAAAGCATCCTCAATTTCTTCTATCGTTCGAAAACTGGAAGAGCACGGCGCGATGGAGCACACCATTGTTGTGGTTGCCGGTGCTTCTGATTCCGCTGCGTTGCAGTTTATTGCACCTTACTCTGGCTGTTCCATGGGCGAATATTTCATGGAGCGCGGTGAGGATGCGTTGATTGTTTATGATGATTTGACGAAGCAAGCTTGGGCTTATCGCCAGATTTCGTTGCTGTTGCGTCGTCCCCCAGGCCGTGAAGCCTACCCAGGGGATATTTTCTACCTGCATTCGCGCTTACTGGAACGCGCAGCGCGCATCAATGCTCAAGAAGTTGAGCGCTTAACCAATGGTGAAGTGAAAGGCAAGACAGGTTCGTTAACGGCGTTGCCTATTATTGAAACCCAAGCCGGTGACGTATCTGCATTCGTTCCAACCAACGTTATTTCAATCACCGATGGTCAGATTTTCTTGGATGTTGATTTATTTAACTCAGGCATTCGACCAGCAATTAACTCGGGATTATCCGTGTCGCGTGTGGGTGGGGCAGCACAAACTAAGATCATGAAAAAGCTTGGGGGCGGTACTCGTCTTGCCTTAGCTCAGTTTCGCGAATTAGAAGCGTTCTCACAATTTGCTTCTGATTTAGATGAAGCAACCCGTAAGCAGCTTGAGCGTGGGCAACGAATCACAGAGCTTATGAAGCAAAAGCAATACGCGCCGCTTTCTGTTGCAGAAATGGCATTATCATTGTTCATCGTTGAGAAAGGTTATTTAGATGATGTTCCAGTTTCAGAAGTTAGCAGTTTCGAATCTGCGTTTCGCGACTTCATGCATAGCTCCTACGAATCATTGTTAATTAAAATCAATGAGACTGGCGCTTATGATGATGAAGTTGAAGCTGAGCTTCGTAAAGCGGTTGAAGAGTTTAAACGAACCGGTAGCTGGTAAGTCTTGATGAAGGCCATCTTATTGGGTGGCTTAACTAGTACATGCGTGGAACACCATGCATGTTGTAATAAAGGTGAAGCAAGTTATGGCTGGAGCTAAAGAGATCCGCTCAAAAATTGCGAGTATTAAAAACACGCAAAAAATTACGCGCGCCATGGAAATGGTTGCCGCGAGCAAGATGCGTAAAACGCAGGATAGAATGCGCGCATCAAAGCCTTACGCTAGCAAGATCTATGACGTAGTTAAACACATCGCACGTGCGAATTCTGAATATCGTCACCCTTTTATGGGAGAGCGCGAGGTTAAACGTATCGGCGTGATCGTAGTTACTTCCGATCGCGGACTTTGTGGCGGCTTAAACTCGAACCTTTTGCGCGATACGATTATAGCGATGCGAGGTTGGCAATCCGAAGGCAAAGCGATTGATTTATGTGTGATTGGCCGTAAAGGCCAAGCGTTTTTCAAGCGCGTAGGTGGCAATGTATTAGCGTCGGTTGATCATCTTGGTGATACTCCAGGAATTAAAGATCTTATTGGCGCTGTCAAAGTGATGCTGGATGCATTTTACGCGGGCACGATTGATGCCCTACATATTGCGTATAATGAGTTTGTGAACACCATGACGCAAAAGCCCGTGATGAAGCAACTGTTGCCGTTGCCTGTATCCGAAGAAGATACACAATCATTGGGTCATTTTTGGGATTATATCTACGAACCGGATGCTAAAGAGTTACTGGAAGAACTATTGGAGCGTTATATTGAGTTGCAAGTTTATCAAGCGGTCGTCGAAAACATTGCCTGTGAGCAGGCTGCGAAAATGATAGCCATGAAGAGTGCAACCGATAATGCTGGAGAATTGATTAAAGAATTTCAATTGGCTTACAACAAAGCCCGACAAGCCGCTATTACGCAAGAGTTAGCGGAAATTGTCGGTGGTGCAGCCGCTTTATAAGAGGGTAAATAATGAGCATAGGAAACGTTGTTCAAGTAATTGGGGCCGTGGTTGACGTAGAGTTTCCCCGCGATACCGTACCAAAGGTTAACGATGCGCTGAAATTAACCGAAGGCGATTTAGTATTTGAAGTGCAGCAACAGTTAGGCGATGGCGTTGTGCGTACCATTGCTATGGGGTCTACTGATGGCTTGAAACGTGGCGTTCAGGCTGAAAACACTGGTGAACCAATTCAAGTCCCGGTTGGTAAAAAAACCCTAGGGCGTATTATGGACGTTTTAGGTCGTCCTGTTGACGATGCTGGCCCAATTGATGCAGAAGAACACTGGGCGATTCACCGCTCTGCGCCAAGCTACGAAGATCAAGCTGGCAGTCAAGAATTACTGGAAACTGGGATTAAAGTAATTGATTTGCTTTGTCCATTCGCTAAAGGCGGTAAGGTCGGATTGTTTGGTGGCGCAGGGGTAGGTAAAACCGTTAACATGATGGAGCTTATTCGTAATATCGCGATTGAGCACAGCGGATACTCCGTATTTGCTGGTGTTGGAGAGCGTACTCGTGAAGGCAACGACTTCTACCACGAAATGAAAGACTCCAACGTCTTGGATAAAGTATCCCTGGTTTATGGACAAATGAATGAGCCACCCGGCAACCGTTTACGTGTTGCGCTCACGGGATTAACCATGGCTGAAAAATTCCGTGACGAAGGTCGTGACGTGTTATTGTTCATCGATAACATTTACCGTTACACCCTGGCTGGTGTGGAAGTATCTGCCTTGCTCGGCCGTATGCCTTCAGCAGTAGGTTATCAGCCTACGTTAGCCGAAGAGATGGGTATGCTACAAGAGCGTATTACCTCTACAAAAACAGGATCGATCACATCAATTCAAGCGGTTTATGTTCCTGCGGATGACTTGACCGATCCATCCCCTGCAACCACGTTCGCACATTTAGATGCAACGGTTGTATTATCACGCCAAATTGCTGAGCTAGGGATTTACCCGGCGGTTGACCCACTTGACTCCACCTCTCGTCAGCTTGATCCGCTGGTGGTGGGCCAAGAGCATTACGATACCGCCCGTCGCGTACAGCAAACGCTGCAACGATATAAAGAGCTGAAAGACATCATTGCAATTCTTGGTATGGATGAATTGTCTGAAGAAGATAAGCGTGTTGTATCACGTGCCCGTAAAATTCAGCGTTTCTTATCGCAGCCATTCTTCGTTGCTGAAGTATTTACAGGCTCGCCTGGCAAGTACGTTGCACTGAAAGATACCATTAAGGGCTTCCAAGGCATCTTAGCTGGTGAATACGATGACTTGCCTGAGCAAGCGTTTTACATGGTAGGTAACATTGACGAAGCTGTTGCCAAAGCTAAAACACTATGAGAGAGTCTGACATGGCCATAACAACGCACTTGGATATTGTCAGTGCGGAAGAGGAAATTTTCTCCGGCGTGGTCGAAATGATAGTCGCCACTGGAGAAATGGGTGAGCTGGGTATCGTACCTGGCCACGCTCCTTTGCTGACCTTACTCAAACCAGGCGAAATCCGTCTAACGCATCCTGGCGGCCAAGAAGAAGTCTATTACGTCTCAGGCGGCATGTTGGAAGTTCAGCCTCACTGTGTAACGGTGTTGGCGGATGCGGTACAACGGGCCGAAAGTCTGGACGAAGAAGCCGCTCTCGCGGCCAAAGCACGTGCTGAAGAAGCCATCGCCAGTAAAGAATCGGATATTGACTACTCCGTAGCGGCTGCTGAATTGGCTCGCGCAGTGGCTCAGATTCGAGCTATCCAAAAAATTCGTAAAAAAATTAAATAGTCTTTCTTGAACTGAGCATGTCCTTAGAATTGCTTCACCACCTATCTGCTGTGCTCAAAGCACAGCAGTAATTAATTATGATGGCTGCTGTGACCTAATCTAATCGGACCACAGCTAGTAAGAGAGGTGGCTAAGAAGTGCTGACCAGCTACTCTTTACTTTTTTTCTTCTTCGAAGGTTGTTCAGCTTCTACTTCTTCTTTATGGGTTTCAGGTAGCGTCTCGCCATAAATCTCTTTTTTTAATGAATTCATTTTTCCTGCTTTAAAAAACAGTTCGGCGGTAATAAACATTGGTGCCGCTAAAGAATCTTTGGGATTATTCCATAGGGCCGGCTTGCTTCCTTCAATAAGATGACCTGCCAATTGAAATGCACAACCTAAAAGAAAAATAATGATAAACGACCAAACTGAAAACGCTGTAGGCCCAGCATAATTGATTAAATCCGATAGCCAAAGCAATAAAATCATAATGGGCGTTAAAACAAGCGCTAATTTCCAATTTAAGAAAAAGTAATAAATTAGAAGCGCGACCACTAAGATATCGGAGAATTTGATATCAAATAAATTAGGCACTACTAAATGTAGAAAACCAAATAAAATAAGCAATGAAAAAAAGATTAAGGGTATGCCGATCAGATGCGTGTACCAGGTAAGTCGACTATTATGATAGGCGGTATACCGCTTCGCTTGTTCAGTAAATGATGTCATGATCAACGTCCTGTTTTGTTGTTATTGGAATCTGCCTGTTACGAACAACAAAAGAGTGCAGGCACATATTATCAACATAGCACATTAATAAACCGATGACCAAGATTCAAAATTGGAGAATCAGACTCCCGCAGTCATTGCTGCGAGGATTCGAATATCCGAAATACCGCGGCGTGACCACGGTATCTGCGGTGCTTAACCTCGTTTTTTAAAAAAAGACTTTAGTTTTAAAGGCGATGTTGCATCATCAGCTACAACCGCGACCGCCATGTATTGGTTATCAATTTTATTATACATGCATCCCCATTCGTCGCCGTCAAGCTTACTGGGAAGAGGGTTGCCAGTGAGTTTAGACAATAAAGCGGCACCTTTCACAAGCGCGTCATCTTCATTATCAGCGTCAATTAGCCCGATTCCAAACACCCAGTTATGGTCGGTATTATATCGACTTTGGTTAATAGCAAAATAAAAATCCGCAAATAATTGATACCCCATAACTACCCCCCCTGCTTTAATGTCTTCCACTTTGGGACAGACAAGAGGATTCTTAAATGGAATAGCGTGTGCAGATACAGAGATGGCTAGGCAGCCAATAAACGTAGTTAAAGCAGTCTTTAACTTCATAGTGACTCACTCCTTTTGGTCAAAAATCTGTTATTGGATTTTGTGGTTACAAACGCCATTTTCCAACAATAAAAAGCACATTACCAGCACCTTTTGCTCCAGGAATATAAGTTGCTGAAAGGGTGGCACGTTTTAAGGTAAGCGAAACCCAGGGAAGAAGTCCTGGAAACGGGATGCTATTAAAAATATCAGGACGCGAGGTAATAAAGACCGTTAACCCAGCACCAAGATTAACATCCGTGCTTAGATGGGCAACTTTTAAATAAGCGTAACCCGCAATGGGTTCTACATTTTTATGGGAATCAAGAAATGCAAACGCATATACCCCTTGCCAGTTGCCTCGTTCATCATAACGCCCTTTGCCTAGCCCGCCACCCCAGGCGTTCTCATTATAAGAACTAATTTTATGTTCAGGGTAAACGTAGCGATTATGCCAAGCATAACCAGATAAATAGACTTCCATGTCTCCTTCATTGAAAATAGAAGCAAGGTGCTGACAAGCCGGTTTTGACCAACTTTCCCATCCGTTACACACTTCATTGGCAAATGCCGCTGGACTCATCGTCCCTAAATAAAAAAGGATCAAGAAGAAAAATCTCATTCACTATCCAGGTGAGAAAGATGCTATTTGCCAATCAACATTGGGCATGGTAAAAACGCATAAAAGACTATTATAAAAAATCCGATAGGAATACTAACATGGACTTGTTTCGTAAAAAAGATATTTCTAATCAAGTAGATAACACAGGACACCTACGCAAGTGCCTTTCTGCACTGGACCTAACCTTTTTAGGAGTAGGCGCCATTATTGGCGCAGGAATATTTGTATTAACCGGTATTGTTGCGGCTACGCAAACAGGGCCTGCCATTGTCTTTTCGTATGTGATGGCTGGAATGGCTTGTGCTTTTTCAGCGCTATCTTATGCTGAATTGGCGGCGTCCGTTGGTGGATGCGGTAGTGCTTATGGATATGCGTATGCCGGCTTTGGTGAACTTATTGCCTGGATTGTGGGCTGGGACTTGCTTTTGGAGTACTCCATTGCGGTATCAGCGGTTTCTGTAGGCTGGAGCGGCTATTTTAGCGATTTGCTGAGCGCGCTGCATATCCATATCCCCACTTATTTGCTTCATAGTCCAATGGATGGCGGGATTGTTAATGTCTTGTCGATAGGGATTATTTTAATATTAACCGCATTGTTAGTGGTCGGGGTTAAGTCCAGCTCAAGATTTAATAACCTTATGGTGCTGGTAAAGCTCATGGTGATTGGCTTGTTTATTGTAATTGCCAGTACTGAGGTGGATCCCAATAATTGGACTCCTTTTGCTCCTTTTGGTTGGAAAGGGGTTATGGAGGGCGCTTCGCTTATATTTTTTGCCTATGTGGGGTTTGATGCGGTATCAACCGCTGCCGAGGAAGCGCTTCATCCGCAAAAAGATTTACCGATTGGCATTATTGGTTCACTGCTGATCTGTACGGTCTTGTACATCATTGTTTCAGGGCTATTAACCGGCATGGTTCATTATTCGTTTTTAAATGTGTCTTCTCCGATTAGCCATTCGTTACTCATTCTTGGTTATAAGTTAGCTGCGGGCTTAGTGGGTGTCGGTGCTGTGGCAGGATTAACCACAGTGATGCTGGTATTATTCTATGGCTTAAGCCGAGTATTTTTTGCTATGTCGCGCGATGGATTATTACCGCGCTATTTTTCGTATATCCATCCTAAAACGTTAACGCCTGTTCGAATCATTGTGATATGTGGAATGGCAATGGCGAGCATTGCGGGACTGATACCTATTGAGGACCTGGCTGAACTGGTTAATATTGGAACCTTGTTTGCATTTATAATTGTTTGTTCAGGAGTATTAGCACTGCGCTACACCCACCCTGAATTACCTCGCCCGTTTAAAACGCCATTAATGCCCTATACCCCTATTTTGGGCATTTTTAGCTGCGCTTATTTAATTTATAACCTACCCTGGTTTACGATGATACGATTTGTGGCTTGGATGGGTGTGGGAATTATTATTTACTTTGCCTACAGTCGCACCAACAGTGAATTAGAACGTACAAGCCAGTGCCCAGCTAAATAATACTCTGGGACATTATAAATAATAACTGCTACGAGTCATGAGTTTAGAAACGGATGACATGAGGCGCTTAATTAACCAAGGCAATTCAGCAGCGCCCGCACGTTGTGCAGATTGTGCATGTTGAGTTTCATCTTCATGCATTTGCGCCAAAATGGCCATGGTGCGCTCGTCGTCTTCGGGTAGTTGACGCAAATGTCGCTCAAGATGGGCGCTGACTTGGCGTTCTGTTTCCGCGACAAACCCTAAACTCCATTGATCTCCAGCAAGACCTGCCACCATTCCAATTAGCAAGGATCCTGCATACCACATGGGATTAAATACGCTTGGTTGGCTATCCAGTTCTCGTAAGCGTTGTTCACACCAAGCGAGGTGGTCTACTTCCTCTTCTGCCGCTTCTGCCATTTGTTCGCGTACATGGTGGAGTTTTGCGGTTAATGCTTGCCCTTGATAAAGCGCTTGTGCACAAACCTCACCGGCATGATTCACGCGCATTAAGCCTGCAATATGTCGTTTTTGCTCCGCTGTTAAGGCTGCCATAGGGTAGTTCAAACCAGGATTCTTGCGGGCGGCTGCGCGATGGGTCGGGATGAAGAGCGTACGCAACGTAGTATCGAATTGAGCAATGGCTTCATCAATGGCGGTAAAATGACGCATGGTTAAACCCTTATAACAATCTAGAAGTTAATCCTATCATGTTTTTTGATACCTGCGACAGAATTTGTTAAACTGTTTTTTTTATTTCCAATGGAGTTTGAGAAAACCTATTTTTGTTATGAAAAATTCAAACCTACAGATTTGTGACGCAACCATTCATCCTGGTGAAATAGCCAACTTGGCTTTACCCCTCCCAGAATTTTTTTCATGCATTTCATTTTACATGCCAATTAAAGTGGTTCACGGAAAACAAGCTGGTCCTTGTCTGCTTATTTTTTCTTCAGTAAAAGGGGAAGAGTTGAATGGTCTTGAGATTATTAATCAGCTTCTAGATGCCGATGACATCAAACAGCTCGCTGGAACGCTGATTGTTGTGCCTGTTTTAAACGTACTCGGTTTAGCCAGTTACGCGAAGAATCTCAAATATGAAACTAATCTCGAACGTTGTTTCCCAGGACAAGAAGAAGGCACTTATGGCGAACGAATCGCCCATGTATTTACCAAAGAAATTATGTCTAAAGCCAATTACTGCATTGAACTGAGAACCGGCTCCTTAAATCATGATATTCTACCTCAAATTTATTGCAACTTGTCTGATCCGCAAAGCAAATCTCTGGCGCAAAGTTTCGCGGCTCCGGTAATAACCAACGTCATTACCGAAAATAATACGCTGCGCCAGACCACAGAACATTTGAATATCCCATTACTGGTCTATCAAGGCGGTGAAGCGCTGCGTTTTGATGAGTCCGCTATTAGTTTGGGATTGAATGGTATTAAAAACGTTATGCGATCGCTTAATATGATTCAAGTGGAAGATAATCAAACCAATCACACCTTTAAACCAGTTTTTTCGCAAGACCAAGATTGGATGTACTCTCACCGCAGTGGTGTTTTGAAAGCTCAGGTTGAGTTAGGTCAGCGTATTCAGAAAAATCAAATCATAGGCTTAATTAATGATCCCTTCAGCGCTGATACAGTAGAGCCAGTTAAAGCGCAGCAAGATGGCATTGTGGTCGGTGTGAATCGTCATCCACTGATTCACGAAGGGCAAACCATTTTTAAAATTGCGACCTTTATCGATAATCTACGGGCTGAAACCGCATTAGAAGCCTGGAGCGAATCACAACAAGACGAACCCGTATGAATCCAAATAAAATCACCTGGCGCGGCTTAACGGTCTGGCTGATTTGTGCTGCGTTTTTTATGTATGAGTTTTTGTTGCGAACCGTTTTGGGTACGTTTCAATACCCCATCATGGACGATTTGCATTTGTCTCCCATGAAGTTTGCTTTTTTAAGCTCAACGGCTTACCAAGTCATTTATGGCGTCATGCAGTTGCCAGTCGGTATTATCACCGACCGTTTTGGTCTTAAGCGAACATTGTTTTCGGCCGTTTTGATTTGTGGGGCGGCGAACATCGGCTTTGCCTTTACCCATCAATTTGATGTCGCTTTTTTCTTTCGGGTGTTAATGGGCTTCGGATCTGCGTTTGGATTTGTCTGCTTATTGGTTGCTGTTTATGATTGGATGCCCAGAAAAAACATCGCACTGTTTATTGGGTTATCACAATTTATCGGTACCTTAGGGCCTATGCTTGCCGCTGGTCCCTTAAATGGGATGGCTGAGGAGAATCTCGTTGGATGGCGTGGTTTTTTTCTTTCTCTAGCGATTGTCGCAGTTGTACTAGCGGTGCTTATATTAGGCTTTGTGGAAAACAAACGTGAAACCACAGGCAAGTTTTTAATTTTAAATCGCGACCCTTCGATTAAAGACAATCTACGGCGCTTAATCAGACAGCCTGAAATTTGGTTCATCGCATTTTTTTCAGCCACCATTTACTTTTCAATTGAGTACTTATCCGAGAATGAAGGCACAGCCTTTTTAATGGAAAAAGGATTCACCTCAACGTTTTCATCGTACATGATTACCATGGCTTGGCTAGGGTATGCTATTGGATGTCCGTTGCTCGGTTATCTTTCTGATTGGTTTGAACAAAGAAAACCCGTGATGATTGGTAGCGCGTTAACCATTTTATTAGGACTCACGGGCATTATTTATTTCGATTTAAATCGCGCGGCGACCACGCTTTGTTTTTTAATGGTAGGGGTAGGAGCCAGTGGACAAAGCATTGGCTTTGCAATTATTGCTGAAAATTGCAAGGAGCGTTATCTTGCGGTAGGTCTTGCGTTTAATAACGCAATGATTATGTTTTGTTCGGCGATTAACGCTCCCTTGGTCGGATATCTATTATCCCGCTTATCTTCTTCGGGCGAAGGCCATTCTTTGCAAACCTATCAAGAAGCTTTCGTGATTCTAATTGGGCTTGCGGGTTGTGCCGCCTTATTCAGCATGTTTTTGATTAAGGAAACCTACTGCAAATCCATGAGGGAAAATACGATTTTAAACCCTGCATAAGTTAAAAAACCTTCTCCCCACTAGAGGGAGAAGGCAAGATTTATTGAGAAAACCGTTTGCTGTATTCGAAGTCTACGGTTTGATTCGGCAGATTGGTCTTTGGATCTAAGCTTGAGCAGGTGATGCTGACGTAATTGCTTGAGCAAGGATAATCTCTTGTTACAGACCAGAAGGATAGCAAGCCCATTTGCTTCTCTTCGGCAAATTGCTTTAACGTATCCACATCTTTCAAGGTGAAGTTTAAAGGAATGGTATCATTTAAACCAATCATGACGGTCACTCCGACACGATTCCATAATTGCTCATCACTTTGGTTGGGATATAATGCCTTCAATTGATTAAAGGTACTGGTACCCGCATCAATGGCATACTCGCCCATCGTTTTTTCTTGGAAGCTTGAACCATAATCCATGGCCATCACATTAACCAGATAATCATCCAATCCGCTTAGTTGCGCTCGTTTAATCACATTTTCTCCAACGCCTGGAACTAGGCCATAAGGCATAACGGGGAGGGTAAAGCTGATTTTTATGTGTGGATAGTTTTGTTCGATTCGTTTAATGGCTTCCATTAAGCGATCCAATTGGGCATTGTTGGTTTGCATGGTATTTTCCACATCAAAATCCAACACATCAGGTTGATAAGCCTTAATGATGGTTTCATAAGCGTGATACAACGCATCGGTAGAATCACACACTTGCGCGAGATAGGTACCACTTAATCCGCCAAGCGCCACACGTAGTTCAACCCCTTGCGCTTTCAATTGTTTAAACACCGGCACGCCAAAGCCATTCTCATCGGTGCTCACTGGATAACCATTCCAGGTGCCTTGACAACCGTTTTGAGCGGTGATGAAGGCGAGATGGAAGGATTTTAATCCCGAATGTTTAGCGATCTCTAATAACCCTAAAGGTTGCATAGAACTGGTTTTAGAATCCCATTTAGCCACAGTGCCTAAGGTGACATCCACATAAGGGCTAAATTCCGTCACCATCGGTTTTTCCTGATAAGCCACATTCAGATTTGCTGATGAATCTGCTTGCAGCAAAAGAGAAGTCGGCGTGATTTCAGGCTGATATCGTTTATCATTCACGTTGATTACAGAGGCGCTGAATTGATATTGACGATTGCTGGGTAGTGTCCAGTCTTTACCGGCATTGCTACTCACCGTAAGCGGGTAAGCATTGCCTTTGTTATCCTTTGCGGTAAGGGTGGCGGTTTGATTGGTTGGTAAGCCCGATACTGAAACGTTAATTGTAGCGGTTGGTAACGCTTGTGTCTCAAACGTTAAGTGCACTGGTTTAGGATCGGTGCCATCTATGGTTAGCGTATTATTCGGATTAAATTGCGCCACATAGCGGTGCTCTGAGCCATACAAGGTGGCCACAGTTAATTGATAGGAGTCCCCCAGGGTTAATTGGTTAATGATCGTTTGCCCATTCCACTCAATGGGTTGTGCCGGTAACTCTGTATTCGAGGTTAAATTTTTAACCGTTAACACAGGAGTCGCCAAACCTTCTTCTGGCGCCCCTTGATTTAAGGTTACAGAAATTGCGCCATAAGCGATGGCTTGCTGATAGCGGATATTCACGGTTTGCTGGCTCGTGGAATTTACACTTAAGTTCGCAGGCTCGGCGACCCCAGACCAGGAGCCTCCCGATAATTCAATGGGTTGAACTGCAATTTGATAATTGCCAAAAGGCACATCAGTAATGACGGTCGCTTGATTCCAGGCACCATTGGTAATGGTTTTGCTATAAGCTCCGCCATCGGAAATTGTCACGGTAGATGGATTTGCGAGACTTTGATCGGGCGCGCTCGGAAATTGAATGGCCACTTGACCTTTCTTCACCGCAGGTTTAGTAATCGGATAAAACGCCAATTGGTCAATGGTCGTTTCGGGGGAGGTCGAAAATTGCAAGCTTATTGTGCCGCCGGCAGGAAGCATGGTATTCGGCTTCCACCATTCATTTCCCGCCGGAAAGGTTAAAGCCATCCGAACTAAATGACCATCGCCTTGCGGCTCATGAGTCATGGATGGGTTTTCTGGATAAGCCAGTGGAGAAAACGAACCCCAAAAGCTGCCAGATAAAGCATGATTGGATTTAAATTCAACCAAGCTATCCCGGAGATCAACGGCTTGACCGCACTGATTGCTTACCGTTACGCCCCCATTCCACCCGCCGGTTTGCTTGGTTAATTGCATACACGACAAGGGCTCCGCGGCCCACAAAAAAGGACTAAACGAAAGCCCACTCACCAATACCCAGGTTCTAATATTTATACCATTCATGATAACCCCTTATACAAGATATGTGTATTAGTATATGGGGTTGGTTAAAATTTGACCACTGGTAAACGGTGGGATTTTTGTTAAGATTGTGAAAAATTGGGCTTAAAGAACTGTGCGCCGAATGGCTGGTGAATCAGCTCATGGAAGGATTGCGAGCGTGTAAAGTTACCTCATATCTTTCTCGAATATCGTTATGACTAAGCAAGTTTCGGCCTGTCCTCATGAGCCCCATCATTACGGCTGCTCTCTTGCAAACCATGTGGATAATAAGGGTCTTTCGACAATTCGCTCGGTATCCATCCCGTCATTAAGGTTCCTTGGTAGAGCAACGACAGCGTTAGCGACCATTTGCAAATGCTGGCGTCCAGTGCGCTGCACTCTTCGCCAGTAAATAACATACGAACTGCCAATAAAGATTGTGTGCCAGCTAGAATTAATTGCAATGCATGAATTAGCTTTTCAGCGGTATGAGTATCTCTACGACAAAGCGCATAACTGGAAGTTAAGGCTTGGGCAAATTTACAAGGCAGCACGGCCACGGGATTTAATTCTTTCAACGATTGCGACAAGATTTCTGTAAATGCATTGCTTCGCTCGGTAGCGCGGTGAGTTTTAGAGGAGGTGTAAGTATTAAACGAAGGCATCCAATCAAATAAACCACGCATAAAAAATCCTTTTTTATAAAAATTAAATGTTCCTGCTTAAAGCACCATCGTATGATAGATTACCTGGACAAGCTTGGGGCATTGGCTGTGTGGTATTCCTACTTGGCCCGACTGATTTAAGCCATCTAATCTATCTTATTCAACGGCAAATACTTTCATACAAATCCTACCACGTAATGTTTAAAATTCAATTTATTTAACGTGCTTCGAGTTCTAGTGGTTTCGGTAAATGTAGGTGCTGTGGCTGCCCTTAGTTATCATTTTTAACCCAACCAAACGGTTAAACGTTTGGCTTAGGAATTTAATTTGGATATTAGGAAGTGATCTAAAAATGATATAAAAACAGCATGAAAAATTCTTCATAATATGATTTTAATGCGCCGTTATTCCAAGCCAAAATATCTTCTTTATTGCGATATTTCAATTTAAAACCAAATTTCTGATACGCTTTGATCGCCCATCTAGCTTGAGGGTGAGCAATTAACGCCATTCCCTTCATGCCACGATGTTTAGCTTCCTGTTCTGCAAATTTAAGTAATTTGCGCCCAAAACCCTTGCCGACTTCATTGGCATCAATAAAAACATACCCTAAATAAGCGTACTCGCCGAAATATTGCAGGGATACCGTTCCTACGGGCTTGCCTTCGGTTTCTGCAATATAAAACTCGCGCTGTCTCATGTTTTTACGCACCCAAGAATCATCCACGGCATGATCAGAGACATCTTTTTCATCGATAATTCGCGCATACCAATCAAACGACGAATTGATAAAACGGCTGATATGGTGTTCATCAGCGTCCGTAGCGGCACGGATGGTCAAAGAAGAAGATTTATAATCATTCGGCTGGCTGATAGGATTAATTTCGGCCGCTTTCCAGAACGTATTACGCGTTTCCGGACAGGTATTTAAAGGTCCGGTTTCTAAGACGGGCGCTGCATCAAGATCTCGAGCTTGAATCATATCCACCACTTTCTCAAGTGCGGTAACGATGGATAATTGTTCCGTTTCAGACAGTTTTCCAAAGGAATTTGCCAATTGCTCTTGCAACGGCTGCGGCGCTTTTTGAATTAATGCGCGACCAACATCAGTTAGAGTAATTACGGTGCGACGTTTATCATGCTCATGAGGATGACGAGCAATTAACCCTTTTTTTTCTAACCGATTAAAAATTCCAACCACTGTGCTCGGGCTTAAGTGTACTCTTCTGGCGACTTCAGCCACAGGGATAGCACCATGATCGCGAATGGCGGTTAAACAAATCAGCTGCGGCGCTGTAATATGATATTGACTTGAAAGCTTATACGAATATTGCTCGATAGCACGAATATTTTGCCGTAGGGATTGTAGTATTCGAAATAAGTAAAAATCTTCTGTAGTCCCAAACTGATTATTTGCACAGTTGGTTTTTGTAGTGGGGGCTTGGCTTGAGGATTCAACCTTCATAAAACACTCCTTATTATTTTGTCCTAAACAAGATTAAACTTGTTCGCATAAGAAGGTTCGTATGCGAATGATTTGTATAGGTTAACATCTTGAGCATAGTAAGTAAAAAAGGCATATACCCGTAATCTTTCAAAATGCGTGTTTTTAGGCGCCTTTATTTTTTGTCCTGCCGCATTTTAAAAAGCGAGTAATGGCTCATTCCCTTGCGAGTTTTTTAAAATGCGGCAGGGCGAAAAAGAAAAAGCATAAATCACGCATTTTGAAAGATTACGGGTATATAGGCATGTCACGTTAGCTCGCTGATTAATAAGAGGTTTAATATTGGACTTTGGCCATTTTGAAATAAAGTCCGTTTTTTGTTCTAAAAAGCTATTTGTTATACCCGAGCTATTTGTCATCCCCGCGAAGGCGGGGAACCATGCATCATTAGGTACTGTTTTAAACAAAAAGATAGATCCCCGCCTTCGCGGGGATGACAAAACAGAAAATGGCCAAAGTTCAGCAATAAGAATGTTTAATAAGAACTCACCATGTGCGAATTCATGGTACAATGTAGACCATTTGAGCGAAAAACCAATTGGGAAATATGAACTTACATCAGAGCTTTTTCAACAATCCACAATCTCTTTCTCCTTTTGCTAAAGCATTGTTTGATGAGGTTATTGGAAAAAAAATCCAATCTTATATTTTGCAATATGTGAAACGCACCGCCCAATCAGAGGCTCAAACAGTAGAGATTTCCACTCATATTTTGCAAGAGGTTCATCATTTCCATAATAATCAACTTACCCTAAGAGTGGTTCCCAAAAGCGATACTAATCTGATAGAGATGGCATCGATTAAATTTATATTACATTATCTAACCGAGTTATTAACCGCGAATAACATGCTTTCTCAATTTACCTCATGGTTTCAGAATAAGGTACAGGAGGCGTCATTAACACCATTTCCAGACCTAGATGCCATGATAACCAGCTTATTAGGTCAGCTAAACCTCGATGAGCGTTATCGAGTGCGGTTACGATCATGTTTTACAGTATCCCAATCTAATGAAAGTCCACCGCAATTCAGAGGCAATCTCATAGCTTTGACAGAATTTGCAAGCGCAGTTTTGGAAGAAGAGCAAGTGATTGTTGACTCACGGCAATTGACTGATCCAAGAGCCATGTATGATAAGCAACGTCAAGCCTTAGCGCTAATCAAACAACCAACACTTTCCAAAGAAGACGTTCTTTTCTTAACAAAACTTCAAGAAGAATCGGAAGATTTACTGACCTATTTTTTTAATCCTTTAACCGATGAATCGGGTCAAACGATTATTCTTATGGATGCTTTGTGTGAATCCTATTTTGGCCTGAATTTAGTGTATTTGGGGCTTTATAACTCACAAACGCTTCGGACTAACATCGTAGAACGTTTTCAGGAATGCAAGTCGCAAACACAACACACCTTATTTGATGCCATATTATTGGATCAACATTTGCTTGAAAAGAACATGCAAACTGAAGAGCAAGAAGCGGCTTTGATCGGGTTGATCCTGCAACAATCCCAACGCTTTGTTGATGGAACTTCACAGGACAGTTTCTTTAAATTGTTATTGCTTGCGCGAAATCAGGCTTCCCATAAACTGATTAGTACCTTAGCAAGAGGAGGGTATACGATTGATCCCCTGCTGAGGGCTTTGATACAGGATGAGCAGGTTTTATTTTCTGAGCGTTCGCTGTTTAAAGCGATGTGTCGGAAAGAAGATGGGTGTGTGCTTTTAAACAAATTAATCGCTAAACACGGTCATGAGCAAATACTCAGTTGGCTAGCCAGTAAACCGGAACAGTTATTGGCACCAATTGTATCTTCCGCTCCGTTTACGGCATTTGATATGTTATCAAAATTAATCGATGGTAAAGTTTTTTTAGCAACGATCCTTTTATCTTTATGTGAACAACCTCAATTTTTCGCGGCGTTTACTGATCCTATCTGGTTGTTTGAAATTCCTCGCAGAATGGGTTATTTATTGAAATATAATTTGCCGGTACTGACTTTAATACTCAGCAAATACGGAACATTAGAATGGCTTGACGCAAAAAAACTTGCTGCCGTTTTTCAGGAATTTCCTATTTTGTATGAGCAGGTAGAGCTTCGTACCTGGTTCGCAGAAGATTTACAAGGCCAACGATTCTACGCTCATCTTGCATCCCATGAAGCGGGTGCTTTATTCAAAAAAAACTTACCGCTTCCCGATAAGGGTCCTATTCTACCTACAGGCTTTATGATAGCAACCACAACGGAAGCCCCTGACGACTTATCTAAAGCAGTCGAAGCGTATTGGCATAAGATTTATTCGGGGTCTGCCACGTATGCTGTGCATGGAGAGGTATTTCAATCGCAGCTGGAGCAGCTTTTTTCGGTGTTAAAAACCGTGGTTGAGGGAGTCGATCCAACTCCTAAGTATGTTGAGCAATTGGAATCGTTTCATAATCGTTTGAAGTTGAATCGTGATAACCAGACCGAATTTTATTTCAAACGCGTAAAATATTTGTTAGAGACATTAACCTATCTTTGGCATAAACAAAAGCCAGCGATCATTAAGGGGTTTCTAAAAGCTTTTTTTGAAGAGATTGCTTATTGTCATGCTGGCGTGAATGAAGCGCTCGAACACGCTGTCAGCGCTATGACGGATGGGTGGCGTGGTTCCATTAGTAATGCATTAACTCAGGCAACCTTCGAGTTTGCTATGTATCACGATGATTTGCTCGGTGTCCACCAAAGCTTTGACAAGCATACAGGTGGATTAATGCTGCAACATCTTGCTGATCTAGGGATTGGCGTCTCAGCTCCCGGTGCGCGAGATGTAACTAATACAACAGGATGTAGACTATCCCCACTTAGTTATCAATGGTTACAGAACCATATCTATTTGTATTATACTCGCGCTCGATGCATTCAAATTGTTTACGATGCGACGGTTGAGCGAGTTAAGCAATATGTTTTGCAACAATTTAGTATAGAAAGCGCAGAAGTGAATCCCTATACACCAGGGGCTTGTTGTGATTGGATGCCTCTGCAAGAGCGCTTACTAGGCATGCCTTTTCTCAACGAAATTCATCAAAAATTCGGTATGGCGTCAAGTTTAGCTAAGCTGTTTGATACCAGTGATGAAGAAACCTATAAAATTAAGTTATTGTCCAATTTTGATGAAGAGTTTCCTAAAGTATTTGCTGCTTTGGTCAAAGATTTTTTGCAATTATCAAATATGATTACTCCACCAGTTCTGCAGATTACGCTCTTTAGTTTAGCAGACAGCGAAGATTTCTCTCCCAGTGAAAAGCGAGCCTTGGCCGGATTTAGTGACGATCGCAATGTGCGCAGCGGAATTTCTGGCTACATACAGCAAATCCTTCCAAATGGATTTAGCTTAAAGAGTGTTATACATTACCCCAAACTTACGAGTTTGCTGCAATACAATCCAAATTTGTATAAGGCTTTGAATCTGAATGAGAATTCAGCAGGCGCTTTCATAGGTAGCCTTTTTGAATTCATTCAGCAGCGGCAGGACTACATCAGTACTCCTTTTCAAACCGTTCCGATTGATTTTGAAAGCCGAGGACTTTTTGTTAACGAGGTATTGATTGGCATTTGTAAAGTAATAACCAAAAGGCATTAGAAAGCCTCGTTCGCGCGGTTTGTTACCCACCTGGGAATATCAGTCAATTAAGGGCGATTATTCGTTATGGTTTAAGTTTTCGTAATCGCGACATGCGAGAAGTAGCCCAACAGTTTATGGCGGTTGCCATTAAATGGCTAAAAGAAGAATTTTTTACTAATCCAGCGCTCTATCATCCAGATTTTGCCTCTGGATTACGGGGTCTTTTGCGATCAGGCCCAGAGGATGCCCTAACCTTGTTTTTGAAAGACCATGGCCAAGGAAGTCAAATTGATACGTTTTTGAATGAATGCGCGTTGGATCAAAGTAAGCCTGAGCTTATTCCGGTTCTAGCACAGGCGATAGAAAAGACCCCACAACTAGCGGATCGTATTTCTGCGGCTACGGTAAGAACTTTAATCGCCCAGAAAAAATATGAATTAGTTTATAGTTGTGTGAAACATTGTTCGCGCTTGACAGCCCATCTTATCCCTTTTCTTAAGCAGCAAGATCTAATGGCGTTTAAAGAAAAAAAACAGTTAGAGTGTCTTGAACTGCTGTTGAATCAATACAAACAATGGTTGAATATCCCGCTCGAGGCTAAGAAACGTATTCAAAAAGAGCTGACGTTTGCAAATTTAATCACGTTATTAACCAGTCCTGATAGCAGTATTTTAAGATGGTGTGTTTTTCGTACCGGTTATTTATTGAAACAATGGGTTGAAACTATAAAAAAAGATGATGGGGAATGGACGCAAGCCATAGCCGCTTTAAAAGAAACAGCAAAACGTTTCCCGAGTTTATTTAGTCTTTCCCTTGATGCGTTTCAGCTCCTCTTAGATTGCTTAAAGCACGACGAAGAATTCAAAACGGGGTTTAAAGAACAAATGGAGCTTCAGAGCGTATCTCCCGATCTTTTTAATCGTTATTTTGAAATAATTTATAATCGCGAAGATGAGTATTTATTATGGATTAGTTTTTTTCCGGAACAATTGCACCAGGAAAAAGTGTTGCACAGAGCTGTCTCGGCGGTTCAATATAACTTTCGCTTGCTGAGAGATAGTGACTATATTTGGGGGCTTGTAGCAAAGCACCTTCCGTTGTTTTTGACTTTAGCTAATAGGCATGCCCCACTCAAAGAACTACTCACGAAACAAATGTTAGATAGAAAAAACGCTATGATGACCGCTTTAAGGGATACGTGCTTATCACCTGAGACTCATGCAAGATTTCAGAAAGAATCTCAGGACTTGCAACAGTTACATAGGTTAATTTGCAGCAGTCCGGAGCTATCCACGGGTTGGGAGCAAGTATTTCCTGAAATCGGGCAAGCTGAATTGTTACAAACCGCAAGAAATTCTTCTCGCCGCAGTCGCGGTGCGGTGACTCAGTTTGGCTTATGGTCGTCTCCTGCTTCAGAAGCGTCGAGGGCCGAAGAACTACCAGCAAAACGGCGACATACATTGACCGGAGAAAGCGGTAGTGCTGCAAACGAGACGCAAATATCTAATCCAAAAAGGATATGACGAACAAATAAAAAGTATAAATTTAGGTCATAGTGATTATTTGCTATACTTACCATTAGCCTGTTTTAATTATAGGCATTACTGATTCATTTTTTGATAGGGAGATTAAGATGAATATTCGAGCAATAGTAATCGCTGGAACTTTGGCACTAACTCCACTAACTAGTATGGCTCTTGGTACAATGCCTTGGCAGTGGTTTGATGGCCAAACAATTATCACAACCGGTGGCGTATCTGGCTATTATATTGATGGCTATAATATCCCTCGTGAAATTTTCTTGGTTGGGGGTGCGCCTGTTGTGGTTGTCAAAGACAAAGATGACCATAAAAATCATTAATCCACACTAGCATGTAATGCGTTTAGGTCGGGCCAAGTCCCGACCTAATTTCTTTGCAATGGTCCTATTTTATCAACGCCTCGATCGATAACAAATTTTTAGAAAACGCATTAAGAAGCAAGTTATAAAAAAACCACCTATACTTTCTAAAAGGGTTTATTTATCACACTGCTAGGAGAACATCCTATTCATGGTAGCTCAAGAGTCTGCTCAAATTGCTTCAAATCTCCGAACGGATCTAGTCGAACAATTAGCTCAACTCGATGATATTAAGTTTCCTGTGCATTTTAGAAGTCATAATACCCCTCGTTGGAATAGTCAATTAAGAACGTTAACTGCGGAATATCGTGAAAAAAATCATAAGCGTTGAACATCCAGCAGATGTTTTTATGGCTGGTGCGGATTTGCAAAAACATCTGTCGATGTTAATCAATACGGCTTTGGAAACTATTGATTCAAACGTAACCTTACTCGTTGACCGCTCATCGCCCGGGTTTTCCCGTAAGCAGGTTAATGCAAGTAATAAATCCGAATAAATTCGCTCGTTAGACAGGATAAGATTCATGACTTGTTCTGCATTGTTGCAGCGCAACGTCTGCATTTGCAGCTCTGACAACCTGAGCAGTTGCTCGTTCGGGTCGTCGCTCGATGCTTCAAGTTCTTGCAAGCGTTCAATATCCTCAAGAGTAAGCTTTGCTCTATGGATAAATTTTTCTTGATAAAAATGCACCATCGCCTGGGCACCTGGGCCGTTTCGGGTGAAATTGCGAGAATCTTACTTGGAAAAGTATACTCTTTTAAGCGAGGATACCGGCGGTCAAAGTCAAAGGGAAAATGAATGGACTTTTTATTTTTACTGAAAATCTACTTTATAAGTTGTATATCTTTCCACTTCTTTGAGTGGAAGCGGTTCTTTTTTTTTTTTAGTGAAAAAGGAAAGAAATCGTTTCATAATTTATCTACATCTAACGGTTGGGTTAGCAAAACACATCGCTACGATGTTAAAAGTATAGACTTTGTTGTTAATGATAGTCGATTTTTCTGAACATTGCTGATGTTAAAAAGGTGTTCATGCAGAATACTTTAGCCATAAGGGCATAACTCGCTCTAGATAATCCATAAATTTAAATAATCCAACTCGATATTCCAAGGTTCCGTACCGATCCTGTTGCGCTTCGGGATACGCAATTCCTAAACCAAACAATCCTGGCGCAATAATTCCATTATGACGGTTGTAATCTAAGTCCGCATAATTCTGAATGGGCATCACGCGTTTTTGAAAGCCAATGGCATAGATTACTTTATCGCATTCGGGTAAAAATTTAGCGATATTTTGATCGCTAGAATAACAACGGACTAAATTTGGGGGCAACGTGCCGTCAATATTTTCGCGCGCCCATTCTGCCGTGGTGCCTTTTAAACCGGTGTCATCAAATAAAATCCAATCACCAAAATCCAGTGCATAGCGACATGGAGTACGATAAAAATTAATAATTTTTTTAGCGCCCAATTCGACTAAATAACGCAAAATAAGAATCGCTGAGTGAGAGGAGCCAAAAACCCCTAAGGTTTCATTTAACTGAATATGATGAGCAAGTTTTTCTTTATCGATAGCAACATCAAAAGGGATAACGTGCGTTTCTGGCTGGCTTAGGGATAAAGGTTCAGCGCCAATGGCCAGAATAACATTATTGGCTTCAAAGCACCTGTCTTTAGAATATAGAGACCATCTTCTGTGATGTAATTGAATGGATTCAATCCATTGCTGTTTAGCATGCACTTGCTGGCATAATTGTTCCGTGATCCACTGTAAAGGCTCAACAACAGCACTTAACTGGCAGGTTGTGGCTGGATCTAAGTCATTCAATTCGAACGATAAAGGCGCTGTTTCATACCCAAAGCATTGAGCGCCCTGTAAAAAATGGATAAATCGACTAACTTGCGTGTTACTGGAAACATTGCTCCATTTCTTACCAAAGTCCCCGACTGTAAATTTGGGGTCAATCCAAAGAATGTGTTCAGGTTTAATGCCAAAATCAATTAATTTACCCACAGCACAGATACCCGCAGGACCAGCACCAACGACCGCCCAGTGGTATACTTCTTCATCATGATTATTCATTAATTTAAACGCACACTTAAATTTGGAGTTTTTTATTTATATTACAATGCCATCCATAAGTTAAGAGTTAATGGAGAAAAATAGAAAGAGAGGCAGGATGCGTGCAACCAGAATTTTACCCCCCCGTTGCGAGGGAAATCCTACGTTATTGTTCAATTTGCTCCAAGATATTTTTTAAAACGAATTTTTCACCAACCACTTTGATTGCCTTTTTAAAGCGTTAACGCCCAATAAAAAATGGAATCAGTACGAGCTTACGTCGATTCTTTCTTGGTAAATCAAGTGATGCAAGAAAATGAATGTTGTAATGCTATGTAATAGGCTGTTTACATGTCGTCAAGATGTTTAAAGCCCAACTTATAATGATCAAGCCTTCTTGCCTGGAGGCAAAATAAAAGATCTGCGCCTGAGCTTTGTTAGGGAGAAAAGCCTTCTCAAATAGGATGAGTCCATATACGTTGCCTAATATCAAATATGAAGCATCCGAATCTGAACAACAAACCTATTTTGACCAAGCCCAAGCTAAGGTAGGTTGTCATGAAAATCTTTACTTCTGGGGAAGCTATTTGCGAGGTAGAAGGCTGAGTCGTTTTCGACCCAGCATGTGGAAGGGGTGTAACTTAAAAAAACTTGATTCCGGCGGGAGTTCCTTAATCAAGGTTCACTTATCAAAGAATCAGTCTTTCTTACAAGTAACTTTGGGAGATAACAAGTAGTGTGGGCTTGTATCGGCAGGGAACCAGGCAGCTTTTTGCTTAGAAATCATAGCCATGTTTGCTACATTTCCCCAAAAAAGATAACAATTATTTTTCTTGATATATTCACAGGTAATCTTACGAATATTGTCGGCATTGAATGCATCGGTATTTCTGATCATATAGTAATTGTACTTAGCAAGATTATCTTTCAAGTACACCACAGAAAATTGAGCATCAAGCTGAGTAGCTAGTGAAGATAGATCACACGGGGGGTATTTTTCCATGCTATTTTTAACTTTAGAATTAACTGAGGACTCGTTAATCGTAATTTCAGCATGAACCCAAGTGGTAAACAATGCCATACAGAGGCAGGAAAATTTCAGAATTAGTTTCATAAATAAGCTCCTTATTCTCAATGAATGCTATGAAAAAATAAAACGTTTTACTGATTGTCCTTGCTAACAGATTGAGGCGAGTATGCTTTAATAGGAAGCTTCATCCCTAATTTTTGAATGCATAATGCCTTATCACCATCAATAAGAATATATTTATTATTCATAGCATGAGCATCGGAAGAGTCTTGCTTAAAGAGACCCTCTGTAGAACCTTTCAAAAGTCCTTTCACGAGCGCCATCATGGAGATCGAATATAACGCGCAGTTGTGCTTGTTGGCATACTCTTGAAATAAGGAAGAAGCGTCAATTCCTTGCTGTTTCACTTCAACGGCCAAACCGGCAGGGTCTTTTAAAAAATGAAAGTTTTTATCTAAACGAGCGTCCTTTTTTAAAGCATCGAGAGAACAATAGTTTGACTTGGTATCTGCGCAAGTATTAGCTAAGGTTGTTATAGGAAAAAGAAGTGTCAGAGTGATAAATAAAATATTCAAATTTTTCATGCCAAATTCCTTTTAATGAACAATTAATTTTAATATAACACAACTAAATTATTTTTTTTCAACACGAAATTTTGTTACTTTCAGGGCTAATAGCAGTCAGCAACGGTGAGAAGAAGGATAATAACGCATTTTGAAAGATCACGGGTATAAATATCTAATGATGACCTCTGTACATGACAGGTTTTTTTGTCATGTACAGAGAATGATGACTGAAAAGACTTTAACAAACTATCGAAAGTAACTAGCAAGCTGAGCCCTTATTGCTTGCAGTCGTGAAATGAAATGTCATCAGACTCTAGTCGTATTGATAATTTTCATACTTATCCCTCGTCGATATTCTGCCTGATGCACTGGTCACTTTGGGCTAATTGATTGATTAATAATCGCGTAGATGATGCAATAACATCGTCTCTCTTCTCTGCGAGCTTATCATCACTCGTGTAATAAATTGCCATAATGATAGGATCACACCCTGGAGGCCAGATGACTCCCAGATCATTTGTTGTGCCATAGGCTCCACCAGTGCCTGTTTTATCTGCCACTCTCCACCCTTTTGGAAGACCGGCTTTAATACGAAAATCACCGGTTGTATTAGCGTTTAACCAGGCCATTAGCATCTTTCTTTGAGGTTTCGCTAAGACGTCAGTAAATACCAATTTTTGTAGACTTTTCGCCATGTCCTCTGGAGTAGAACTATCCTTTAAATTGCCTTTTCCACCAGAATAAGCTTCCTCAGGCCAGCCATTATCTTGTCGAAATGAATTGTTACCAAGAGAGCGAGCATAGAGCGTCATTTGCTCTAAGCCCCCCATTTTTTTAACCAACAAGTTCATGGCAGTATTATCACTGTAACTAATGGAGGCCGCACATAATTGCTCCACGGTCATACCCGATGAAAGATATTTCTTCGTAATAGGACTCCAATGAGTTAAATCATTTTTTGAGTAGCTTATTCTTTGCGACAACAAAGTAGGATCATTCATGCTTTGACTTAGAATAGTTGCAACACCAATAACTTTCGAAGTACAGCCCGTAGGAAAACGTTCATTTGCACGATAGTCTAGGTGCGTATGGTTTGCCGTATTAATAGCATAAATGCCGATTCGTCCTTTTGAGGAGGCCTCAAGTTCTGCAAATTTTTTTTGTATTGATGTCGATTGATCTGTCTCTGGAGTCGTTGCAAATGAAGAACTGTTAATAATGAAAAAAATACTAATGGTGATTAGATGAAAGAGTGGTTTGGTCGAAAGAAAATTCATGTCGCTCCTTTTTGGAGTTGTTGCTACTTGTTATCACTATACCCGTAATTGACCAAAAAATAGCATTTTGAATGATTACGGGTATAGACATCCCACAAGTGTTTAACAGGGTTAAAGTGAATATACCTATGATCTTTTAAAATGCGGCAGGGCGGAAAAGACAAAGCATAACTTAAGCATTTTAAAAGATCACGGGTATATAGTTGGATTTTTTGTGAATGGAATTTTATAAAAGTTTGTGGAGCTATGGAAGTAAAATGAAACCCTGGGATACGGCCCTTTGGGGCTACTCCCAGGCTACGCAAGGTGAATAGGCAAGATTGGAGCATTATCAAGAATGGTAAAGTCGCGGTGGGTTTTGGACAGTTTAGCAACGAGTTAAAGTCTAAAGTGTGAAACTCCTACTTAAGAAAAGCTTAATATTTTCCGTCTATAATTAAAACAATTGTAAAAATATTATTTATATTTAGATTCATGAAGGGAATACATAATGGTTAGAGGGTTAAGGTTTTTTTCAAAAAATATTAGAAATGTATCACACTGGAGGCGCGCTGTAGATGGGGCTAGAAAGATCCCACAGACCTCCCAAATGATTCTCCACGAAACGCCTCCTAATATATCTGGTTCTTTTCTATTGTCATGCCTGGGGTATAGCGCTATCGCTGGCATGTTTGGTGTTGTGGCTTATGTCAATTATAAAGTAAATTTTGAACCAAGGGAGCGCGTTATTCTTGCAGAAGTTAAAATACCACAAGCGTTACAATCAATCATAGATGGTGATGACACTGTATCTTCAAAGTCGACCTCATTATCAAATGGCAGCCTAAAAAATGACGTAATTGACGTTGGGGATTATAATGGCAACATTCGTTTTATGAAAAAAGGCGCTCAAAGTCGCGATAAATTAATCAAAGAATATATGGTGGGCTCAGCTTTGCATATGCTGGATCCAGATGTTCAGCCTGAATCTCATATCATTATGGAGCCTACTGAGAAACGAGGGGTTGGACAATTTTTTACGTTGTCTGAAATAAAACCTGCTTCAAAAGATGTAGAGGATTTTATCCTTAACGAGGACTGGCGAGCTAAAATTAAAGAAAAACCTATTAAAAATGTTGGCGCCACATTGTCTAAAGTCGCTTTAATTGCTGGCCAACAAGATTGCAAATTAGCAAATTTGGTAATAGTTGATATGGGGGCACATTACGAAATCAGTGTGATTGATCACGAATTATCTGGCATAAGATTTTTTAGTATTAATGAACGTCTTGCCTCTTTGGATGCTCAGAAGCTAGTCAGAATGATTCGAGATAAAAATGATCCTCAATATGCATTGCACGGTACACAAGATGTTAAGGATTTTATGGATTATCTCGAACAACAAATTTCAAAAGATGAAATCATTAATTTTCATAAAAAAGTACAAAGTACATCTTTTGACTCGTTAATTGAAGAACTTGAACATAAAAAAACCGCTTCGACGCTCGTGACACAGGATGATATCGAAATTTGGAAGAAAGAGTTCTTAACCTGGAAAGAAACCAGTCAGCAATTTTTAAAAAAATATGATTCGACTGCAGAACAGTCATCAAGTTTAACAGTATAGTTGAAAAGTATTTTTTTAATAGGTATATTAAATATTTTTTTTTTAAGATTTAAGGGTATTTATGAATTCGAAGAATGACAATTCCGTAGAAAGGCCTCAGCCTCCTAAAGGTGTTGAAACATTTCCATTTGGTATATTAGCTAGAAGCAAGAGTCGTCGTCAACTGAATTTTTTCCTTGACGGTGAAAAGCAAGAGGTTATATCTAGTGCAAAAGAAAAGGGTGCCTTATCCGGCGAAGTGCTTTTTACTCCCCCTAAGAAATAAAATTTTTTAATGAAATGGTGGAAAACGCAGTCTACTCTCTTAACCCCCGATAAATATGGCAAAAAATGTCAGCAGGCGTAGCCTGGGAGTAGGCCCAAAGGGCCGTATCCCAGGGTTACATTCACGACCTATTTATTCTCCAAATTCTCCTTGGCCACCATTATATCCCAATTTTCTTGCAATACTGCATTCTGAACATAACGATGAAAGCTGGAATAGGGCCTTTCTTTAGCTGAGGATACATATCCATGTTTAACAGGGTTAAAAAAATAAGTGCCGCCAGGCGTAAAATATCTGCGAAAATAAACCATAATTGTTTATAAAGTTGGATTTCTTGTGAATGGGATTTTATAAGGGTTTGTTGGGCTAAGGAAGTAAAATGAAACCTTGGATACGGCCCCTTTGGGCCTGCTCCCAGGCTACACTGGCTTTTTAATTTATAAATTTTGATGATAAATTATAGTGGGATAGATTATGTTGACTCTTTTTCATTGTAATACCTCATATGCTTCACAAAAAGTACGTATTTATTTGGCTGAAAAAAAATTGCCATGGCAAAGCGTACATATTGATTTACGCAAGCAAGAACAAATTAGTAGCAATTATCGGCAAATAAATCCAAATGGTACTGTACCTTCTTTAAAAGATGAGAAAGGAGTCATCCATTATGGGAGTACTGAAATTATGGAATTTCTAGAGGAAACTTATCCTAAGCCTAAATTATTACCATCCTCACAAGAACAGCGAAAATTAATTCATCAACTTTGTAAAGAGCATGAGTTGCTTCACGATCCGCATATACGCACGATGAGTTATTATAAAATTTTTATGTCACCAGAAAAGCGTTCTCAAATGGACATAAGGCGAGTTTTGGAGCTGGCTAAGCATCATCCGAATGCTAAGCGTGGCAGTTTTTTAGCTAAAGCAGTACAAGGAAAATTTACAAAAGCAGAAATTGCATTAGCTCAGAAAGCAATTATCGAAGCCTTGGATTTATTAGAAAAACACCTGAAATCGAACGGTAAATATGTTATCGGAACTCAATATTCCATAGCTGATGCTGTGTGCACTGCGACTATTTTTCGGATTAAAAAAATTGGTTTAGATGAGGAAATAAATAATTATCCCCATATTTTAAGTTGGTATAAAATAATGAAGCAACGAGAAAGCTTTGATTTAGCTAAATTAGAATAATTATTGACTTGTGACCTTCCTAACAACCAATTGGCGGCTATTCTCAAGCGCTTTATTTCAAAGCCGGCCCGAGCAAAGGTATCAGTTCGATCTATACCCCAAAACCTTAATCTTTACTTAAGGTTGCTAGTTTAAAATACTCATTTTTTTTCGTGGATTTTAAAATGAAAGAGACAGAAATTGGCCTATGGTTAGGACAAAAGAGCAGTCAGGCACTAAAACAAGAGGCCTTTAAGTTAGTCAATCAAGAAAGAAAAGAAAGGTTGCTGAAAGATCGTGATACAGATACTGATTATGGATATAGCTTTCCTGGTATCACTGGCCTAGATCTAAGTTGTTTATCGGAAATCAGGACTGATTTTGAAAAAACTGGAAAACGACCAATGGTCTTAGATATTGGAGCCGGCTTTGGCTCCATGACCTGGAAAATATTAGCTGCAGGCGCTCAAGTAGACGCAATCGAGTTACAAGCAGCTACTGCAAATGAATTAAACAAACGATTGCAAGGCATGAACACAGCGCTTTGGAATGGACAATCTCTGGATGAGCTACTTAACGTTCAAACCGGTGATGCGCTAGAAATCCTACAAGGTGACGATTATAAAGCAAAATATGATTACGTATGGTGCTCTTTTGTTATACATTTTATGACACCAGCACAAATTGAGACTTTAAAACAGCGCTTGAACCAAGTTTTAAAACCAGGTGGCAAGATTTTTATGAGGGCGAATTATGTGTATCAATTTAATTTTTGTGATGCCAATCGCTATGTACAAGCGGCATATCAACAAGCTATAAAATCGAATAGCGTTTGTCCGGGATTTATGACCATCAACATGGCAACCTTAATCGATCCTCTGCAAGATCAGATCGTGGATTACAAATTACTGTCTGCATATAATCAGGAGCAAATGACCGCTAATGGTATACCACTTGCAGTCAATGCTTATTGCAAAGGCAAACTCGCTGGATCGGCACAAGCATATGACTTTAAAGAAGTTTTCTCAGGTTCTTTTTCCAGACTTACTCATCCTAATGTATATAGTGTAAACAAGTTCTATCAAACCATAAATTTATTTGATCCTGAGATCGCTGAAATCACCTTTAAGCAGGCTGGCTTTGAGATTGTCTCATTCAATTTAGACATGGATTCACATAAAAAACCGTTGAATAAGAATCAAGATATTAATATTACAACCGTTATTTTAATGGAAAAGGAGCGAATCGGAGTTGAAGGGGCAGATGTAGACAGTGAGCAGCCATCCACAGCAATGTCACGATATGAATCAGGCTTGACCCGATTAAGTCAGTTTTTTGAGCCTGCTCCAGAAGCTAAAATTCAATTTAAAATAGAACAATTAAGTAACCACAAAATTAAGAAGTCATTACGTAGTGCACTTGAAAAACATGATTTTTCTTTACTATTACGTTGTGCCTGTGCTTACGGTAATTTACCTATTGTAAAGTTACTCCTGGAAAATAAAGACAACCTTGAAGTTAATATTAAACAAACCTCTTCTAATGGGAATTCAGCTTTAGACTGGGTTAAAAAGTCTTCTGTGGAGCCCAGAATAAAAGATGCTATTGAATCACTTCTGTTGGAGCATGGTGTTGAGCAAAAAATAGATTCTCCAGTTACTCAATCAGCTTAAAAAACATTTGTCTTTTCAAGAATAATTTTGAAAAAGACATGGTTTTAAAGGGTTTAACCTGGGATCAGAAACATCTATCACTGTGAATGATAGCGTTTGCGTGAGTTAGCAGGCGTAGCCTGGGAGTAGGCCCAAAAGGCCATATCCCAGGGTTACATTCACGACTAATTTATTCTCCAAACTCACCTTGGCCACCATCATATCCCAATTTTTTTGGGATACTGCATTCTGAACATAACGATGAAAACTAGAATACGGCCCTTTGGGCCTACTCCCAGGCTACGCTGGCGATTAATGCTTTCATACAGCATCATGGGCCATACTTTTCTCTTCAACTAATTTATTTTGTAACACCTGTATTTTTATAGGTTCAAGTAAATCAATATTTGAGTCATGATGCGTTGTAAGTATTATTCCTGCAAAGCTTGCTTTTTCCTTTAATATAGTCAATAACACGCATTGTGAATGTTTATCTAAACCATTCAATGGCTCATCAAGGACGATAAAGTCTGGTTTTCCTATGAGTGCTGATGCCAAAAGAAACTTCTTTTTAGTACCAAAAGACATATCAGCTATAGGGGTACTTTGATGGACTCTTAATTCCAGCCTATCTATAACTTCATTGATTTCATTAAGCGTACTTGTACGAGCACGTCCAATCCAGGATAAAAATTCAATACCTGTCAAAAAAGGATAGATAGCTAAGTCATCGGGAATATAGAAGATTTGCTTAGCATTAAGGCTGCTATCACCCACTAGATACTGATTGTTAATCATGATTGAGCCGGTATCTGGAGATTCCAGCCCCGCTATCAATCGCAGTAATGTGGATTTTCCCGCGCCATTTTTACCAATTAGGTGATAATTACGCTGATAAAATAAATAAGATAAATCTGAGAAAATTAATTTCTTATTAAAGGATTTACTTACATTTTTAAACTGTATGCTAATTTCCAAAAAATGCTCCTATCAATAAATACTGCATTAAGGTATGACCTATCGTATTTAAAAGTGCAGTGAATAAACAAAATCGAAGTGAGCAGGCATATAATACTCGATTGACTGCTATGGTTATAACATTCATGGTTAGAATTAAGATTAGCGATAAAATGGCGGGCGGCGTAGTGAATAAAGAAAAAACAATAATCGGCATGATCGATAAAATCAATATTCCACTAACAATAACTATTTCTATTGGCTGCCTGCTGAAAGATTGATAAGGAAAAATTGAATAAAAAACAGCATAATCCAATTCATCTTTTGCAAAAAATGTAAATAAAGTTGATAAGATATAGGACTCAATACTAATAAGTATTAATAGAAGACTAGTTCTATTGCCGCTCAATTCATAAGAAAAAAATAGATTAAAAGAAATAGCAGATAGGAATGTACATAGCGCTATTCTTATAAAAAAAGTATTTTTATTAGCTCTAAAGGTGGCTATTTGGGTCAAAAATAATACCCTTGGGGAGGAGTTTGCTGCTAATCCAGTTAATTGTTCTTTATTAGATATTTTAACATGTTTATTTTTTTTTTTATAAGGCTGTACCTTCAATGCAATGGCTGCACTTAACAACCCCACGCCTAATGCGGTAGTCACATTTAATACCCAAACCTCCTTAAGAGATACGGCTGCAATTAAAATTAATGAAAATGTTAATATCAATACGCCCCCTGTATTCTTATACAGGCTATTTAGTAGCAACACGACGATAGCCATGAGCATGGAACAGTAAAGACAATAGTAAGAAAATAAAAGCACCGGACGCGCTGGAAGCTGATAAAGTTTCCCTGCACCAAACAAAATAGCTATCCAAACTACATTTAAAGAAAGTAGGAGAATAACCATGTCAATTTTTTTATATACAGTAGATGGCATATATAGGGTATCTAAATAATCTCTAAACGTGCCTCCTTTAATGAATTTAGATTGGGCTTTGGTTAGCACTATCAGAAAAAATAAAAGGGGCATTAAAAATAATAATTTGACGCTCAAAGAAGAACTGGGTTCAATCATCGTGTAGAAGGGCACACCAATAGCTTGGATGCTTTTTATGCCTGGCGCTAATAAGCAAATAATAAATGCCGTTAATAACTTATGTCGCGCTAATAATTCTTTTGTTTCATTAAAATAATACTTCTTACGGAATTTTAAAAAATCTTTATTAAATTTCTGGTAGCTATCATTGATTAACTCGGGCATATTAAGGCACCTTCATTACAAAAAATTTCATGATTGATCCTTGTAAGAGTGGGAAAACAAATTGTTTTGGGGATTCGCGATAAAATATCTCTAGAATGACTAATAATGTTTGATTTTTTTAAGCAACTAAATTACTTAGAGCCTGCTTCTCTAAATCTTTCTCCAGACCCGAACTAGATTCATCTAAAATAAGAATTTTAGCCGGCGTTCGAGTAGGATCGGGGTGAAATACCCTTGGCCTACTCGAACGCCGGCTTAATATGATTACTGTGACTTACCACGCAGATCAATTTCCCAAATGTCTTCAATCACACCATTATTTTCAATATAAAATTTATCATAAAGATTAATTGTTGGATCGCAATGAGGCACAATAAGCTCTAGAACATCTCCATTTTTAGGAAGCTCGCAATTTTTATCTGCAGTGACTTTGCCATGCTCATCACCAAATCCACCCCAATCATAATGCAATCCTTCCTGACTGATAATTTTAGGTCTGTTTTGACTATCAAAATAAATGGATTTTGTTCCGCTATCAACGGTGACATGTTCATTCCTATTGCTGCTAATGACGGTGGTCAGAAGTGTCATGGCCGGTTTGAAGGTAGTAAATGAGGTAGGGTTATTCTTAGATCCTATTATACTATACTCAACATCCATAACCGTATAAGAACCAGGTTGGATTTCTGTCACCTCTGAGGCTTGAATATCGATATCATAAGTACCTGTTCCTGTGCCTGTTAAGATTGAGCAGGAAAGTCCTGATTTTTTGAATTGTTTGACTACATTACTTGCAATCTCCATGATCTGTAAGGAGCGGTTTTTTCTCTCTTCATATGATGTAATATGCTGAAGATTGCCGGCGTAGCATTGAATACCCATAAGATTTAGCCATTTAAATTCGCCTACTTTAACAGCAAAATGTAATGCATATTCTGGCTTTATACCCGTTCTACCTATCCCAGAATCTAAGTCAATTAAAATATTTATTCTAGATTGAATTAACTTACCTGCCTCATTTAAATCCGCTAAATTTCTTTCATTATCCACCACTACGATAGTCTCAGGAGCCTTTTTTATACATTCTATCAATCGTGCTATTTTATTTTTTGTTACCACAGGAGAGGTAATTAAAATATTACTTATGCCTTTGTTAATGAGTACTTCGGCCTCAGATACTTTCGCGGCACTTATCCCTATAGCGCCATATTCTATCTGCAGCTTAGCCAATGTTGAACATTTGTGAGTTTTTACATGCGGTCGAATATTAACCTGAGTATTGAGTGAATGTTGACGCATTACATTTAGATTAAATTCCAATGCATTTTTATCAATAACTAAACAAGGTGTGTCTAAATTATTTTTTTTCATTTTGTGTAATATTTGTGACATAAGACTCTCTTGAATTAAATTTTAAGATCTGATTTTTTTGTAGCAGATAGCAAATAAACAATGAAAAATTAACAACGAGCAAGTTATTACATAGAAAGTGTCAATATTTCCTAGCAATGGAACGAACGTATAAGGAGAGAAAAATTTTCCCATTGGCACGAATACTATGATTAAAAATGAAAAAAATATTGTGTATGTTTTATGATTTTTTATCAAAAGAGCAACTATTGAAAAAAATACAGAAAAAAATAAGCCATATAGAGTGATAAAGTAAACAATCAGTGACCACCATCCTTTCACATCACTATTATTGTACGAAAGCGTTAACAAGAGTAAGCAGGCAAGCAAGAAGCTAAAACTTAATATAAATAGATCTCGTGTAAATACTTCCGATTTTTTTAGGTTATGCTCAGGTTGGTTGATGAGAGGGGCTAGTTTTTCACAGTAATAAACTACAATAATAATTAAAGGAAGTGTTTGAAAAAAGCCTTCAAAGGAAGTATTGGCTGTACGATACAGAGTTGCAAATGTCGCACAAATAAAAACAACAAGAATAGACCAAGAATATTTATTAAAATTTTTAAGCTTATTGCTTCTTGGCATGTCCATGTGTTATTCCATTAATCAATGGCCTCTCTTTCTGCTAAGTGTACCCCAAGATGTACCAAGAAAGGTTGAGAACAAATTTTGATTTCACTAAAACCCTTGCTGGGCTTGGCTCCCCTTAGTAAGTATATTCCGAACTTAGAGGCGAGAGGAAGTGGTAAATTTTGGTCAATGTTACTCATATGTCGCATGAAAGAAATCAACTGTGAATTCTAATAAATGTTAGTGACAAAAAATTGATCTATCAGCAGCATTTGTGCTATTATTGCGCAATTAAGTTTTTCAGAGAATTGTTTTATGCCTACACCAACAGAGCATTTAAAAGAGTTATTAACGAAAGGAACGACTAGCCATGATTTCAAACAATCAGCAATGACCTTGGCAAGACAAGGGGCAGATATTACAGTGCGAAGTCGAGCTGGTTCAGAGCCTACGTTACTACATATTCTCGTTCATCAAAATGAGAACGGCGCAAATAATAACGAGATCGCTGAACTAGTTGGTTTAAACGCTGAGGTTTTAACAGCTAAAGACTATAATAATAAAACTGCGTGGCAATCATTGCTGGATGCTTTCACCAATCAGAAATGCAGTTTTGATAAATTCAAACAATCAGCAATGACCTTGGCAAGACAAGGGGCAGATATTACAGTGCGAAGTCGAGCTGGTTCAGAGCCTACGTTACTACATATTCTCGTTCATCAAAATGAGAACGGCGCAAATAATAACGAGATCGCTGAACTAGTTGGTTTAAACGCTGAGGTTTTAACAGCTAAAGACTATAATAATAAAACTGCGTGGCAATCATTGCTGGATGCTTTCACAAATCAGAAATGCAGTTTTGATAAATTCAAACAAACAGCAATGGCCTTAGCAAGATTAGGGGCAGATATTACAGCGCGAGGTCGAGCTGGTTCAGAGCCTACGTTACTACATATTCTCATTCATCATAATGAGAATGGTGCAAATAATAACGAGATCGCTGAACTAGTTGATTTAAACGCAGCTGTTTTAACAACTAAAGATTATTATAATAGAACTGCGTGGCAATCATTGCTGGATGCTTTCACAAATCAGCTATGCAGTTTTGATAAATTCAAACAAACAGCAATGGCCTTAGCAAGATTAGGGGCAGATATTACCGCGCGAGGTCGAGCTGGTTCAGAGCCTACGTTACTACATATTCTCATTCATCATAATGAGAATGGTGCAAATAATAACGAGATCGCTGAACTAGTTGGTTTAAACGCAGCTGTTTTAACAACTAAAGATTATTATAATAGAACTGCGTGGCAATCATTGCTGGATGCTTTCACAAATCAGCAATGCAGTTTTGATAAATTCAAACAAACAGCAATGGCCTTAGCAAGATTAGGGGCAGATATTACCGCGCGAGGTCGAGCTGGTTCAGAGCCTACGTTACTACATATTCTCGTTCATCAAAATGAGAACGGCGCAAATAATAACGAGATCGCTGAACTAGTTGGTTTAAACGCTGAGGTTTTAACAGCTAAAGACTATAATAATAAAACTGCGTGGCAATCATTGCTGGATGCTTTCACAAATCAGCAATGCAGTTTTGATAAATTCAAACAAACAGCAATGGCCTTAGCAAAATTAGGGGTAGATATTACAGCGCGAGGTCGAGCTGGCTCTGAACCTACTTTGCTCCATGTTCTCGCGCATCATAATGAGGAAGGCGTAAACAATCGAGATATAGCGGATTTAGTTAGTTTAAACGCGGCTGTTTTGGAAAGCAAAGATTATTACGGTCGCACACCAATCCATTTCTTATTGTGGAAAAATCACAATGTAACTATAGAAGCTATTGAAAAATTACTTTCAGAAGCTAATTTGCATCTTGTAGACAATCAGGATGCTACGCTTCTGCATGCGGCATGTCATTCCGGAAATTTACCTGTTGTTGAGTATTTTATTACTAAAGGGTTAAGTTTAACTGCATTAACAAACAGAGATGAGACTCTTATTCATTATGCTGTGTCGTCTGGTAATGTGGGCTTGATCCAATGGTTAATTGATACCAAAAAAATAGACATAAATGCACAAGATAAATCTGGTGAAACGGCATTACATTGTGCGACTAGGAAAAATAAACGTGAAGTGATCGAACTATTAACTTGTAATGGAGCTGACCTCACTATTAAAAATAATGAGGGTCAAAGAGCCTATGAGATTGCTACTCGCATGAAATATAATGACTTAGTTCCTTATTTGTTTAATCCAAAAGAGGAATTTTTTCATAAAATTAAAGCTATGCATAAATATGGTGAATTGCTTAAAGACCAAGGTGTATCTAAGGGGCAAGTTGCAATTGATTTAGCTAGTAACTTAACCATCATGGCAGAAGAGTTTTTCCAACAAACACCGGAACAACGTAATTTTGCTGAGTTCGAACTACGATTTTCAGCATTGCTGCACAGCAAAGATAAAGAAATGAGCGCCTATCGTATTTCATGGGGAACAATAGTTGCTAATATCGCAATTGCTTTGACAGGTGTTGGTCTCTTGTTCATTGCTGGAAAATTGATTCATTCAAAAGTAACAGAAAATCGCGCACTGTTCTTCTTCCAGAAGAGCAAAACGACAAGCGAAGAAAAAATTGCTGATGTTGAGCATGCTGCGAGCTTGATTGCTCAAAGTGCTTAAAACAGAGAATTTTTATTATTGCTTATTGTAATTTCTCACTTATGTCTCATCAGGAAACGGGCTTTTCTAATGAGACATATCCCCATCCTTCATTAGCTGAGTTACGAATTGAAAATTATATTGCTATAAAATCAACCTAGCGTGATGATCTGATCACGAAAAAATTAAGTTAAACAACAAACTAGGCCCTGACAAAGCAGCTAAGAATGTAATGAATCCTAAAGAACCGATACATTTTTCAGACTATTTTAATATTGATCCCGCCCCGCAAAAACGGACACTTTGCTAAGCAACTTTTTTAACTTCAAATAATTCCGGTGATTTATGGCCGATCATCGAATGAAGTCGTTTCCGATTATAATATATTTCGATGTATTCAAACACATGATTTTTAGCAATGGCACGTGTTGCAAACTTTTCCCCATGAATAGCTTCTACTTTAAAACTATGATTCCAGCTCTCCATGGCCGCGTTG
>NZ_CAAAIW010000010.1 GCF_900640115.1 Legionella yabuuchiae
ATGTTGCCGAAATCAGCGTTCGGATCAGAGTGAAATCACCGTTCGGATAAAACCGAAATGGCCGTTTGAATGTTGCCGTAATCGGCGTTCGGATCAAGCCGAAATACACATCCTTATCGTACCGAAGGTTATGACCGGGGCGATATCGATCATGCTTTTAATGTGTATGATGGTCAGGAATATTACATCCAAGGGCAAATTAAACCCGACTCTACCCAAATGGATATACTGGAAGAAATGCAGCATCGATACAACCTGCATACTGTTTTCGCCATGGTAAGACAGTGTTACGAGTGCGATATCATTATTGAAACCTATAATAGCACGCCATTAGAGAATAAAGCTGGACTCTACTTCAAACATAGGGTTGCAATGGAGCGGTTCATCTCTGGATTTATCCAGGACATGGAAACTGATTTAAAAGCGATGATACCGGAATCTGAATTTTTGAACTTTTTTAATAATCAGGAGTTCAGAAACCAAGTGCTAACTGGAAAACCAAACTTAACAAATGCAATTTTGACGAACCGAGAGCTTGATTGTCTATTTCTCATGGCTCACTGTGAGAATACACAAACAGCAGCCGATAAACTTTGTCTGTCAGTCGATACGGTCAATTCTCATCTTAAGTCGGCACGAAAAAAATTAAATTGCAAAACAACCATACAAGCGGTCGCAATTGCCTTCAAATCGGATCTTTTCAGACACAAAATTTCACCAAATTTGGGGATACAATAAGCACATTATTTAATAGATACTCTTTGGATCGTTAAAAAATTAGTTGTAGGAGCTTTAACATGGGATGTTTCATTCAACTCAAAGATCCAGACATTACATTTAACTTTGTTCAAAATAAACTCAAGCAAAAAATGCTTCTGGCTGCGCTTATTCAATATAGTGAGATTGATTTAAACGGTATTGCAGAAATACTGGATATTTGTAGCAAGCGATTATTGAAAGTGCTGATTGGTGCTGAATTCCTGGATTCAAGGGATGCAGAAGAATTAGGCCGTTTGTTTTTGATTCAGTTTAGTGATTAACTAAAAGCTGATTTTGAGTATAACTTGGTCAAAGATACAATTTCTTTGACCGCCACATTCCTCATTAACTTTTCTATTAATTAATCACTGAACAGGCCCAAACTTAAATAACAAATAATAGCTCATTTGCTTTAATAACTCTGAATAATTAACCAATTTATCCTAACCTAAATTATTCTTTAAACTCCTTTACTAATCCATTAAAGCTTCTTTCTGAAGTTATAGCGTTATGAGGTATCAATAAGTAATACCAAGGTTTACCTCCATTCTCATAAGCATGTTTAGTCGCATATTCGCACCATCTCATCGTTGCGGCTTTTTTTGCTAAAACAATAGGATTATCCATTTCCGAAGCCATTTTAGGTTCGCAAATATATTTTTCATCATAGGTTTCTACGACAAAATCAGGCTCATATGACTCGCCACTTTTATACTCAATTTGAAAAAAACCTGGAGCGGGCTTCATCCACCTGACTACATTCTTATCATCTTCCAAAATTTGTGAAAAACGCAGTTCACCATCGACTGAATCAAATTTTTGTATTGGGTAACAACATTTTTTAAAACCATTAAAAATAATTTTTTTAACGTCACTTTTAACTTCTGGTATATACCTAAAATCCCTTGGTTGCTGCCCTTGTTGGATTACACAATTAAATGGTTTTAGGATAGTAAATCCTCTATTTACATTGACCTGATAGTCAGTTGGTGTTTCCCAATAATGTTGCATTAACTGCGTCATAATAAAGTTACATATTTTCTCTTGATGATATTTTAGAACATTTTCAATATCAGACTCATCTTTTAAGTATGACTTAAGTCGTGAAACTACTTGACCGGCAAGCTTATACAGCAAATCAGCGTGTTCATCATAATCAATAAGATCATTATCTATGAGCACTCGAACAATATAGTTTTCTAATAAAGGCTCTTTTTCATTTACTGCATCATCACGAGCTAAAATACTGCTTTTATTTGTCCGAAGATACTTCATTAATATTTCTTGGCTAACTGGTTGATAGTTAATTCGTTCTATACCTTCTAAATCAAAGTTGGCAAACCCATATGAAATGTTCCGAGTTGGAATTAAAACAATATTAGGAATATCAATAGTATATTCCGCAATATTCTTTGTTAAAACTTCAACAATTTTTTTTACTTCATTATTTGATATTTCTTCATTATGTATGGTTATTTCTTGTACTTCTTTTGTTATTTGCTCTTGAATAGAAATATCTAGCAACTCTTTAGAAGACTTTAATCGTTCATAACGTTTTACAATATCAAGAGTAATGTCCAAAATACGATATTGCTGACTTGTCTTAATTAAATTATCACCTTCATATTCTTGATCCTTCTCAAAGATATCATGTGTTAAAGATACAGTAGCTAGGGAAGGAATAACTATATTTTGTGGTTTTTCAAAAGGAATATCTGCGTCATTCCCTATTTCGACTTTCTTTTTAATTATTGAATCTGGACTGTTAGCTTGATCAATAATTTCTTGAAATTTATCATGAGCAACAATGGTTAATCTATCCAGAGCATCAATGCCAGTACGGTTTCCAAAAGGAAGGCGCAAACCTCTTCCTATCGTTTGTTCTGTAAGAATTTCTGATGCTGAAGCCCTTAAAGGCACGATTGTATATAAATTTGTTACATCCCATCCCTCTTTTAACTTATTTACATGAATGACTATTTCTGTGGGATCATTTGAATCTTCTATAGCAATCAATTTTTGAATATTTTTATCTTCTTCTGCTCCTGACTGCTTTGAATGAATTTCTGCAACCTTACCTTTATAATTGCCATTAAAAAAACTTTCTGATTCGATAAACTCACGTAGTGTACGTGCATGTTCAGTATCTTGAGCAACTACTAACACAAATGGCTTGACTATTTTTTTATTGAATTGCTTCGCGTAATTTAATAATTCAACCTTTACATATTCATGATGGTGAATCCCATCTTCCAGTTTTATCTTTTCTAACTGTTCTGGTGTATAATTTTCAGGCTTAAAATCTTTTCTGGTAGCAACGGCAGGATCTTTCACATAACCATCGTCCATAGCCTCGGCAAGAGAATAAGAATACACAATATTTTTGAAATTACTTGAGGTAGAACCTATTGTTTTAGGGGTGGCTGTCAACTCAATACCAAGAATCGGCTTTAAGTCATTAATTGCATTTGCACCAGCAGTTGCTCTATAGCGATGCGCTTCATCCATTAATAAAACCAAGTCAGGTAAGCTTGCAAGATAGTCAAAAAAACTTTCTCCTAAAGTTTCCTGTAATCGCTTAATTCGTGGAGTTTTAGATTTTGTAGCCCCAGGCTTATTTTCAGTAGCATTAATTTTTGAAATATTAAATATATAAATAAATGGTACATCATCATCTTCAAATAATGTCCTCTGAATTTTATTTTCTTCCAGCCTAAACCCTTTGTTTTTATAATCTTCACCAGTAACAATAACTGGTTGGCTAAAGACAAACTCAGATATACCTTTAAAAACATATTTTGGGCTTTTAAGACTAAAGTCCTCCTTTAGCTTTTCGTAAATAGTTAAGTTAGGAGCTAAAATAAAAAAGTTGCGACTTTTATGAGTTAAATATAAATAGCTGATAAAAGCACCCATCAATCTAGTTTTACCAACTCCTGTCGCTAAAGCAAAACAAATTGATGGAAAATTTCGTTCGAAATCCTCCACTGATGGATATAAATGGTGAATTGCTTTCAAAGACTGTTTTATGTCTGCGTTTTTTGACAATGTAACTTCATTAATAACTTGCGCCAATATCTTTAACGACTCATGTTGTGGCTGTCGAAGCGATAACCGTGAAGATATTGTTTTTACATCATTAACCATTAAATTGCCTCACTACTTTCAGTACAAAAAGACGAATGGCCTTCTTCAATTAGATCGTCAATATTTTCTATATTCAGACTGTAATCATCTTTACCCCATTCACATTTTTTTAATACTGCTTGTGGAATTTTTTTAAGTGTTATGTTAAAAAATGCTTCAGAGTTAGCATTAAATCCTTTACAACAGATTAATAAAGTTCTTTTTCTGCCAACCTCTTCACTTATTGCGCGAAGTTGTTCGTTAGTCAAAACATTAGTAGTAATATAAATAAAGTCTTTTTCTGTTGAATACCCATGATTCCAATAATGATTTGGATCAGGAAAATAAGTGAATCCCATAAGCTTACACATTGCTTCAGCCAACATATTGGCGTTATATTTTTTATTAATAACCCAATTACCCCATTTGTCTTTTTCCAACATAGACTGAGCAAGCTTGTAATAATGAAAACCACCTCCTCCAGTCCAATTTACAGATTTTGAAATACCAGCATTGTCTCGGCCATTTATAATATTTTTTAATCGGGGAATAATGTGAGTATGGCAATGCTCGCCCAGTTCTATCATTATCCAGCGACGTCGCATTTTATGGGCAGTAGCACCCGTGGTTCCAGAGCCAGCAAATGAATCTAATACTATATCACCTGGCTGAGTTGACAGCTCTAAGATTCTTTTAATCAAATTTTCAGGCTTTTTACCCCGTTTAAAATTTACCCCGCCTTCATTTGCTAAATCAGCTTTAGGTATATCTGCATGCACCCATATATTTGTTAGTTTATTTGTTTTTACAACCTGACCATCTACAAGTTCAGCACTATCTTTTAGCCAAGCAAAAATTTCTTTATTATAGTAATAAAGAGTCGTTGGGATGTTTTTATACTTTCCCCTGCTAGGGGTATATTCAACAGTGTATAAGGAACTTTTGTCTAAATTAGAAATTATATCATTCTGAAATGAATTTTCTTTTTGTGGGTTTGTTGTCCTAAATATTTGGTCATAATAAATAGCATACTCTTTATTTATTTCTTCCTTGCGCTTTTCATACTCTTTAAGAGAGATAGAAGACATTTTAAAATTCTTATGTTTATAAATCTTAACTGGTAAATCATTCGATCTTGAAGGAAATTCTTTTATCAATTCTTTACTGCCTTCATCTATTAGAATTTTTTTATATCTTTTCATCACCTTTAAGTCTAAAGGTATATTATTTGTTATATTATTTAATTCAACACTAGATTGTTTTTTATACAGCAAAATATATTCTGCTGTATCTACAAATGCTCCACCTTGACCTAAACCAGCACTTCCAGATCTTTCATAAACAATTTGATTAACAAAATTCTCTCTTCCAAATATTTCATCTAAAATAATTTTCATATAGTGAACTTCACTATCATCAAGATGAACCCATAACAAACCCTGGTCAGATAATAACCTATAAAGAATTTCCAATCTTTTACTCATCAAATCCAACCAAATAGAATGTTCTAAACCATCTTCGTAATGGTCAAATGCTTGTCCAGTATTAAAGGGAGGGTCAATATATATACACTTAATTTTTCCTGTATATTCTGATTCGAGTGATTTCAAAGCTAACAGATTATCACCATAAATAAGCTTATTGTCATAAATATTCTCACTATCAGTTTCTTCATAAGGAAAATAAGATTTTTCTACATCTTCTAGTAAAATTCTTGGTTCAAGTCTCGGTCTATATTCCTTACCAATCCATGTCAGTTCTAACTTTTTCTTTTTATGGTTCATAGCATATTCCTCAGACTAAACTCCAACGAATCATGAATAATTCGGAAGTTTTCCAGGTTAAATTCAATTTCATTTCAATTTCTTCTAATAATTCATCTGACTTTTCATCAACCTGTTTACGGGTTTCAAAAAATTCCAGCATGCGTTTATCCCGTTTTTTTTCAAGTTTTTTTATTTGACGTTGTGCTTTGGTTTTTTCTTCTAAAGTATTCATACCTCTGGCAAGTCTTTTCTCTTGTTTGATTTCTTTCTCTATCCTTTCCAATTCCATGTTTATTGCTGTTTTTGAGTCTTCCGCCCAGCGGTCTAATTTTTCCTGCTCTTCTTCAAAATAAATTTCGTTTCGTTCTTTCGCTTCTTCAATAAATTCTGTAATTAATTTTTGCTTTTTTTTAATAATTTCCTGGTAGAAAATTTCATCTATGGTTATCAAACCGACATGATCCGCTGGAATAAGCATTAAACGCTCACATTGATATTGATCGAGAGATTCTCCATCATCCGTTCTAGCAATAAAGAACATTTTTTCCACAACATCAATTGAATCTATTTCAACCTTGCCCAAGTATAGCCATCCAGATTTTCCTCTTAATTTTTGTAGATCAGCCAGCTGGAGACCGTAATTTTCATAATGAAATGTAATTTGAGCAGGTAATGGTTTTATGCTTTTTGCTTTATATAGAAGCTCAGATGCCAATTGATTATCAACTTTAAAAAAATGACCATTTTTTTCATCGGCTTGTTTCCAATCAAAGTAATAATGCTCATTACGATAAGAAAAACCTTCCTGAAAATGTTGCGCATTAGGTAACATACCTTTACAAAATGCGCGGATTTTTTTAGCAAAATCATCCAGATCATCCGTAATGCTTTCTTTACGTGAACGAATTTTTTTAATTACATCCTCATCAAAATTCTCAAGAAGACTTTTTCGAGTATCTAACTCTCGTTCTGTAAGGATTTCATCCAACTCTTTTTGCAACTGATTAAATTCTTCATCAATTTGATTGGTATGACGGCATTTCTGATAAATTTCATTAATTCTAGACTCAAATGAAATTTCTGCTTCAATTGCGCCAAGCACTTCATCACTTGCACCAAATACACCCTCAAAGAGTTTTAGTTTTTGGTTGAGCAGCTCAAAGACTCTTTCATCTGCCTTATTTCCTTTGTTAAGAAAATTAACAATAACTACATCATTCTTTTGTCCATACCGATGTACTCTTCCTATTCTCTGTTCTATTCTTTGTGGATTCCATGGCAAATCAAAGTTAACTAGCAAAGAACAAAATTGCATATTAACTCCCTCCGCACCAGACTCAGTGGATATTAAGATAGGTGCGTCATTTTTAAATTTCTCAACAATAGCAGCCTTCATATCAGCAGTTTTTGAACCAGATATTTTATCGCTCCCCTGATGCCTTTCCATCCATTGTTTATAAATATCTTTAGATTCATTATCATTATTTGATCCATTCAAAAGCACCAGCTCACCTTTATATCCTTTAGCTTCTAGTAACTCCTTGAGATATTGCTGGGTACGACAAGATTCTGTAAAAATTACAGCCTTTCTTTGTCCACCTAGTTCTTTTACCTTAGTAAAGGCTTTTTCTAAAACAGTTAATAAAGCTTCACCTTTAGTATTCTTTTGAATTTTCTCAGCTAATTTTTTAAAAGATTTAAGTTCTTCAAGCTCTTGTATTAGTTGTTCAGGATTAGCGCTATCTCCATCATTTTCTATATCCATTTCATCAATAGATTCATTAATTGTTTCATAATCACTGAATGACTCCATATCAGTGACAAGATTTTTTGTCAGACGCTGAATCATCTTCTCCAATGTGCCAGTAATGGCAAAACTAGATGATGCTAAAATTTTTCTAATGACTAAGGTAACTAGATGGCGTGCGTTAGGTTTTATAGAAACAATATCTTCGCGCTGTAAGTATGCGGATATTTGTTCGTATAAATTCAACTCCTCATGAGAAGGGCGGAAATCTTCCACTATAGACCATCTACGCGGAAAACTTATACCTCCCTCTTTTTGTACCTGGCGACGAAGTGTTCTAAAGCAGATTTTTGATAATCGATGACGAAGAATATCCAGGTTATGCGCAGAAGCATTCCTACCAATATATTGAGCGCGGAAAGATTCGACATTACCAAAAAAATGCTGATCAATGATAGAAACCAATCCATATAACTCTAAAAGCGAATTTTGAAGTGGTGTTGCTGATAATAAAATTTTTTTTCTACCATCTAGTGCTTCCTGTAATTTTTTGGCAATCTTTGCACCATCTTTTTTCCAGATATTTCTTAATTTATGCGCCTCATCGAAAATTACTAAGTCCCAATTGATGCTTTTAATGTCAATATTTTTTTTTGATGCGAACTCATACGAACAAATGATTACTTGGTCTTCTCTATAATCAAACGGATTCAAATACTCTGATTTTTTAAGTAAGTTATATGATGCTGATTCAAGTATATAACTAGGTATATTAAACTTCTCTAATAATTCTTGTGTCCATTGATTTCTCAACATGGCAGGTACTATTAACAAAATCTTTCTTTTTCTCTCTGCCCATTTCTGAGCAATAACCAAACTCGCTTCAATAGTTTTCCCCAATCCCACTTCATCAGCTAAAATAATCCCCTGAGACAATGGAGAGCGGAGGGCAAAAATTGCCGCTTCAACTTGGTGTGGGTTCATATCAACTTTTGATGCAGCTAGTGACTTAGAAATCTTTTCTTCAGCAGAGCCACCTAATGTTAAAGAATACGCCAAATAAGCGCACTGATGGGGAGTGTAACTTTGCTGATTGGTATTAGTTGGGGACATTGTTAATACACTTCTTTTAGCTGTTATTTCCATTACGTGCGTTAGTTTCTTGTTGTTTAATCCATGAGTCAATTTCACTTCTCCGAAAACGCCATGAACCACCCACCTTAAAACCAGGTATTTTTCCTTCAGATGCAAGTCGATATCCAGTTTTTTCAGCCAGTTTAAGATATGCTGATAATTCCTTTAAGGTAAAAATTTCTTCTGTTTGCATTAACGAAGCACCTTTCTTGAATGAAAATTGGTTCTATATGAGAAAATAAACGAAAATAGGGGGAACGGCAAGTTTGCCACCTAAGTTATACACAATTAAGGCAAATATTTATTACCCTTGATATTAGATATAATACTACTTTACTAATAGCACGGTAAGTTAAGCAACCAAAGTACGGAGAGACCGGAGACTGCAATAAAGTTATTGATGAAGGCAATCACTCTACTATCGACTAAAAGCTGCAACAATATAATGTGAAAAGAAAAAGATAAATTTCATACAAATATGATTTATATTTGATAATTCCTCATCTCAACAACCACGCCGAATATACGGATCTCGCTTTTATCTTTTATATTAATTATTGCCCACAGATCATTACTAGGAATTAGCTGAAAAAGACTCTCATCTATTTCACCATATTTTCGCAACACCGTTTGACTTTTATTTTCAAAGTAGCCAAGGACATAATCACCAGGATTGGGAGATTGGTCCCCATTAATCACAACAATTGAACCAGCAGGAATTTTTGGTTCCATGCTATTGTCTTCAACAACCACAGCAAATAATTTCTCAGCATTTAAAGCCTTATTAAAACTGTCGATAACAATCGTCTTTTCATTACTATAATCAGCTGCATTCAGCAATTCTTTATAATGATGCGCATCCTTCATGCTCAAAACAGGAATATGGCGCATGCCATGATTAGCATGACGAGTTAGCTCACCCTGTGGGCTATTAGTTAAACAAAGAAGATAGGATGCTGAAACATTTAAATGATCGGCTAAAATCTTAGCCTCAACAGGACCAGGACTTCTTGTACCTTGCTCCCAGTTCCCAATTCTTGCAGGGGAAAGCTCATGCGTTTTTTCTGCCAGTTCTTTAATGGTTAATCCAACGGCTTTCCTGGATTCTTTAATGCGATTGCCAATTTTTTCTTTGATGTTCATATCATTCGTCCATTCATTTTCAAAAAACCATTGACACATACACATATTGATTTATTATATAATCTTAAAACAACGTTTTGTGTTTTTTATTCAATGATTCTGATTGGAATAATGCTATATCAATTATCGAGTCGTGTAAATAATTTATTAAGGTGTTTGTTTTAGATGGACTTTTTATTTGTAAATACACGGGAATTATCAGCCTTGATCGGATTGCCTTATATTCAACAATCAGCCTACTTAATAGGAGTCCGCCCTTTTATGGACCGTCAAACTGGCTTTGTAGGTATCAAGAGACGAATCAGCTATCAATCGCTTGCTGAAGCCCTATATATTGAACCGCATCCTGGTGTTCAATCTGGCTCGCCATCAAAACAACAACTTCGCCGTGTCATTAAAAGCCTTGAACGATCAGGCTTAATTGCGATTCACTCAAACAGCAAACACCTTGTTTTACAATGCCTTTTAGCGGATGGGAATTATTCTGTCCAAAATAAAGCCGACACTATCCCGACACCTCAAGCCGACACAAAACCGGAATCAAAAAGTAAAGAAAAATCAGATGGATACGGTAGTTGTCATCAAAAAGGCGACACAGGTCTTAATGCAAAAGCCGACATACCTCATAACTCAGTAAATAATTGTGTGTATGTGCGCGACCAATTTGAAAAATTTTGGACTCTTTATCCACAGAAGAAAAACCGTGGGCAAGCATTCGATGTGTTTGTAAAACTCAATCCTTCTGAAGATTTATTCAAACAAATTATCACAGCCATTCAGGCACAGATCAAAAACCACCACGAATTAGTTGCTGCAGGTCATTGGGTACCCAAATGGAAATACCCTGCCAACTGGCTATTGCAGCAATGCTGGTTAGAAGAAATTGAAACCATTGTTACAAAGGAGCAGCAAAATGCAAAGAGCCGATCAAATCGTCAGCGCAAAACTTCAGCAGACATTCTCAGCGAATCCTGCCGAGAGGCAAGCTTCGACTTTGAAGAAGAATCCAAAAGTCCAGACAACGTCATCCAATTCGGACGAAAACGCAATTTATGACAAGCGGATTGATACACTTTTTGTCCGGTTTGCTGCCATTTATGGGCATTTTTGGATCAATAATTTCAATGATGAACGAACCCTTTATTTTGCAAAAAAAGAATGGTCAGAAGGTTTAAAGCCTTTCAATAATGCCATTGTCAAAGAAGCTTTACTCCAATTTCGTGAAAGACATCGATTCCCGCCCAGCATTCCTGAATTTATTGCTTGCTGTAAGGATAAAGAAGCACGCAAGCGACTAACAACAATGACATCTGAACCCATTAAAAAACCATCACCGGAAGTGGCTAAGCATCACATCAAAATGATGAAAGCTACATTAACCCGTTTATAAAACAAGGAGTTCAAACATGCTTATATTGAGCAGGGCCAAAGAACAAAGCATTTTTATCGATAAAGGACGAATACAAATCAAAGTCATCAAAGTCCAAGGAGGCCAGGTTCACTTAGGCTTTATCGCCTCCAAGCAAGTTGACATTGTTCGCGAAGAAATCTTTTACAAAAATATTGGGAAACCAACTAATTCTAAAGGCTTAGCAGAAATCATCAAATAAATAATGCCGGCGTAAGCCGGCGGAGGTGTGTATGTATAAGATTTTATTTTGTTTGGCTTTATCAGTAATTAATTTTCAAGTACAGGCAGCCAATGTCACTCAAGTCAGCCGTTATGCAACCGTCAGAAATAAGCCACTACCAGCGCAAGTCAATCCACTGAAATCCATTCAACAGATTCATTTTCCATCCTCGATTCAAACCATTAGCGATGCCGTTCATCATTGGCTTACCTACTCCGGTTATCACTTGGCTTCACAAGACAAACAAAGCTCTGGCTTAAAGAAAATACTCAAACAACCATTACCCCAAGTGGATCGTAACCTTGGACCTTTATCTATTGAAGATGGCTTAACCGTGTTGGTTGGCCAGCATTTGTTTTCACTGAGACATGATGACTTGTTACGGGAGGTCAATTTTACCCTTAAGAAAAGGAGCAAGGCATGAGACATTATCTGGATAGTAAATGGTTGTTATTGCTGGTTCTACTCAATGCGGTGCTGGTTTTATTTGTATGTTTGAAAAGCCAACCCGTTAAAACCCAAATTCAGGATTTATCATCCTTAGAAAATCGATTGACAGCTATTACCTCTCAACTGCGGCAACCTGCTAAAGAACCTGATTTATCGTCAATTAACCATAATCTCAAACAATTAAGCCAGTTCATTCAGCAGTTGCAAAATAAAGATGATCACCAGTTGGGTGAAGTGTTTTCAACCGGCCAGGTTGCAATTAAAAAGCAGCTGAATGGCATTGTCGAATTACTTTCGCGATTGGATGAGCAAAAACACCCCGTCAAAACCTTACCAGCAAGAAGCCTGCCTTTCCAAGTATTAAGCATTGACAGCATTCAGGATGTCAGTGTTGCATCGGTGGCTTTCAACTATAAAACTCAAGCCTTAGAAATAGGCGACTCTTTGGCTGGCTGGTTGGTGGTTCAAGTTGATTTTGCCAGGCAGTTTATTGAATTTGAAAATACGGACAAGGCTCATGTTTCACTCACTTTGAAATCCAATGGGGTGACACATGGCTAAGTTATCCGCTTTGGCTTTTGGACTTATTGTTAGCTCTGCTACATTTGCCAATCTCTCGATTCCTAGTCTTATCAGCCCTTCGATTAAAACGGCTAATAATGCGCTGGCCAAGGCAGGAGTCGCTGATTTTCAGGATGAAGTGATTGATGAAAAAAACTTTGAACTCTCCAAGCCCCAACAACATGAAGCCAAGGTTTGGCAACTAACGGATGCTGAAGAAAAGCGCTACATCCAGTTAATGCAAAGCCGAAGCGGTTTATATTACCAAGGGCTTCGTATGAGTCCGATTGATATTTTAGGACTCAATGCCCGTGATGATGCGGAACGAGAACACTTCGCCGAATTGGCGGCCAAGCAGGAAGCCCAGAAAGTTGCGCAAAATATTGCCTGGAACAATGCCTTTTATCAATCGTATAACAAGCTTTTTAAAGATGTGCCGGTGGTTGGTGATTTTGATCCATCCCCTTATTCACCCTTTGCTCACCAACCGATTCAGTTGAAATCGGGTGAACATTTGTATTTGTTTGTTAAAGCTGATGATGCAGTGAAAACCATTTTAATGCAGCTCGTTGATGCAGTTAGCCGAACATCCAAGACCAAGTTAAACCTACTTTTTGTCGATATGGATTCAGATGCCATTCAATTATGGGCGAACCGCCAGCAGATCCCATTGGCTTTGGTCAATTCCCAGCAAATTACGTTAAACGATGGCAAACAGCAATACGATGCTTTGACGGTCAAGAAAAAGCACACACCCCTCTTGCTGTTATCCAATGGCAAGGCCACTCAGATTGTCGATATGGGGAGGTTTTAACGATGCGTGTTTTGTTTTTAATGTTGATTGCGTTTAAAGCATTTAGCCTGCAGGTGATTCCTTTAACGCTGAGCCATTCTGAAACATCCAGTCAGCTGGATTTATCCAGCCCCATTGGGGTGCCGGCTAAAAGCCAAGCTACTTTCGGCAAAGTGGATAACAGGAAAGCTGATACCCATTTATTTCATGACACGTTATTTGTGATTGGCGCCGACCGTCTTTCTAAGCAGTGGTTAACCAAACACCAAAAACAATTACAAGACATGCAGGCCATTGGGTTTATAACCAATGTCGATGACTTTGAAACGATTATCCAGCTGCAAGAACAAAGCCAGTTACCCCTGTTGCCGGTCAATGTTGATCCGCTCATGAAATTATTGGGCGTGACACATTACCCCATCGTCATAGCCCAGGGGGAAGTATGGCAATAAAACAATATTCCAGAAAAATGACCATACAACTTACCCTGGTTGTCTTTTTGGGGTGGTTGTTCTTATTCATATGGGCTATTGGGCAATGGATGTTACATGGATATGTGCATGCTTTCGATACGGTCAGCACACTGGTAGACAATCAAAGGCAAGCCATCACACCGGTTTATCAGGGATCATTATTATCAGCCCTGCCTTTGGAAACCCGTTTTCAATTATCACTAGAACATCCTTATCTCACCAAGCTTAGTTTTAACGAATTAACCACTGATTTAGTCACAAAAACACAGCAATTTATCAAACTCATGCTGCTTACCAGTCAATGCATGTTAATCAAACTCATGATTCTTCTGGCAGCCATACCTTTATTCGCTTTGGCAATGGTTGCAGGCTTAGTTGATGGTCTGAACCAAAGAGCCATCCGAACCGCTTGTCTTGGACGTGAATCATCCTATGTGTTTCATCGTTTAAATCACTACTTCAAAAAAGGTTTGGTCATTGTACTGATGGCCTGGCTAGGCACGCCAATCAGTATCACACCAGATTTTGTATTTATTCCCATTAGTCTGATGCTGGCGCTGATGGTGGCAATGACTGCCAGCCGATTTAAGAAATATTTATAAGGAGAAATCATGAAACAAATATTCACGGCAACCATTTTTTTCTTAAGTCTTACTGCACAGGCCAGTAACCCAAATCTTAATGAAACACTGGTACGCATTATCAATCAGATTAATGCCATCACGCCTTTACTGGATGAAGCGCAATCTGAACTCAATCCCAAGGCGCGTATTCAACTACACATTGAAAGCTTTAACGATAATGAAGGCCATCACCACGTTGGCGTTCGCGAAGATTTGTTAATGATTCGCAATGGCCTGATTGATTACATCAACGAGCCTGTCGTTTCCCCTCGCAAAGTCAAACCACTAAACCGTGATTTTGTGAGGAAACCCTAATGAGTAAAGACCAAATCGCAAAGCTCTTTGCTACAAGCTTTCAGCAGTCAAGCCAAGGCATTTCGGTTAGCGTCTTTTCCAACAGTATCCGCTTTATCGCCATTACCCTGGTGATTTTAGCGGTCATGTGGTCTGTGAACCACTTCATGAGTCTTGATGAAAAAGAACAGGATGGTTTTCTAAATCGTCTGGGCTCTCGTCTTATCAGGCTCGTCATTGGTCTGATGGTGTTTATTTTATTGCTAACGGTTAGGGGATAACTATGAAAACAATCGCGCGAATCATCTATTTAAGCTTAATCAGTCTGTTTTACGCACCCACCCTGTTTGCAGCCGATGGTTGGTTTCCCAAGATTTCCGATGCCGACAACATTGAGAATGGGACTACAAACATGATGTCAGTGACGGGGAGTTATGTGAAACAAGGGTTGGGGTTATTGCTCTTTATCACAGCCGTCGTAACGTTCATCAAATTCATTACCACCGTGCAACACGGCATTGAAGAATCGAAGAAAAATGAAGGTTCGATGGTAGCTTTCGGTACCTTTGCCGTGATGGGCATTACTTATCTTGCCATCAGTATCGCTTCAGGTTATGTCGGTTATTCCATGATTACCAAGTTCAAAATCTAAGGAGGTGAAATTATGAGTCAGCCTTCATCGCGCCATTTATCCCATGACTTTCCTGCCTGGAAAGGCTTAAGTCTGCGGGAGTTGTTCTGGATTGTAGTGACTGCAACACCACTGACCACCCTGGTTTTTATCCTATTGGGATGTCTGATTGGCTATCCAATTGCCTGTGGCTGTGTGGGCTTTATTGTCGGATTTATTCTGGCGATTACCGTCTGTCCAAAAAGCATTGCTTGCATAAAAGCAGGCAAGCCTTATGGTTATGTCACAAAAAATTCCATTCAACTGTTGGTGCGATTAAGGCTCAAACACTCGCCCTGGATTCATTATAAAGGACAGTGGAACAAGAACAAATCAGTAGGAGAACATCATGTTTAACTACTGGAAGAAAATCGACAGCCTGCATCATCACAACCGCTTATTGCTGGCTTTTGTCGCTTTATTAAGCATCATCGTTTTGGCTTTAATCATCACTTTATACTCCTTACCCAAGCGCTATGAATTCTGGCTAAGCCCAGGCATGGCAGCCAATGGTGGTTTGATCAAGGCCCGTGATATCCCTAATGAATATGTACAAGGGTTTGTCACATCCTTAATGCCAACGCTGTACAGCTGGCAAGCCAATGGCCGAGATGAATTTAACCGTAATATGAAAGCGTTTCATTATTATTTCACACCACGTCATGAGCAATTACTCGAGCAAACCTTCTCCGTTTATAAAAACGCACAACTGTTTAATCGTACGCAAATAACCAGTCTCTATCGTTTTATGGAACCCGATGACATTAAACGAATCGGCCCCAACAGCTGGGAAGTGAAGCTGGTTCTTCGGATTACCCAACGCTTAAAAGACAATTCTCCCATGGTCATTGCCGATAAAGTCGTGGCTTATCACTTACGGGTGGTGAAGCTTAATTTATCTCGTCTGCATAACCCCTTCCAACTGGCCTTAGATGGCTACAGTAAGCCCGAAACATTAGTCAAAGATTTACTGGTTCAACCGGAGGATGAATATGCGAATAATTAAAACGTTAAGTTTGTGGATTTGCTTTATCAATATGAGTTATGCCCTGCAAAGCGAACATATGGTCTGGGAAAAAGTCCCTTTGAATATTGAATTGCCTATAAAGCAGGAGCGCCTGATTCAATTTCCACAAGTCATCAAAATTATCGATCAAAACCTAAGCCCTGCGCTGGATATTTTGAAAGTCAAAGGCAGTCTTTATCTCATAGCGCAAGACAGTTTTAAACACGCAAGAATTATTGTGCAGATGATCCCTGACGGTGAAGTGATCCTATTAAATTTGAAAGCCGATGAGCAGTTTAACAATACCACACCCATTGAAATTCTGACCGATGATCCTAAACGAGAAGGTCAAGCTGCCAACAGTCATTATGAATACAACGCCATTCAACTGACTCGTTTTGCCATTCAGGCTTTATACGCGCCGGAACGTGTGCAACAAATTCCAAATGGCGTTTACCGCACGCCAATGCAAACGCATAAAACCATTCCGTTATTTTATGGTGCCAGTATTGAAGCCCACCCTATCGCTTCATGGCGCGGTGGCGCATTACATATTACAGCGATTGAATTAAAAAACCTGCTCAATAAAACCATCAAATTGAAACCAGACAACCTGATTGGTCACTGGCAAACCGCAAGCTTTTATCCAACTAACCGACTGCTTTCCCGAAACAAGCACGAAAGTACCACCGTTTTTTTAGTATCCGATAAGCCATTTCATGAAGCCTTAATTCAGCACGCGAGGTATAGCCGATGAATAAAAACAGCGGAATCAAAATCCTATCAGGCTCGGTGGCTTTGGTTGCGATCCTAATTCTCTTTAACAGCAGAAGCACCCCACCGGCTATAGAATCTACAACCAACACCAACAATTTTAATGAAGCCATTGCCAGCCAGTTTAACGACAATATTCGTGATGTCTCAGCCCGTCTTCAAGAAACGGAAAAACGGCTGGAGCAAGTGCAACAGGAAAATAAAACCCTGCAAACCAAGCTTCAACAACCCAAACAAGACAGTAGCTATCAACTCAAAGAAGAAATACTGGCTTTAAAAGATCAAATTGCGTCCATTGCCCAAAGCACAACCAAGTCTTATCCGGTGGAAGGCAAGGTTGAAATTAAGCAAATCAAAGATCTGGATGAGTTATTAGACAAGCCGGCAGCTGAACATAAAGAACTGTCTTTATGGGATGAACAAAAAGAAAAGGAAGAAGCCCCCAAAGCAACGCCATTCTATACCATCCCAGCCGGCAGTGATTTCAGTAAAGTAATGTTGTTATCAGCCTTGATTGGTGAAGTACCGGTTGAAGGAAAACTTATGCAACCGCTGTTCCCCTTTTCAGCCATAATTTCCCGCGGCGATTTAATGACCGCCAACGGCATGCAATTACCCGATGAAATTATTGGCATGAAACTGAGCGGTTATTCCATCGGTGTCGGCTCTTTTCTCGATAACATCAGTTGTGTACGCGCCTATGTGACCTCAGCACTTTTTGTTTTTGATGACGGTCATTTTGTCACCGTGGGTCAGGAGCAAATGAAAAGTTCCGCCGAGCTAATCAACAATGACAGCATTGGCTATCTCACCACCCAATACGGCAATCCTTGCATTAAAGGTCAGTACATCACCAACGCCCCACAGGTATTAACGTCTTTTATGGCTGCAGGCGGACTTCAAGGTGCTGGAAACGCCTTATCTAAATGGCAGATGACCTATCAGGCCGAAGGGGGTAACGCCATTGCCACCCCAACAGGCCAGCTTGGACATTCTTCAGCAGGTGGCGCTTTAAACGAAGGCAGTCAGAAAATTACCGACTGGATGGAAAAACGGATTCAAGGCAGCTTTGATATGGTCTTTGTACCTGCCAGTCTTAAGGTACAAAACCGATTTATTCCCAATCACTTCAACCTTCATTTCAATCAAACCATAGCCATCGATAAAGAACTCAACGGGAGGGTATTAGATTATGGTCGCACAGAAGAAAAACACGCTGATTATGCTTTGCGTTAGTCTGAGCTTAAGTGCTTGCTCTACGGCAAAAGTATCTCAGGGAACCATACCGGAACAAGGGTTAACGGTGAGCCAGCTTTACCACCACAGTAAACCGGCACCTTTACCCAAGAAAAGCGCAACCAAAATACAAGCTCAAAAAAATTCACAACAGTTTAAAGCCTTACCTAATCCAGAAGTACCCATTCATGTCTTTGCGCATGTCGCCAATATTGGTGATGAGCAAATCATAAAGCCTGCTTACACCACGCGCTTTTTTCTCTATAAGCACAACCAGTATGCACTAGCATCAGAATTGTATTGAGGTGGATTATGAAGAACATGATTAACTGGCTGTTAGGCGCTCATAATCCACAAGGAGCGCAGAAAAAGACGGTAAAAAAACGTTTTGCGAATCCTCTGCCCTCGTTTGCCGATAAGCTCGCTATTGCGGATTTTGATGACGAGCATCAAGTCTTTTTGTTGGCAGATGGCAAAAGTCTGGGCTCTGGCTTTGAACTAAGTGATATTCCGGCAGAGGCTGCAGCACCCGAATATTTGCAGGCGGTATTTGGTAAAGTTCGTGATACCTTTGCCTCAGTAGTGCCGCTTCATCAGGTTGATCCTTGGATCATGCAGATGTTTGTTCAGGATGACTATAACCTTGAACCGGTGATTGACCATATCAAAAATCATGTTGATGAAAAACTCATTAACAGCCGCATGACACAGGATTACTTGCAAAGACTGCAGGATTTATTCAAAAAAATGAGCCGGCCACAAGGATTATTTGTTGATCCAAAAACAGACCTTCCTTATAGAGGCAGAAGAAGGCGTATTCGAGTTTTGTTTTATCGGCTATTGAATGACTCCAACCCTGATCGCCAAACCGCTTTAAAGGAACATCAGGAGATTATCGCCCAGATTGAGTCCAAACTCCGCTCACCTGGCTTGCAGTTAAAACGCCTGACCGGTAAAGACTATTATCAATGGTGGGTTCGCTGGTTTAATCCTGCCAATGGGGAGTCTTTGTTAGAGCAATACCCCTACCCCAAAACCAAACCAGCAGGCTTTAATCTGGCACAAAATGTCTTGTTCACGCCACCGCAAAGTGATGATAAAGGTTTTATTTTTAACGGCTTGAAACATCGCATTTTATATGTGGATGGATTAAAAGAAGCCCCAGAAATTGGTCTTATATCCCGTGAACGGCCTCAAGCCAACCCAAAACACCGCTATGCGTTATTAGATACCTTACCTGAAGGCAGCATCTATACCATTCAAGTGGTCTTCTCGCATGATGCCTCACTCGATGCCCATTTAACCCGACTGGAAAAAGGCATAGTCGGCACCAGCTTAAAACCATCTCAAGTTCGGGAAGATATTAAGACCGCCCGTAATGAGTTGACCATGGGCAATCGCTTATTCTGGGTTAATCAAGCCGTATTTTACCGCGTCCAGGATGAGCCAGAAGCAAAAGACATTGAAAAGCGCTTACAAGATATTTTTATGGAAGCAAAAATGCCTTTGATTGAGTCTCGTTTTGATATCCATCCCTTAAATTCCTACCTTAACGCCCTGCCCTTTAACTTTATACCGCAATACGCAAGACGTTATTTATGTTATGACCGCTTGATGTATGCATCAGAACTGGCAGCATTGTTGCCAGTGTATGGACGAAACCAAGGCGCAAGACACCTACCCTGCTTTATCTTTTTCAATCGTTTAGGTGAACCTGTATTTTTGGATTTACTGCATCATGATTTTGTGTCGCAAAATTCGCATTGCGCCATCTTTGCCAACTCAGGTGGAGGTAAGTCCGTTTTAACCGGCTGGATGGTGCAGTCACTACTGGCGATGAAAAACGCCCGTATTGTTTTATTTGAAATGGGAAATTCGTTTGACCGCATTCTGACCCACTGCCAAAAGCATGGTTTAAAAAGCAAACAATTACTGCTCTCCAATCAAAAAGACAAAGCCGTGCCCTTAAATCCTTTTTGCGATGCCTATAAAGCCTTGCCTGAAATCAGCGCACAATCCAGTGAAGCAATAGCACTTTTGGAGCAGTTAAAACAGGACAAATCCAAGCCTGCTAACGAATCAGAACGCTACTGCGAAGACGAGTCAAGATCCTATCTGGCTGAACTAACGCTTGCCCTTCGCACCATGATTACTGAAGCCAACGCCAAAGAGGAAGAAGGCTTCACCCTTGCCGATGAAACCCTGCTCATAGAAATATTAAGTGATGCCATCGTTGCGTCAGCAAAAAACAACATTCCTCAAATGCTAACCGAGCATGTGCTTTCAGCTTTTGAACAGCGCATAGAAAATGAAACGTCCACTAAGAAAAAAGAACGCCTGCAGGATATGGCCGATCGCCTTAAAAGTTACGTCATTAACAGTTCAAAATCGCGTTTTTTTAATGTCCCAACTGAACCGCTGGATGATTTTGATATCTTTCATATCGACATCTCCGCCATCAAAGATGACCGTGGCAAATTAGCCTTAGTAATGGTCTCTCTTTTACCCCGAATACTGGCCATGGCAGAACGCACCCAAAACGATTCACGTCCGATGTTTTTAATCATCGATGAGGCGCACATCCAGTTTGAAATTGATGTCATTGTCTCTAGCGCCCTGCTCATTGCCAAAGTCGCCCGAAAACTGGGACTTTGGCTCATTCCAGTCACCCAAAATGTGGCTGACATGCGCTCAGCCAAAGCAACGAAGATTTTGTCATTGATGGAAACCTGGATTGTCCTTGGTCTGGATGAAAATGAGCTCAAAGACATCAAGCAATTTAAGCATCTGACACCACAGCAAGAAGCCTTGATTCGAGAGATTGACTCACAAAAAGGTTTGTATGCAGAAGCAGTGCTTTTAGGTTCGCGCTATCAAGGTTTATTCCGAGTCATCCCACCCCGTTATCTTCTTGCTCTTTTAATGAATGAAAAAAGTGAAAAGGTAGCCAGAGGCCAACTGGAGAAAGATTATGGCGTACTTAAAGCTGCTGAAATTATGGCAGAAATTCTGGAGCAGCCTAAAGTTAAGCATGATGCTGGGGCTTATTTTTATGATTAATCCAACTCATGCGACTGAAAGCACGAAACCGCCCCATCCAGTGAATACTTTTACCATTTCCGGTAGAGTGCTGGCCAAGGTATTTCATAATTCCCACTATAAAATCATTGGATCTTGCGCCTGGGAGCATGGACACTTTCCACCCAAAGTTTCTTTTACAGCAGCGGTTGAACAATTTTTACCTGATTTAATTGTGACCGTCAGCAATAAACCTGAAGAAAACCCCTGGCTTGAAGCAAGAGCCTTGTATGAGAACAAAGCCAATCGATTCGCCTACCAAAAAGCCTACAAACTTGCGACTGGTATGGATTTAGGTTTTGGCAATGACAGCAGTCAAACCACCAGCTTGCATGGTAATGATGAGCGCACACGGGTCGTTGATGTCATTGGCAGCCCCGCTGCCTTTTACCGTTTTCCCTTTTTGTCGCTAAAACCGGAAACCCACTTTGGCATGCCTTATTATCTATCCGAGCTAGATGCGGTAATGGATAGAACAGAAGCCGCCGAACTGGTGTATATGGCCTCTCACCCACAACTGTTAATCAATCATGATATAGGCACTGCAACGCACATCTGGGGTACAGAAATTCCAAGATTAATGCGAGTCACCCAGCCCTATAATTTCCGCGCATCGGTTGTGGCGGCCATGCATGCCGTTGATATCGTCACCAACCAAAATCCATTGCATGTTACCAAATCCACAGCTAACCGCTGCGGTCAAAACTGTGTGGTGGCCAATGCCGTTTTTGATCCCAATAACCAAAAAGTCATCTGGCAGGAAGTCTATCCAAACAACCGTACTTTTCGTCCAGGTGACGCAGAAGATTTTGGCATTGAAGATGATAAGAAAGGCAATGGCAATTATGTTTTTGTAGTCTGGCGTAAATACCGAGGCTGCGTGCAACACCATGGCAATCTGATTCGCTTTTTAACCTTTCCCAAAGTAGGGCAACCTCAAAAACGATAAGGGTTTATTATGAGAAAATTATTAGTATTGACCACACTATTTCCAGTAAGCCTCTATGCCAGTGGCTTTATGCCCAGCCAATCGGATTATTATTATCAGCTGGGTGGTGCGTCGAATTTATTTGTGCCTCCCATCAACAAAGATCAGACCTTGAAAATTGGTGCGGATATTGATGAACGGATGGGATTTTCTTGCAGCGGATTTAATCCGGTGGTGTCCATTACCAACACCATGCAGGATTTAAAAAAATCATCACTTAACATTCCGGCTGGTGTGATTAGCAACTTAAAAGGTTCTGTTGCAGGCTATCCACTTTATAAGCTGCAACAAGCCATGCCTGCTTTATATAATGTCCTGCAAAATACAGCATCCAGTGCGCAAAATGAATTTACCCTCAAAGTCAAAGACTGCCAGAAGGTCAAAGAAGCCTTAGAACAAAATCAGTCTCCTGTAGAAAGCATGCTTTCGGTATCGGACAGCCAGGGCTGGCTTGATGCATACAGGCGAGCCCAAAAAGAGAACGTTGATGTGACCGAAACTTCAAAAAGCATTGCGAAAAAACGGGATGAATACGGCCTACCCTGGATAGGTAGCGATAAAGGCAATGCCGGCGGTAAATTTCAGCGGCCCATCAAAGTCATAAATGATGTGGTGATTGCAGGTTACAACATCTTATTAACGCGCAAACCGCTTGATTCAACCACCAAGCCTTTTGAGAAAACGCCCATGACCCACGCTTGGGCAACCCCAAATGATGCGGCCAATTGGGCAGTTAAAGTGTTAGGCGACATTCACGTCAGTAGCAGTGAAAACAAAGAAAACCATGAGACACAAGCAGGCATGGGTTTATCTGCGCTATTGCAAAGTTGTGATAATGCCAATACCTGCAGCCAGAATATCGCCAAAGCACTATGGAATCTGGTCAATGGCAGCTGGACCTTAACCGAAGAAAATCTTCACAAAGTCAGTGCCTCAAACCTTTTGATTACAGATGAAATCATCCTAACCATTCAACATTTACCCCGTGAAGAACAACTGCTCACCGTATCCAAGCTGGCCGAAGAAATCGCCGTACAAAACATGCTGGATAAAGCCTTGATGATGCGGCGAATACTACAGGCCGGCCTTCAAGTTCAGGAAGTGCAAAACTTAAAACCTGCTCTAAACATGGTGCGTTTTGCTTTAAAGAAACTCGATGATGATATCCATTCATTGGCCTTTGAAAACGAAGTACGCAAAAAAATGATGACTGACACACTCACTATGATTATGGACATCCGTCATCAAGCGCAAAACGCCAGTATCCCAGGTCAGGATCACGAGCAACCAGCAGTGAAAAATGGCGCTGTTTATCTCAAAGAACAACAAAGGGGATAATATGATTGTTTTTAATCCACTTTCTTTATACACCACCTACCTTGGCTGGCAGCAATACGAAATCATCTTTAATGCCCTGTGGCAAACAGGGCTGTTATATCTCGGCTTTCTTGCGGTCGGCTATCGTTTCTTAAAAAATGTACTGGTGCCGGCTGCTGCTTTTTTCGCTGTGGAGCACGCCCTTAACCATTTTCTCTATGAGCTGGCGATTACGGTTTTAATATGCGGTATATTTGTCTACCCTTGCGTTCCATTAGAAACCAAAGCACTGCAATTTAAACCCTTATGCGGATTAAAAATCGATTCTACCGCCACCATTGGCGATACGGGCACAACCTATGATGAAGCCTTTGCTGATGTCTTAACCCATCAAATCAAAATCCCCATCGGCTTTGCCATTATCCAGAATTTCATGTCCAGCTTTACTTACAGCCTAATGAAAGTCACAGGCTGTACCGATAGTCTGCAAGCAATTGAGGGGGATTTGGTATCAACCTATTTGCCTCACAATGTGCGTGAACAGGCTTTGGATTTTCACAGACAATGCTTTATTGAAGCCAGAACACAGTTCAACAGCGATAAGCATGAACCCAATGAGTTAAATGCTTTATTAAACCGTTATGGTGGTGAAGACGATCTAACATGGATGGGCTCAAAAATCCTGCAGCAAATGTATTACACTAAAATCCATGCCCGTCATCCGGTTAAAGGATTTACCTTCAATCAAGCACCGAGTCCGAACCTGCAAAAAGCAGCCAATCGAGGCGACTTGCCCAGCGAACAGTTACCAGAAAATGGCTATCCAAGCTGCCAACAATGGTGGAATAAAATCAAAACGGATCTGATTGAAGTTGCCAACAAAGCCAGTTTCTTTAACAAACATTTGAACTACTACACCATGTTAGGGCGAGTTAGAGAATACAGATTCAAACACCCCAAAGCATGGCAAGCGGATATCGCTGCAGAGGATTACATCGCAAAAATGCTGCTTAATGAAAGCAAAGATATGCAGCTCAATTCTATCAAGAACATGATGGATAATAATAACAGCAGAGTCGGCAGTGTCATCACCAATGGTTTAGTCAATGTAGGTCAACTGGCTAAGTCTTGGACTTCAACACCTCTAAAACGAGAATCCATCATGCAAACCCTGCCCGTGATGCAAGCGTTTTTCATGTTCTTTTTAATCATCCTCACCCCAATTGTGCTTTCTTTGAGTAACTACAGCCCTAAAGCACTTGGAAGCCTTTGCGGTTTATTTATTATGAGCATATTTCTGCAATACCTCTGGCATCTGGTTGGCTTTGTTGAGCGATCCGTGCTTGATCCGCTAGGCGAGAATAAAGCGATTTCTGCGATGAAAAATATGGCGGTGATGTTTTATTTTGTCGCACCTGTGCTTTTGCTGAGATTATCCAGTCATTTTGGTGGTGATGCTGGTGCAAGTCTTTCAGAATTAGTCAGTGCATCAAATAAGCAAAGTGGTGAACTTGCTAACTCAGGGGCACAAACGGCTAAGGCTGGTGCACAACTGGCTACAGGGCTAACTGGATCAAAACTAGCTGCAAAGGTAATACGATGAAAAAAACACGATTACTTATCAGCTTCAAATGCTTCGTTATATTCTTCCATGCTGATCGAACCAGACTCATACAAGCGTCTAGCTTCAAATATACATACCTTATTTTTTACAGGCTTATCCTCGGCAATATCAAAAATTGCTTCGGCAATAATGCCCAACAATCGAAATACCTTGCGCATTTGGAGACTTCCCTATGAAAAAAAATTATCTGCGTTCAACTATTATAGTCACAGCACAAACCATTTTTCCAACTCTGGTGCTGTTAATCATCGGACCCTGGTTGCTCAGCCAAGGCTCAACACTTGCCAGTTGGGATTCTTACTTGTCAAAAATAAAATATACCCTATTCATCATGCATGGCTTATTTTACTTTACCTTCATTCTGTTATGGCCCAGGCTTGTAACTGCATTGAAGACGCAAGAAACAACGCCAAGACAAATACAACTTGCCACTCAAGCAAGATGGTATTTGCTCTGCATTTTTCTTTTGATTGATTTGATAACGTGCATAGGAGTCAATGAATGAATAAACCATTTAGCCAGGCCTGTGAAAACAATAAAGCACCTATTTTAGAAACTCTTAACCAATATTTATCAGGTAGCGAGCAAATACTTGAAGTTGGCAGTGGCACAGGTCAGCATGCCCATTACTTTGCCAATCATTTGCCAGAAGTTTCTTGGCAAACCTCAGATTTGCCAGCGAAGCATGTAGGCATTAAATCCTGGATAAAAGAGTGTAGCTTTAATAATGTTCAACCACCATTGACGCTAGATGTTTCAGATCCTACTCAATGGCCAAAGATTCAATATGATGCAGTGTATACAGCCAATACAACGCATATCATGTCATGGCAAGAAGTCACCTGCCTCTTTAAACTTACCGGCAGTTGCTTAAAGTCAAAAGGATTCTTATTTTGTTATGGCCCTTTTAATCTTAATGGCCAATTCACCAGCGATTCCAATGAACGATTCGACACCTCCTTGCGCCGCCAAAATCCACAAATGGGCATACGGGACTTAAACGATATTCAACAAGAAGCTCATATAAACCAACTGACCTTAGTCCAGCGCCACGCCATGCCAGCAAATAACATGCTGTTGGTCTTTATGCGACGTTAAATGTACTGCAAAAGGATAGTCACCTTATGAGCCATTACCCAATAGAAAATCATTTAAGAGAACCAACAGAAGCATGGTCAGCTTTAACTTGCTTAACTCTCGCGCTACTGGCTTACAACCAACCACACATTTTCCTGCTCACTGAAAAAATGACAACCTATGCAGTCATTACCCTTTTGATTCCAGGACTATACCGAACCTGGCAAGCCATCAAAGTCAAACGCTATCACCGACGCTTACTCGCCATGCCCACTTATGCCCTATCAACCACAGAAATTCCACTATCAAAAAACTGGCTATTCATCGGTAAAGGATTTCGCTGGAAACCCAGCCATACTCAAAAGCTGCACCAAATTAAACAAGTCAAAAATGAACATTTCATGCAACGAGGCAAGCTATATCAAAACGCCAGACGCTTTTGCCAAAACCACGAACAAACCAGGTTGGCAAAATGGCTAAATAGCCGATCAAGACTCAATCCATTCTGCCCTGATCCGCCCGTGGGTGGTAGCCCTTTTCTGCATGGCGTTGGTGAAGAAGACAAACCGGTGTACATCCCACAAGATGTCAGAAATGGCCATACCTTCGTAGTCGGCACCACAAGGGTTGGTAAAACAAGACTTGCAAGCATCCTAATCAACCAGGACATCCGCAATGGTGATGCTGTGATTGTGGTGGATCCAAAAGGCGATCAAGACCTGGTCAGAGACATGAAAGCAGCCGCCAAAGTCACCGGTAGAAGCGAGGACTTCCATATCGTCCACCTAGGCTTCCCCGAACAATCCGCCCATTACAACCCACTGAAAAATTACCACCAAGTCAGCGAGGTCGCTACTAGAATTACCGACGCAATCGCCGCTGAAGGAGAAGGCAAACAATTCGCAGCCTTCGCCTGGAAGTACGTCAACATTGTTGCCATTTGCCTTGAAGAAATGAAGCAGGAAATCAACTACCAATCCATAGCATTCTACATCAGCCGCCTGGATCAATTGCTTATGACCTACGCCGATACCATCCTGCCTTCCCATTACTCCGATTACCACCAGCATATTGAACAAATTATCGAAGAGCATGACAGTAAAATTGGCAAAAACAATAAAACAAAATCCCCGATGGAACGCCATCAAGCCGTTATCCAATACGTCAAAGACCATATCAATAAAACGATTAAAACCGGCAACACGGAAAGCCTTCATGACCAAATCCTGATTGACCTATTTGATGCCGCTGTCATGGACAAAAATTACTACGATAAAATTACTGCCAGTGTTGGTCCAGTGTTATCAGAAATTAATAAAAGCAACGCATCAAAAATCCTGTCATCTAAATCAAAACCAGAAAACATCGAGCTTATGGACATCATTAAAAACAAAAAAATCCTCTACATTGGTCTTGATAGCCTAACCAACCCCAACATTGCTCAAGCAGTCGGCAAAGCCTTTTTATCTGATCTCGTCTCAACTGCTGGGAAAATCTATAAAGAAGAAAATGCCCATTACACATTAAATCTGCACTGTGATGAGTTATCAGAGATTATCCAGGATTCTTTCGTTAAAATTCTTAATAAAGCCGGAGGTGCTGGCTTTCAAGTTACTGCTTATGCCCAAACCATTCAGGATATGGAAGTAGCCCTTGGATCACGACCCAAAGCTGAAGTTTCGGAAGGAAATTTTAATACATTGATCATGCTTCGGGTGAAAAACGAGGAAACAGCAAACTTGCTAGTCAAAGTCCTACCGCAGGTTGGCGTGATTGGTCATACCCAGGTTTCAATGGTTAATGATACCCCGCATGGGAATGATGGAGTTTATTTTAATACGACTAATGAGGATCGGGTACAGATTTCTTATGTGCCAATGATCGGGGTTGAAGATATTGTTTCTTTGCCTAAAGGACAGGCTTTTGTTTTGGTAAGTGGTGGGAAAGTTTATAAAACTAGGCTGCCTATGCCATCAACCACGGTTTGTTAATAACCTACCCTTTAGGAGCATTTTTGCTTAAAACAACTTCAATATCTGTTTTTTTCAAAGATCTTTATCAAGCAATAACCTCTTCTACTTGCAATAATTGGCATTTTAAATAGGTTAAAAGTTGATTTGAAACCATTATAGACCAGTGGTCAGCCTCAAAATTCATGGTGCTTATATAATCGCAGTTGAGTATATCATGCCATTGAGTCTTTCCATTTTTCGTTTGGTCTGCATTGATAATGTGGAACTTATCAGCGCAATACGTAGGAGTGTGGTATTGGGAAAAGGATAAGAGGTTTTTGATATTGTGTAAGGCAACGTTTACTCTTCTCTTGATTTTATTAAATTCTTTTTCAGTAGAAGGATAGCCAAATAACTGATGTGCATAATGAAAAAGCTCATCTTCTGTCAGATTATTTATTTCACCTTCACTTCTATAAGTATTCTTATAAAATAGAATCAGCGTTTTTAAATCATCAGATAAGTCACTGTTATTTAACTTAAAATGTAAGCTTTTGAGGTTTCTATCAGCCACTGACGATCCGTCAATTAAAAAGGCGTTTTTGCAGCGAGCGTTTTTTTGTAGGGCGGAAATTAGTTCCAATGCCACCGCTACACCATAAGACCAACCTATAATATGATATTTTTCAGCACCATTATTTTTTAACACGTTTTTCATTTCTGTTGAATAAACCGTTATCATTTGTTGATAGCTTTCAAAACATTTTTGATTTGAATGGAGGCCTCTTGCTTGAATTCCATAGACATTATAATCTTTTTCGAGCTGTTTGATGATTTGATAATAACTTAATATATTCCCCCCTACTCCATGAACCAAAAAAATACATTCTTTGTTGATGCACTCATTGGCGGAGAGCAAAATCAGACAAGAACTATCAGGTTTCGCTTCTAATAAACTATGTTTAATTATTTGGGAAATGGTTTTATACCGAAATAAATCAGCCACCTTTACATCGCACTTAAGCTCATTGCTCATAAGGTAACTTACCTGCATCGCGGAAAGAGAGGTGCCTCCTATTTTAAAAAAGTCATCGGTAACACCTGTATTCTTAATTTTTAAAACATCATTCCAAATAGCTGCAAGACGCTTCTCAAGATCGGTTGAAGGAGGCTGGTCAACTTCTTTATCCATGAAAAAAGCTTCAGGTAAATTAGTTTTGTCCAATTTACCGTTAGCTGTCAATGGGAAGACGGGTAAGTGGATTAATACATCAGGTACCATATAATCTGGCAATTGCTCATGAAGCTGGGTTAATATATGGGCTGTAGTAATAGATTTATTGATTTCAAGTACAACATAGCCTACTAGGAATTGGCTTGACACAGTTGTTTTGACAACCGCACAAGCCTGTTTTATTCCATCAATAGAACTAAGTGCCTGCTCGACTTCAGATAATTCGATTCGATGCCCTCGGATTTTTACCTGGGAATCATTTCGACCAATATACTGCAGATTACCATCAGGTAACCATCGAACTAGATCGCCAGTTTTATAACGTCGCATATATCCTTTTTCAATATCTTCTGGAGTTGCCAGGGAGTTAACAGCAAATTTTTCTGTACTTAATTCAGGATTATTCAAGTAGCCACGAGCTAAACCTGCTCCCGCAATATGCAGTTCACCTACGATACCGATAGGAAGCGGATTACCCTGTTTATCTAGCACATAAACCTTATAATTATTATAAGGTTTTCCTATAGAGTGGGAGTTATTTTTACATAAATAATTAGTGGCTCCTACTGTAGCCTCGGTAGGACCATATTCATCGTATATATTGTCAATATAGTTTTTGATGTAATCTATTTGTTTTACATCACTTTGTTCACCACCTATAAAACAGGCATGTATTTTATGAGTAAGTAGTTCAAGTGGAAGATGATTTAAAAAAGAGGGAGTGGCTTTTAAAAAATCGATTTTGTGTTTATTTAAATGATTTATATAGCGCTTAAATTCAGTGAGATGACCATCATAAATACAAATTTTTTTCCCGCAAATTAAAGGAAGCAAAGTTGTAGTCACTGATAAGTCAAAAGAAAGATTACTGGAGTAATCCATATTTTTAACATAGTGTAACAAGGGCTCCACATTCTTTAAATAGTTAAAAACCGAACTATGGCTAATCATTACCCCCTTGGGTTTCCCAGTTGTACCCGATGTGTAAATGACATAAGCCAAATCCTCCATCGAAGCCTTAATATTCAGATTAGTTGAATTATGATACTTATAACACTCAGTATCCAATAGGAGCAGATGAGCATTAAAGCCACCTTGTAATTTTTTAACGAAACTGCTGTGGGTTATTACTAATGGCGTTTGTGAGTCGTTCAGCATGTAGTTAATTCGTGCGCTAGGATATTCTGGATCGACAGGTAAGTAAGCTGCACCTGTTTTCATGATCGCTAATAGTGTAATAATCATTTCCATACCTCTATTCAGGCATAGAGCGATAATGGTATTAGATTTTAGGACGGCTTTCGACCGAAGGTATCTAGCTAATTGATTGGCTTTTTCATTGAGTTGAAAATAGGTCATTTGATTGTTTTGATGAACAAGGGCGATATGATGCGGGGCTTTTAAAACCTGATCTTCAAACAGTTGCTCAATTCTTTTATAATCTAGAAAGTCCCTGTCGGTGTTATTCCACTGATAAACAGTCTGATGGTATTCTTCCTTGCTGATAATTAAAATATCTTTAATAAGTTGATGAGGGTTTTCACACATTCTTTCCAGTATATGAACATAGTGAGCAATAATCCGTTCAGCAGTTTCCCTTTTGAATAACGAAGTTAAATAAGTAAATTGTCCTTTAAATTCAGGACCGTTATCATTAATTAACAGATCAAAATCGAATTGCGATGCTTTAAGAAATTTGTCGACTTCATAAAAATCAAAATCTTTGTTATCTATGAAGTTTTGCACTCTGAACATGATCTGAAATAGTGGGTGTCGGCCTGGATCACGTTCGATATTCAAAATTTCAACTAATTTTTCAAAAGGTAAATCCTGATGCTTCTGTGCCTGTAAAACTGTTTGATGGATATCGTGAGCTAACGCTTTAATGCTTCCTTGAGGGGAAACAGTTTGTCTAATGACTAGCGTATTAACAAAAAAACCAATAAGATGTTCAATTTGACTGTAGTGGCGATTGGCGACCGGGGTGCCAATTAGAATATCCTCCTGTCCTGTATATTTGTTGAGTAAGATATAAAATCCCGATAATAATAAAGTGTATTGAGTAACCTGTACGGTTTTGGCTAAATTCTTTATCTTCTGTGTAATTTGAGAATCGAGGGTAAAGAAAATGCGATTACCCCGATAATCTATTTTTTTTGTACGGGTATAATCGCATGGAAAATAGAGTATCTCAGTATTTTTTAGTTTTTTCTGCCAGTATTTTATTTGATTTTTTAAAATATCACCTTGAAAATAATCTCTCTGCCAAAGAGCAAAATCTATATACTGAATGGGGAGGCTACTTAAATTTAATGGTGTTTTACCGAGATAATAATGATACAACTGAGCTAGTTCATCTATAAATATTGCTGAGGACCAGCCGTCAAATGCAATGTGATGAATGGTTATTGAAAAATAATAATGAACTGCACTACGAAAAATCACCACTCGAATAGGTAATTCCTGGCGTAAATCAAAATGCTGATTAATACGTTCTGAAAGCTTATATTCCAATTGCTGTTCGCTAATAGTCTCTTCTAGGAAAATCAAAGGTAAATTAGTCACTTCTTGATAATATTCTCCTTGAGCATTTTGAAGATAAACAGTGCGGAGAATCTCATGACGAACAAGTATAGTTTGAAGCGACTTCTTCATTGCATCAACTAAGTCAGAAGCATTTAGTTTAATGCATAAAGGAATATGGTAGGCATTGGTTCCTTGCTCATAGTTTTCTATAAACCATAATCGCTCTTGAGCAAAGGATAGCGGAGCTGTTGTTCGCTCAGTGGCATTAATACGTGGAGCATTACCACTACCAGTTAGACGTTCTAACAATGTGGCTATAGTTTTATTTTTAAACAGCTCAGTAACCTTAATATGAAGCCCAGTATGGTTATTCAATTTGTTAACCATCTGTATTGCAAGTATCGAATTCCCACCGATTCTAAAAAAATCATCATTGAGACCGACTCGTTCGATTTGGAGAATTTCCTGCCATATTTGGGCAATATCTTTCTCTAGCTGCGTTTCAGGCGCTATGTATTTTTTTTCCAAACTGAAGTCAGGTAGAGGCAAGGATTGAAGATCAATTTTTCCATTCGCTGTTAAAGGAAAATGATTTAACTTAAAGTAGGTTTCTGGAACCATATAAAATGGAAGCTTAAGTTTTAACTGTTCGCTTATATAGCGATCGAGACTGATAGGCTGCGCCATGCTTTGGGACTCACCCAACATGGCCTTGTTAATGCTGCCAAAGGCAAGAGCATAGATGGCTTCATCATAAGGCATTAAGCCAATAGTACAAGAACCTATATTGCGTTCATACCAAAGTTCAGATATTCCTTGCGCCTCGAATCCTGCCTGAATATAGTGTTCAGGGGTATGTGTTCCCTCAAGGGCCAATATTCCCTCCGCATTAGCTAATAGTTGGCCTTGTTCGGATATTTGCATAAAAATGGATTGTTTTTTTAAATCAAAGCTATGGAGGGGGTGATGAAAATATCCTGATTGATTTACAAGCATTACCTTTTTTAGTGCCGGTGCTCGGTAAGGATTTAACAGATTATCAAAATGAATCGTTAACAGCGAATGATACATATCGTTTTTTTCATTTCTTATTTCAATGTCATAGCCAATATTAAGATTCGTGAGAACTTGCTCTAAACAGTAAAGAATGTGTCCCATTTCCAAATAAGCTAACCGGGAAGATTTTTCTTGATACAAAGGCTCTATAGCCGGCAAATAGAGTTTGAAGTCAATTTTAAAAGAATCCACACTATTGCTGGAGTTAGTGTGTTGCAACTGATATGTCACAGGATTGTAGTAATATTCTCCAGCTTCGACACCATGTATTCGTCTAGCAGGGATAGATAGATAGCTCTGGATTGCATAGGTACTCCCTCCCGAAGGATAAATATATTTAGGTGTTATTTTATCCTTTAAAATAAGGGCACTTAAAGGCTGAAGTATGCTTGTTAATTGCCCAAGACAAATTGGTTTTCCAAAAGGCCTTTTCCAATTGTTCAAGTGATGTGGTGCGGGTAAGAATGGTGTAGCATTCTTTTCATGGAGAAAATATCGGTAACTTTTTCTACGACGATATTTCTTTTCACATAATAAGGGGTTTAATGAGTATTTCCAAGCCAAATCAGTTCTAATATTGTGCTGTTCAAGAATAAAATGCTCTTTATTCTCTTTCTCCTGTGACTTTTTAAATGAAGATGATAATAAATAAGCAATCAGACGGTTTTCATGTACCCGAGTTAACGCACCATCAATGCCTTCTAATTGAGTGAGATGATGCGATATTTCCTCAAGTTCTACTCGATATCCATTAAGCTTGACTTGAAAATCCTTACGGCCTTGAAAAATTATATAGCCGTCTTGATGCCATTTACCTGAGTCCCCGGTTTTATAAAGTCTTCCCAAATCAGAATGATTAATAAAGCGTGCTTGACTTTTTTCCTCATCGTTCCAATAGCCAAGTGCAACCCCCATCCCCCCTATATGAATTTCACCGGTTACATCAACAGGACATTGTTCTTGAAAGCTATTAAGAACATACATTTTCTGATTAGGCATCGCGTAACCATAAGGAATCGATGCCCATTCAGATTGGATGTTCTTTATTTCATACCATATCGACCATATAGCACCCTCTGTGGCGCCCCCCAGACTCATTATAGTGGCATTTTTAGTTAGTGATTTAAGCTGGTTTGGTAATTGCAAAGGAATCCAGTCACCGCTTAATAAAATAGTGGTTAACGGTGTTAATAATTTCCCTCTATCTGTAACGTAAACTGCCAGCAGTTGCATTAATTGAGGAACAGTATTCCATAAAGTAATTTGATAAGTAACGATTAATTCATACCAATGGGAAGGCTCTTTTATTTGTTCCTGATCGGGAAATACCACTGTTCCGGCTGCACCAAGTACACCAAAAATGTCATAAACAGATAAATCAAAACCCAAATCGGACAGGGCTAAAATTTTATCAGTTGATTTTATTTGAAAACGATTATTGACAGCAGTAATCGTATTAACAGCTGCTTGATGAGCAATGGTAACCCCTTTTGGTTTTCCTGTGCTTCCTGATGTGTATATAACATAAGCAACATCGTCGAAATTAATCTTGGGTAACTGACTGTTTTTTATTGGCGGGGGTGAGTTAATCAGTGTGCCAATAATTAGCCAGCAGTACTCATCCTCAATTTGTTTCCCCTTAATATAATTTGAAAAAGCCGATTGGGATATTAGTATGGTGTTAACAGCGGCTTCTTTTAAAATACTGCTGATTCTTCCTTCAGGCCAATCAATATGCAGTGGTAAATAAGCCATCCCGCTTCTCATAATTCCCAAGGCCGCAACTACTTGCTGATAGCTTTTTTCACTTAAAATACCAATTAATTTCTGAGATTTATCGGTGATGCGCGAAAGCAGATGATGAGTGATATACTCACTAAAAAGATAGATCTCACCGTAAGTATATGTTCCCTGACTATCAATTACTGCGATCTGTTTATAAGCTGTTTTTACATGGGATAGAAACAGATCAACTAGGGTTTGTTTAATTTCAGGCTGGATGTCACTATTCGCCTTAGTAATAAGGAATTGGTCTTTGGTAGAAAGGGTCAATGGAGGTAGTGGCTGATCCCATTTCAATTCTGCAAACAGTTCAAGGACAGCACAATAGTCATCATGCATTTCTTCTATTATATGAGGAGCAAACAGTTGCTCGACATAATCCCATTCAGCAATAAATCCTTCTTCATTTTCATATGCTTTGTTGTCTAGATAGACTTGAGATGTCTGGCTTATCGAGTAACCATTGCCTATATGTCCATCTAAAGGTATAGAGTCTGTAGTACCCCCTAGCAAGCTAGTCAATACTACTGGTGATAAAGATTGTTCCTGACTTATTCCCAAATTTTTACGAATTAACCGCTGAAAATCAATGCCATCAAATAAATTATGCTCAATATCTTCCCATAATTCATTATGGACTTTTTCAATTCCACTATAAATTGTTTCATTCGGACTTCTTTTGAAATTAAATAATTCCAAAACAGTAAAATCCCCTAAAAGCTCATTAACTTGTTTGTGTAACGGCAACCGGTTGAATAAAGTCAAATTAATACAAAAATGAGAGTGACCGCTCCATTTTGATAAAATGAGTCCGTAGGCATACAACACGACACAGGTAAGACTTAAATTAAATTGATAAGCCTTGTCCTTAATTAATTGCCATTTTTTTTGCTGAATAGTTGCTGATTTACGAATGAATTTAGGTTGTATTATCGTCCCTGGAATAGCCGCGAGTGGTATTTTGGCTTCAAAATTATACTGATCCAATTTATTAAGCCAATAATGTTTGGCTTCTAGATAAAGAGAGCTGGCACGTACTTCATGGTATTTTTGTACATAGTCTTTAAAGTTAATCTCAAGATGAGTGGTTTTTAAGGGGGCACTGTTACTGACATTGTAGTGCTGAGCTAATTGATTGAAAAATAACCGGATGCTAATGCCATCGAGAATTAAAACATCAATACTTATATGCAGTATTAATTGACCATTAACTTCGCTTAATTCAAAATCAAATAATGGCCAGCAATCACTTTGATATACTTTATGCGATAAACGAGCGCGAATTTGGGCAAACTCATTTTGGGTAATCTGACCGTGTTGTTTAATTTTATAAAAGGGAACATCAGCAATAACGCTTTGTGACGCATCCTGGAAAACAGTTCTTAGTGAACTGTGTATATTAATAAGCTGATTCAAAGCCTCTTCAAATCGAGCAACATGAAAATGACTAAAGAATAATTCAGAATAATGATGTGCTGATACATTACTCATTTCAAAGTCAGCCAATCGGCCGTAGAGATAGGCTTGTTGAACATTGGTGAGCTCAAAGGGGAGATGCTCATCAGTAAACCCCTTTGTGATTAAAAAATCTTGGTATATAAAATTCCCCGTAGAGTGCTGAATTATGCTCAACAATTGGCTTATTGTTTTGTGTTTATAAATGTCTTTTACACTAACTTGCACCCCAAGTTCGAGATTGATTTGGCTGACAAGGCAAATCGCAGAGATCGAATTTCCTCCTAATTTAAAAAAGTCGTCTGTCAGACCAATATTATTTATTTTTAAAATATTCTGCCAAATAGAAACTATCTGAATTTCTAAATCAGTCGATGGCGGCACATATTCGCTATTGGAAATAAACTGAGGATCTGGTAGTGCTTTCCTATCCAACTTTCCATTAATCGTTAATGGAAAACAGGTCAATCGAATTAATACATCAGGAACCATGTATTCAGGTAGTTTTTTTTGAAGTTGATTGAAAATAAAGTCATCATTTAATTCACAGTTAGACGCTATAATTAAGTAACCAACTAAATATTGAGTCTCATTTTTATATTTATTTAATACACAGGCTTGTGTTACTCCATCGATGGATGTTAAGACATGCTCAATTTCAGCCAACTCAATTCTATATCCACGAATTTTGACTTGGAAGTCATTTCTACCTATGTATTCGACATTTCCATCAACCAGCCATCGTACGAGATCACCTGTTTTATATATTTGTGTACGGCCTTGTTTAATATCAGTGTCCGTAGCAAAAGGGTTTAAAATAAATTTCTCCGCACTATGAACCGGTTGATTAAGATAACCTCGATTCAAATGTGGAGCTGCAATATAAAGCTCTCCAATAACGCCAGGAGGCACAGGTTTTTTATATTTATCTAAAATATAAAAAACAATATTATTGATGGGTTTACCAATATGGATTAGATCTGCATTGGCTGGAATGTCGCTATAAGCGCTCACATCGATAGCGACTTCAGTGGGACCATATAAATTATGCAGTTTTACTGTTGGAAATAATTGTTTAAACTGGTTAGCAAGTCTGACAGGTAATGCTTCTCCACTGCAAAATACATCACTGATGCCGCTTAGATTCTTTGTTTTATTGATTGTTAAACCAGAAAGAAACGCGCTAAGCATGGTGGGTACAAAGTGTAATTTGCTAATTTTTTCGCTTTCGATAATGTTATACAAATATTCCACATCTTTATGACCGTTGGTTTTGGCAAAAACTAGTCTGCTGCCAGCGATAAGAGGCAAAAGTAATTCCCAAACTGAAACGTCAAAAACGAAAGGGGTCTTTTGAAGCACGTTATCATGTGAAGAAAAAGCATAGGTATCTTTTTGCCATAATAATCGATTAACTAACAGGGAATGGATTGTCGTAGCACCTTTAGGCTGACCAGTAGTACCTGATGTGTAAATAACATAAGCTAAATTTTCTCCTGTACATTGTGTAAATAAATTTGAGGTTGAATAAGAGCTATAATTGCAGCGATCCAATACCACTATATGAGCCGATGTTAGGGCTTCTAATTGGGGATGAAAGGTTGATTGGGTAAGCAGCAGCTGTGCCTTGGTATCTTCCAAAATATAACCTATTCGTTCCTGGGGGTATCCCGGATCGATAGGAACGTAAGCACCATTTGCTTTCATAATAGCGAGTATGCCAATGATCATATCCAGGCCTCTGTTCAAGCAGATTGCTATTAAGGTATCCGGATTAATAATGGCTTGCGACTGGAGATATCGAGCCAGTTGATTGCTTTTGTCATTTAACGCTTTATAAGTTAATTGTTCCTGATGATAAATTACAGCTAGAGCATCAGGCGTATTTCGCACCTGCTCTTCAAATAAGTGGGTGATTAATTTATTATCCAGATTCTCTTTATCGGTGTTATTCCAGTCATAGTTTGCTTCTTGATAGTTCTTTTCTTTCAGCATATAAGTGCTTCTAACTAGTATTTAGTATGAGTGATGTTTTATGTATCCATGTGCTCAGGATTTAATACACATGACGTTAAAACCCAGCTCCTCCGAGGTGAAAGTAATACGATAGGTGTCGATGTCAGGTAAGGCAAAGGCTGCATGAACTTTGGCGTAGCGATCAAATTGAGCATCATAACTGCCTTCAAGAATATATAAGGAAATAACTTTCTTAGCGCATGATCTTTCCCTTTCAATTAACTCTACCTTTAATTTATCAATATAATGACGCATGAATTTGGTACAGCTAATGTTATGAATATCTGGTCTTACTTCCTGTTTTATTGTCTGGAATAACTTATTTCGCTGTTGAATGTCACTGTTGGTATATACTTGATCATAAATGATTTGATGATAGTTTTTATCTGGAAACTGTTGGAACCATCTGGCAAGAATGGACTCCGAATAGTTTAAAAGAATATCTTCACGAAATAATTGTTCAAATAGCTCGGGGGCTTGACGATAGTAAATTTGAGCTAAATCAAAGGTGACACAAGAAAGTCGACCTTCTTTATCCATATGATCAATGAGCTGGACAATAGTGTTATCAGGAAACAGTACATTAAGCGCTCGATTTCCTTCGTATACGATTTGATAATTATCTTGAGCGTTTTGACTGACAAAGCAGTCAAGTATTCCTTGACCTATACGGTCTATAAGCAAGCTATCTTCAGTAAGAATAACATCAGGTTCAAGCTCTTTTTGTACCAATAAATCATTATATTTTTTGTAATCAAATACATCACGCACATGTAAATTATCGATTAAAGGTTGCAGGGTGAATCCTATATTTGATTCCAATGCTTCGTTTTTTAATGTTCGTGCAACATCGATAGAAATTTCCTGATGAATGTCTACAATACGATCGGCATGTAAATGAGCATATAAAATATTTACTTCGAGAGTCTGGTAATACTGTAAATAGTCCTTGCACCGCTGAGTGAGGAAGTTAAACTCAGGGATTTGTTTGATTTGCTCCGAAATCCATTTGGGACGCTCAATAATTTCCAATTCATTAGGCTTAATATTGGAGAGTAGGATATTCCGTGCAGTGATAGGTATGGTAAAGGGTTTTATAAAAGTAGTCATCAGCCAAGCCAACGGATTATGTGCATTTTGATTGGCCAGATGTACTGCGTCACTAGGAGAAATAGTCTGCAAGGCAAGGCCATAGGAGTAAGGCGCTAGAACAATTTTAATAGGAAGATTGTTATCAAGAGTAATAATTTCACGCTTATGTCTTGAGCCAGTATGTCCTAAATAACTATTAAGTTCTTCTGTGCCACTGACAGAAATATGCTCTATTTTCTTATTTTGATAAATTAAAATTGCTCCACAGCCTATCGACATCAATTTTAATTGAATAGGACTGTATTCATTTTCTTTAAAAATTTGGCCAATCACTAAAGATAAATAATATTTTGTATAATGATTATCAAAGATATATCCATCAAACATAGCAAGACCCATTTCCAGACCATAACGCATAATAAGGCTTGAGCAGATTCCACTTAACTCTTTTAATTTAGCTTGGGAAAGAGCTTCAGGGGAGTTTGAGGTGAGTAATAAAGAGATATATGGATAATTAGTCCTTACTTCTCCAATGCTTGCAGGATCTAAAACTTTATATTTTGCTTCAGCAAGCGCCGAAGATCTTATGGGATAATATTTTACAGAGAACTCACCCAAATTATGTTTGGCTGTATAGAGTTGGTAGTGACAATTTTTTCGTTTGGCAGATGCTTCTCCAAGCATCCGTTCCAGACCTAAATTGATATGTTTGCTTCTTCCTGCAATTGGTTTATAAGTATCTTCATTGCTGGTTAAGGCGGTATCAAGACCCAAATATTTGTTAAAGAGTGTTTTATACTGTTCCATAAACTGTTTTTTTTCAGTTACCGATAGTGAATGGAACTCGTGCAAAAGATGCTTGGTTAATAGCGACAAATCCATAATTTCACTAAAATGGTCGAGTTCTTGAAGGTACTCAAACCGTTCAGTCTGTTGTTGCTCCGTAGGTGACAAGTCGTTATAAAGAAAGCCATATTCTAATAAACTGCTGATATTTAACCAAAAATCAAGGCTAATTTTATTCTGACAGTTAGCTAAAGTATCAAAAACAAGGCAATCGGTGATATGAGATAGATTGCTTAATGATTGGTTATTTGTATTATCTTCTACATATTCAATGAACTTTTTGCCGCCACCAGGATATGCAGTTTCTGAAACCAAAGAAAGATAATGATAAAAACTTTGCCAAATGGTATCAAAAACTTTAGGAGGTAATTGTTGAGATATTTCTTCCGGAAAGGGCCCTATGTTATCAAGTAGAAAAGCATAATAAGCTCTTTTGTCTAACTTGTTGGTTAGGTGTTTAATAACTTTTTTCGAGATGAGGTTAACTGATTGATTCATTCGTGACTCTCTAATTCCAGGTTATATGGCATTTGATATTTGCTAATTAATTTCATTCAATATCTACAGCAATAAATTCTTTAAGCTTATTGAAATCTTCTCTTAACTTTAAGTAATCCTTATTCCATAAAACCATTGTACTGGCTACTTGAAACAAGTCTTTAGATTTTAAAACAATATCGTCTTTTTCAATCCTAAATCGTTCGACAAACTGAGAGTTAAGCTCCATTTTGCTGCAGTGTTTTTTTATGCGGCCAGAGTCCGGTATGGGAAAAATATAGCGGGCAGCGTAATAAATGATTTGCGTTGTAGAAAAATCACCATGGTAATCACCAGCTTGCAATAAAAAATGAGTTTCGTTAATGTTGATATCCAGATGTTTTTGATACAGAAGATCACCTTCCAGGCCTGGGGGGCGGGCAGCGGCTTCTAAAAAAACGAGTTCATTAGCTTGGGTCAGAAATATTTCCACATGAGCAACTCCATTCTCAAAAATTCCTAGATTATCTAGAACAACTTTGGCGAACTCCTTAACTCTTTGAGCCATTGGATCTTCTGTTGGTAAAGAGATGCTTCCTATCGGATACCCTTGAGCAAAAAAGTAACCAGGATTGGAGTATTCAAATACACAAGAATATAAAATATTGCCGTCTTTAATAAAACTTTCGCAGTGGAACAAAGTGCCTTCCAGATATTCTTGGATGAGATAAGTATGATTAGCTTTTTGTAGTACCCATTTCTCAAATTCTTTTTTATTATTCACCTTAGTGGTGGCAACACTGCCACAAAGATTGATTGGTTTTATAAAAAGAGGAAAGTGCGATAATTGATTTTCTAACTCTTCGATATAGTTTTCTTTATTGACTTGATAGTATTGCTCATCAAATATTCTACTTAATGGAACTCTTAATCCAGCTTCCTTTAGTGTTTTAACCATCAAGTTTTTATCAATATACCTATCTAAATTATTTACTGATAGGCCATAATGTTTGCGTAACAACCCGCAAACTTGAACACATTCCTCTGCGAGATAAACTATATTAAAGACTGGACCATAGTGGTTAATAATAGTGTCACATTGGCTAATAAGAGTTTCCATTTTGAAGTCACAGGCAATAATCTGTTCAATCTCAGGATTCTTAATGAGTTGGTGATGCGCTTCGAGATCGAGCGGATTGACCAATATAAATGAACGAAATTTTTTCAACACTTCATGTGAGTGAAATGGAAATACCTTATTACGAAAGGGAGGGTTAAACAATATAATAAGATTGTTCATTCAGTTGATCTGCCATAATTATGCGTACTATCACCTTTCCATGGATAAAATGCTTTTTAAAGGTTGGACACTGGATAACGCACTAATAAATAAAAATGGATTTTTAATTGTCTTTTAATTATTTGCATATTAATTGCTTCATTGTTGATCGTCAATAACCCAATCAAGCATTTAATAAAGCACATTGAATTTAAAGGCATTTAATATTCGGGAGAGCTCTGTATATAAATCGTTCTTATTTTGTTGAAGCGGGATTTTTTCTTAAAAGAGTGACTTAAACGGCTGGGACATACTTAAACGGCTGGGACATACGATGGATAGGATAGACATTTCCTAGGCAACCTGCTACGATTTTGATTTTTTATGTTTATTTAATATTGAATTAGGAACTTTATTAGCCATGCCTGCAGCTTCCGGAAGTATTACAATTCATACCTCCCCAAGATTTTTTTTACCTTGGGTTGTCTGGATATTGGGTTGTGTTTTTTATTTTTACGAATTTTTACTGCAAGTATCCCCTGGCGTAATGGGCACTGAATTAATGCGGGATTTTTCAATTACAGGCCAAACACTAGGTGTTTTATCTGGATTTTATTACTACTCGTATACTCCTATGCAATTGCCATGCGGTATATTAATGGACCGTTTCGGACCACATAGAATGCTTACCATTGCAACAATTATTTGCGCCATGAGCACTATTGTTTTTTCAATGACCGATAGCTTGTTCATCGCTTTTATGTCGCGTTTAATGATAGGTTTTGGCTCTGCATTTGCTGCAGTAGGTACCATGAAGCTTGCCTCCAACTGGTTTTCCACAAAGCGTTTTGCTTTGCTCACAGGGCTTATGGTCACTATTGGAATGCTGGGAGCTATAGGTGGTGAGGCACCGCTGGCTTTATTAGTTGATCAGTATGGTTGGCGACAAAGTATGTTTGGAATTGGTGTTACTGGCCTTTTCCTCGCCTTATTAATATTCATCATTGTAAATGATCAGCCTGCACAGCAAATCGACTCTTCAACAGTACAAGAGAGTAATCAGCAAGCCCCTATATTGCGAAGTTTACTTATTCTTTTAAAAAACAATCAGTTGTGGCTAATAGCAATTTATGGCAGCTTAATGTTCATGGCAACTCCAGTATTTTGTGGGTTGTGGGGCGTACCCTTCCTAATGCTCAAAATGAATATTGTAAAAGCAGTCGCGGCTAATTATGTTTCTCTAGTTTTGATTGGCTGGGTCATTGCCAGCCCTTTATGGGGAGTTTTCTCCAATCGTATTGGCTTGAGAAAGCCTCCTTTGTATATCGGAGCAGTTGGCGCGCTACTCACTTCACTGCTGTTTATCTACGCTCCAATTAAGACGCCTTGGATAATGGAATGCCTGCTTTTGGCTTTTGGAATATTTTCAGCAGGTTTTCTCCCGTCATTTTCCGTTGCAAAAGAGTTGTGCAGCAAGCATTACGTGGCAACGGGTCTTGGTTTTATGAATATGTTCAATATGATAGGCATTGCGTTCTCCCAACCGTTTATCGGTTATGCTTTAGACAAAATGTGGGCTGGCGAATTGGTCAATAATGTACGAGTTTATTCTTTAGACGCTTATCACATAGGATTGGCTATTTTACCAGTCGGTATTTTCCTGGCTTTGCTCATCCTTCCTTTCATACGTGAAACTTATTGTCGGGCTATAGAAGAAGCAGTTTAATTTATCCAGATGTACTACTGGAGAAGGGAACCGGTGCGCTATGAATAATTCTTAAATGTAGGTTGACGATAAACCTTTAAGTCCACAGACAAGCGTAAAGTTCCCTTACCCTTACCTGCGTCACTGCAGTTCATATGCAGTGACGCAGAAAACCATCCTTGATTTTACCCAGTAAAATCAGTACATTCCGACCATTTGTTCCTTCCCGATTTGCGGGATGGAACAAATTAAACCCCTAAAATCCTTGCCCAACCTGCTCCAGTTTGATAATTTTTAACTAAGTACTACTGATGAGCCTGTGCAACAGGCGAAACCATTAAGGTCTAGTACTCAAGCCACTCCCCTTCCCTAACCTGTGGCTGGACGTTCAGTCGGGAAATTGCTGTTCAGGAGTCGTTACCGTTCGGTAGCCGATCATTTTCTCATGATCTATGAATTCGGGATAAAGCCTTAGGCTTTGTCGTATCTGTCACTTTTTAAAAATAAGGAGGAAAACAACCAGAAAACCGAACGGCAAATTGATTTGACGTTCAATAACTGATTTGCCAGCTTTTCGAGCCATGCAGCATTCGCTGGGTATCGCCTTTGAGTGAGCCGCTCGACCAACACTAAACCAAAGTCAGGGCAAATAATTTTTTCAGGTGAGATTATGCAGCAATTTTCATTAAGAAAGGAAGCCAAGCAATATATCAAAAATAATCGCCATGGTGATTTAAAGACCCGCCGTTTTCGTAATCATGTCATCTCAAAACTCACTCAGGATGTATACATCATCAAGAATACCCCCAATGAGTGGTTATCATTCAATAATGATCATTTAAAGCAATTAGCCAATCATTGGCGCAAGCAAAAAATCAAACCAGCGACCATGTTAAATCACCTTACCGTCATCAGAAAATTTTTAAATGATATTGGTAATAAACAAACCACTCTCACCAATCGACAGTTGGGCATTGTGCGCAATTTCAGGAAAAAAAAGAAGATACCAGTTACGCAGGATTTCTGGCAGCAGATTGAAGACCCTCTGATTCGCATCATTCTGGTTTTACAAGTTCATTTTGGCCTGACTTACAGTGAAGCCATACGAATCAAACCCAATATTCACACCCAACAGAACAATTTATGGCTGACACGAGAAATAACCTTTAACGGCCAAGACAGAATAGTACCCTATCGCAATGAAATACAGACAAGCATTATTGATTCACTAAAAGAATTAACTCAAGGTCCTTATAGTCTATTGCAGGTGTATGGAGAACAAAACCTCAAGGCCAGACTACGAAGCAGCCATAACCAGCTCAAACTGCCGAAATCAAAATCCTGGCGATACCTCTACGCTAAATGGCTGAATCAGGAACTATCATCCGCCTTAAGCCAATACAAATTAAACTGGGTAATTATGGAAGAATTGGGCGTAAAATCCAGAACCAGTCTGTGGAGATATCTCAATGAGCAATAAACTCCGCAATGCTCAGTTTTCGGTTAATGAGTTCGTCAATAAAATTGACAATTATTCTCATGCAAGTCTTGCTGATATGCGCCATATGCTGCACCGGTGCATAAAAGACCTGCATGAACTGGGTTACAAATTAGGCCATATCAACGGGTTAAAGCCAAAACATATTCATGTATTGGTAGCGCACTGGAAAGAACAAAATAAAAACCCCGCTACGATTAAAAATTACATGGCTAAGCTTCGTAAAACGGCCAATTTGCTTGATAAACCCAATTTGGTCAAAGGAAATAATGACAGCTACAATATCCCTCGCCGAACTTATATCCCAACCAAAAACAAGGCGATATTCAATATCGACCTCAACAAATGCACTGATCCACATATACGCTTATCCTTGGAAGCCCAAGCATTATTTGGCCTTCGGCGAGAGGAATCAATGAAATTGGTGGTATCAGAAGCCTGGCAAGGAAATGCCTTAGTCATTAAGCCCAGCTGGACCAAAGGTGGCATTGGCAGAACACTGCCAATCACCAATCAAGCACAACAAAACTGGTTATACAAAGTATCAAAAACGATCAGACCTCATCATTCACTGATACCCGAGAACAGAACCTACAAAAGCCATTTAAGCCATTACCAAAAGCAAATCGAACTGCTTGGGGTTAATAAACTTCATGGACTTCGCCATGCTTATGCTCAAAATCGTTATCATGAACTAACCGCTCAGCTATCACCTACCAAAACACCCTTATTGTGTCCTATCCAAGGTGGCAAACCTTATAAAGATCTTTCTTCAGAAGAAAAAATCATTGATAGGACAGCGAGAGAAATACTCAGTACCCTGCTTGGTCATTCGCGTATCTCAATTACCAGACTCTATCTAGGATAACGAGATGTCTCTGGTGTCTAGAAAAAACCCCAACTAATCCATTTGCTAAACTTAATAATGGAGCGATTCTAACTGTTGATTACAAGGACGGAAATGGCAAAATTTTTAACCAAATCAAAATTTAAACTGGCCTTGGAATGCCCAACAAAGCTTTGGTATTACGATCGCCCAGATGAATATACCAATAAGCAGGATGAAGACTCTTTTTTAAAAGCATTAGCTGAAGGCGGTGCACAAGTCGAAGCATTGGCCAGATGTTATTATCCTGATGGAATACCAATAACGGCCTCAAGTACTAAAGAGGCCATTCACGCGACCCAGCACTTGTTTCAAACAGACGCAGTGACTTTATTTGAAGCGTCGTTTCAATACCAGGATTATTTTCTACGTGCTGATATACTGAAAAAAAGACCTGGGCATATCAAATTAATTGAAGTCAAAGCCAAGTCAATCAGTAAGAAAGATGAATCAAAAATGGTAACGAAAAAAGGTGCTATTAATTCAGAATGGCGTCCCTATATTGCTGATATCGCTTTTCAAAAATGGGTTCTAAAACAATTATTTCCCTCTTTCACCATTAGCAGCTATTTAATGCTCGTTGATAAAGATGCCTTTTGCCCTACTGATGGCTTGAATCAAAAATTCCTGGTACAAAAAGATAAACTGGGAAAAGCTAAAGTTACGCTCACAGCGCCTCTTACTGAAGAGGATTTATCGGTAAAAATTCTTAAAGAAATCAATGTTGATTACCATATTGAATTACTCTGGCAAGAGAAGAATGATAACGGGGAAACGGTAAAAGACCAATTTCTTCAATTCAGCCAACTTTATTTCAATGATCAGAAATTTCCACCTAAAGCGAAGAAGGAGTGCGGTTCTTGCCAGTTTAAAACCATTGGTTCAGATAGTAATTTGCTCTCTGGCTTTAAGGAATGCTGGCGAGAGGCTCTTGCATATAAAGAATCTGACTTTAATGATCCCACCATATTGGATTTATGGGACTGCCGAGATAAGCCTAAATATTTTATTAATGGGCTAATTAAATTAAAAGATATCGATGTGTCTGATTTAAAAATCAAAGAGCCGGATGAAGCAGGGCTTTCCAGAACTCAACGGCAATGGCTGCAAATAGAAAAAGTTAAAAATCAGGATAATATCGTCTGGATAGACGAAGATAACCTGCACGCTGAAATGAATTCATGGGAATACCCGCTTCACTTCATCGATTTTGAAACAGCCATGTTACCCATTCCTTTCAATAAAGGCGCTCACCCTTATCAAGGCATTGCCTTCCAATATTCACATCATACATTGGATAAAAATGGCGATATTGCTCATGTTGGTGAATATCTTAATTCTGAGCCAGGCGTTAATCCTACAATCGATTTTATTCGACATTTAAAAAGAGAATTGGAAAATGATGAGGGGACAATTTTTCGATACAGCAATCACGAAAACACTTACCTCAACTTCATTCTTAATCAACTGGAAAAAATGCCTGTTCCACCCAATGATAAAGAAATGCTCTGTTCTTTTATCCGTTCAATCACAAAATCACCTTCTGAAAGCAAAGAGAAATGGGAAGGCCCACGTTGTATGGTGGATATTTTAGAGTTGATCAAACGATTTTATTATGATCCGCTGACCAATGGTTCCAATTCCATAAAGCAGGTATTTCCTGCAATTCTTAACCGCTCAAAATACCTTCAAGAAAAATACAGTCAACCTATTTATGGAGCTGTTAATGGCATTCCTAGCCATAATTTTGTTAATCAAATCTGGATAGTCGAAGAAAATCAGAAAATCAAAGACCCATATCATCTATTACCGCCCATCAATAAAGATATCTCTGATGAAGATGCTCCCTTATTATTTGAAAGTAAGGATTTAAAAGAAGGTGGAGCTGCAACAATTGCCTATGCAAAATTACAGTTCACAGATATGAGTGATTTTGAACGCTTAGAATTAAGAAACGGTCTATTGCGCTATTGTGAGCTGGATACCTTGGCTATGGTGATGATCATCGAGGCGTGGCAATATATGCTTAAAACATAAAACACATTTCGTGTTTACATTTACACGTCATATGTTATTATGAACTTAACACAACTGACGAGCTAGCGAGAATCTAGCGAAACCTTAAGGTCTTGTGATAACGCCATCTTTCTTCCCTAATTCGTGGCGGAACGTTTAGTCGGGAAATTTATGGACATGTCTTACGGCTTTTCGCCGATGGAATGCTTAATAGCATATCATCTTTAACAATTAGGCAAATCAACCGATATGTCGGTGATTGTTTCATTGCATAACCCATTGGGGATTAATCATCCCTTTTGGGGATAATCCTCTTTTATTTTAAAGGAGAATACCATGCAAAAATCAGCAATCTTACAAAATGAGGTTGAGCATATTCTGTTTGAATTAAATTGTTGTGTGAATGATCTGCACGGTTACCGGATGCAGATTTCTTTGGACAACATTCATCAAGCAGAACTGAGTTTGTCTAAACTTCAAGCGCTAATCTCTTTTGTCAAAATTGCTTCCCAACGACAAATTGCTTGTTGAAGCATTTAAACCAGCCATTTCCGCATAACAGAAAACCACCTGCTCTATGCGGATGTTTTTCTGTTATGTGGCGCACCATATCAATAACAGGAGAACCTTATGACTGCAGCTTTAAATCGTGTAACTTTAATAGGCAACCTTGGCGCTGATCCGAAAACTATCGCCGGCAAAGACGGTCAGTCTTTTGTCACCGCAACCTTGGCAACCAATGAAGCATTCAAACAAAATGAGGAATGGAAAACCAGAGTTGAGTGGCATCAGCTGGTAATTTTTGGCAAGTTGACCAAAATTTCTGAATATTTACAAAAAGGATCACAGATTTATGTTGAAGGTAAACTCCGTTCTAACCATTGGACGGATGGTGATGGCAATAGCCGCCATAGCCTCAATATTGTGGTAAATAATCTTCAGCTTCTTGGTCATTCCAAACCAGTTGATGAGACTGCTAACAAAACCGCGGAAAACCATATGGCTCAAATGCGGGAAATGTTGCAACAAAACTCAGAAGACCTACCGTTTTAATCATAACCCAAGTTGCGGGAGTAAGCTCCCGCAGGGGCTTGCTCTCTGATTGTCATATAAAAGGAGGACAACCCCTATGGATAAACCGGAAATCTACGTTGCTTGTTTGGCATCTTATAATAGTGGCTACCTGCATGGTCAATGGATTGATGCAAATCAATCTGAAGATGCGATTATGGAGGATATTCAAGCCATGCTTGAAGATAGTCCTGTTTCAGATCCAGGCGATTGGGCAATCCATGATTATCAAGGATTCGGTGATATTGAGATTCATGAATTTGAATCTATCAGCACCATAGCGGACTACGCTGAATTTATTGCCGAGCACGAAGAACTTGGACAGGCATTAATTGCGGATTTCGGCTTCGATGCTGCCAAGGTGATGATAGAGGATCAATATCACGGTTGTTATGACTCTGAAGTTGATTTTGCCGAACAAATTATCGATGAATGCTACTGCGAGAAACTACCGGACAATTTGATGGCCTATTTTGATTACGACGCATTTGCCCGTGATCTTTTTATCAATGATTTTTGTGCGGTAGAACTCAATGGATATGTTCACGTTTTTTCTAACTATTGAAGCCCATATGGGCTTCAATAGTTTTGTTGCTTTCAATTTCTTTTATACTTCGCATTCCATCCATTTTATTAAAAGTTTTGAGAATTCATAAAAATGCCACATTTAATCCTAGAATGTAGCGATAATATTGCTGCTATCAACGAGTTTAAAACGTTGTTTCAACAATTGCACCAATTACTGGCTGATGCATTGCCTACTCAAATATCAAGCTGCAAAAGCAGGGTCATTACATACGGCAGATACTATATCGGTGCTAACTTTGAAAATAATTCTTTCTTACATTTAACAATAAAGATCATGCCTGGTAGAACAGATGAGGTTAAACGTAGCGTAGGTAAGCAAGTGCTCAATATTCTGAATCGTTTTATCCAGGATTTAAATATTAGTAATGCGGCTATCAGTGTGGAAATAATTGATCTGACTACCAATTATTTTAAGATCGGCTAGTCTTGATATCAGCTTAATGTAATGCCGAATCCGTTTTTCAAGCTTTCATATAAAAAACATCCGTTGGCTCAGTAAATAAACGCCCTTCACAAACTTGCTTTGCGCCTTGATTTTCATAAAAACGATTTAAGCTTTGCTTCAGAGTATCAAAGTAAATTAATCGCGCACCCACATCGTGAGAGACTGCTTTAGCCTTATCAACGATTTGACGGCCAAAACCTAATCCACGAACTCTTTCATCAACATAGACATACATTAGTTCAGTTGCGTTGGGTAACTTACTTGATCGTGTGGCCAGTTCCATATGATATTTATGAGGCAATAATGCAAACATTGCAACGGGTTGTTCTGCATAAAAACCAATGTATACATCTTCACTGATTCCACGAAGCACCTGTTCCCGATATTCAACACCCTTATTTCTAATATACCCCCATTCATCTTCAGCCCACTTTGCTGCAATTGGAGCACAATCAAGACAATCGCTGAGTCTCGTAAAAGTAAGTTTATGCTTAGCAGAGGTAAAAAACTTCATATAAACACCTTATTAACTGAATACCAGATTGAGGTTTTGGCTTTCTTTTTTCTGGCTCTTCTCACAAATCATCAAAGCAACAATTCCTATTACGGAACCAAACACATAATACCATGCCGGCGCCATAAAATTACTCGTTTTGCTCACCAACCACATCATAAACAAAGGTGTGGTACCTCCAAATAATGAAATGCCAACATTGAATGACACGCCAAAACCACTATACCGATAGTGTGATGGAAATAATGAAACCATATAAGCATTTAAAGGCGCATAGATGATTGCAATTAGAACTGACATTGAAACCATCCCTGCTGCAATCAAAGCTAAATTACCAGAAGCAAGCAGATGAAAAAGAGGAACGGCAAAAATCATAAGGGCAATCATTCCTGTAGCCGATACTTTTAAAAGTCCTATCTTATCAGCAAGTAAAGCGATGAGTGGTTCTAAAGAGGCATCTACAAGCAGCGACATAGTAATAATTAATGTGGCTAGACTGAGTGGAATGTTAAAATAACTGTGTAAATAAGTTGCAGAGAATACATAGGTCCCAAAGGTTATAATACTAACTAACCAAGCTATCCCAATCACGCCAATAACAGTCAATGGCATTTCCTTGACAGCGGTTAGAAAGGGTACCCTGGGTTTATTGCTGTCCATTGATTGGAAGGCAGGTGTTTCTTCTACATGCTGTCGTAGAAAGAAAATCAATATTCCGGCGATAATCGCAACAGCAAATCCAAGTCTCCATCCCCATGAGGGCATAAAAGATGCGGTGAAAAAAGAGGCTCCTAATCCTGCCAATAACATTCCAGCACTATAGGCTGAACTGGTTAAACAACCAAATAATGCTCGTCGTTCTGGTTTTGCATGTTCAACCAAAAATATAGCTGAGCCAGTAAACTCTGAACTGGCAACAAACCCTTGCAACACCCTAAATAAGGTAATTAAAATCGGAGCGCTGATACCAATTACAGCATAGCTTGGAATTAAACTTATCATGGCCGTAGGAACTGCCATTGAGAGAATACTTAAACTTAACGCTCTCTTTCTTCCATAACGATCACCAATATAACCGAAAAAAATTGCACCGAGTGGTGCAAGCAAATACCCCACAGCAAATACACCAAACGTACTCAGTAAAGATGCAGTATGATTCTCACTTGGAAAAAAAGTTCTTGCTATGATTGGTGCAAAATAACCGAATATCGCAAAGTCATACCATTGGAGAGTTGTACCTGATACACCGGCTAAAAGAGCTTTAATTGAGTTAGCGTTTTTCATTGTAAATCCATATGCATCCAAAAACATGATGCTAAATCCAACAACTAAGTCAAAAGTATAACGATAAAAATGAAGTCTGGGAATTGAGTAGTAGAACTATTTTTAAACACTAAGCAAACACATTTTATTAATCGACGTTCACTTATTAATTTTTATTAATAAACTCATGGTTGACAAATAACACGTTTTGTTTTCAAATAAAAACACGTTATGTTTTGTTCGAGCTGAATTATGAAGTCCAATTTTCCCTCGGGTACTACTACATTGAATTATCAACAATCAGATAACTCAAAAACACTGAATATAATTGAGGCAGCTAAATTTCTTGGTGCGCATAAAGAAACTGTTAGACGTATGGTCGCATCAGGTGTGTTGCCTGGCGTCAAAATAGGTAGAGCATGGGTATTTATCGAGCAAGATTTAATCACATATGTAAGATCTTTGTACAGAAATAATAGAAGCTTGGAAATAAACAATAAGAGCAGGAGCAGTACACAATGGCAATCACCAAAAGAAATAACATCTGGTGGATCGACATCACACACAATGGAAGAAGAATACGTCAAAGTACTGGGACTAAAATAAAAATTAAAGCACAGCAGTTACATGATCAATTAAAAAATGATTTATGGCAGGAAAATGTGCTACCATCTATCCCTAAAAAATCCTGGATGGATGCAGTTATTAGGTGGTTAAACGAGTCACAGCATAAAAAAACTTTAGTTGATGATAAAATTCACCTGCGCTGGACCGATTCTTTTATACGCAACAAATTATTAACTGAAATAAATCAAGATGATATAGAAACAATTGCTAAAGCAAGAGAAGAAACTGGCGTATCCCCTGCTACTGTAAACCGGATGCTAGAAATAATCCGCTCCATCCTCCGCAAAGCCCAAACTCAATGGGGATGGTTACAAACTGTTCCCCCGATCCGGATGCGTATAATAGATAACAAACGAATTAGGTGGCTAACTCGTAAAGAGGCAGATAGGCTTCTTATAGAGCTCCCCACCCACCTTCGAGATATGGCAAGATTCACACTCTTAACGGGCCTTAGAGAATCAAATGTCACACAGTTAAAGTGGAAAGATATCGATTTAAATAGACGGCATGCTTTAATTCATCCCGATGAATCTAAAACCAAAAAAGGGATTCCAGTTCCATTAAATACACAAGCCATTGAAATACTTAAGCAACAAAAAGGAAATCACCCAATTTTTATATTCACTTACAAAGGGAATCCTGTAAGCCGTTGCAATAATCATGCATGGCGAAAAGCGCTAAATCGTGCAGGAATTAAAAATTTTCGCTGGCATGATTTAAGGCATACTTGGGCGAGCTGGCATGTACAAAATGGTACTTCACTACATGAATTACAGCAGCTGGGTGGGTGGTCCAATTATGAGACTGTATTAAGATATGCACATTTGTCTGGACAGCTCTTGCAGGAAGCCGCTGAAAGAGTTGCATAATGATGGCGCTTATTTCTCATTATTTAAGAAGTATCGATAATACTTACATGAAACTCCATACCCCTGCTCTTCTTTGTAATATTCCATACCACACTTCTCCATAACCCGATGAGAAGCTGTATGTTTTAATGGGGCTAGAGCAACGATATAATCTGTTGAAATATTTTCACAGCACCAGTTAAGCAACGCGTTTAAAATTTCAGTTGCATAACCCTGTCCCCATAAATCCTTTATAATTAGATAACCAACTTCTACTTCACCAGTCTCTAGCGGGCCAAAGCCACAACGGCCAATAAAATTACCAGTTGATTTATCAAATACAACGAAACAAGGCAGTCCAAAATCTTTATAGTATGATTGGAATTGAAATATTCTTTGTTTCGTTTGACTTTTACTTTGAATACCATCAGGAAAAAATTTTCTTACATCAGGATTAGCATTGAGTTTTGCGACAGGCTCAAGATCCTCAATTGAAATGAGGCGCATAAAAGTTCTTTGCGTAGTTATCTCTGGATACATTTAAATAATACCATTTAAAATAGTTAATAATGTTAGCAATCTATTTATTTGGTCACAAATTTTATTTCTTTTACTGTGCCCAAAACGTGCCAAACTGTCGCTGTACACAGTGTACTTAACGCAGTTCTAGGCAGTATTTCGTCACAGGAATGCATTGCAGGGCATTGATTTTAAATGAATTTTAATTTTAAGACACTGGCTACGAACCAGGGGGTCGGAGGTTCGAATCCTTCCGGGCGCGCCATCTAAAAAGCCACACTGAAAATATAAAATAGTGTGATATATCAACGCAAACCAGGACTACTGTCCCGGAAGCGTTCGAACCGAAAGAGGTTCGACAAAATGCGCAGCGAAGAGCACGAAGTGCGGCGAAGCATAGCTCTTCCCCAAATCCGGGGGCACTTCACCCACTCACTCACTCACACAGCACTCTAACTCATAATCAATAATTTTCAGATTTCTAAATCCATAAGCTCTAGAATGTAGGGGCACTTTAATCCTCTTTTGATCGGGGAATCAAAGAATTAGATTACTATAATCCAATTAAAGTGCCCCTACATTTGGGGTAGAGTCCATACTGTTTAAGTATGGATGTATACCCATCGGAAATATCTACCTCTTAAAAACACCCAGCCCCACATTAAATCAAAATTTTCATTTTAAAACTAACAAGCATATAATATCGTCACAAAGAACAGAAAAAGACAACTTGATCATGCTAATAAATAGGCTAGCCTCATAATGGACACTGATTTATTAAGATCAAGGCACTAACAAAGGGGGGGGTGATTACCACAGTTCACAGATATGAGTGATGTTGAACGCTTAGGATTAAGAAACGGTCTATTGCGGTATTGTGAGCTGGATACCTTGGCTATGGTGATGATAATTGAGTACTGGATGGATATGCTATAGCAATGTTTAAAAATAACATTGACGTATTTCTTCCATCTTTTTGGCCGACTCAATCCCGTTAACTGGCAATCCCCTTGCATCCAATAGACCTACTTGCACAAGCACACTTGCTTGATCCCAATAAATATGTTCATGCGTCACCTTCCCCTGGGAAAATCCGACAATCACAACTAAAGGAATTTCTACTCTTTTTCCTGTCGGGGCAATATCAGGTAACATCCAACCAATTTCGGAGTTATGTGTAAATTTGAAAATAATTTCATCGACCAGTTGATGTTCATCAATTGTTCTTGAAACAGGCACCATTTCAGTATCTGGTGGAAAAAATTTTCCTGACTGAATGAATTCGCTATAAAACTTGCGCACACCTTCTTGTCCCGCCCCTCCTATCATGGTAGGAATATTATTTATATGCGGATCAGATGTCATTGTTGCCAAGGTTGCGTCTAAGTCTTTTCTTAATTCCGCGTCAACATGTCGTTGAAAGGCATCAATCAGTGCTTGTTTTCCTTGAGATATAGTCGTCATAGCAGGCATATCATGATTTGTGGCGTATAACATATTTTGTAACATAAAGCCCTAACTAGCAAATTACACCTAGCGACTCATAATGAGACTAGGAATCCCATTAAGTGCTCGAAGTGGCGACACAAGAAAATAACAAAGCTATAAAACCGTGAAGCTAAATACACAAATTCATTTGTCACGGGATATTTAAGCCGTCCTATTCAACTACAACGTATTATTAGATAAGCTATTGGTACACTTTTTGTTTGGATAATCAAATATAGTATGGGTATCACTCAGTCTATCTATTCTCAAAAAACAGCTGGCAGTCTAATGACTACGCTTGTCCCTATTGCAAACCTCACTGATACTCTTGATAAAATCAAATTAAAATTATCTGAACGGGATTGGGGAGATATACGAGTCGTATACGTGGTTTCTGATACGCAAAAGCTTGTAGGAATAATACCTATAAATAAAATTTTAGCATCCAGTGATAATGAAAGTGTCTCGACCCTAAGTTCAAAACCAAAACTATCGGTATTACCTTCACTTAGCCAAGAAAAGCTAGTAAAAAAAGCCATTCAATCAGATGTTGAATCAGTTGCTGTCGTTGATAATGATCCTACCTCGAAAAACCGGACACCAACATTATGCAGCCATTCCAAAATTGCTGGGAGTTTGAAACCCTAGAGATGAATGGATGCGTTTGCGATTGTAAAACACTTCAATGTAATCGAATAGAGCTAATTGAGCCTCTTTTCTAGTTTTAAAAGTAACCCCGTAAATCGCTTCAATTTTCAAGGTATGAAAAAAGCTTTCCATGACCGCATTATCATAACAGTTTGATCCTGCCCTAATATGACTCAGATAACTAATCTTTGATCCATTCGCTCTTCGATGTGTGATCTATTTCTCAAGTTAATGGGTTTTGCGTAAGTCCAGTCTGTTTTGATGCTTGTTGGCCCGGTAAATACAGCGAAGCAAATGAAGAGCGTCACGCTTCATATCCTGACCTAAACTGTATTTGTGTTCTCTTGGGAAATCGCGACTCACCTCAAATACCTTCAGCACCAGCTGATAAGCGTCTTTGTAAACGGGCAATTCTGTGTATAACGCCATTATAGTAACCAAAAAAAATAAACCAAACCGCTTACGCGGTTTTTCAAAGAGGCAGCAAGCTGCCTCAAAAGAAAAGGGATAAAGGGATTAAGGGGTAAAAGCCCGGGCACAACGGACCTTGATGCCGATGCTGCTCTTGCCGAAGATCTCCTGGTCGCCACTGCCGAAGTTCTGGAGCCAGGCGCTGAACACACCGTCATCCGTAGAACTCCAGTAGTACGCGCTGACAAAACCGTAGTCAGGAATGTTTCCCTCAAGGCCCAGGTTGGAGTGTACATTCTGTATCAGGGGGTTAACTTCAGTGCCGCAGCCAGAATTAGAACTGTTACCTGTTTGATACCCCAGCTCACAAATCGCCGGCAGATACCAGTCCTTAAAGCCGCCGGCTGACAGGCCGATGCATTGCTGGGCGGCTGGGTAAGTGCTACCAAGCTTATCAGTGTTGGTTTTGCCATTGTCTTTACTGTCGGCGCCTGTTACACCAGCAGGGCCCCATGCGAAATTACCCACCTGGTCTGATTCCAAAACTACCCTTCCTCCCACGCTAAGATCAATATCCGTTGCGTCATCAATGGAAAAAACATAACCGCCTTTGAAAATATGGCCATAGGTCAGGATAATGATATCCGAGGTCACCGCATTGGTGTTGGTGCCCTGGGCTGTGAGGACGCTGGGCGTTGGGGCCGTAGCTGGTGCGCCACTGGCGGTCGTACCCGGCGTAATCGTTAAAATACACGCCTTGCCCGGGGCTATGTTGCCGCAGGTACTACTGGGCGTAATGTCAGTGTCTACAGGTAGACCCGGACTGATGCTGAAATCAACATCCTGCGCCACGGCCGTACCGATGTTGGTGATAATCAGCTGTCTTGCTTTGGAGACAGCAGGGCCAGTGCCGGATGCTGCGGTAAATATCCCCTGCTTGGCGATAGCCAGCTCATTGGTTGATATTTTTAAACTGGTCATCGGAGGCACGGCAAGGACGGTGATGCCTAACTGATTGGCAGTTGCCGGTTGCGAGCAAAGAAAGGGGTTCGGGCTGTTGTTGCCCGGCCCTTGCGTTTTACACACCTGCGGGCCGCCCTGGATGCCTCCTGGCGCTACATCTGCACCACGAATTTCAAGCTCCAGCAGACAGGATTCATTAGGGCCCAGAGTGAAGGGACTGGGGCAACTGCTGGGTTGGGTGTTGACCTGAGTAACCCCTTGTAAGGGCTTTGTAGTCAGCGTGCGAGTGATTTTAGTTTGGTTAGTGACTTGGTATCCTACCGTCACCACATCATTGACGGACAATTGATAGGTGGTGGCGGTTGTAGGCGTTAATAAAAACTTAGGCGTTGGGGCCGCAGTCAAGGGCAAGCTGGTTATCAAAAGCCATGCCGCAAAGGCGTAAGTGCAGATTCTTTTCATTTTTTTCTCCTTAAGCCGTAGCGCTTAATGTGATAATCAGACCATGGGTGTAAGCATGGGATTCATAAAGACTGGTATTGAAAGCTTGCCCTGCTGCCTTTGCCAGACTGGATTTACCCCAGTCGGAGAACTCATAGCCTATGCCTAATTTCGTACGGCCACTTAAGGGAGCCTGGATACCAGCACCCAGGGCATAGGCCAGGCTGGTTTTGCTCTTGTCTTGAAAAGGCGGCGCTGGTACTTCATTGGAAATCTTAGGCCTTGCGACAAAATCTTTGGCCTTGTTTTATCCCACGCCGATGCCAGCTGTAAGATAAGGCTTTAAGCGCGGGTGCGCATCATAAGTGAGCTTGCCTTTAACTAAGACGCGCTTGTGCTGGAGGCTGTAGCTGTATCTGAAATTGTTAAAATCGGCATCAGCGTCTTCTAAAATATCGCCTGACAGATGGTCATTGGATGTCATTGCCAGCGCCAGGCCTAATTGCAGCGACAGCCTGTCGTTGATGGGACGCTCAGCGCCTGCGAATAATTCCACAAAAGCGAGGGCACGCCAGTCATTGCCTGCCAGATAGCTTTTTTCAATGTCCGGCTCTAAAAAAAAGGTTCGACTGCTGCCGGTATCAGACCAGACAGGGCCGGCGCTGATAGAGCCCACCCAGTTCCAGTCTTTGGAGGCCACAACAGGCCCCATGCTGCCTGCCTGAGCTTGACTAGCCAGCACGACCGCTGTGATGAGTGAAAGAAATAAGCGGTGTTTCATAAGCGCTCCTTGCCTAATGAGAAGTAGTTATAAAGTGAAAATGGTTCCTCTGATTTTTACAGTTTTCGAGTCTCTGACATTGAAAAATAATTTCCATTAAGATACGTTGCTGATGATTTAAAATCAAAAAAATTATTCAAATTTTCATCCATCTAACCCACCTCAAACATTTCGAGACAGCGACTATCGCATCACTGTTTAATTGGATTAATGAGAAAAACGGTATCCAAATTGCAAGTAATGTCAGATCTTATCAAGGGTTGATGGTGCATGGTTTTGGAAAATTAGCTGTCGTTTTATTTCTCATGCGTTTACCTACTGAACATGTACAAAAAAGATACCTCCTGTCATAATACGTCGTACTCTGTGGTTATGGAAGTTTAATGAAGTCTTTTCAACAAATTATCGATTTCATATGTGAAGATATTTATGGCAAATCTGTTTCAAATTGGAACAATGAGTGGAAAAGAATCACTGAGGTTGAACGCTACAATACAGCCTCTTACCGATATCGTCGTTGGCCAGGCAATTGGCCTCCTCCGAAAAGCTATTTTCACGAAGAGGTCGATGCTGAATACAATATAAAATTTACAAACAATATTCTTCCTCATTTAAGGGCTTTATGGCTTAATAAAATCTCTGCCGCAGATTTTCCTAGTCATTTAAATCGTTTTTTTAAGAGGCATCCTTGGCTATCTACTATAGCAAATAATGATGACAAATTTGTTATAGCATATATCAGCCCACTCATTAAGAGTACATTAGATGCAACTAATTTATCCCTTTCGAAGAACTATAGTTACAATAACCTTGGTTACTATGAACTAGACTGTTCATATTACGAAATACAATGGCCAGCATTCAATGATAAGAAATTTATGCATCGAATGCATGATTATCCTCTAGATTTAATCTATGGAAATCATTATGAGCAATTTTTATTACTACCCTCACTGGCAACGCGCTGGCCTCACATGGACGCGAGCACCTATCATCTTTCTAGGTTAGATGTTTATCGACTTCTGTTTACTTATTTTGGAATCAAGGCTTCACCCCCTGAAGGGCAGACTCAACTGGTCGCAAATATCATGCCGGTGGAACTGGGCGAATTAAAGGAGTTAGATCTTCTTAGCAAAAGCTATTGTCAGAGTTGGCTAATTAATTTAGATAGCGTAGATAATCCGTATTGGATTTTTCTTGATAAATATGAAGGCCGAAACTCACTCTACATTTCGTCAGAAATTGCGAAAGATAAGGAATTTCAACTCAAATTAGAAGCTATTAAATCCTGTTTCTCAATAGATGAAATCGTTACCATTGACAATAAATGTGAAACCAAATACACCTATTTACCAGATAACTTAATCTGGCAATATCAGTTATTTGCAAGAGTATTGCCTTATTGTATGCAAAGCCATCGTGCAATACCTTTAGAGACGTACCGTAACAGAATTTCTTTATATCATTTAGTTGCCTATGTTTGGGAAGCTTTAATTAAAACTTCTTTTGCAAAAACTGAGCAAAAAGCTAGCAATAGTTTTCAATATGCCGACCCTTTTACAGAACAGCCATGGCATCAACTGCTGAAATCACCTCCATCTGATAAAACCACACTAACACAATTAGAGCCGTTACATGCAGAGAAAATCTTGGCATCAGTTGATCAAAAAAAGATTCAGATGGCTTGGGACGATAAAGCAGGCGACAAATTTCAGTTAACAACAATCGTTGAAGGGAATAATTTCCTCCAGTCTTGCTTTATGGCGTGCTTCCAATCTGTACACCATATAGCACTAACCTTGACAGCATCATCAAAAAAAGACATGCCTGATCTACCATTGTACATTTTTGATAAGTCTACTGAAAAATTAACGGGTGTTAGCTTTGCAATTAATAGTGAAGAGGCAATCAATCCAGGACATTTTCCGCCTTTAGTGCGTTTAAGTAACAGTGCTGCATGTAATCGTTTATTACTGACACATTATCGCGTTCCAATAGCTGATTTGAGGGTTACTAATCGCTGGGATGAAGCTGGACGATTAGTTTTTTTATTGTTTAATAAGTTTGAAGAAGGATTGAGCCAACAAGCCATTCAAAACTATCTACAGCAGGATAAAGTTTGGCGCCAAGATTGGTACAATCCAGCAATAACACCTAAGCAAGATTCTTTTGCATGGCGTATGGCGCAATTTGCTCAAATGGGCCACTTAGGTACAGATGCCTTCTTTGGTTATTTACGTGACAATTATTTAAAACATTGGCATGCAATTCATCAAACCCCGCAATTAAATCTTTCTGTCTTGTTTGATTTAAACGGGGATCATCTAAACAGTGCTGCCCAATATATAGAACATTTATGCGAGGAGTTAACACAATTTATTCGCGATGAGCGATGCATTCCTAAATTTAAGCAAATTCACTTTGTTTTACCTCAGTCATTCACCCGCGCAGCTCTTGAAGAAACAGCAAAATTAATTCGAAATGTTAATGATTGCAGGTACATTCACAGCAATGAAACCGAAGCCTTTTTTTTATATGAATTTAAAACGCTTTCAGAGGCAGAACAGGATGGTTGGTTATGTGAACTTGAGAAATTAGCAGCGCTTGATAATAACCCCTTAATAACCATGATCCGTATCCCTGAACTGAATACCCAAGTCAGTGATGATGCAGAAGAAAATGCTTTGAAGGCTAGATACCAAGCCTTACAAAATAAAATTCTCGATAATCAACGACTCCATCATGAGAAAGAATTAGCAAACAATACTCTTATCCTTTACCAAGGCGCTGATGGAACACTAGATCCCATGGTGGATATTCGTAATTTAAGACACCGCTTAAAACAGCCATTCACAGGAAAAGATGAAACGGTTTTGCTCTCGTCTAATGCACCTGGTATCCAACAAGAGTTGCAACAAAATATTGAAGCTCGGCATGAAATCGCGCATCAAGTTCAAAAAAAACGAGTTGTTTATGAAGAACAAGAACCAGACATCAAACGTTATGATTTAGATTTAAGCCGCCTGTTTACGCGTCATAATATTGAAGATCGCCTCTCTACCCGCGAGGAATCAGTGAGCTGGGCCAAGCAATTTAGCCTTTGGGTTGGGAGTGATACAGATGCATATTACCTGATTAATTACATCGAACCAGAAGCGTTGAAAAAAATAAGGCAATATGAATCTTTTTTTCAGCTGGGAATCGTACCCAATCATTTGCCCTTTGGATTTTTTCTTAGCTCTCATCCAAATGTCCAATTCTCTTATATCCTCTGTTTTGATGAAGACAGAGCGAAAAGAGAGCAATATGAATGGGAAGCAAAAACAAAAGAAATACGTAATCCCTTTATCCCTCATTTAGATGCTCAAGCAAAAGCAGTCAATTTTGATGGAGATTATCGCCAGTTTGATTTAATTGGAAAACAAGAAACAGCTCAAATATCCTTTTGGTATCATCTAGCAACGCAGTCGCTTAATTCAGAACAACATCAACAACAAGTTACACTTTTACGCAAAGTATCCCAAACACATTTTAATCCGCTGCATCCCGATATACCTATCGTAATGAGTCGCTATGAACTATCAGGTAATTTCGACCGTCCCTGGAATACGCTCACGCTCAAAAAACAGTTAGCGCTTTGGGCAGAAACTATTTTGGGAAAAGGCGTGGGGCAAGATTTTATTAGTGTATTTATCTTGACGATGAATGAAACACAGCTGAAAAGTTTTGGGCAGTTGTGCTATCACTATGACAGTAAAGAATGGAAATTGGGCAGTCATCATTTTCTCCGCATTGCCTTTATAATCTTTCAACATTTTGGAGAACATAATTTTAGAATTTGGAAAAATGCTATTTTTGACAATAGTGAAAATGCCACTGAATTACTAGCTAAACCTGTCTTAGACGCGCTGGGATTTAGTTTAATCACATTAAAAGATAAATCGCCCGCTTACATCAGTATTTGGTTCAGACTATTAGAAGCCCAAGTCAAACATGTGGGTTGGGTAGGTTATGATCGTTTGTGGTATGCCTATCAAATCATGATTTCTTATATAGATCATAAGGGATTAAAGCTAGATGATGACCTGGTAGCACGCCTATTAAACACGCAGGTATCCTTTCAATCCCTCGTTTGGCTGGATCGTCTTTTTCATTGTTTAAAAAAGATAGAAGGACAGTTTTTCGATACAAAGGCTCAACAACACCTACTGGATAATCTTGATAAAATCGATTGGCAGCATAATGGTTTATTCTATGCGATGAGCTATAACGCGATGCCCTATTGGTCAGAGGATTTAAAATTAGAAAAATTTACGTATTCGCATGTTGATGCGGGTTATACGCCAAGCTGGGATAAGGTCATTGATAGCGATGCATTAGTCATTGACTTTGGCCGTTATCTCGCAGCCCAACTCAAGATTAATTTTAACCAATATCAGTATTATGTTAAACATATCAAACCATCCCTTGAAAGCAACAGTATTTCCTATCCAGTGGCGCGTTTATTGCTGATTAATCTTAAGTTTGGTGGGGAGGAAATCACCGATTGGGGTAGCGATGACCTAGAGACTATTTTACCAAAACTCTGTCATGACGAAATGAACGAGGTGGTGGCGTGGTGGAATCAACAGTTTAAACTTGATGAGATAAATTTTGATAGTCACTATAAAATTCCCCTGGCTCATTTACCCCTCATTGCTCATGTCTTGAAGGAATATGGCTTAAAGAATTTAGTAACTTCCCAGGCACATCATCCTGGGGAATTACAGAATTTAGCGTCATGTGGCATAAGTGAGACAATAGCCTTATTAAATGCCCTTGGTAAAACATGCCAATACTTGCAAAGCCAATCATTGCTCGAGTCACCGAAGGTGGCGGGCCAATTAATACAAATGACTGAACACGCCTTGAAAGATGAGGCTTATTTAGCTGCCATGCGTCAAACACCTTGGCTACTTATTAAAATGGACTCTCCCTGGAAAAATTGGTTTTTTGGCCAGAGCAACGATGTTTTATCCACCCAAAAGCGATTTTTACAGCAGCTGGAAAGTATCTCTTTTCTCACATCAACTTGGCTACCCAATCGCGAAGATATTCAACATGCATTGTCTCAACTGGATGGCGAAACAATCCCACTTGATAGTCTCGATAATAAACGACGGGAACTTATCGCGACATGGGTAGGAATGGGGTGTGATATTACAGAGCAAGATGCTACTTTCCGTCGATTAACCCGTAAAGAAGAAGAAAACTTCATACGACAATTCACTGATCAACTTCTGCCTCAATATACAAAAGAAAACGCTGCTTTGATTACAATACTCACTCCCCATTTAGCTATCGAAGCGGATTTTAATCCTCTTGAACAAGCATTTACCCAGTTGATCAAACCATTTAAACGTATAGATAATAAGCCTCATTTTAATGATTTAGCCATTACCCTAGGATCGTTAATTCATCATATTAAACAGCAAGGATCTGTATATATGAGTTTGCAACAACTCAGCGAAATTTTAGACAGTCTGATGCTTGCACAACACGATGAAGTAACGCATTTTCCTAATGATATGCTTAATGAATTGTTAACCCAGACAGGCGATAAATTAACCAACCATCGTTTAAATGAGTTAACGGCGCGTTTGGAACCGCCATTAAAAGATAAGGTTAAACTGATTACTCAGGCAGATATACCCCATCAAATTAAATCAATGCTATTACGCCTGGCTCCAAAATTTCCTGATTACAAGTACTTTAATTGGATAATTAATAATTTTATTGGATATAGAGTAGATAACATCCGTATTGATTACCAAATTGAAGTTTCTAAAGCTCTTTTATTAATAGCAGAATCTTCATCTTTGTGGACTGATGAACTAATTGCATCATTATTTCCGATACCCGTTAGTGCGGAAATCCAACCAATGTGGCTTAAATGCCGCTATAGATTATTAACTGAGATAAACAAAGCAGGTTCAATTGCTCAATTACGTGTAATGAAGCCTTTATTATTAAGCCAGGAACAAAAAATACCTGAAATAGAAATGATTGGGATTTATACTTTAGCGCCATTCGCAGAAAATTCCTCGGAACTGAAACAGGTATTATCAAGACTGGATGATCATGATCTGAAGAAACTGGCTGATTATTGCGCTCATCCCCCAACACCATCCGCGGATTACTTAATTCAGAATTTACCCAATTATAAGGTTGACCCTCTAATTCATCATTTTGAAACGGTGGATCAAGCTAAAGATCTGCGACATTACAGTGTCACTGAGCCAGAGGGCCAAGAACTAAAGCGTGTTCTTGGGGGTATTAAAGAAAAAAATACGGGCTATATCAGTGATGATAAGCAAAAACAAATTATAGGGATGCTTTATTATGTTAATGCCTATGCACAAGAGCAGGATTTAGGAAAGATACGCTCCAATGAACTTAAAGCCCAATTAAGGCAAACGGCGCAATGGCTACAAGGCGCCAGCGATGAAGAGGCAAAAAGAATATATCGCTTGCAGTTGTTATCGATGTTACGTGAATTATTGCTACGTCAAACCGGGAAGTGGGCCAACCATACCCAAATGCTCGCCTTAATTTATACTTCTCTACATAATGATGAAAGCGTGTTTTATCAGATTAAAACGGGAGAAGGCAAGAGCATCATTACCATTATGCGCGTGGCATTCCATGCGTTGAATGCTAAAATTGTGGATGTATTTACAGCAAAAGAAAGTTTATCCAGCCGTGACCATGAAGAATTTGGTTACATTCTTGATGCTATTGGTATAGAGAACAGCCATATTGTTCCTGACTCAGATGAAAATAGTTATAAAGTTGGGGATGATATTTTTGGTGCAGTCAATTACATGACGCCTAGTAGTTTTAGTTTATTTCAATCTGGGCATTGTTGGTCTGAAGGAAGTAGACGATATATTAACTACTGCATTAAGGAACGCGTCGCTTTTTTTGATGAAGGCGATCATGTGTTACTTGATGAACAAACCATGTTTAATTTTTCTTATAGTGGTGAATCGAACAAACTATACAACTATGACGCTTGGGTTTATCAAGCCACCTGGCGATATTTTCAGACAATTAAAGACGCATTACCCATCAATGAAAAAGGTATTCCCTATATCTGTAGAACAAAACATCTTGCTGAGTTGTGCGAATATATACAGCAACAGAGTGATTATGCTCCTATTCAATCCAGCTTCATTAAAACCTATCTTGCTCCTGTAGTTGATGAAAACATTAAGGATAAACAAGCGGCTATTGTAGCGCGCGATAAAGTGCTTGCTGATTTACTTTCAGCGGCTTATACGGCCAATAATCTTGTGGAAAATCAAGACTATTGCGTACAGCAAGGTTTAACAACTCTTTCTAATAACATTACCATGAAGAGTCGAGTTGCTAAAGTTGTGATTAATAATCAAGTGCAAGATGGGGCAACGTTTAGTGAACGCGTACATCAATTCTTACATGTGCGCTTGAATGAAACGGCACTTACAAAGGGAGAACAACCCAATTTCTTTATTGCACCAGATAGCGCTATTGTCCTATCGCAAAATGTTCCCTCCCTCATCAAACATTATTACGGCCAAATAGAAGGTTGTTCTGGAACAATGGGTGATCCCGGGGAGCTTAACGTTTATAAGGACCGTTATGACATTCAGCATGTCGTTAAGTTACCTACGCATGAAGTGTCACAAACGGTATATGAAGGCATGATCTCTTGTGATGGACAAGACGAGCATGAGCAAACGATTATTCAATGCCTTCAAGCGCATCAAGATCAGCCTACCCTACTAGTCAGTAAAGACGATGTTGCCGTTAAAGCATTATCAAAACGTCTTTATAGCTTATTGCCAGAGACCATGGCAAAAAAATTAATTTGCGATACCAATGACAGTGGACTCCATGAAAAGGATATCTTGCCTTACGCCGGCAAACCTGGATTCGTTATCAACAGTTCCCGTATGGCTCGGGGTACAGATATCAAGCCGGAAGTAGAACAGGGCTTGTTAGTCATTCGTTCTAATCCAGATATGCCTCGTTTTACGAAGCAAAGTGGAGGGCGTCAAGGTCGCAATGGCGCAAAAGGCATGCTTATAGACATAATTGATTATGCCCAAATCCGATCTGCATATGAGGGTTTTGCGCATTCGGAGATATATGCAGAAAGGCTAAGCCACTTGCTGGAAAGAGAATGGCATCACCTCAAGAACAAATTTGCTAAACATCAAAAACGACAAAGTAATAAATGGAATTGGCTCATAAACGATGAGGGTAAGCAAGAAAAATACATACAAACGCGGGTGGTACAGTGTTTAAGGCGTGAAATCAAAATTCAGCGCGAACAAAATATACGCAGCAAAGAGGCGTTGGTATCGGAATGTTCGAGTCACATTATCGCACAGCTAATGCACTATCTCGCTGAAGACCAAACGATTATGCGCGCCATTCGAAAAGACTGGTTAAAATGCCGTGAGTCTATAGAATCGGCCTGGCAGCAAAGAATGACGGGAGCGCTTGAAGACAATGAAGTGGTGTTAGATATATTTTATGAAAAAGCCAAATCTGCTTGGAAAATTTTTGCCGTTAAATACCCTGATTATATGAATTCAAGCTTATTGGATGATAAGGACAACCTACTTCACTCCGTCCGAAAGATGAAAAAATTAGCCTGGAATAAAGGCGACGATAACTTAGCGGTACCTGAGCCTACACAACACACCAATATGCCTAATGTGATAGCGTTTTATCAAGGCTGGCTTAAAAGCATATCTCCTACCGTATTAACTAATTTATCTAATCCTTTACAAGAATTATTTTATGGGCAGTCAAATAAGGGATTAAATGACTTAAATGCTTTTTATCACATCCTAATTAAGGCGGGTCAGGCTCATGAGAATAATGATAACCATCTATTGATTCGCAATACTAAGGCCTTATTTTCGCAACTTGCGATTTTACCTATACCCACTATTAGTTATGTTCCATTGAAATATATGAGTGACGTTGTAAAAACATTCGATAAGGCTCGCAGCGAGTCCCACTTTATGGATAAGCTATCAATCCTCGCCCAATTATTTGCTCATCCATGTGCACAACCCGTTTCTGAGCTCACTGCCCATCACATGACGATTTTGGGAGAGTGTATCCAATTTATCGTGCGCTTAACGTGTAGAGGATTTGTCTCTAGGAATACCGATGCGTATCGACGCTTCACCACAGAACAAACAGCAACCCATGTTACTGACGTCTTATGGCAATGTTATTGGCAAACGTTAACCCCAAACCGATTTGCTAGTTTTGACCGGTTTATTAATCAGGATGATGGCGTCGCAAAATTATTGACTACTCATTTAAGTTCACGGCATTGGCAAAAGTTATTGGGTCAGTTAGTTCGTTATGATATGGCTCAGTCAGAGGATAGACAATATCTTGATCAGGTAATGGGTTACTATAGAACGAATCAAATTTTGCTTAATAATGATTATTCAAAAACGCTCAATGCATTATTAGATATCTTCCTCCATTATCCCCATCGACGTATAGATACTAACTATTTTCCAGCGCCGAACTCTCTCCTTTATGCTAGTAACCAAATCAACACACAATTGATTTATTTTATCGCGGAGCAATACATGATTAATGCATTTGAAGCACAACAATTAGTAAACATTATAAATGAATCCTACGGTGAAGATAAATTTGGCGCAAAAACAATGGAAGAGAACGTTATGCCATCCATCCTGTCTTTGCCTGCCAACATTCCTTTCGAAATGATTAACAAACGAGTAAAGCGCACAGCGGATCAGCATAATCTTGGGGGCTTTCAGCAATCTATAATAGCACTTACAGAAGTAGGTAACGCCTTAAATAATTTCACGAATCGGAAAGGGATAACAACACAGGAAAATTCATTGCCGTCAGAGGGTGAGCCTGAGTCATTATTAAAGCGGTCTCAAGCAATCATTCTGCAGAAGGATGGAGTGAATCAAGTGTATGAAGCCACAAAAATATTGGTGCAGTTAAGTCAGGCAGTCTATGATTCGCTAGATCCCCACACCTGTTTAATTGCGGTTGAGCAATATGATAATCATTACCAGGACATCTTAGATTTGTTATTGCGAGCCAAAACAGTGATGGAGGATGATGCTTATATCACTTTTTATAACATGTGCTTTACTCTGAATGGTGAACGACGAACGCTGAAAACGTTAACGCTGATTATTAATACATTCGAACAATATGAACCACTATTTGCCACTTCTGCCATTGAAAAGCAAAATCAACAGAATTATATTTTACAGCAATACCTGCATGGAGGCCGTAGTGATTCAATCATTGAAAAATTAAAAATTCTTGATCGTCGTCAAATGAATTTGGACAATCCCCACGTTTGGCAACAATGGCAGACGAGTCAAGAAGATAGCCGAGCCTTTGATGAAAAAATACAGTTTATTAAAGAAACAGATGGCTTGCCTTCCGACGTACGAGAGCGTGTCTGTGATTTATTTGATAATGGATATGATAAAGCACGGTTGCTGATTTTTACTCGTCTTACACAACAAGATAAAATAACCCCCGATGCAATTCCTGACGCACAATTATTATACTTATTGAACAAATGGAACGAGGATCATATTCACGATGGCAATCACTTAAAAAACGTGTTTGATGCACAAAAATTGGCAAATATCTTAGCCACTGAGACCTCAGAAAATGCGGCCTCCAGGCGAACACAAGGTATTTTGACCTTTGAGAGTCTTTTTGGGGCGTTCAATCATAATAATCAGGGCAGTATTCGTGTGCACTTGATGCACAGTATTACTCATTCTCTAATCACTTATACAGACGATTTACACAATAAATGCTGGACCTTCTATCATCTTTTAATGAACAAAGTGGGGAACATTAATAAACAAATTGAGCAATTATCAGAAAAAAAACGATCAGCAGGCTTAAGTAAGGTATTAAAGTCGCTGAAAGGTTTAAGTTTAGAATTATATGTAGTTGCTAAACCTCAGCAAGCTTTAGTTCAGGCGGCTGATCATAGAATTAATTATTATTATCAACTAATCGAGTCATTCGAAAAGCAATACATAGGCAGATGGTACAAGCGTTTAACCGTTAGTAGCATTCGCAGGGGGCAAGCACAAAGCTTATTTTCTGATCTAAAAAAGATCGCAGATCCAACAGGCGTTCCCGGTACTCAAGCTGACTTCTATATATCAATGCTGAATGTTATTGATAAAGTACAAGAAGATATTATTAACCATGATGAAGACAATAAAATTGGTGCTAAAAAAGGATACTGTCATTTATTAGATATTACTCAAGCGTTGGGATTACAGATATGCAAAGACCTAAGCGATGACGATTCACTGAATGATGAAACGAAAAAATTAGCACACAATTGGCTTCTAACTCAGGAGAAGCGAGTGGTGCTTCAACTTTGGCAGCGATTGCCCTCAAATCATCCAATAGTCCATGAATTAGCACCCTATGCGCGCAATATAGAGAACCCAGATTATGTAGCAATACACCAATGTCAAGTTGCGATTGCCAAATTACAGAGCGCTGATCTACCTAAAGAAGTGCGGTACCTACTACCTTTATTAAAAGGTCATTTTGAAATAACTGAAGAAATGGAAACAAGTGTATGTAAGCTATGAACCACTGCTATTTAGTTAAGTCAATGAGGTAACGATGCCTAAGCCAAGACCAGCAATTCAAGCAGCAACCCCCGAAGAGCAATTGCTTGAAAAAATTAACATCACTCAGCAGGCTGTGGAACTAAAAATTAGCCATGTTGCCTCAGATTTAGAGGTATTATATTACTGTGCTGCTCAATACATGCTCACTAATTTTGCAGAAATACTCACGTCAGAAAAGACGGTAAACGAAAAAAAAGAGGTACTAAAACAGCTTCTAGCAGAGCATTGGCACAGTATCAAAGGAACGTCTTATAGCTATTGTGAACAGCCGCGCGATCCACTCAACCAATTATGCTTAGCAATAGCGCTTTATATATCGCCCTTACCAGAAGACTTGTCCGAGTGTGATGATTGGGAAGTGGGTGAAGGTCCCTATTTTTTATTGATGCCTGATCTAGAAGCATGCGCTGATGTTTCAGGAACAAATCTACACCAATATCGGTTTCCAGAATTTATTTTATCAGCGGATAATAAGCGTTATATTCCAATCGTTGAAACCATCGATTTTTACTTTAAAGGCACCTCGTCAAAGCCCTTCCATGGGGTGTTTAGTCCAGAAGAAATGGCTGACGAAACCCTTGATAAAAAACAAATTGAACTTGTTGATTCTGAAATTTCCCAATTGACCAATCATTCTGCATTAACAGCTAGAATCATGGAAAATCTAGCCATATTAAAAGACCCTAATGGTAGTTTTTTTAATAATCTTAGCCGTTTAGCTGATGGTTTGTTTGCTGGAAGCTCTCATGGCGGTGCTGGTAGTGGAGATAATGCTGCTGCACAAGCGAATGAGGCCATTGTAACATTTTTTGAATATTGGGACGATTTAACTGAAGCGGCAAGAAACCATTATCTTCGGCAAGTCCCTAACCTTAAGGCCATTTTCCAAAGACTGAGGGATCCTGTCTCAATTGCCCAACAAGGTGTTAATTATTGTGTAGGTGTAACAGGAGGCGATCTTAGGCATGAAGTTAATCTCCATCGTTCCAAGTTACAAAGTTATGATATGAATGAATTGCAAGTTGCGGTGCAAGACCTAATTACACAACTAGAGAGAGAGATCAAACGACCGGATTATACGTTGAACCCAGTTCAAAAAAAAGTTAAACCATGGATGGGCCGACTTATAAATATTCCAGCGAATGAACAAGGTCATTTAATTAGACAACATTTACATCTAGATTACCCAAATTTTCTATTTTATGCCTTTGATCAACAACCAGCCCTCGTACCAATGTTTATCAAAGCATTTCAAAAATCAGAATATAAACAGCAGATAATGCAACAGCGATCCAAAAATGGCATGAATATATTAATGCAAGCGGCACAAGGTTATCCAGAAGCCTTAGAAGTATTGTTAGCAAGCTGTTTAGCGTTAAATAATACCCAAATCAAAGATGAGTTAATGACAAAAACGCCTACTGGCGAATTATTACCGTTCATTATTATGCAACGATGTCCTGAAACACTACCACAATTGCTTGCCATCATAGCTAAGTTTGAGAAAGAGGAACAATTGTACTGGTTAGTGGAGAGAGATAGGAATGATGCAAGCATTATAATGATGGCTATGGAACATAATGCAAATGCTTTTATACAATTATGTGAGCTAATAAAGACATTTACTGCTGATGATATCGAAAGAATATTAGGCCAGACTAACGCCAAAGGAAATACGCTATTAATGACTGCGTTCTTACATTATCCACATGCTGTTGCACCATTAATGACCTTATTTAGCACATGCAAAGAAACCACTAAAAAAAATTGGATTTGTTGCATTAACAACGCTGGTTTGAACTTGCCTTATTTATCTGTAAATGCTGAGTTTGTTTTTTTTAAAACTATTTTAGATATAACGGCCAGTATGTCTAAGTCGCAGCTTAAGACTCTCCTTACTTCTGGTGGTGAATCATTTTTTTTAAAAGCAAGTTATAGCCAAGCTGAGAATTTTAACGCGGCCTTGATGCTATTAGATAATTTTTCTACTGATGAACAGCGTGTTTTTTTGCAAGAACGTGATGCGAAAAATAATAATTGGCTTTTATTGACTATGTTACATCAACCAACACCGCCTGCGCTTCTATTTAATAAGCTGAAATTATTATCCAAATCAGAATTATATAGCTTATTAAGCACTAGAAATCATGAGGGTTTTTCTCCGTTGACGTTAGCGTTGGCACAGCAGCCACAATATTTTAATTATATTGTTGAACTCCTATCTGAACTCTCCTCTGATCAACAAGACTTACTATGGCAACAAGTAGATGTTAATGGTTATTCTCTACTTCTTTTAGCATCAATGTATGCACCAGAACATTTATCCTATGTGCTAAACCACGTTAGCGAGCGCACCTTGTTTGCAGCTTTAAAACAAACTGATTTCAGTGGAAATAATTTTTTAGCGCAAATCGCAAGTTTTCACCCTGAAGTTTTGCCTTCGTTCATAGCAATCACAAAAATGATGTCGGTAGAACAACGCTTTCATTTGCTTAAGTCGTGCAACCAACAAGGTGATAATTTGCTGTCATGGATGTTGCAGCAGGATACAAGATTGCTTGATCATTTATTTGAACTGATGGAGGGGTTTACGATTGCTCAGCAACTATCTCTCGTGACGCACCGCAATCATCAAAATCAACATGTGCTATCTATAGCCTATGTTCAGGATAGAGCATTATTGAATCATGTGCTTCAATTAGTCGATAACCTCAATGCTTCTTACAACAAAGAAGTTGTTTTGGCTAAACTACCCTTATCTCACTGGTTTGATTTATTAAGTCTTTCTTGCGTTAATTCTTCAATGTTTGAGCGCTTATATGCAAGTTATCAAAGAATTCACGCACAGGATAAGATGGCATTAGGCAAGTTATTAGGTTTTCTCGATAACAATAACAACAATTTGCTAATGCTGATACTGCAGAACAATCCTACCTTGGTCAGTTCGATGATACGCGATGTAAAAGCCTTGTCAGATGTTAAAAACCAGCGGCAAATAATGTTACAAAAAAATACCCAGGGAGAAAATGCGCTATCTTTGGCAGAAAAATACACACCAGATCATCTAGTTGCCAATTTACAATCGTTCTTAAAGCGACTAGATAAACAAAGTACCAAGCAAATGATGCTTATCAACACGATGAAGATGCATTCAGGCGATGTTTTGATTGCGTCTGACACGCTGGAGAACTGTAACGCGGAAGAATTATTTAACAGGTTAAATGGAAGAGATGCTCAAGGCAATAATCTATTGGGTCAAATGATCATGCGCATGCCATATCGTTTGCCCATCGTTATCAAAAAAATGCAGCATTTACTTTCAGCAGACCAAATAAAACAACTATTAGCGCACCCCAATCATCAAGGGCTGAACTGTTATTGGTTAGCTTTAAAACAAAATCAGGCCGCTTATTTATGTGAGCAGATTGAATTTTTGGCTAATTGCTTGGATAGAGAAGTTCAAATGTCCATGCTTTCACCGCCTGCGGGACAATCCCTAATCGAAACCGCTTTAAACCATGGTCAAGTGAGATTAATGATCACCATGCATTGGTTGAGCACATTTAAAGAAGCACAGGTTGAAGAAATAATTGAACAATTCTGGCGACAGCCATCGAAGCAGTTAAAAACTGCTATTGCACATGGTGACGTTGATGTATGTCAACGTTTAATTAGTACAACTCGAAATATGCCTGTTGAAAATCTCGTGGAACTAATGCTCAGGAATAAAGAAGCATTCATGTTGGCACTTGAAGGCAGTAATAAGCCGATGAAAGAGTTAATCTGTCGGTGGTTGTTATCTATACCGCAACGGAATCGCTTTGAAGTTTTATCCAATTTCTCCACGGAAGTTATTTTATTATTACTTGATAACGACCAAATGAGTCTTGTGGACGCATTACCGTTGAACCAACAAGCTCAACTATTAACTTTACCAGATAGCAATGGCCATAATGCCTTAATTCAAGCATTTAAAAATAATCATTGTTGTCGAGAAAAATTAATTGGACGTTTACAACTATTTACTCCGCAGCAACAGGCTACCCTATTCCAAGCGAATGAGGGAAATATCTCCTTTCTGCATGTACTTGCAAAAAATGACTCATGGTTATTTAAAGAATCGTTAACTGAACTATCCAGGTTATCCAGCGACACACAGTTTACTTTGTTAAGTCATATTGATAATCAAGGATTTACAGTGCTTGACCATTTGCAAAATACCCCAGATTTATATGAACAGGTATTAAGCATGTACGATAGCCTAAGTTTAAAAAACCAAATTCAACTCTATCTTCAGCCCACTGGCCCACAAAATGCTTGTTTATTAATCAACGCCCCACTGCAATTTAGACCAAGAATAGTTGAGCAATTTATAAAATTCCCACAGAACGAGAAAATTGAAATTTTATTAGCGATGGACCGTAACAAAAAAATTAACTTGAGAATGTTGCTAGAAACATTACCGGATCTTCAAATTCAATTATTGGATATGATTCAATCCCTTCCCGCCCCTGTTCAAGCTGTCCTTGTTTCGCCAAGGGAAGATTCAAGCGAGAGTTTGATAAGTTGGATGATAAATAATCACTATCATCATATGAAAAAAAGCGCTCTTACATTAATGGCTGGGCTAGCAAAAACAGATTTAAGTGCATTATTAAAACATAAAAACCGCACAGGTAATAATTTGCTACAAGATATAGCTAAAAATCAACCTTCGATGTTCGCACAGGCTTTTTCCATTTTTATGAGCTTGTGCAATGAAAGTAAAGCTGAACTGTTGCTTGAGAAAAATATTGAGAACAGAAATTTATTTAGCGACTTGGTTGCATACAACCTCCATGACCACTTTCAAAGCCTATGTAAAACAATATCGCAGCTTCCTAGTGACCAAAAAATTAATATCTTATCAGCTTCAGGCATTGTTCCTATAGCTCCAACCACGCGTTGGGTGAGCTTATTATACGGCTCCCCTCAATGTAAATCATTTATTAAGCTATTAAATAACAAGTCTTTTTTTGATCCCATGTTTCACCTATTGTTAAGCCTACCTCCTAAAACCCAGCTCACTATATTGACTAATCGTACTAGTCTAGGAAAAACGGTTATTGATGAGATTAAAAATCCAGAACAAACCAAGCTGAGACTAATTGTAAAACATGCCAAAGCACTGGTTAAAGTAAAAAAACTCTTAGATAAAATGGCAGCAAAAATTCCAAACGCACAGGTTTTTAGTGCTGAATATCGTTTGCACCAACAACTGGTTAACCGATTAGAGTCTTATCAAAACACCTATCATAAAAGCGTGAAGCATATTCATGATTTATCCGAAGGCCTAATCAATGATATCGAAGCAGCTTTACCTCAAATCAAAACGAAGCTCACCTCCACAAATATTTTGACCACCTGTTTAAAATTAGCTGGAAGCGTGATAATACTTCCTTATGGCGGTTACAACTTTTATAAAAAATCCAGCACCAATCGTCATGTTTTCTTCCAGTCGGATCAAGAAAAAGTTCTTTATAACATAGAAGATTTAGGATCAGAACTTAAGCGAATGGCAAGCATATATTCGACGAATTCCTTTGAGTAAACATTTACTCTGTACGGTACGGTTTTTGAAAACGTCGTTGCGAGGAGCGTAGCGACGAAGCAATCTAGAGACCTTAATGCATGGAAGTAGCTCACTGATTCATTGATAATCCATAGTTTTTCCGCCAAGAAAATGACATGGAGTCAGGAATGAATATCAATGAGCAGGTAACACAACCTGAGCGCATTGAAAAATTACTGGTATTATTGAGTATAGACAATGATTCAGCCACATCATCAATTGGATGAGTAATAATGGCACTAATACCTACGTCCTTAGCAACCATTAAGGACAGAACACTAGAGATATGACACAAATTCTTGCTGAACTTTGTAAATTCGATTCCGTTGAAAAAACTTTTTTTATGATTGAATTTTCGATCAAATAGAATGCTTCTGCGCCACCAAATTTTGTTCATCAGGACAATCAAGATCTTTAACCCCTAAATTTGACCGCAATGAGGAATCAGAATTGTTAAAGGTTTTTAAAAAATTAAGAGCACTAAAGGTTGATTTCTGTTTATCAACGGCGATGGTTGTACCATCTGTGATAACTGCTGATTCTGATTCAGAAGCTGACGCTGTGCTGGGCTTATATGTTCGAGGTACAAAGGGTTTGGCATTAGGGCTCAGGTTGGATAGTTCTTTTGAATTGGAGGCATGAAGTCTGTCGGAATGAACAGACAACACAAACCTGCCTGAGTTATATTTATTTTCACTACCCGATATCCCCTGCGGTGATAGTTCCTGCACAACCAGGGTTACTGCATGTTTAACGGAACGACTCTCATCCTCGAGACGCCTATGTAGTCCTTTTCCCTGGATTAACGTAATAGTGACACTAGAATTGCGGCTTATTTCCTGTTGTAAACGTCTTTTAAGTCCAAAATAAACCATGCCGAATGATAAACCATGTAAATCAAGTGTATTCCCACAGCCCAAGTCGGTTTGTTTAAATTGCTGAATTGCCTCGTCAATCAGGGTTTCCGCCAGCGAGGCATCTGGCTCCTTGCTCTTGGCAATAGCATCTAAGGTGATGTTATAGGTAATCGCATTGACCAACCCTAGACGCTTGGCTTCCTCAAGTAATTGTACCGCCAGCGAGGCATCCGGCTCCTTGCTCTTGGCAATAGCATCTAAGGTGATGTTATAGGTAATCGCATTGACCAACCGTAGGCGCTTGGCTTCCTCAAGTAATTGAACCGCCAGCGAGGCATCCGGCTCCTTGCTCTTGGCAATTGAACTTAAGGTGCTGTTGTAGGTAATAGTATCGGCCAAACCTAGGAACTTCGCTTCCCCAAGTAATTGCACCGCCAGCGAGACATTCGGCTCCTTGCTCTTGGCAATGGCATCTAAGGTGATGTTATAGGTAATCGCATTGACCAATCCTAGGCGCTTGGCTTCCTCAAGTAATTGTACCGCCAGCGAGGCATCCGGCTCCTTGCTCTTGGCAATGGCATCTAAGGTGATGTTATAGGTAATCGCATTGACCAACCCTAGGCGCTTGGCTTCCTCAAGTAATTGTACCGCCAGCAAGGCATCCTGCTCCTTGCTCTTGGCAATGGCTTCTAAGGTGATGTTATAGGTAATCGCATTGACCAACCGTAGGAACTTGGCTTCCTCAAGTAATTGTACCACTGCCTTGACATCTGGCTCCTTGCTATTGGCAATGGCATCTAAGGTGCTGTTGTAGGTAATAGTATCGGCCAACCGTAGGAACTTCGCTTCCTCAAGTAATTGTACCGCCAGGTTGGCATCCGGCTCCTTGCTCTTGGCAATTGAACTTAAGGTGCTGTTGTAGGTAATAGTATCGGCCAAGCCTAGGAACTTGGCTTCCTCAAGTAATTGTACCACTGCCTTGACATCTGGCTCCTTGCTATTGGCAATGGCATCTAAGGTGCTGTTGTAGGTAATAGTATCGGCCAACCGTAGGAACTTCGCTTCCTCAAGTAATTGTACCGCCAGGTTGGCATCCGGTTCCTTGCTCTTGGCAATTGAACTTAAGGTGCTGTTGTAGGTAATAGTATCAGCCAAGCCTAGGAACTTCGCTTCCCCAAGTAATTGCACCGCCATCGAGACATTCGGCTCCTTACTCTTGGCAATGGCATCTAAGGTGATGTTATAGGTAATCGCATTGACCAACCCTAGGAACTTGGCTTCCCCAAGTAATTGTACCGCCAGCGAGACATCCGGCTCCTTACTCTTGGCAATTGCATCTAAGATGCTGTTGTAGGTAATAGCATTGGCCAAGCCTAGACGCTTGGCTTCCCCAAGTAATTGTACTGACAGGTTGGGATCCGGCTCCTTGCTCTTGATAATTGCATCCAACGCGTTGTTGTAGGTAAAGGCATTAGCTAAGCCTAGGCGCTTGGCTTCCTCAAGTAATTGTACCGCCAGCAAGACATTCGGTTGCTCGCTCTTGGCAATAGCACTTAAAGTGCTATTGTAGGTAATAGTATCGGCCAAGCCTAGGAGCTTCGCTTCCCTAAGTAATTGCACCGCCAGCGAGACATTCGGTTGTTTGCTCTTGGCAATAGCACTTAAAGTGCTATTGTAGGTAATAGCATTGGCCAGCCCTAAAGACTTGGCTTCCTCAAGTAATTGTACCGCCAGCAAGACATTCGGTTGCTTGCTCTTGGCAATGGCATCTAAGGTACTGTTGTAGGTAAAGGCATCTGCCAAGCGTTTGCTCTTGGCTAATTCATAGAATGCTAATGCCAGCTGGAAATGGTTATGCTTAGACAAGAAATTGATGACTTGATTGATAATTACTATATTCGGGAAAACTTTATAATCCAGCATCTCAGATAATAATACCGCTATATCACAAGGACGATTTACACTTTTTAGTCGTTTGCTGTACCAGGTGTAAGCTGATATGCTAGCATTCGCTTCTAAATGACAACTGCTCATGCGAGTTAGTACTGATTCTATATTTCGATTTCCATTAACCTTGCGTTGGGCGCTTTTCATATATAATCCAAAATAAAATTTTCACGATTATATGATAAATATTGGTCTATATGCAATTTTAATGACCTACATGCGCAAGTAAAAATAAAATGCTCCGTATTTGGCTAATTAATTATCCTGGTTTATCGTAAGCGGTTAGTTAACCGCTTACTGTTCAGTAGGGTAAATACATGAGTGTTCAAAAAGTACCATCCCGGGCCATTGTTGGCGCATATTACTTTATTGGTAATTTGATAGACCCAAAGAACAGTCGAGGAACGGAGAGAGATAAGTCTAAATCAATTATCAACAAGCCTTAGTTAGGGAAATGTTTTCTTTTTTAATGAATATCCCTAAATCTCCGCGACTAGGAGAGTAAATAGATCGATATAGCTGACCCTTCGAACATTCATAAATCACTGTAGACACGCCGAATATTTTTTAGAAATCTTCCATCGTATTTTTTGGAATAAAATTTTTCTCCACCAACTTAAAGTCCGGAATATTATGAAGCATAGACGAAATAGTTTTTGAACAGGTCCACATACGGATTGGAGGCAACTGTTCAATTTGTTCTATTAAATCATTTGCTTGACTTCTAGGTATAACCTTAGTTTGAACAACAATATTGTTGTTATTATTTAGATGATGCTCAATGTTTTTTTTATGGAGTTTATACACCACTATGCGACGACAACAGGTTGTTGAAAATTTTTTAACTTAGTACCATTACACCATCACCCTTGATTCCGAATCATCACACCAAAGCCACATCAGACTTATCCTCCAAAAGGTATAAATTTGATTTCATCCCTTTTAAGGTATATATTTAGATGTATCCTCTTAAAGGTATAAAATTCTAGGCGACAGAAGCATGGTTATTACTCACTCACCAAAAGAACTTCCATTAATTGCAAAAAACCAACGAAAAAATCTGAAATAAAGCCAAGCGGAAGTGGGAGATTTGGTTGGTTTAAAACAAAAAACGATTTCAGCCTTTGAAAATAAACCAGAAAGTATAAAGCTAAGCACTGTATTGCGAATACTATCAGCTCTTAATTTAGATATTAGAGTATCACCGAAAAAAGAGCTTGATTCAAAAGCATCTCAATAGGGTGAAGAATGGTAAAAGAAAAGACACACTCTTCACGTTTTAATGAATTTCCAGCCCCTAGGGCGAACTAAAGAAATTTCCAAAATTGTGTCTTCCCAAAACCCTAGGCATTTAACCAAGCGAGCTACTCCCTAGAACACATCTCAATAATCTCATCAATATTAGGGCGTGTTTACAAAGATTGACCACATCTATCATTTCTGCTCAATTTCAATCATGATTCGTTTGCTAAATGCTAGGTAAAGCGCCATTCCTAGTGCAAAATTATCGCCGCTACGGTTAATAAATAACTTGCAGAGCCATAAGGGGTGTAGGAAAATCGTTCCTCAAGAATCAAAGAAGGTTACCTTACCGGTTGAAACATCATACAAACCGCCAATCATCGCGATTTTTTTCTCTGAGATAAGCTTTTTGATAATGCTGCTTTCATTGATAATAGTCTCAATGCTTTTTTTAACATTTATTTTTGCCACCTCATTTACAAACGCTAGATTAGCTCCAGTTCGTTGCTCATGGAAGGTCGTCTCTGCTTGAATAGCAGGCTCAATTTTATACAACAAATCGGTTAAGTGCCCGAGCTCAGCTTTATCACACGCCCCTTTAATCGCACCACAATTAGTATGCCCTAACACAACAATTAGTTTTGAACCAGCCACTTCACAAGCAAACTCCAAGCTTCCTAAAATATCATCATTAACGACATTTCCTGCAATACGAACGCTGAACACGTCTCCCAACCCCTGATCAAAAATCAACTCGGCTGGTGTTCTTGAATCAATGCAACTTAATATGGCTGCAAATGGGTATTGGCCCTCTGCGGTATCGTTAACTTGTTGGAGTAGATTACGATTTAAACTTAAATTTTGAATAAAGCGCTCATTCCCTTTGCGGAGCAATTCGATGGCTTGTTCGGGTGTTATTTTATGTTGTATTTCTTTACTGATTGTTTTCATCTCTTGATGCCCTAATAAGTATTCAGTAACCTTATACCATAACATTTAACTCAAGGTTAATAGATAAATGATCTTAAATATTACCGCGATAGATAACAAGTACAAGCGCTTATGATCTAAACTTATAGAAAAACGCACCGGAATGCTGGTTAATCGGTAAAGGAGATACCATGCAGAATCATAACAGTTTTTTTATCCGCTCCATGAAATGGTTGGAGCGCGCAGCTTCTTATATTGATATTGACGCCGATGCTATTGAAAAATTAAAACACCCTAAATCCTGTCTTCAAGTCAGTATTCCTATTCGCCTGGATAACGGCGAATTAAAAGTGTTTCAGGGGTTTCGTGTGCATTATGAACATGCTCGCGGGCCAGGAAAAGGAGGAATACGCTATCACCCCGACGTTTCGATGAACGAAGTTGCCGCACTGGCCTTTTTAATGACCATGAAGTGTGCCATTGCAGGAATTCCTTTTGGTGGAAGCAAAGGGGCTATTAAAGTCTCTGCTAAAGAGCTAAATCCAAGAGAGTTAGAGCGGCTTAGTCGACGCTATATAGAAGTAATGGCCGACTTTATTGGTCCAGATAAAGATATACTTGCTCCCGATTTATATACCTCACCAAGAATCATGAGTTGGATGATGGATGAATATTCAACCATTGTAAGACAATTCTCGCCTGCGGTAGTAACAGGCAAACCAATCCCTTTAAATGGTAGCCAAGGGCGTGATACCGCCACTGGTCGGGGGGCTTATTATTGTATTAAAGAGCTAGAAAAAGAACGCAAATGGTCTCCTGAAAATATCAGTGTTGCGATCCAAGGTTTTGGTAACGCTGCGCAACCTGTGGCTGAGCTATTGTATCAGGATGGGTATAAAATCGTTGCAGTCAGCGACTCAAAAGGCGGTATTTATAAGCCAGATGGAATACGCGTACCCGATTTGGTTCAAAAGAAAAAACAAATGGAATCGGTGCACGATCTATATTGTAAAAAATCGGTTTGCGAGCTCGGTGAAAATACATCAAGCATCAGTAATGAGGAACTATTGACACTTGATGTTGATCTTCTGATCCCTGCGGCCATTCAAGATCAGATTACTGAAAGCAATGCGAACCAAATTCAAGCCGATGTCATTATTGAAGTCGCAAACGGGCCAATTACTTCTGAAGCCGATGAAATTTTAACTAAAAAAGATATTCTCATTATTCCCGATATACTCGCTAACTGCGGTGGGGTTATTGTGAGTTATTTTGAATGGACTCAAAATAAATCAGGTTATTACTGGGATCTAGAGACCGTTCATCAACGATTAAAATCAAAAATAACGCAGGAGTTTAAAGCGGTTAATGAGCTAAAGAGTAAGCATGACACTAGTTGGAGGAATGCTGCGCATATTCATGCATTAACTCGGTATTATGAAGCCATCTCTTGCGAAGATTCTTATTTAGACATTTCTCCAAATAATCAATAGATGGATGACTGGCAAAATTCTGAGTCAATGCTATTATCCAAGATACTCAATCAACTGAAATAGGAATTTAACCGTGTCTGAAAAAATTGAAGGAAAAGTGAAGTGGTTTGACAGCACTAAGGGCTTTGGCTTTATTGAAAGTAAAGGCGTTGATTATTTTGTTCATTTTCGTGAAATCCAAGGGAGCGGATTTAAATCACTCGATGAGGGACAAACCGTAAAATTCAAGCCAGCCAGAGGGCAAAAAGGCCCCCAGGCTGAAGAAGTAGAAATCGTCTAACGATTAGAACCAGCAAAGAAAGCATCATTCGTACATAGGTTGGGTCATTTTGACCCAACACATTCAATCGCCAGTTATTTTCAGATTTTCAAGATGAATTGATACTTACCCAAGATACTTTCAGAAAAAGTTACAGAGAGTACGGCGAACTTCCAATGGTTGAGCTTCCCTTTAATTCCATGTCAAGTGCTTCAATTTTTTGTAACAACGATTCGATGTTATCTACTGATTTAGCAGATTCGTACTGAGTCTTAACTTCATCATATAGTGTTAGCAGTATCTCTTTCCGTTTGTAATTTTCTTCGCTAGAAATTGCGAGTTCTAAGTCCCATAATAGTCCAACCAAACCATTGTGTGATTCGATATAGTCACGGGTTAGGGCTTTGATTTTTTCTAACCGAGCATGGCTTGGACTAATTCCGCTCTGGGTTGAATTTCCGAATAATGTCGTTTTTTGCATATAAACCTCTATTATGAAGGCTTGAATAAATCATAGTCTGATTCAGTTTTAGCTGCTTTGGAATTGAATTCTGGGTTAACCTTTGATACTGGATTTAAGAATGAATCTGCAGCTTTACTTCTCTTAAAAAATTGACTAAGTTGGTCTCTAATTGTTTGCACGAACTGGTCTTGGGCCGGTTTTAACTTAAGTACATAATTCTCTTTAGTAGGCTTAGCGCTTTGTTTGGTTCCTATAGGCCAAAGGGTCGTGGCCATCGCTCCGGCTACAAGCCCCGCACTTAATACTATTGCTGCACTCAGGGTTATGGTAAGTGGCATAGAAAGACCAAACGTCATCACATCAATTACCCGCAATAGGATAAGGGCTGAGATAAGCGCTGCTCCAAATATAAAACCACCAAGAAACGATTTCCAGCCTTTCTTGACAGGTTGCTTGGTGTTAACTTCAATCTGAGTATTTGTTCTCGCAGCATGAGTCTCTCGACTGATTGCCTGGGGTAACCTTTTAGCACGGGCATCGAGACCGATGTTCTGCCGTAATCTATCAAAGCTACTATCAATTAGACTTTTTAACGGTTCATGATCCCTTTTAGATAAAACTTTTTCAGTACCATGAACGACAAAGTCTCTAATGTAATTCCAATGAACATCTTTGTCGCTCGCAGCTTGCATAGAAGACAGGTATGCCCTAAACGATTCGTTTTGTAATGCGCTTAATTCAAGCTCTTTTCGGCGTTGTTTTAGAAAGTTAATAAACCGTATTCCACCAACAGGAATAAAAGCTTCCACAAATTTTTCAAGATAAGCATCCGGCAAAAGAAGTATTTTTAGCATTGCTTGATTCACTTCCAAACGAAATAATGAAGCATTACATAATGTTGCCGGATTAATTATTGTACTCGTCGGATAAGCGACGTTTTGAATTTGAATATCCAACCAGTTAAAGACATAAAACGTTGGGTAAGGTAGCTTTGCAATCATGTTGGCGGTAATCGTTTGGTTCGGCTTATTGCTATAAAAAGAAGGTTCTCGAATGGATGCAAAACACCAATCACCATCAATTTTTACCACTTGATTACCGCTTAATCCAATATTCCCGTTTTTTAAGTCAATTTCTTGAAGAAATAACGAGCCTAACATGATTTGCCCTAACCCTAGGTATCCACCTCTTGTGAATTCATCAGGTGTATTAGGAAGAGAGCAATAATTAGGAACCTCTTCAGATAAAACATAGTAGGTACCTAACACAGGATGATGGGCTAATCTCGTTTCTGGCTGAGTTGGCAGTAAAAGCCTGAAAAATTCTTGCGCCAAAACTTCTTGCCGAGCAACGGCTGGTGATTCCATTTCTTTGCTAATAAATATTTTATTAGTAGATTGTATACGACCACGCTGAATCTTATGCCTAAATTTTCCACGTCCGGCAGCACCCGATGCGTAGAAAGTTCGTATATCAATAGGTTTGACGGTCATAATGATTCACCGATGCTGGGTAAACATTATGGAATGCATCTAGTTTGCTCTTCATATTGCGGTGCATAAACAAGCCTTTCGATTTCTTCCTGAAACTTTCTTTCAATTTTAGAGGCTTCAGGTTTTAGCTTGATTAATACAATTACTGCCTCAAGACTGCGAGCCAGAATCTTTTCGGAACAACGCTCATCATTGAGATTACCAAGCAGTTCGTTAAATTCTGATGGAAACTCACTAATGCGTGATGAGCGTTGCAAGCGCTCGAGATCCGGGTTTGATATCGAGATACCAAACGCATGACTAACCGCATCTGTAATTAGTTCTTTAAGACTCATATTTTTCTCCGGGAATAAACCTTCAACGTAATTGTTATCTCTATTTATTGTCCTAAACGTTGTTCAATTGGCATTAATCTATCTTGACTTAATACCTCGATACAGTCTTCCACATTAGGTCTTTCATTGGGATCTTTAGCCTGCATTGAGTTTAGCAAATCGATTGCAGTTTCTCCTAATTCTTCCTGATAAGAAGAAAAATCGTATTCACCAGAAACGTAGTTCTTTATAAATGCTTCAAAGACCGCTGTATTGTGATAGGTACTGATTTGCGCTGAAAAGATAGCATCACCTAAAGATTCGCATGTTGCAAACCCTTGAAGGATAGCGCCCTTAAATGCATCATGGTAATCCCCCCTAAAAACCACAGCAATTAAAACCGCATTGGTCATAATTTATCCCATTTCGTTTTAATTAAGTATAGCGAGAAAAGATTAAGTGATTATTAATCCTTTCTTATTGTTGCTATTTGTACTGTGTTAAGATTTTTTTCAGCAGATAGCTCTTCTGGATTTAATTGATTGGTTGCCAGGACAAAACGCCTTTTTGTATTAAGAGCCGTAGTTAATTTATTCTTTGGTATTATCTCATCGTAAATAAATGATAATAACGAATTCCCATATGACTAAGTTCTAATAAAATAATAATTACAAGCAACCAATATGCCCACGTTTTTGCCATAGGGTGCATGGCCGCTTTTGTACCCAGAAATCCACCGAACAAGCTTCCAAAAGCCATGATACTTCCAACACCCCAATCGACGCTCCCTTTTATACTGAAAAAGGCTAATGACACTATGGTAGAAGTCGCAATACAAAGATTCTTAATGGCTGTTGCTTCCACAAAAGGCAAACGAACTGCCAGAATCAACGCCAGTAGAAGATAGGTTGCGCCGTCTAGAACAATAAAACCTAACCAGATACCAATCACAAAAAAAATCAGTACTTCCTGCCAGCGAACGCGCGGTGTTTCTGTAAATGTTTTTAATAATTCCTGTTTAATCCTGGTAAATAGTAAAATCAAGGCTATGAGTACGGCAATGGTAATCAGTATACCCAGATCGCCTGCTGAAATAATTTCCGCAATGATCGCACCAAGTAAACTGCCAATACTGACAGGTATCACAATTTTTATAGCAATGGACCAGGGAATTTTCACTAACTTGGAAAACAAAAAGATGGCGACGATACTGCCAAGTAAAACTGGTACACGATTCGTGCCGTTTGCTATTTCAGGTGTCATCCCCAGAAAGATCAACAATGGCAATGTAACGGCAGAGCCGCTTGAAGCTATTGTATTCAAAAAACCGTTGAGTAATCCTGTCAGTGCAAATATGCTGTATAGAACATACATTTTATTAAATCCTTATTATTAAACGGTGGTGAACATGGTCATAAAACACATAGTAATTATCATTCTCTGCAATGACAAACGATTGTGAAAAAAAATAGTTTTATACGAAAAAGACACTATGAGTCGATCGGACTGCGTTGCATCTATCTTCTTATCAAACCATTTCAAATGCCAATTCAGAGCGATAATTTGACCATTAAAAAGCAATATCAACCATTGCAAAAATCATGTGAATTGTTGATTATTAACGTAAATTTAAGATACTAGACTTCTTCGGAAACTCTACTGAGTAAAAAGATAGGAACATAGCCTAATTAAAAGGATTTTTTCTTGGTTAAGATACTTTTAAACAATCGAAAACCTCAGACAGAAGTATCCTCTGTTATTTATAATGTTTTAACTTGTAAGTTTGAGCTAGAGCACGATCACTTTATGAGCCGCGAGCAATTTTTAAAAGAAGTCGACTTTATCCACCCTCTTCTTACAGAACCCAGCATTCAAAAAACCGATGTTCAGTTTCATTATCAATACGAAAACCATAACGAGTTATTACGTGCGGCTATATTCATATACTCGGCTCTTATGCAAGTTGATAATCCACGTCAATGCACATTCAAAATTAACCCCTCACCAAAATTTAAACCCACTTCGCAATCCAAACGCATTTATTTTTCAACAAGCATTCATAAGCAAGCTGAAATCAGTATATCGATTAAAGAGTTCAATGGACTAATTAGTCATTTGTATGGAATTCCTTTTCAGTTTTCTCAGGATATAATCCTAGATACAGAACTCACGGTTGAACAGTTGCCAGAACATGTTGACGCTGATTTGCTTTATTCTTTTATGCAAGATATTGCACAGTTACTTAGCTCGCCTCCAAGTACGAACGGATGCGAATTAAGGCTTATTGATCCGATTGTAGGCTGCGGGGTGTTTGCTCGAAATAAGTTTGATAAAGGAACTTGTCTAGGGTTGTACACCGGCATTAAAAAACATAAAGCTTATTATTGGAATTATGCCTTCATCATTGGCGACGATGTACTAAACACATTTGTCGATGCGAGACTTTTTGGCAATCTTACAAGGTTCATCAACCACGCGCCCTCAGCGATCCATGCAACAAAGAAAGGGCAGCTTGCGAATGTTCAAGCCACCCGCTATTGCTTAAATGGTATAGAATTTATAACGTTTGAAACGATACGAACTATTGAGACGGGTGAGCAACTGTTGATTGATTATGGTGAAGACTACTTCCATTCGTTAAAACCCATACTGTTTAAACCTAAAGGAAACACTATTGGCAATTGGAGAGGAAAAGTTGAATTGTTGGTCAAAAAAACAAAGCTAATGCGTATTATGGCTTTTTATGGAATAAAATCTGCACAAACGTATCTGATGGTTAGGATACTATCTATTCTGGTAATACTTCTTTTAACAATGACACTCCTCAATACGCTCCTGCCTTAGCAAATACTGCTAGGACTACAGTCATTTAAATGCTTTCCTCTTTACTCCATCAGCAAAAAATTAATGACCCATCGCGAAACAATGGTATTGTGTACGTCTAACTCAAGAGATGTTAAACCTGGCGCATAAGCATCCGCCAACACGGTTTTTCGTTTCTCGATTAACGCTTTGGTATAGGTTTTGCTAAATTCCGGGTGCCCTTGAATTGTTAAAAAATGATTTTCAAGCTGAGTCATATAAATGGGACAATGTTCATTAAATGCGATGACTTCAAATCCTTTTGGTAGTTCTACAACTTGATCTTGATGGCTAACGAGTAGATTAATTTCCTGAAACTCTGGCAACATCCATGCTTTTTTCATAAGGATGGTATTCGCCGAAACACCTACCCCCCATCCCTTACGTGATGTTACAACTTTACCTCCGAGGGCTTTTGCAATTAACTGATGGCCAAAACAGATTCCTACAATCTTTTTCTGATTGACACATGATTCTTGCACAAAACGTTCAAGATCACCGATCCAAGCAAATCCGTCATTCACTCCAAAACGACTCCCAGTGATTAAATAAGCATCACATTCATGAAGTTGATTAGGCAAGACGCCTTTAAAAGCTTGATAAACCCGGTAATTAAATCTTGGAGCATGGTGTTCTAAAAACATAGTGAACATTTCTGGATAATCACCATGAACCATTTTTAGCTCTTTACCCACTTCATCGCATTGTATTATTCCTATTGTTTTCATGGCTGTAATTCTTAATTCATCACGGCATTGGATAAGTCACCCTCAATTGCAGCCCTTAGAATTTGCTCATACTGCACTACAGTATATGCAATGGGGTTCCCTCCTGCGGCTGCATCTTGGATTGCCATATGAGCAATGCGCTCAGGGTGTTCGATTTTAATACCCAGTTCGGTTAAAGAATGCTCAATCGCTAAATCCGTTCTTAAGGTTAAAAGCCAATCTAAGAATCCATCAAATCCATTGGCAAGCTGAAGATAAGACGCCAATCGTTCAATTTTACTTTCAATCGCTGAGCGATTGGCGACTAAAATATAGGGCATTAAAATCGCATTTAAACGACCATGATGAGCATCATATAGCGCGCCTAATGGATGGGCTAACGCATGCATAGCACCTAATCCACGTTGAAAAGCCGTAGCTCCCATACAAGACGCCACCAGCATTTGACAACGAGCATTCAAATCCTGACCGTTTTGGACAGCGCGTAATAAATTGTCTTTTACCAGTCGAATGCCTTCAAGCGCAATGGCTTCGGCCATAGGATGATATGACGGTGAGCAATACGCCTCGAGATTATGCGCCAAAGCATCCATACCCGTCGCAGCTGTTAATGCCGGTGGTAGATCACGCGTTAATTCAGGATCAAGAATGACAAGCTTTGGTATCATATTCGGATGAAAAATAATCGTTTTAAGCTGCCGTACTGAATCGGTAATAACCGATGCTCGACCCACCTCCGATCCTGTACCCGCAGTGGTTGGAATGGCAATCACTGGAGCCATACCCACTACATTGACTCTAGTCCAGTTATCGCCTAAGTCTTCAAAGTCCCATAAGGGCCTTGTTTGACCAACCATCAACGCAATTGCTTTGGCTGCATCTAATGCAGAACCACCACCTAATGCAATAACGCCGTCATGATGTCCTGCGCGGTAAACGCGAATTCCCTCAAGTACGTTCTCTTCATTAGGATTAGTTTTTACTCGATGAAACACATCAACGTTTAAGCCAGCGTTCTGACAAGCCTGTACAGCTTGATTAATCATTGGAAAATGAATTAAACCTGGATCAGTAACAATTAAAGGCGACGTAATCCCTAAGACAGTGCAAGCTTGGGGTAGTTCTTTAAATCGCCCCGCGCCGATTCGAATCTGAGTGGGATAATTCCAGTTGCCTAACAAAGAACATGTGGAGGTCATGCGGCTACTCCGGTTGCTTTAGATGAAACGATTTGGGACGGGTCAGCGAATCAAATCCTAAGTTAGACAGTGAGCACCCTCTTCCTGAGTTTTTAACCCCTGTCCAGGCTAGAGCAGGATCTAAATAATCACAACGATTAATAAAAAAGGTACCCGTTTCAAGCTGCTCACCAATCACTATGCCGGCTTCGATATCACGTGTGAAAACGGCTGCTGTTAAACCATAAGCGCAATCATTCATTAAAGTGATCGCTTCTTCATCACTAGTCACCGGCATCACTCCAAGCACTGGTCCAAAAGACTCTTCAGTCATAATACGCATTTGGTGAGTAACCCCTGTGAGAATTTGAGGAGCCTTATAGGCAGAACCAGGTTGATCTAAAATAAAGTCACGCTCATCGATATGCGTTTTTGCACCATCATTTAATGCTTCTTGAATCTGTTGCCGAACAAAATCAGCAGATGACGCCTTTACCATTGGACCTAACGTAGTTTGAAGCTCATCCGGGCGCCCAAGTTGGTATTGTTGAGTTAATGCAACAACCTTATCGATCACCTCCTGATAAACATCCTGATGCACATAAAGCCGCTCAATGCCACAGCATGATTGGCCGGAATTAAAAAATGCACCATCCACGACCGTTGCTACCGCATTATCGAGATCGGCATCAGCCCGAATATAGGCAGGATCTTTTCCGCCAAGCTCCAAACCAACCTGGAGAAAACGCCCTGCTGCAGCTTGTTCAACCATTTTTCCACCTGCAACAGAGCCAGTAAACGAAACATACTGAATCTCTGGCGACTGAATCATTTTTTCAGTATCTTTATGCGTTAAATGTAAATACTGAAACACACCTTCTGGCAAGTCCGCCTCAAAAAAAGCTTCAGCAAATCGCTCAGCAACCAATGGCGTTTGAATAGAATGCTTTAAAATCACTGAGTTTCCTGCCAATAAAGCCGGTATTACTGCATTTACGGCAGTAAGATAGGGGTAATTCCAAGGCGCAATCACTAACGCCACACCCAAAGGCTCGCGTTTTATATATCGTATAAATCCTTCTTTTGCCGGCAACGGTCTTGTTCGAAGAGCATCATCAGAGATAGAAATCATATACCTGGCTCGTTCCTCAAGGCCATGAACCTCTCCTTCTGCATATTGAATCGGCCGCCCCATTTGCCAGCAGATCTCTTCAGCGATGATTGCCTTTTTTGCGACGAGCGCATCGATTGCGCGGCTACAATATTGTTGACGAGTTTCCAAAGGGAGCTTGCGCCAATTCCACTCGGCACGTACAGCAAGTGTTAGAGCATTATGGATTTCATGTTCCCGTGCAAATGCTCGCTCAACATACACTGAATGATCTATTGGAGAATAAGTTTTAAAAAGGTCGGTCATGATTAAATAATCTCAAAGTATCGGTCTAATTCCCAATCGGTAATGTGGCGACGAAACTCTCGCTCTTCCCATTCACGAGTGGCTGAAAAATGTTCTACAAAATCACGACCAAACAATTCATGTGCGGCGTTAGAGCCTCTTAGATTTTGCGCAGCATCCCATAATGTGCATGGGAGCGCGATGTCTTTAGGATGCTCTTGATCGTAAGCATTCCCTTTAACTTCAGGTAATGCTTCAAGCTCATGTTCAATACCATATAATCCCGAACCAAGGGCAGCAGCTAAGGCCAAATAAGGGTTTGCGTCAGCCGATCCTAATCGATATTCAATGCGTTGCGACGTTTCATTACCAGGGATTACTCTTAATGCAGTCGTTCTGTTTTCTACTCCCCAAGTGGCATCCGTGGGTGCCCAATACCCAGGGATTAAGCGAGTATAGCTATTCACCGTAGGTGAAAACATCGCTAGCAATTGGGGCATTAAATGCTGTTGCCCAGCTAGAAAATGAGATTGCGTTTTACTCATATTATAAGGGCAAGCGGGATCGTAAAAAGCAGATTTTAGTGTATCTTGATGACGGAGTGATAAATGTATATGGCCACTTTGACCAGGATAATTTGGCGACCACTTCGCCATAAAGGTTGCCATTTTTTGGTTTCGCTGCGCGAGCACTTTCATGAAGGTTTTAAATAAAGCGGCCTTATCACCAGCATTTAAGACTTGATCAACCGCGAGTGCTGCTTCAATCACCCCAGGGCCAGTTTCAGTATGCAGCCCTTCTATTGGGAAATCCATCACTTCGCCCATATGTAGAATTTGATGGTAAAACTCAGCGTGAACAGTATTGCGGATAATCGAATAACCGAAAAAATCCGGTGTTATTGGTTTTAAATTACGAAATCCCTTTTCGCGAATGCTATCTGGAGTTTCATCAAAAAGAAAAAATTCGTATTCTAAAGCAGCCAAGGGATCAAATCCCATTTGAGATGCTTTTGCGAGAACACGTCGTAACACAGCTCTAGGGCATAAAGGTTCAGCATTACCAGCAAATTCGGCAATAAATATCAATTGATTTTCTTCAAACACTAGCTCGCGGCAGGTATGAGGCAAAATACGCACCTGTGCATCTGGATAGCCAGTATGCCAGCCTGTATAGTTCGAATTATCGTATAATTTATCCTTAGAATCCCACCCTAAAATGACGTCGCAAAACGCAAATCCATGTTCTAGAGCTGAAAAAAACTTATTTCGCCCCATGTACTTGCCGAGCATAACGCCATCCATGTCAAACATTCCTACTTTAACATGGGTTAATTGGCGCTCTTCAACAATGCGTTTTGCATCTTCTATCGTGTTCACATCCTGCGGATTTAACATACAAAGTCCCTTCTAACGATCTAAATTCCTTACTAAGCGCGTCAGGTGACCGATTGATCATCTGAGCGTAAGAATGATATTAACAGGTTGTATTTTCAATTGCAGCAAAGAAAAAATTGATTTTTTTAGGAAATTTTAAGAACGCGAGCGTGCTAACGAAAGAGCATGTTACCTCAACGGGCAACATGCTTGTGACTTAGGTAATTTTATTCACCACCACCTTGACCGCCTCCTTGCCCTGTCCCTCCAGCATTTTTAACAGGTGACTCAGCATCAGGCAAAGAAACCTTGGGAGTTTCAACCTGTATGTTGGTTTCTGGAGTTGCTGGGATGGTCATTGGCACTGGAGTTGTTGTTCGTGGTGCGCTAAAGAAATAATAGAGTGCAACTGCAGCAATTAAAACGATAATAATAATTGCTACAATTGCTACAATATTACTTGAATCATTGTTGGCCATAATACTCTCCTTGTATTGCATCCCTATACTTTATTATAGCATCTCTCTGTACATGACAAAAAACCTGTCATGCCCGCGCAGGCGGGCAACCATTTCTGGTTTGGCACTGAATTAAATTAAGATAACTCGCTGTCATAGAATGAAAATCATATAATCTCGATCGTCAACAGGAGGTTATATGGAGTGTATCAGCGAGTTGAAGGATAGTTTAAATATGTATTTTGGCTGGAACAAGGC
>NZ_CAAAIW010000011.1 GCF_900640115.1 Legionella yabuuchiae
GGTTTATTATGAAATTCATTCTGATGTCTACGAAGCAATAACCAGAGAAAAACGCATCAAGAAGTGGAACCGACAATGGAAAATAAACCTTATCGAGCAAAACAACTCCCAGTGGCTTGATTTGGGCATCGGATTATTTTGATGGATGGTTGCCCGCCTGCGCGGGCATGACAGGTTTTTTGTCATGTACAGAGAAGCCTAATGCAAATAAACTCTTGCCCGTAATCGGCAACATCATTATACTTGATTTATGTTACTTAATTCATCCGTCTAATTTCATGAATAAACACGGTGGAGTCCGACCTGGTGCTGGTCGGCCTAAAGGACAGGGAAAATATGGCGAACCCACTAAATCAATGCGTGTGCCCATTTCACGAGTAGAGGAGGTGTTAGCTTTTTTAGATCAAGAAAGCGAAGCATTTGCATTGCCTTTATATGGCAGTACGGTAAGAGCAGGTTTCCCCTCCCCTGCGGATGACTATATTGAACGTAAGCTGGATTTAAATACCCATTTAATTAAACACCCCGCCGCTACCTTTTTTGTAAAAGCAGCAGGAGAGTCAATGATTAATGCCGGCATTCAATCTGGCGATATTTTAGTCGTTGATCGCAGCTTAGAAGCTAGCCATAACAAAATTGTGATCGCTGCCATCGATGGCGAGCTTACCGTTAAACGTCTTTCCCGTAAGGCGGGTAAAGTACGATTGGTGGCCGAAAATCCGGAGTTTGAACCCATTGACATTACTGAAGAGCAAGAGTTAGTGATTTGGGGTGTTGTAACCCACGTGATTCATCAAGTGATCTAAAGAACAGTAAATGTCTACTTTTCCAAACGCCACAAACAGTTGCCGGATTCTTTTGTAGAATTCTCCGAAAAGCCTTATTTGGTATATCTTTATAGCAAATAATTCTAAACAATGCTCACAAAAGAAACCATCTATGCTACGCTATTTTTTCTTAGATAATTCAACACATTGTTGATTAAAGGCGTGAGTAAATTGCTTTAACTCATCCGGCTGTAATTTGCCATTAAATTGTTTATGATACGTTTGTAACAACTTATCAAAGCAGCCTTGATATTTCGGGCCAAAGTTGCTTTCCCCATCATCCACATCTTGTTGAGCGTTCAGGTTAATATTTAACAACGTCTCTTTATCAAATTCAGGACCAATGCTTCGTTCATAAACTGCGGTTGCGACACAACAGGCAGCACAAGCGGATAGCTCATCGTACGCCTTAACTTGATGCGGGTTATCGTTCGCCAAAGTAAGGAAATCATAAGGTGTCAAATTAATGCTATACACTAAATGAGCACCAGTTTCATTTTCAACGCGCTTAACCTCATCAATTCCATTATTACACCGGTCACCACTGTGAAAAGGTGTGATTTTAAGTTGATTGCTATCGCGAGTGACAAGACTAATTGAAGAAAACGCTCCCGTTCCGCCACTATTATTTAACGTTTCTACAATGACAGACTGACCAAGCATTCCTAGGGGCTTGTAATAACTATACCCCTGACTCGTAAATGCTTGATTCATGTTCCAAGCATAATCATATCCGAAGTATCCTTTATCGGTTAAATGAGTATTCTTTCCGGTGATGCTGCGGCCTGGTTCAGAGTGTAATCCACAAGTCGCTAAATCGACCATTCCACCCGTATCTTCTGACTCATAAAAGCAAAGAGGATCAATGGGTTTTCCATTGAACAGTAATGCTTGTGAAAAACGAACCTCTGAGGCAAATGAAACAGAGGCTAGAAACAAGGAAATAAGCAGCATACTAACTTTAAAAATGTAATTCATAGCTTCCTCACATTATTATGACGGTTAGGGAAGCTCCCTAACCAGCTTTGAAACAAGGCCAGGGCCTTCATAAATCAACCCCGTATAAACCTGCAACAAATTGGCCCCAGCAGCTAGTTTTTCCTGTGCAGTATTAGAATTATCAATTCCACCGGAAGCAATTAAACAAACTTGATTTCCAACGACGCTTTTTATTAAACGTAAACAGTGAGTAGCGCGACTGGCTAATGGTTTCCCACTCAGACCACCGGCCTCTTTTCCATGAGAAAATTGCTCCACTTTTTCTCGCGCCGCGGTAGTATTCGTTGCGATAATACCGTCAATCCCTTGATTGACAATAATCTCAGCCATTCTTTTTAAATCATCATCTTCTTCATCTGGTGAAACTTTGACGACGAGAGGAACATAACGTTGGTGTTGGTCTGAAAGCTGTAGCTGTTCATCGCGCAATTCACTGATTAAATCAATAAAAAAGTCGCCCTGTTGTAGTTGCCGTAACCCTGGGGTATTTGGAGATGAGATGTTAATAGTGACATAAGAAGCGTAAGGATAAACCGCTTTAAAACAGGTTATATAATCTTCTGACGCTTCTTGCAAAGGAGTGTCTTTATTTTTTCCAATATTGATCCCTAAAATCCCTTGGTAACGAGCGTTTTGAACATTATTTATCAGCTCATTTACACCATGGTTATTAAAGCCCATACGGTTAATTAGCGCTTTGGCTTCAGGCAAACGAAATAAACGAGGCTTATTGTTTCCTAGTTGGGGACGAGGCGTTACTGTTCCGACTTCGATAAAGCCAAATCCAAGTTTAGATAACGCATCCAAATGCAAGGCATTTTTATCTAACCCTGCGGCCAGGCCAACTGGATTAGGAAATTCATACCCCATTGCTTTTACTGGCTTTTTCGCGGGTGAGGAAAAACAGAACTTAGGAACAACGTGCAATGCTTTAAGTGATAGATTATGGGCTTTTTCAGCGTCTAGTTTAAATAAAAGAGGACGAAGGAGTGAATACATAAATTATTCACTCACATCACATTGCTGGGCCCATACTCTGAGCATCGCATTACCTTGTTGTTGCAAAGCATATTGAACCTCTCTTACCTCAGTGCCATAATTTTCCTGTTGCAAGCCTAATAAAACCGGCCCTAGAAACGGGGAAGGTTGACCGTCGCGATCGATTAAAGGAAAAATACGAACTTCTTTAGCGACTCTGGCCAATTCTTTGATAACCTTTAGATGGAATGAAACATCCTGGTCATCAAGATCTGCAAAAAGATAATGCGAACTTAAAGCAACATCAAACGAAAAGTCAGCAAAGGGTAACGTAATGTCTTTCACTGGAACATAACGGCTTTCTACGCGCCCTTGTTCATAATCGGCAAAAAATTCCTGAATGCCTTGGCGACGCTTAGCAATAAGACTTTCCAAACCATTATACCGGCTAAAGTCAAATTTATCTTGATCCTGCTTAACGTTGGCCACCATGTCATCAAAAATTAACGAGACTTTGGTAAAGAGCGTGGATTTATCTAAAGTAAATAAAGGGTCGCAACTCACCACATGATTTGTTGATTCATTTAATTCTGAATTAATCGCACTGGGCCCACACCCATATTCTAGAATTCTTTTATCAAAATCAGACCAGGATAAATCAAACATCTCGCGATATTCTTCAACATGGTGGCCCCAAAGTACCAATTCACGCATGGCCTTACTCCTTCATACTTTATACCCATTCCATCTGAAAATCCCAATATCTTCAGGTGGAATGGGTATATAATAAATAACTCCGCAAGCTTCACAACTTGAATTATGAGAGGTATAGTCTATCGTATTTGAATTAGCAACAGGAAGTCTCTTATGCACCATGGTCTAAAACATCCTCTTGGCGAGACCTATGATCTTTTACGAGACAGCGTCCATCAATTCGCATCGCGCGAAATTGTTCCTATTGCCGCTGAAATTGATGCCAAAAATGCTTTTCCTAATCATCTTTGGCAAATGTTAGGAGATTTAGGCGTACTAGGTATCACCGTGAGTGAAGAGTACGGCGGGGCTAATATGGGTTATTTAGCTCATGCCATTGCCATGGAGGAAATTTCTCGCGCATCTGCCTCTGTTGGCTTAAGTTATGGCGCCCATTCAAATTTGTGCGTTAATCAAATTTATCTGAATGGCACAGAGCGCCAAAAACAAACCTATTTGCCCAAACTAGTCAGCGGTGAATACATTGGTGCTTTAGCGATGAGTGAATCCAACGCGGGTTCGGATGTGGTCAGCATGCAATTAAGCGCTCAAAACAAGGGCGACTATTATCAGCTAAATGGCACCAAAATGTGGATCACCAATGGTCCTGATGCGGATGTATTGGTGGTCTATGCTAAAACCAATAAGGAAGCTAAAAGTCGGGGCATCACCGCCTTTATTATCGAACAGGGGTTTAAAGGATTTAGGACAGCTCAAAAGCTCGATAAACTTGGTATGCGTGGCTCTAACACCTGCGAGCTCGTTTTTGAAGATTGCGAAGTACCTAAAGAAAATATTTTAGGCGAACTTAATGAAGGCGTGAACGTCTTAATGAGTGGGCTTGACTATGAACGAACCATATTAGCCGCAGGCCCTGTAGGAATTATGCAGGCTTGTCTGGATGTGGTTTTGCCCTATATCCATGAGCGTCAACAGTTCAATCAATCTATCGGAGAATTTCAATTTATTCAGGGTAAAGTTGCCGATATGTATACTGAACTGAATGCTTCTCGGGCTTATCTTTATGCCGTGGCAAATGCCTGTGACCAAGGTTTAGTTAGCCGGAAAGACGCAGCCAGTGTTATTCTATATACAGCTGAAAAAGCGACCCAAATGGCGCTACAAGCCATTCAGATTCTGGGAGGAAATGGGTATATTAATGAGTATCCCACAGGAAGACTGCTTCGAGACGCTAAGCTCTATGAAATTGGTGCCGGAACATCAGAGATTCGACGAATGCTGATTGGCCGAGAACTTTTTAAAGAAACAGGCGCTTAGGTCTCTAACCACCACTATCGATTAAAAAAGGAATGCATATGAACCAGGACGATATCGTCATTGTTGCCGCCAAACGCACCCCAACGGGCAACATGTTGGGAAATTTATCTTCACTATCAGCTCCAGAATTGGGTGCCGTTGCCCATAAAGCTGCAATAGCTCAAGCAGGTATTGATCCTTCCGATATTGATGAAGTCATTAGCGGTTGTGTGTTACAAGCCGGTATTGGCCAAGCCCCTGCTCGACAAGCGGCAAAATTTGCAGGACTACCAGATCATACCCCAGCCAGCACCGTCAATAAAATGTGTGGCTCAGGCATGAAAACCGTAATGCTTGGACATGACTTAATTAAATCGGGTTCCGCAAAGGTTGTATTAGCCAGCGGTATGGAAAGCATGAGTAATGCGCCCTATTTACTATCAAAAGCCAGAAGCGGTTATCGTTTAGGTCATGGTGAATTAAAAGATCACATGTTTTTAGATGGTCTCGAAGACGCTTATGATCGTGGGAAATTAATGGGTGTTTTTGCTGAAAAAACGGCCGAGCGTTATAATTTTAGCCGTGAAGAACAAGATGAATTTGCTAAACGATCCATGTCCCGAGCAATTAAAGCGGAGCAAGCTGGTCAATTTAAGCTAGAAATTGCACCCGTAACCGTTAAAACCAAATCCGAAGAGATTATCATTGACCGCGATGAAGGCCCTGATGAGAAAAAATTAGCCAAAATTTCCCAGCTACGACCAGCCTTTAAACCCGATGGCACCGTAACTGCTGCTAATTCCAGTTCGATATCCGATGGTGCTGCCAGTCTCATTTTAATGACGGCAGAAGAGGCTGAAAAGCGAGGAATCAAGCCCTTAGCAAGAATTGTCGCACACGCAGGTCACGCCCAAGCACCTGAGTGGTTTACAACAGCGCCAGTCACTGCAATAAAAAAAGTATTGGAAAAGGCTGGCTGGAAGCCAGATGATGTTGATTTGTATGAAATCAATGAAGCCTTTGCTGTAGTCACAATGGCCGCCATAAACGATCTTGAACTGGATATTGAGCAGGTCAATATCCATGGTGGCGCTTGTTCTCTAGGCCACCCCATTGGTGCATCAGGCGCTCGCATCATCGTCACCTTGCTTTATGCATTAAAAGAACAACATAAACAACGTGGCGTCGCAGCGTTATGTATTGGTGGAGGAGAAGCGACAGCCATCGCGCTTGAACTTCTATAATTTATCACTCAGCGGATGACATGATGGTACGAAATACAATATTAAAACAGGGATTCATTTATCTATTGCTGAGCATCATTATTGTGGTCTTTGCTGAGTACGCTCAGATGATCATTGTATATCTCGACATGCTCTATACGTTTGTAAATCTCAAACTCGCTCCGGTCTTTAGCCAGAGCGAGTTAGGAATTATGATAAGACGTGTCTTTTCTTTGGTAATCATTCCAATCCTCATTGCCGCCATACCTGCCTTAATTTATCGACTAATTAAAGGGAAAAACATGCCCTATTTTATTCAAATTACCTGGCTTTTGTGGTTGGTGATTGTCCTAAGTAAAATATTGATTGGATAAGGTTCAATGACAAAAATTATTAGCAAACTAAACCCAGCGAGCTCTGAATTCAAGGAAAACGAAGCCTCCATGCTGGCTCTAGTCGAGACGTTACAAAACACCGTGGCCGATATCGCGCTAGGTGGCGGTGAAACAGCACGAGAACGTCATCTAAAACATGGAAAATTATTACCACGGGAGCGATTACAACAATTAATCGATCCGGGCAGTCCTTTTTTGGAATTGTCCCAGTTAGCCGCTTATAACGTGTATGAAGATAAAGTCCCTGCCGCGGGTTTAATTACTGGCATTGGTCAAATTCATAGTCAAGAATGTGTCATTGTGGTTAATGACGCAACCGTTAAAGGCGGAACTTACTACCCACTTACGGTCAAAAAACATTTACGCGCGCAAGACATTGCCGAGGCGAATCATTTGCCCTGCGTTTATCTGGTTGATTCTGGCGGAGCTTTCTTGCCCTTGCAGGACGAAGTCTTCCCAGATCGTGATCATTTCGGTCGTATTTTTTTTAATCAAGCCAATCTTTCAGCCAAAAACATCCCTCAAATTGCAGTGGTGATGGGGTCGTGTACTGCTGGAGGGGCTTACGTACCAGCGATGGCTGATGAATCCATTATGGTTCAAAATCAAGCCACCATTTTTCTTGGTGGGCCGCCTTTAGTGAAAGCCGCCACAGGGGAAGTCATTAGTGCGGAAGAATTAGGTGGGGCAGAAGTACATTGTCGAGAATCAGGGGTCGCTGACCATTATGCTGAAAATGACGAACACGCGTTGCACCTTGCGCGTCGCTGCATTAAAAATCTGAATCGCATCAAGCCAATATCAACGGTAAGAATTGAATCGAAAGATCCAGCATACGCTGAATCGGAACTTAATGGCATCATCCCAACCGATCCGCGCAAACCCTTTGATATTCGCGAAATCATCGCCCGAATTGTCGATGGCTCAGAGTTCGATGAATTTAAAGCCTTATATGGGACGACCCTGGTTTGCGGCTTTGCCCATCTTTATGGCTATCCGGTTGGAATTGTAGCGAATAATGGTATTTTATTTGGCGAGAGCGCATTAAAAGGAACTCATTTTATTGAATTATGCTGCCAACGTAAAATTCCTTTGATATTTTTACAAAACATCACGGGGTTTATGGTTGGCAGTAAATATGAAGCAAGCGGGATTGCGAAGCATGGTGCCAAAATGGTGACGGCGGTCGCCAACGCAAATGTTCCCAAGTTCACTGTGATCGTAGGCGGCAGCTTTGGCGCTGGAAATTATGCCATGTGTGGTCGAGCCTATTCACCAAGGTTCTTATGGTCTTGGCCAAATTCACGTATTTCAGTTATGGGTGGAGAACAAGCAGCAAATGTTCTCGCTCAAATCAACCGCGAAAAACACAACAAGCAAGGCAGCACATGGCCTGAATCAGAGGAAGAGGCCTTCAAAGCGAAATTACGCGCGCAATATGAGGCCCAGGGAAATCCTTACTACGCCAGTGCTAGGCTTTGGGATGATGGCGTAATCGCTCCAAAAGATACTCGGCGAGTGTTGGGATTAAGTTTATCTGCGGCCATGAATGCCCCCATTGAAGACACTCCTTTTGGTGTTTTTAGAATGTAGGAAATCCAACGATTATGAGTGACGTCCTGTATGAATTGCACGATCAAGTGTTTAAGATCACTTTAAACCGCATCGATAAGAACAATGCATTTGATGATAAGCTTTTAGCTGAATTATTGCGTTTACTTGAACAAGCAGAAACCAATGAAACCATTCGTTGTGTGGTATTGAACGCCAATGGCAAGCACTTTTCAGCGGGCGCTGACTTAGCCTGGATGAAGCGCATGGCTGAATTCAGCGAGCAAGAAAATGTGGCTGACGCCACCGTATTGGCCAACGTGATGCACGCGCTTAACCGTAGTTCTAAACCGACCATTGCTGTAGTGCAAGGCTCAGCATATGGCGGAGGGGCAGGCTTAGCGGCGGCTTGTGATGTCGCCATTGCCTCAGAAAACGCTAAGTTTTGTTTTTCTGAAGTAAAATTAGGGTTAATACCTGCTGTAATCAGTCCCTATGTTGTCCATGCACTAGGAGCAAGAGTCGCTTCCTGGCTCTTTATGAGCGCCGAAGTCATTGATGCAAAGCGAGCCTATGAGCTTGGATTAGTTCATTACTGTGTACCTCAAGAGACCTTGCAATCGTTTTCGACGACATTTGCCGAAACTCTGACTAAAAACGCGCCAGAAGCGGTCAAAGAATCCAAAAAACTGGTTCAGTTCGTACAGAATAAACCTATAACCGCAGCATTAATTAATGAAACGGCGTTGCTCATTGCTAAAAAGCGTGTCTCTGAAGAAGGTCAACGTGGATTAAATGCTTTTTTGAATAAAGAAACTCCAGCTTGGGATTAGAAAATATCGCTTAGGTCTAGTGAGGCTATCATGTTTACAAAAATTTTAATTGCTAACCGCGGTGAAATTGCTTGCCGGATTATACGCACCGCTAAACGCTTAGGAGTAAAAACGGTAGCGGTCTACTCTTTTGCAGATAGCGATGCCCTTCATGTCAAAGCTGCAGACGAAGCCTTCTATATCGGCAATGCACCAAGCTCAGAAAGCTACCTAAATATTGAATCCATTATTCAAGCAGCGGTTGCTTCAGGAGCCGAAGCCATTCATCCTGGCTATGGATTTTTATCCGAAAATCCGACGTTCGCTAAAGCCTGTAAAGCCGCTCAACTGGTGTTTATTGGGCCTTCCGTCTCCGCTATGCAAGCTATGGCTTCTAAGCAATTAGCGAAACAGCTTTTGGACAATACCGACGTTCCCTTAACCCCTGGGTATCATGGAAAAGATCAATCCGATGACACTTTGCTTTGTGAAGCAAAGAAAATTGGTTTTCCGATTTTGTTAAAAGCCGCAGCAGGCGGTGGTGGCAAAGGCATGCGAGCCGTTCTTGCTGAAAAGGAATTTTCAGAATCACTTGCTGGCGCAAGAAGAGAAGCAAAATCAAGTTTTGGTGATGATACGATGATCATTGAGAAACTCATCGTCAATCCTCGCCATGTTGAACTCCAAATAATGGCCGATAATTTTGGCCATGTGGTGCATTTGTTTGATAGAGACTGTTCCATTCAACGCCGTCATCAAAAAATCATTGAGGAAGCCCCTGCTCCAAATTTATCTCAATCCTTACGGGAGAACATGGCGAAAGCTGCCATTACCGTGGCTCAAAAAATTGATTATCGAGGTGCAGGAACCATTGAATTCCTAGTTGGCCACGATGAACAGTTTTATTTTATGGAAATGAACACTCGTCTTCAGGTCGAGCATCCTATAACCGAATGCATCACTGGGATTGATTTGGTTGAATGGCAGCTTTGCATTGCTGCAAATGAACCGTTACCGTTAAGTCAAGACAACATAACCCACCAGGGGCATGCCATAGAATGTCGCGTATATGCAGAAGATCCCAGCCATGAATTTATGCCTTCCATCGGTCAATTGACATTTCTTAAAGAGCCCCAAGGAGAAGGCATTCGAATTGATTCAGGGGTAACCTTCGGCTCTAAGATTACTATGTATTATGACCCGATGATTGCAAAACTCATTACCTATGGAGAGTCCCGCTCTTTAGCGTTGAAACGTATGCAGCACGCATTGACGAATTATCATATCGGTGGCGTAAAAACCAATCTTTCTTTTTTACAAGCCATCGTCACTCACCCCAAATTTGCGGACGCCAAACTCAGTACGGACTTTTTAACGCGCGAAAAAATCCGCTTATCTGCCCCTGATGTTGAGCTAGCCATTGTTTTAGCAGCCGCCCTTGATTACTGGGATTTACAACCTGGATTAAACTCGGAATTAGTTAAAGACACGTTTGCTTGGCAAATGCATTTGTCCAGTCAATGGCGCAAACGTTATCTTATTGAACAAGAATCCTATGACGTTTTAATTCATCCCATCTCTTCTACAGAAGTCAAAATTGAACTAAAGGATAAATCCCTAACCTTATGCATTAACGTTGAAAATAATTTATTGCGTTATGATGATGGTCAACAAGCCCGAAGCGTGTGGGTTCAACATGATGCTGACAAATTCGTTATCTATCTAGACAATGGTCCGGTAACCGTTTCTCGTTTTAATTGGGAAAAAACAAGGGCTAGTGATGCTCTGGATGCACAATTAACCGCCCCGATGCCTTCAACCGTTGTTGCCATTCTTAAGAAAAAAGGCGAAAACGTTAACATGGGCGACACTTTAATGGTGCTTGAGGCGATGAAAATGGAGCATGCCATCGTTGCCCCCCAAAGCGGTCTGATAACCGATGTTTATTACGAGGTAGGGAGCCAAGTTAAAGAAGGTGTGCAGCTGGTAGAGTTAAAGAGTGCGGATGCTGAAGAACCTCAGCCGTCTTAGGCATAACATCTTTCTTTTTCATAACGTTAGCACCATAATAGAATCATTGGTGTGTATCCATACGTAAATGGAGATCTTAACTTAAACAGGACTGCAATGAATCTTCCTTCCCAAGTGACGATTATTGAAGTAGGCCCTCGTGATGGGTTACAGAATGAGCCGTCATTTGTTGATACCCAAGCTAAAATTGACTTTATCAATTCATTGACCGAAACGGGGCTCAAACACATCGAGGTCACCAGTTTTGTTTCTCCGAAAGCAATTCCGCAATTGGCCGATCACATTGAAGTTTACCAAGGCATTAAAAAAACCAAAGGCGTGTCTTATTCCGTTCTCATTCCTAATGAACAAGGCATGCAAAAAGCCGTTGAAACCGGAGTTCAAGAGATCGCCATTTTTACTGCAGCCAGTGACACCTTTAATCAACGAAATATTAACTGTTCGATTGCTGAAAGCATTGAGCGATTTAAGCCGGTTATGGAACTAGCAAACCAACATGACATCCCGGTTCGAGCTTATATATCCTGTGTGTTGGGATGCCCATACGAAGGGAAAATTCTTCCAGAACAAGTCATGCATGTGGCTGAACAATTATTAAATTTGAACGTGAATGAAATCAGTTTTGGCGACACTATAGGCGTTGGTACTCCCAAACAAACCCGTGCCTTGTTAGATGCGGTCACAGCGAGCATGGGATTTAATCAAATTGCGATGCATTTTCATGATACTTATGGACAAGCCGTAGCCAACATCTATGCTGCATTGGACTATGGCGTTAATCGCTTTGATAGTTCAGTGGCAGGATTAGGGGGCTGCCCCTATGCGCAAGGCGCAACGGGTAACGTCGCCACTGAAGACGTTCTGTACCTCATGCATGGGTTAGGCGTTGAAACAGGGGTTGATATTTACAAAGTGGTTGTGGCTGGAGACAAGATGTGCAACGTGCTTAAGCGGAAAAATCAATCAAAAGTTGCCAACGCGTTATTGGCCAATCCCTGCTGAGTAGAATGCATTTAATGTTGCAAATAGCGATGAGATAACATGACTCCTAAGCAAGCCGGTTTTCGTATGCCTGCCGAATGGCATCCTCATGAAGGATGCTGGATGGCTTGGCCTTGTCGAGAAGAGACCTGGGAAAAAATTGGTTTAGAGCGGGCTAGGATCGCCTACGCTAAGGTCGCCAACACTATCGCCGAATTTGAACCGGTCAATGTATTAGTCAATCCTTCTGAACGCGTCCAGGCCACGGCACTTTGCAATTCAACCATTCGCTTAATTCCTCATCCTATAAACGACTCTTGGACGAGGGACACTGGCCCCACGTTCTTATTAAATGCACAACGCGAATTAGGGGCAGTAGATTGGATTCACAACGCCTGGGGTAAAAATTATGAAGATTACGTCCTTGATAATCAAATCGCTAAGGCAGTGATCGAGCTAACCGAGGCGCACTATTTTCATGCGCCTCTAGTGATGGAAGGCGGATCATTTCACGTTGATGGTCAGGGCACCATCTTGACCACGCGTGAATGTTTGCTAAACCCAAACCGTAACCCTTATCTTTCACAAAAAGATATTGAAGATTACCTCTTAGACTATCTTGGAGGAGAAAAAATAATCTGGCTCAATAAAGGGTTATTGGGAGATGAAACGAACGGCCATATTGATGAGCTGGCTTGTTTTATTGCACCCGGAAAAGTCTTAGCATTGCATACGGAAGATAAACACGATCCTAATTATTACACGCTTCAAGAAAATTTGGAGCTCTTAAGGACTGCAACCGATGCCTCTGGGCGTAGACTTGACGTGTATCCCGTTGAACAACCACCAGCGACCTATTTAGGCGGTGAGCGCTTAACCTTATCCTATATTAATTTTTATTTTGCCAATAACGCCATCGTGATGCCCTCTTTTGAGTGTGAAAAACAGGATCAAGCCGCTTTAAACCTCTTTACCCAATTATTTCCGAATTTTGCCATCAAACAAATTAATGCATTGGACGTGTTTGCTGGCGGCGGTGGAATTCATTGTATTACCCAACAACAACCTAAAGCAACGCTACGGTCGATGACGAAAAGGATGTAAGAATGAGCAAGGCAATTTGGCACCCAAAACACCCTGAACAAACCCGCATGTGGCAATTTATGCACTATGTTTCAAAAGCCGAATCAGAATCGTTTAAGAGCTATCAGTCGTTACACGATTGGTCGGTACAAAACCCCTCGCTCTTTTGGCAGAGACTTTGTGAGTTTTTTACCATTGAATTCGACACGCCGCCTGTTCAAGTTTTAAGTGATTACGACCACATGATCAATGCGAAATGGTTTCAAGGCGCTCACTTTAACGTCGCAGAAAAACTCTTAAATGGAGCACCAGACAAACCTGCCATTATTGCTTTAAATGAACAAAACATACGTACCGTTTTAACCTATTCTGAATTGAAAAACACTGTGGCCCGTTGTGCAGCAGGTTTAAAAAGAGCTGGCATTCAATCGGGCGATCGTGTTGCGGCGTTTATGCCGAACGTTGCAGAAACCGTGATTGCTTTTTTAGCTTCCGCGTCAATTGGCGCCATTTGGTCCTCCTGTTCGCCAGATTTTGGAGTGCAAGCAGCCGTTGATCGCTTGGGTCAATTAGAACCTAAGCTATTATTTCTCAGCGACCAACATCAATACAATGGCAAAACTCATGAGGATTTAGTGAAGTTACAAGAATTTCTAAACTTAATGCCAAGCTTAGAGCAGGTGGTGGTTTGCCCAATGCTAAAGGATAAGCCGTTAAATTGCTCTTCATACCCTAAAACGGTGTTGTGGGAACAATTTTGTGATATTGAGGCCCCCCTCACCTTTGCTTCACTCCCCTTTTCTCATCCAATATATATTTTGTTTTCCTCAGGAACCACTGGAAAACCAAAATGCATTATTCATAGCGCAGGCGGGGCTCTATTGCAGCACATCAAAGAATTAGGGCTTCACACAGACATCGGCATTGAAGACCGTTTGTTCTTTTATACCACGTGTGGTTGGATGATGTGGAACTGGATGGTGTCGGTTCTAGCGCTTGGCGCAACGTTGGTTTTGTATGAAGGCTCCCCTAATTTTCCAGAAGCTTATCGTCTGTTTCAGTTGATTGATTCCGAAAAGATTACTGTGTTTGGCACAAGCGCTAAATTTCTCTCAATGGTCGAAAAATCCGAAGCCTTTCCCGCAAAGCATTATCCAATGAGCGCTTTGCGTTGCCTATTGTCCACAGGCTCCCCTCTTCTGCCGAAAAATTATGATTTTGTTTATGAACACATTAAGTCGGATCTTCAACTGTCGTCAATTTCAGGCGGAACTGATATTGTTTCATGCTTCGCGCTAGGCAACCCAATCTTGCCCGTTTATCGCGGCGAACTTCAGTGCCTTGGTTTAGGCATGAGTGTGAAGGTGTTTAATGAGAAGGGAAAGCCCATGGAAGAAAAACGAGGAGAGCTCGTCTGCACAAAGCCATTTCCTTCCATGCCCCTTGGATTTTGGCAAGACGAAGACAACACCAAATATAAAGAAGCGTACTTTGAGCGATTTCCTGGGGTTTGGGCCCACGGTGATTTTGCTGAGTTAACCAAACATCATGGTTTAATTATTTATGGCCGTTCCGATGCGGTTTTAAACCCTGGCGGCGTTCGAATAGGAACGGCCGAAATTTATCGCCAAGTCGAAAAAATCCCTGAGGTGGTCGATAGTGTGGTCATCGGTCAAGAGTGGCAAGAGGACGTTCGAGTGATTTTATTTGTAACCTTAAAAGGGGGATTAACCTTAACCGAAGAATTAAAAAACACCATTCGGCAAACCATTCGAACCAACGCCTCCCCTCGACATGTTCCGGCAAAAATTATTCAAGTTCCAGATATACCTCGCACCATTAACAATAAAATCGTTGAATTGGCGGTTCGAAAGATTATACATGGGCAACCTGTAAACAATACTCAATCGTTAGCCAATCCCGAAGCGCTGGAGTACTTTAAATCGCTCGCTGATTTGTATAATTAAATAAAAAATGTATAATCTCCTTAGCGCTGATTTGAACTCACAGCTTGCGGGCGCTCAAACGGTTGATAACGTCAACCCTTGAAAATACGGCTAAAGCGGGCAGAACCCTCCCCTCTTCTTCCGAACCCCGCAGTTGTCAAACCTTGGTATCACCATGATTAAACTGGCAGGATTAAAAAAATCCTTTGGCAAGCATGTCGCTTTAAATGATATTAACTTAACCATCCCGGCGGGTGAAATTTTTGGCATTATTGGAAAAAGTGGCGCCGGTAAATCGACGCTGTTACGTTGTCTTAATCTATTAGAGCCACCGGATGAAGGACGAGTGATGGTTGACGGCGAAGACTTGACTCAATTGAGCCCTAGTCAATTACGGCAAGCTCGATATAAAATGGGTATGATCTTTCAGCATTTTAATTTGCTTAATTCTAGAACGGTCTACGACAATATAGCCTTGCCAATGCGCATTCAAGGCCAGGATGAACAGGCCATCAACACTAAGATTAATGAGCTTTTACCTTTAGTTGGTCTTGAGGATAAAGCCCAAGCGTATCCACAGCAATTAAGCGGCGGCCAAAAACAACGCGTGGCTATTGCGCGAGCATTAAGCGCTTCTCCCCAACTCTTATTATGTGATGAAGCAACCTCTGCCTTAGATCCTGAAACCACCGATGCTATCTTGTCACTGTTAAAAAAGATAAATCAATTGTATGGGATTACGATTGTTTTAATCACCCATGAAATGGACGTGGTTAAACGAATATGCAATCGCTTATCCGTCATGGAAAAAGGCAAAATCATTGAAACCATCGAATTAGCCAATGTTTTCAAGGATAAAACAAGCGTTGCTCGAAACATGCTTTATGCACAATTAAGCCCTGAACTACCCGTATGTTTAAAACATCATATTAGTCAAGCGGTAAACGACAAGCCTCTGGTACGAATCTTGTTTGAAGGCAAAGGCGCAACGGTTCCTTTTATTAGTCAAACCAGTCGTGAACTTCATTTAGACATCAACATTTTACTGGCGAACATTGATCGCTTTGATCATCTCACCTGCGGTGTATTGGTGGCTGAATTATCCGCAGATCAAACCCAGTTACAACAATTTATTCAACGCTGTAATCAATTCAGTCTTAGTGTGGAGATTTTAGGTTATGTCACCGACGATGCTATATGATTTACTCATCGCAACAGGTGAAACGCTGTATATGGTTTTCGCCAGTACTTTATTTGCCGCAATGTTAGGATTGCCCTTAGGAACCCTATTATTTAGCAGTGGAAATATTAAGCCTCACCCCACGTTGCATCGATTGGTTGCAGGCCTCATAAACATTAGCCGTTCTATCCCCTTTATTATCCTTTTAGTCGCGTTAATCCCGTTTACGCGATTTATTGTGGGTACTTCTATTGGGATTCACGCGGCTATGGTTCCTTTAACCCTTGGAGCCGCACCTTTTTTTGCTCGCTTAGTTGATAATGCTTATCAAAGCCTTCCCGAAGGGTTAGTTGAAACCGGTTTTTCGATGGGAGCCAATACCTGGCAAATGATTCGCCTTCTGTTATTGCCAGAAGCCACACCCCAACTTATTCATGCGATTACGGTGACGGCAATCACCTTAGTGAATTATTCGGCTATGGCCGGCACGGTCGGCGGCGGTGGGCTAGGTGATTTGGCGATACGTTATGGTTATCAGCGATTTAATGTAACTATCATGTTGGCGACGGTATTAATTTTAATTATCATAGTTCAAGCGTTACAAATGGCTGGTGATTATTTGGTTCGAAAATATACTTAACGACCATCGAATTACCATCAAACCTGTATTGTAACTCCCCAGGTACCTGCAAATTTTGTTTTAGTTTAAAACAAATAGGTGCTTCGTCATCCTGAGCGTAGCGAAGGATCTCCAAAATCTGGCTTCGATTTAGTCATTTTGAGATCCTTCGCTACGCTCAGGATGACGTACCTGGGGAGTTACCCTGTATTTATATCGGAGAATTTAATGCGCTTTATCCTTGTTTTTATTCTTACACTCACTTTAATTGCCTGCAGCAAACCATCACCGAATACGATTGTTGTGGGCACTATTGCCGGGCCTGAAACAGAGTTAGTGGAAGTAGGGCAAAAAGTCGCTAAAGAAAAATATGACCTCAATGTTAAAATCATTGAGTTTAGCGATTACAACTTACCCAATGAAGCGCTCCAAGATGGCAGTTTAGATGCCAATATTTATCAACATCAGCCCTATTTAGAGGCATCGAAAAAAGCTCATGGTTATGAGTTGGAAGCCATTGGCAAAACGTTTATTTACCCAACGGCAATTTATTCTAAAAAATTTAAAACCTTAGACAATATACCCGTAAAAGCAACCGTTGCCATTCCAAATGATCCAAGCAACGAATCCAGAGCCTTACTACTATTGCAAAAAGCAGGATTAATTAGGTTATCTTCTAATCAAAATCCGGATGTTAAAGATATAGTCGCCAATCCAAAACAGCTTAAATTTAAAGAGCTTGATGCGGCTCAGTTACCCCGTGTGCTGGATGATGTCGATCTTGCCGTCATCAACACTAATTTTGCCATTCCCGCCGGGTTAAGCCCAAGCCGCGATGGGTTATTGCAAGAAAGCAAAGACTCGCCTTATGCCAATATTATTGTCATCAAAAGCAATAGTGAGAAAAAGCCGCAACTTGAGTTGTTTGTTAAAGCCATGCATTCAGAAGAAGTTAAACAAAAAGCCAAATTGCTCTTTGGCGACGGCGCCATTCCTGCCTGGGAATAAGTAGGGTAACCGCATCTAAATTTTAAACACTAAAAAGTTTGTTTTTGTCTACGTGCCGTGCTTTATGCACGGCATCCAGTTGATCTTGAACAATGTACGAGACTAGATTCCGCGCATAAAGCGCGGAACGTAGGCATTTTGATTTCATAGTATCCGTTTAGATGCGGTTGCCCTGTGGGAATAAGTGTACTTAAGTTTAAGCTAAGATTTTAATGATATACTTATTATAAGATTTTTTAAATTTTTCGGGTGAATTATGTTACTTGAACTTCTAGCAGCACATCAGGCATATAAAAGTATTTATAGACCAGGTAAGTATTCTACCCTAAAAACGCCTGAAGAGCAGCAAGCCATTATTGCAGAATTTTCAAAGAGCATGGGGTTTGGAAAAGGCATGGAAGGCGCTGAGCTATTTACTCAATATCTGGAAAAACGTCAAAGTAGCATTCAGGACATTCGTGATAAAACCCTCAAAGAATTATCAAAGGATATTAAAGAGGATAATTCTAACCAAAACGCTCTTCGTAAAGAAATTGAGTCAATTACAAAGCCAGATCCTTCGTTTCTTAAGGAACAACAAGCCTATGAAACACAAATTGCGGCGTTAAATCGCAAAATTAATGCGGCTGATGGCTCATTAAACATCTACGAACTACAACAAACGGTGAAACGTTTAGAACAAGAAGCATCAAATGCACTAGCCGCGCAAAATAAGAAGGATCTCGAAAAACTTACTAAGCTATTTAAAGATCCTGATAATAGAAATCAGTTGGCTAAATTATTAAACATCGCATCTACGGATAACCAGAGCGATAAAAAAATAGATGCTGCAATTGAAAAAATTACTGATTCATTCAAAAGCTCACAATCAACCTATACCAAGGCAGCAATTGAGCCGCTTGCAAACAGCCACCGCGAAATACTTAATCAGATTGAGTCTGAAAACAGCCGAATCTTTGCTCTGGCTGGCCTCTACAATAAAAATGAAGCGATAAAAGCCTATATCGATCAACTCTATGAAAAGAATCGTAAATCTCCTGGTGCAGGTGTTACCATTCAAATTGGAGATGAAGATGGTAGTTCTGCTTTATTTAAAGGCATAAAAATTGAAGATTTGCCTGTATTAGAGACTCAAACTGGTCTTAATATTAATAAACATGGGAACGGTGAATTCTCAATTCAAATGCCAAGGCCATTATTTAGCACCGCTTATCATCGCGGTTGGAACAGTAAAATGAAAGAGGATCTCCAAAGCCTTGCCTTAATGGTGAGAGCGAGTGGTTATGACACTATTACCATGGATATTGATCATCCCGATCCTGAGCGTTGTATGAAACTTGCTGCAGAAGCGTATGAAGCTTGTCGAAAAAGTGGCTTTGAAAGCAAAAATATTACCCTCAAAATAAATGGCGTAGAGAAAAAAATAGATGAGGTATTTAAAGGCCGAAACGATCGCTATAAAGCCATCGAAGAAAGAGCTCAATTCCTTAAGACCCAAAAAGAAACACTTACGCCTAAAGTTTCTGCTCAACGCACAAACCAAATTAAAGAGGATCTAATGGGAATGAAAAAAGAATCCTCTACGGAACAACCATCTGCAGAAACACCACCCATACACCAAGCAGCACCATAAGCTATGTTTATTGGCGATAAAAGGCGTTTACGCCTTTTATCGCCTTAATCGTTCAAAATGCATTTTTGAACCATCCCAATCCTTTGATTCGGTCTTTTATAGCGATACATGCACCAACCCGTTGACTCATTGAAACAAATTTTTCTGTTCCTTAAGCAAGAAATCTGGTATTTTTTCTTATGAAGGGCAAGAACTATACGCAATCAAATCCAAAAGCGATATAGATTACAGAAGCCCTGGCCATGGACTTAAAGGCAGTAAAGGAGATTAGCAATGAGCGCTAAGAAGTTTGAGGATTTTGAAGTAGGAATTGATGATTTGTTTGATGCCGCGGATGCAGGATGCCTCACCACAAAATTAGAGAGACGAAGACGAATCGAAGAGTTAGAGGAAGAAAAACGGCTTCGTGAAGAATTGTGTGAATTTGCTTAAAGAGTTTTTTGAAGTCGCTGTGTTCGTTATTCCCGGTTCTGAGCAACCGGGCTACGTTTTGTAGACATCGAAACGAATCGTTTTGCCTGGATAGCTTATCTGGGAGGGCTTTAAGGGTGGTTGGCGTTGTGGCCATTTTACGACGACCCTATTTTTGGCTCTTTTAAGTGAACTCTCCAATAGCTCTAGAGCATCCTCATCGGCTCCTAACAGTTGTTGCAGAAGCTGCATTTCCTTTTTGACTAACGCTGATTTTTGTCGGGTGGGATGCATTGGATCCATATAGATGACCTCAGGGTAATCAGGTTCTGACAAGGCAGTTAAATACGATTTTGCATCTTCATGGTGTAAAGACAATAACGGCTTAAGAGACGAAGATTCATCAAGTCGCTTTAACCCATCTTTAAGTAAGGCGGCCATAATTGGGTTGCGCTCAATCATGATAACATTAGCACCAAATCCTGCTAGAATCGCCGCATCTCTTCCCCACCCAGCAGTAACATCAAGGATGGTTACGCCTGAATCTGGTTTGCAAGCTTGAATTAATCCTTGTTTTTTGCCCTCAAGTCGTCGTTTGCGAGATACGTCTTCGAAATCAACCGCCATAGGTAAAAACCTAGTCGTTCTTAATTCCAAACGCTCAGAAGTCAACGTCAACTGTGGGAATTTATCGTGATTGATTTCTAAATGAAGTTGGGCTGCAAGCGCTTTGGCATTTTCTCGCAAAGATTCCTCTGTATAACCAACAACAACGGGCTTAAGCATCGTGCGTTAATAAATAGGTTTCTACACATTCCAACAGGCTGTTGAATACCGGAACATGGGGATAAGCTTTAAGCCCAACACGGTCAGTCATCGTTGAGAATACTAGCAACGGCTTGGCGCCAACCGCTTCGGCGGCTTGAATATCAGAGACTCGATCGCCGACATAAGGAACCCCTGTGATCGTTTGATTAAAATACTCAGCGATCGCTAACAACATGCCCGGATTTGGCTTACGGCATGGGCAGCCATAATCAGGCATATGAGGGCAATACTCAATCACATCGATAGCGCCACCCGCCTCACGAACGCGAGTGAGTAGCGTTTCATGAATCTTCTCTAGCTTCGCCTCATCATAATACCCGCGCGAAATCCCTGATTGATTTGTGGCGACACCAATGCGATACCCTGCTTTAGTCAACATCGCAATCGCCTGAAGGCTTCCAGGTAAGAGCTTAAATTCATCAACCGATTTAATGTAGTGCATGGAGTCTTTATTAATCACTCCATCACGGTCCAATATAATAAGTTTCGTCATTTCTCTATCGTTAATAAGGAGATATCAGCCACCCCTTGTAATAAGATTTGAAGGCGCGTTAAAAGACTGAGTCGATTTCGTTTAAGGGCTTCATCATCTGCCATGACCATCACGTTATCAAAAAATGCATCCACAGGTTGGCGAAGCGTCGCTAAGTGGCTCAGTATTTCTTCATAGTTACCAATCAAATACAGCGGTTTAACAAACTGCTCCATTTGCTGAATTTTCTCGAACAAGACCTTTTCTTCTACCTCTTGTAATAACTCCGATTTAACCTCTTGAAGCCCATTGGTTAAATTTGCTTTTTGCACAATGTTGTTGACCCGTTTACATGCGGCAGAAAGACTAACGGCTTCTGGTAAGTGCACAAAATCCATCAGTGCTTTTATACGCATATCCGTATCATAAAGCCAATCCTCCTGGCGCGCTCGAACGGCTAACACAAGATCTTGAGATACCTCTTGAGTTTGATAATAGGACTGCATTCGTTCCAAAATAAATGGGATTAATTCCTCGACCGCTTGGTGATTAAGTTTTGGGGTTGTCCTATAGCTATGTAATGCTTGCTGCACTAAGGTCGATAAATTAATTGCAGCGGGGGTTGCAATCAGCAGACGAACCACTGCCAACGCATGCCGTCGTAGTTTGAACGGATCTTTAACCCCTGTTGGCTTTTGGCCAATAGCAAAAATACCCACCAACGTATCCAGCCTATCGGCCAAAGATAACGCTGTACCAAGAGTGGTCGAAGGCAACTCATCACCAGAAAAACGAGGCCAATATTGTTCTTTTATCGCAATGGCCACCGCTTCAGGCTCATGATCATTCATTGCATAATAATAGCCCATAACCCCTTGTAGTTCAGGAAACTCACCCACCATGCCAGTCATTAAGTCACACTTACACAGTTCTGCGCTTCGTAAAGCATGAGTTTGGTTCAGATTCAATGGTTGAATCAAGGCTTCCATTAAAGTCTTAATGCGCGTTGTTTTATCTGCAAGACTCCCGAGCCTGGCTTGAAACACCACGGCCTCTGTGGCTTTTGCATAATCAGATAAGGATTTCTTTTTATCTTGCTTATAAAAGAAGGACGCGTCACTTAACCGTGCGCGCATCACTTTCTCATTACCTGCCACGACTTGTTCAGGAGCTTCGCTAATAATATTAGAGACCGTTATAAAATAAGGCTGCAATTGCCCTGTTGCATCTTGTAAAGCAAAGCATTTCTGATGAGCCTGCATGGAGGCAATTAACGCTTCTGCAGGGACTTCTAAAAACTCTGACTCAAACTGCGCCAGCAAAGGGTGTGGCCATTCAACAATTGAGGTCACTTCATCCACTAGCGGCTCTGGCATAATCGCAGTAAACTGATGCTCACGAGCCAACTTAACAACCTGCTCAATTATGCGTTGCTTACGTTGAAAGAAATCTGGCTCAACAAATGCCTCTCTTAGTGCACGTTCATAATCCGAAGGCGAATCAATTTTAACGGGTTTAGGATAATGAAAGCGATGACCAACACTATCACGGCCCGTCGTGACGCCTAAAAGCGTGGTCTCTATAACTTCATCCCCAAATAATAAAACAGCCCAGTGAACCGGACGCGCAAATTCGTTTTCACTACTTCCCCAACGCATGGGCTTAGGAACCGGCAAACCAGCTATTGCTTCAGCAATCAACTCTGGCAAAAGCTTTTTTGTATCAGCGCCAGGTTTTATAGCTTCATAAATCCACCAGGAACCTTTATCTGTGTGCGTCTGACTTAATTGATCCACCGAAACGCCGCATGATCGAGCAAAGCCTTGCAAAGCCTGGGAAGATTTTTGTTGCGAATCAGAGCCTGCGGTCACCGCTGGCCCTTTACGAATAATAGTTTGATCTGGCTGAGTCTCTTGAACCTCTTTTATGAATACCGCTATACGTCGGGGCGTAGCATAGGATTTCACTAGACCAAACTGTAACTCAGCGTTCTTTAATCCAGCCATTAGATTATTGGCTAACCCTTCAGCCAAAGGCCAAACGGAACCTGAGGGTAATTCTTCGGTACCCAACTCAAATAATAAATCACTCGCCATCGCACACCTTTAGCATTGGGAAACCAAGCGCTTCGCGCGCTTGGTAGTAAGCAAGCGCTACCGCTCTCGATAACTGCCGAACCCGTAATATATAACGCTGACGCTCGGTAACCGACACCGCATGACGAGCATCGAGCAAATTAAACACATGGGAAGCTTTCATGACCATTTCATAAGCAGGCAAAGGCAACTGCAGTTTTACTAGCTGTTCGGCTTCTTGCTCATAATAATCAAACTGATTAAACAGCGCATCCACATTCGCATGCTCAAAGTTATAAGCCGACATCTCAACTTCGTTTTGATGAAACACATCGCCATAGGTAACCGTTCCATGTTCAGTATCACTCCAAGGCATATCAAACAAGCTGTCATACCCTAAAATAAACATTGCCAATCGTTCCAGGCCATAGGTTAACTCACCGGTGACGGGTTTACAGACTAAGCCGCCTACTTGCTGGAAATACGTAAATTGGGACACTTCCATGCCATTTTGCCACACTTCCCAACCAAGCCCCCAAGCGCCCAACGTTGGAGACTCCCAATTATCTTCAACAAAACGAATATCATCTTTTAAAGGATCAATTCCTAGGGCACGCAAAGAATTGAGATATTTTTCTTGAATATCGAGTGGTGAGGGTTTTAACACCACTTGGAACTGATAATAATGTTGAACACGATTCGGATTTTCGCCATAACGCCCATCCGTAGGCCGTCTAGAAGGTTGAACATAAGCAGCCGACCACGGTTCTGGGCCAATTGCGCGCAAAAAGGTCGCAGGATGAAAGGTTCCTGCGCCCACTTCCATATCCAGCGGCTGCAAAATCACGCATCCTTGTGACGCCCAATAATGTTGGAGCGTTAAAATAATGTCCTGGAAGGTTTTTGGCTTTGTCATGTAAATCTCAAACAGAAGGGAAAAACTAAATGAATCCCGAACTACGCAGAAAAGGCATCATCAGACTGAACTAAATGACCACGTATCTTAGATGCCCTATAACCCCAAATACCTATGCCTCTCTTGTAGACCAGCCTATGCCTCGGGTTTACCCAGGAGTCTAATGCTTGCTTTATTCTAGACTCCAGGGACAAGCCAAGGCGCGTTAGAGCGGCAAAGAATTGCCTGAAGTATACAATAGTTTGTAATTATTTTCCTGCTTGCTCAATCAGGTTTTGCAACACTTCTTCACTGGCAGCACCTGGAATAAAGGCAGGATCACTGTTTTTCTTAAATTGCCCTTTGGGTGTTGCAGCAACGATAAAGGCAGGTGTACCCATGAGGTTCATTTTTTCAGCCAGCTCGCGATTTGCTTCTAACGCGGCAGTTACTGTTTTACTGTCCATATCTTTCTTGAGCTTAGAAATATCCAGCCCAGCTGATTTAGCTGCATCCATAATCACCGTTTCATCAAGGCGTTTATTTTCAGACAGCAGCGCATCATGCATGGCTTTATATTTTCCTTGCATCGCAGCCGCAAGAGCCGCCTTTGAGGCTAACTCAGAGCTTTTACCAAAGATAGGGAATTCCTTATAAATCACACGAAGATTATCATGTTTCTTAATAAGCTCACTGATCACAGGCATCATCTTTTTACAGTGAATGCACTGATAATCAAAAAACTCAACCAGCGTTACATTTCCATTCGGATTCCCAGCAACCGCTAAATTTTCAGTAAACAACTGCTTTGCATTCTCAGAAATCGCGCTTTTTGCTTTTTCTTGCATGCTTTGTTGTTGTTTCTGCTGCAACGCTTGTGACACTTCCACGAGTACTTCTGGATTTTTAACCAGATACTCGTGAATAATTTGCTCAACTTCCTTTTTCTGAGCCGGAGTTAACGCATCTGCGGCAAGAACCGGGCCTGTTGCAACGCTTGCGAGCAAACCAATGGTCATCAGTGATTTTAATTTCACGCCTATCCCCTTTATAGTTTTTATTAGTACATGAACGTTAGCACCAGCGAACTTTAAATTCAAGAAACTCAAGCTAACCTAAACCATTAAACTTAAGTTAAATTCGCATAGGCCACAACCAACCATTTACTCCCATGGCAATCAAAGTTCACTTGAACACGAGTGTGAGCGCCACTTCCTTCAACTGCAAGGACAACGCCATGTCCGAATTTAGCATGATGCACCGATTGTCCCAGTTGAAAACCTGAATCATTATCCGCTGATGGGAAAGACGAAGGTTTAGAAACCGGCTGATAACTGGCTTTGGGACGTAACTCATCCAGATATTTTGCAGGCAATTCACGTAAAAAGCGTGAAGGCCGATGATACTCCTCTCGACCATATTGTCTTCGAATTTCAGCGTAAGTCAAAACTAGCTTTTCCATGGCTCGGGTCATGCCGACATAACAAAGACGGCGCTCTTCTTCCAGTCGACCGGGTTCTTCGACTGATTGTTTCCCAGGAAAAAGCCCTTCTTCCATTCCCACCATAAAAACAATAGGGAACTCTAATCCTTTAGCGGCGTGAATCGTCATCAAATGAACACAACACTCATGATCCCCTCCTTGCATTTCCCCAGCTTCCAAAGATGCGTAGGCTAAAAACGCCGTTAACAGTGGCATCGTTTCCTCGTCATCGTATTCGTAACGAAACTGTTTAGCAGCGTTGACCAACTCATGCATATTTTCCAGACGTGACTCCGCTTTTTCACCTTTTTCTTTACTGTAATGAGCATACAACCCACTGCTTTGGATCACCAGCCGAATTTGCTCATCTAAGGATTGCTCTAATCCTTGTTGTTGCAATGACTCAATAATACCCACAAACGTTGCGAGCGCCGTGGCTGCTCGCTGGTTTAACTGATTTTGGTGCAACAATGTATTGGTAGCAGTCCATAAAGAACATGACGAATCGCGAGCTAAGGCACGAATTTCATCCAATGTTTTTTCACCGATTCCACGGGTCGGGAAATTAATAATGCGCTCAAATGAAGCATCATCATGCGGATTCGCTATCAAGCGTAAATAGGCCAAACTATCTTTAATCTCAGCGCGCTCAAAAAATCGCACGCCGCCATAAATGCGATAAGCAATACCCGCGCGCAACAGCGATTCCTCAATCACCCGCGATTGAGCATTGGAACGGTATAAAATGGCTATCTCGTCTAAAGGACGTCCTCGGCTTAGTTCTAAATCAATACGTTCTGCGACAAACCGGGCTTCTTCCAATTCATTGAACGCGCTAAACACCAGGATTGATTCACCGGTAAGTCCTGCCGTCCACAGTTCTTTACCCATACGTGAACGATTATGATTAATCAGAGCATTCGCCGCGTTTAAAATGGTTGCGGTTGAACGATAATTTTGTTCCAATCGGATCACTTTCGTCGCGAGAAAGTCTTTTGTAAATCGTTGAATGTTCTCAACTTTAGCTCCTCTCCAGCCATAGATAGATTGATCATCATCCCCAACCGCCATCACTGCGGCCTGCTCACCTGCTAACAGCTTAATCCAGGCGTATTGGATCGTGTTGGTGTCTTGAAATTCATCCACTAAAATCGCCTGAAACCGTTGCTGATAATGAGCTAAAAGTTCCGGATTATCACGTAAAAGCTCATGACAACGCAGTAAGAGTTCTGCAAAATCAATCACGCCTGCGGTTTGGCAGGCTTGTTCATACGCATGATAGATACGCACGAGGGTACGAGAAGGGCCATAATCTGGGGCTTGGATATGATGTGGTCGTAAGCCTTCGTCCTTTTTTCCATTGATAAACGATTGAGCTTGTTTCACCGGCCATTGATCGACATCAAGATTTAATGAAGTGATCACGCGCTTTAGAAGTCTTGCTTGATCGTCACTATCAAGAATATGAAACTGTTCGGGTAATTTAGCGTCTTTAAAATGTCTGCGAAGCATGCGATGGCATAAGCCATGGAACGTGCCTACCCACAAGCCTTGCACAGGACAAGCAAGAAGCTCTGTAAGTCGAGCTTTCATTTCTCCGGCCGCTTTATTAGTAAACGTCACCGCAAGTATTGAATGAGGAGAAAGCCCTTCGTGCTCAATCAACCAGGCAATTCGGCTCACCAACACCCGAGTTTTCCCGCTTCCAGCCCCCGCCAACACTAGCATATTACCCATTGGGGCGGTTACAGCAAGCTGTTGTGGTTCATTTAATCCATGCACAAAGGAAGACATACAAAGTTCCAACTAAAAAACAATGGCGACATTATTATAAATTTAGCAGCTAATTGCCAGAAACCTGTATTAATGAGACGACCCAGACTATATACCCGTAATCTTTCAAAATGCGTGATTTATGCTTTTTCTTTTTCGCCCTGCCGCATTTTGAAAGATTACGGGTATATTATTGTTTGAAACCCTGTGTTAGAGTTTCAAGCTTGTTAATATAATTTATGCCCGATGCTCATTGTGATTCAAAGAGTCAAGCACGCGTCCGTAACCGTTGCTGAAGAAATCATTGGCCAAATTAAACAAGGGTTAGTGATCTTATGTGGATTCGAAAAAGAAGATTCGAACGACACTGTAAGCTCTATGTTAGAGCGATGTCTCAAATATCGTATTATGGAAGACCACCAGGGTAAAATGAATTTAAGCCTTCAAGAGGTTAAAGGCGGCTTATTGTTAGTACCACAATTTACCTTGTTGGCTGATACAAGCCGCGGTTTACGACCCAGTTTTACCAAGGGAGCGCCACCAGAGCAAGGGCGGCAATTATTTGATGATCTCGTTCAATTGGCCAAACAACGATACGACATGGTTGAAACCGGCCGCTTTGGCGCAGAAATGCAAGTCAATTTATGCAACGATGGGCCGGTCACGTTTGTGATGTCGTTTTAATTTGCTAGAATAACTATACTTCGGATAATAACTTGTTGAACCCAATTCTTTTTCAAGGAACAGAAAACTCATGCGCTTGATCGTTAAATTCACGGCCTTATTGGGCTCTATTTTTTTATCAGCCTGCGTGAACAAAGGCTCGAATCCTGCTGATCCTTACGAGCCGATTAACCGTGAAATACATAAATTTAACATGGCGTTTGATGCTACAATGCTGCGTCCTCCGGCTCGTTTATATAAAGCCGCTGTCCCTCCTCCTATTCGTTCGGGAATCAATAACGCATATAACAATGTGAATATGTTACCCACGATAGCAAACGATCTGCTGCAAGCCGAATGGAAGTATGCCATTAAAGACACTTGGCGATTTCTAATTAACTCCACCTTCGGGATTGCTGGGGTCTTTGACGTGGCGGCAGGTCCATTTGGTTTGCCACCCCGTAGTAATGATTTAGGGTTAACCTTTGCGAAGTGGGGCGATAAACAATCCCCCTATGTTGTTATTCCCTTTCTTGGGCCAAGTACGATTCGCGATGGATTTGGTATGATGTTTGATTTTACCTTGTTCACCCCCTACCCGTACATTCCTTCCGATGCCGTTGTCTATTCTTTAATTGGATTGAGGTATATTGATCTGCGTTCTCAAATGCTAGAAACCGACCCTTTAATCGCGGAGGCTATTGATTCCTATACATTTATTCGCGACGCTTACCTTCAACGCCGCAATTTCCTCATTACCGGCGAGCAGGAACAATCGCTTGGTTCATTATACGTGGATGCTGAAGGAGAAGACGATTCATTAACCACCGAAACGCCAGCAGACGGGACACCTTCTGAGTTTCCGATTACGACCGCAGAACATGCTACACATCGCACTCCATCAACCTGAAATTCCGCCGAATACCGGTAACATTATCCGTTTGTGCGCTAACAGTGGCGCACAATTGCATCTGATCCATCCTTTAGGATTTACGTTAGAGGACAAGCGCTTAAGGCGAGCCGGTTTGGATTATCATGAATGGGCTAGGGTCATTCATTATGAGAATGACGCGGCATTTATTGAGCAACATAAAGATCGCCGTATTTTCGCCTGCACCACAAAAGCGACCACCTTATATAGCGATGTCGCCTATCAAGATGAAGATCTGTTGCTTTTTGGTGCAGAAACGCGTGGACTACCGGTTGACCTTCGTACCCAGTTTGAAGGGATCCGTATCCCCATGCAAAAAGAAAGTCGCAGTTTAAATTTATCGAATGCGGTTGCTATCATTCTCTTTGAAGCTTGGCGCCAATTAGACTTTTTTAGTTAAATCCGCTAAGCATCGTATGAAATCTCCGGCAATATCCAACCCAGTTTCATGTGCAATTTCTTGAATGCAGGTTGGGCTAGTCACATTGATTTCGGTTAAATAATCACCAATCACATCGATGCCTACAAAATATAAGCCTTTGGCTTTTAACGTGGGAGAAAGCTGCTCACATATCCATCGATCGCGTTTGGTGATTTCAACAACGTTACCAGTCGCTCCAACCGCCAAATTCCCTCTTAACTCCCCTTTTGCAGGGATTCTAGCTAAGGCGTAAGGAACGGGCTCACCATTTATCAACAAAATACGCTTATCCCCATGCGTTTTAATTTCGGGAATGTATTTTTGAGCCATGGCACTGACCGTTTCACCATGAGTTAACATCTCCAAAATTACCCCAAGATTATGGCCATCCTCGCCAACGTGAAAGACCGAACGTCCTCCCATGCCTTCTAAAGGCTTGAAAATCACATTGCGGTGCGTTTGCCAAAATGCTTTTAAAGTCGCCATGTTTCGACTCACAAGTGTTTCAGGGCAGCATTGGGCAAAATTTAAGGTATAGAATTTTTCATTCGCATCGCGAAGGCTTTGTGGGTTATTAGCGACGAGCACCCCCTCCTTTTCAGCAAGCTCAAGAGCATACGTTGCGTAAATATATTCCATGTCAAACGGAGGATCTTTACGCATTAAAATAACATCGAATTCGCTTAATGCTGTTTCACCAAGCGTTGTTGTTTCCACCCAATTTGGTTTATGAATATCTTTTATGTGGATGGAAGACATGGCAGCAAAGGCACGACCATCTCGACAGACTAAGTCACTTTGAGTAAAAAACTCACAAGACCAGCCTTGTTCTTGTGCGCTTTTAATCATGGCCACCGTCGAATCTTTGTAAGCCTTGATTGTTTCAATAGGATCCATTAACACGGCGAGCTTCATAGTTTCCTCATTAAAAAAGGTTTTATACGCTTTCTCTTGCGGCTGCAAGCGCGGCTAGTCTTGCAATCACACCATACGCGTAAAAGCGATTTGTACTGTCTACCACGTCCAACTCCGTACTCGGGGTATTACAGGCTGTTGCAAACGCCAAGGGCTCAAAATGCATGCCTGGAGCATTTAAATTTTCCGACTGCCCTCGCCCTTGATGCACGCGATAAAAGCCACCCACTACAAATTGGCCAATCATATACACCACAGGTTCCGCTACCGCTCCATTAGGCATCGTTTCATAGGTATATACTCCTTCTTGAATAATAACGCGATCTACTTTGCGCCCGCCTTTACTGGCCGCCATTTTGGTGCGTTGTTTACGATTCAGTTCAAGCACTTCTTGTCCATCTCGAACCATCATCACACTCATCCCATAAGTGCCATTATCGGCCTTAATGGCCACAAAAGGTTTCTGCTCCACCCCATAGGTTTCGTATTTTTCCTGAATTTGAGTTAATAATTTATCCGTTGCTCTCGCCATGGCTTCTAATCCTTCTTTGGCCATAAAATCAATACCATCGACCGAGGTAAATAAAGGAGAGATAAGCCAGGGATCTAAATTGATATGCTTGCCAAATTCTTCCGCTACTTCAGAGAAAAAATGAAAATGGTCCGATTTTAACCGCATGGACCAACCCATTTTGAGACTAGGATAAATCGGTTGTTCAATGCCTAGTAATAACTCAGGCACGGCACTGGATAGGTCATTATTTAAAAGAATTAAGCAAGGATTAAAATCGTCGATATATAAACGATTTTTATTCCGTTGGATGGGTTCTATTACAACCGTTTCACCATCTATGGTTTTAACGTCGGTTTTTGTCGTGATTTCAGGATTTAAGCTTCCAATCCGCACCACAAATCCTGCTTTTAGAAAGATATCGCGTAAAATTACCAAACTTTTCAGATAGAATTTATTGCGGGTATGACTTTCAGGAATAATTAAAATTTTGGTGCAGCCTGGCATTTTATCCATTAACACCGATTGCACTGCCTGAATACATAGGGGTAAAAAATCAAGATTTAAATTATTAAATCCTGCTGGAAATAGATTTGTATCAACGGGGGCCAATTTAAACCCACCATGCCTTAAATCTACAGACGACGTCACCGGCGGTGGAGTAATTTGCCATTGCTTACGAAACCAAGCCTCGATCGCCGCTACGTGGTTTAAAATAACTTCTTCAACATGATGCAAAGGGCCTGATTGAATAGTGGTAAGATTGGGTACAGGAATCACAAGCGCTCTCTCGGTTAATGAACCCTTCGGGTAAATAAGGATGTTAGCTTAGATTTAATCCAGGTTCTAGGGCTCAAGGATCAAGCTTAAACTGATCCTGAAACCTAATACCGGAACCCTAAATTTTCTGTTATGATAAAATTTTTTTCGTTCATAAGGACCAACCATGTTGCCAGGGATTTTTGATCAATACGCGAATCAAATCCAAACGTTATCGATTCTATTATTGCTTATCAATGCTATTTTACATGTCATCTTTGCGGGTGCTGTGGCAAAAGATGCTGGCATTTTATATAAAATTGGCCAACGTCCAGCGTTAGTGTCTGCCTTTACTTGGGCGTTTGCAACTCTGCTTGGAGGCGTTTTTGTAGCCGCCATATATTGGTTCATTCATCACTCTAATTTAACCAGACCGATACCCAGTGAGACCGATCATGAACGTTCCTAATATTCCAACAATTAATGTCCATCAGCTTAAAGATTTGATGGATAGTAATCCGACATTGTGTTTGATTGATGTCCGTGAAAATCATGAGTGGCAGGAAATTCGAATTCCTGGCGCAATTCATTTGCCCAAAGACAATATTACACTAAAAATACCCACCCTCGTATCCGACCCTAACCAACCTATTTATCTGCATTGCCGCAGTGGGGTGCGCTCTCTTTTTGCAGCCGGTTGCTTACTCGAACTTGGATATCAACAAGTGTATTCCGTCGAGGGAGGAATTATGCATTGGGAATTAAGTGGCTATCCCGTTGTAAAAGCCGATATAACAATCAATTCATGTCAATAGATTCTAGACGTTGGTTCATCATTTGCATGGCAATGACTCATTAGATCAGACAATTCTGCTGCTGCGAGCCTTGCTTTAGGCGCAGAATCAAGCGCATCAACATTAAGATCAAATTGACGAGCCATCAGTGATGATACCTTTGTTTTAATACGGTCATTGTCAATTGATGATAATAATAGACTTGCGTCAGTCAGATCCAAGCTTCCGGAAGGAGAGAGTGCATTTAAGCAGTGCATTGGATTGATGCCGCGTGATAAAATCTCTGCTGCTTCAGTAAAATGTCGTCCTTCGCTATACCCTTGCAGCACATAAGCCAGCGCGTCTTGTGTTGCTTCGCTAAATGATACTGTAGAAGCAGGCTCATCAAGATTAATGTTCAGTCTTGCAAGCAGCACTTTAACGAGATCATGATGTCTCGATTTTGCTGCAGCTTTTAGCGCAGTATTATAATAATGAGTACCGGTAATTAACTCACATAAAAGTTCTTTATGTCCTGTAGATGCTAACCCTTCAAGCACAATGGGTAAGTATTGTGTGCCATTACGTGCATTTAAGGCGGCACGCACTTGAGATTCATCTCCCGCTTGAGCGAACCCAAAAACAAGGCTTGCCTTAAGTGCCTCATTACTACGTAGCTTGGTGATTTGAGCAATATTTTGAGCACGAGCATAGCCTTTTGCGGCCGCCTGAATTAATTTGAGATGATCTTCCAATACTTTTTCCACAAGCTCTTCATGGCCGCCTAAAGCATAGCCATAGACTGCATCGGTTAATTTTCCTCCTTGGCTAACAAGCTCGTCAACTGCTTTCTCATTACCCTCCACGCCTTTTTTAATCAATAGATTGCATCCATTTTGATGATAATTTAACTCATAAGAGGTGATAGGCATGGCAAAAAATCCTTCATTAGAGATTATTTTGTAAATATAACTTATAATATGATCAAAATAAAGCCTAGAAAGTCATAATAAAATCAGTTAAGCTGTTAATGTAGTCTTAAGTTTAAGCCGTTAAACTTAAATAAACTAAACTTAGAATGTACGCAAGCACTTTTGCAAAACGGGGTATAGTCTCATGATCACGCAAAAACAATTAGAACAGTTACTACAAGACTATGCCATTAAATTACATGAAGATCTGCCTGAACCTCGCCCTGAGATCGCTACTATCATCAATAACTATCGTGCTTCATTTAAAGAGGCGATAGCGTTTATTGAGCAAAATGTTCGCGAGGATGTCTTTAATCTGGCTGCCATGGGGGCAAGCGATGCAAACACAACCAAGGAGCAAGAAGCTCATCTTATTTTGTTGCATCGTTTTTTGGACGCCGTCATTCAATCACACGATGAAAAGGTAACATTTCATTCAGACGTAGCTCCCGGCATAAAGGCGATGGTTATCGATCCTGCTTTGCCGGCTTCTGATCATGTATTTATCTATGATGGACCACAAAATTTAAGTTTACGTGAAAAATATATTCGCGGTATTTTAACGGCGAACCATTGGCTCACTGATCTTGATTTGCAGCGTATGGTGCAAGCGTGTGGGGCTCAGGCAAAAATTAAGATCATGCCGTTTACCAAAGAAAGCATTGGTGCCGCATTGCATTTGGTGAAACGTGATAATGCCACAGCAACTGAGCCATACTCCATTCCTTTATTATTGAACAAAGGCGGTGCTGGAGAACACCAAGGGGTGCATTGGTTGGCAGCAACAATCACCGTCGATCCAGTTGGTCACACTATTCAATATCAAATTGATGACAGCTTACGACTCAGTGAATCCGAGAGGGAAGCTTATCTGAAAAGCATTGAAGACGCCATACATTTGGATGATGGCTTTCATAAGGCTTTCCCAATTAGCGATGGTTGGAGTATTGATGCGGACAATTCTTCAGTCGTTGGGAATCAGAGCCAACGCGATGGCTATTCTTGCGGGTATCGGGCGTTGCATACATTGCTTCTCAATCCTGATATTCGCGGCAATAATGAAGCAGCAGTTAAGTACGCGGGTATTGATGCCACGTCCAGTGATGCATTGGTAAGCGCGTTTTATGAAGAGCAGCTGCAAGATTTACGGATTGAGCGTGAGATTTATGAGGCATTAGGCGTGAAAGCGTCTGCTCGCTTTAAACATCCTTTAGTCCATAAAGCCACGTCTGTAGCAATAAACGAGGAGGCATTATCTGATTTTTTAGGAACGCTGCCCGCACAGCCGATGACTCTTGCTGATGAAAGCATCGAAAATCCTACCGTGGGTGATTTTGTTCGATCCTATACTCCAGAACATCCTTTAATGCGTTTTCCAACTGGCGTCAAAGATGTCTCTCTGGGTGCAATTCAATACGAGCGATTGTTTAAACAACTGTCGCAAGTCGAAGGGCTAGCTGCCAGACCTTTGCCACGCATGGTTTTATCTCATGTTGACAACGCTGCACTGGATGGCATCAATGCATTTTTCGATAATAATCAAATAAAATTATTTAACGAATTACAAATAGACCTTGATCTGGCTGCAACGGATGATGTTGATGCGTTTGTTTCTAAATTGAAATTTGCTTTAAATAATTTATCGCGTTCCGATTTAAGTCGTTTAGTTATTGCCGACGAGAAAGGCGTTTTAACGTCTGATCATGTCCGTGAGTTGCGATCTTTTATTGAGGCGAAAACAGTTGCTGTTGCCATTGATTTACCCGCATCGTTTCGAGAAACAACGGCTCAACGTCAGTTAGACCAAGTCATCGAGATAAATAGGCGTCTAAAAAATAATGAATTATTAGCTGGAAAAATTGCAGCACAACCGACAGAAAGCCAGAGAGAAGCAAGCGCTCCTGTAAGAAGGCGAGCACGCATTGATTTGCGCCATGCAAGAAAAATTGACATTGAGTTACAAGAAGGCGTGGAAGAGGACGTTGTTGTTGAATCGTTTGCGCCCAAAAAGCGTGGTGGTCCAGAGCATAAAGCGCTGAATGTTTTAAGATTAGAGCAATTAAAAGAAGCAGTAACAACCAATAATTTCCAAGCGTTTAATGGCACGGCGTATGGCCTCAGTAAAACAGCATTGGTTGCCCACTGGCATACGGTATTTGGCAATATTGTACACGGAACTCTCGCTTTAGGTCTTCCTGAACAAAAGAAATTGAGAAGAACATTAGGTAACAATATAGAAACCGTAGGACAGCAATGGATTTTGGTCAATCAAGAGCTCAGTGGCATCAGTACTGCCGCTTTTGCCAAAACGAACGAGTTTTCTGATCATTTTGCGGATGGCATTAATATTCATCAGCTCCCACCAGGATTTGTGCTGGTCAGCGATCCTGAAAATCCAGACGCTCAAGTGTTGCATTATGATGCAAGTGTTGAGGCTCAAAGCACATTATTCCCTAAACTGACAGCCAAAGCGGCAAGGCAGCCATTAAGCATGGATTTGGTGAAACAGTTGCTTACAGGAGAGTGGGCTAAAACATCATTGGATAGTATTTGGCAGAGCTTAAACGCATCCCAATCTTATTCTCGTAAAGACAATGAATGCTTCCGGCAATATCTGCCAGAATTAATGCGTTTAAACGAAGAACAGTTAGCGAATGTCATGGCGCTTTGTGGGAGCGCTGAAGCCTTTGATGTAGGCAAGCTTAAATTTATTTTTGAGCATCTTAATGAAGCCAGAGCATCTCACGTAGACCCTTACGATGAAACAGTTCTGGCTGATATTCGTTGGATGGAAACTATTTTTCCATCGCCAGAAGCTAGAGAACGCTTTGTTACTCTGGCGCATTCGATTCAGCCAAAAGAAGTTGCAAAGCACCCACTGTTTACTTTGTTGGAAACAGCTCATGCAGACGCCTTACTCGTTCAATTAAGAAAGGCAAACACATCCTATCCGTTAACCGACGTCGAGCTCAATGGCCTTTTAACCGTCTATGATCAGTATGGCCCTGCCGGTGTTGAAAAAATATTAAACACATGGCAAGACATTAATGCGTTGCCAAACCTTAATATCACGCAACTGCCCTCTGTTTTAAAGAATGTGGCAAGTTATGAGTCCATGTTATTTCGTGATGATGTTCTCAATGCGGCCAAAACCATCAATGGCTTATCCTCTGTACAACGCCAATGGTGGGATACGCTTTATCAGGCACATCAGCCAAAAGATGATAATTTGATCGATTTAGTGAGAAGCTTTACTGGGTTTGTCCGGGCGGTTGAATCAAAGGACCTGGAGTTTTATTCACTCGATGGGGTAGCAACACCATTTTCTGGTGCCGGGAATATGCCTATGGCGTTGGGCAGAATGCTCAGCATTCTCGACTTAAGTGACTCACGTGATCAATTCTGGCAATGGCGTGCTATGGCACACATTAATTTGTCAGCACAAGGTGCTTTGCGCGCGTTGACGGATGGACTTAAAGGCTCAAGACCGTGCAGTTTCGTGATTCCAGAAATGGCTCTTGACCCAGAAACGACGATTCAGGAAGAAGTTTATGATACGTCTATTTATGATACGTCTAGGAACTACAAAGCAATTGTTAAGACGACAGAGGATGAGCGCTTAAAACAATTCTATCGATTTATCGCCCATCAAAAATATCGCATGCCCTTATCCTTTTATCAGGAAGCGGTTGGTGAGCTTGAGCGAATACGTAGAAGCAAAGAACTTCCGGCACCATCAGTAAATCAGCTGTATGCGCTGCTGTCGGAGGCAACCACCGGTGATAATTGTCGTTATTTTATTAAAAGCGTTGATGAGGCGCGCGCCCAATGGCAAAGCATCGTTGATAATATTAAACACATCCAACTGCCAGTAAAGACTGAAGTAGCAAAAGGAGTAGCGACTGACCTATTAATGGGTTTAGAGAGGCTACCTGCTTTGCCGGTGTTGGCGACCCTGGTGCAATTAATTACTAAGTCGCTGCAAAATGTAGGGGTCTTCGACCTCCCTGGTCTTCCAGCAAAAATGAATCGTTTTGGACCATCAAATGACTTACTAAACAAATTTGTTGCAGCCCTTGGCTCTAAAATTTATTTGGGCATGAAATTTTATTCTGAAGCGGATTTTACCAGAAGATATCCTGTGTCTACTGAAGAAGAGAGCGCATATCCGGGGGGTAGGGACTTATTTGAAGAACATCTTGCCGTCAGTGTTGCTTTGGACAAAAAAGCCGTAGCCCATGAACTGTTGTCATTGATTAGCACCTTTAAAATTAATACCGCCAATGCAGTTGAGGTAGCTCATGCAGTTCAAGCCGTGAAATCTAATGATGAGTTTAACGATATTTTGTTAAATTATGCCCTTGAACTTTTCCAGGATGTGGAAACAGTAGAAAGATTGGATTATAAGGCACTGGTTGATTTTTTAAACCAATTGACTCCTGTTATCACAGAACAACGAGAGCGATTCACCAAACACTATCGTGAATTGGAACAAAAAGTTCGCTCTCATGAGGCAACCAACGCGGAAATAAAAGAATTTGGTAAGCTTGGACTCGTAAATCTTCTCACGGAGCACAATATACCTGAACTTAAAAAAGATGCACAACCGATATTAGTTAACTTTTCTAAAGATGCGCTACAAAAAGCGGTTGAAGCTCAATTCAAGGGTGTTTTCCCACCAACTTACTTTGCGACATTAAGAGCGGGCACAGCAACGGGTGATGTTGCTCAGCGAATCAATGATGTGTTTAAAAATACTGAGCTGCGAGACGCTTTTGAGCGTATCCGCGTTCGTTATCATGCAGAGAACTCTGATGAGATGATGTCGTTGGTTGATTCGTTTGAAGTCATTTTAAATCAGTTGGATTCACAGCATAAAAGAATCCAATTACTTGAGAAACTAACCGATGAGCGCTTACTGGCCGTGCCCGTCAGTCAATACAATCAATTGCTGACTGCCATCGCAGAACATGGCAGTTCCGGGTTTATCTATTTTATGGAAGCGGATGACAATTTTCCTAAAAAACCCGTTGAAGGGTTGGCATTAAAGGCTGGGTATTTTATCTCAGAAGCGCTGCCGCGATTACGTGAAGATTTAAAGCCATCAAGGCAACTTGGCGAAATGGATGTGATTGGTCTGGTTGCAGATCTGGTGCTCGCGGGTAAAGGCGATGAAATTAATGCTACTTTGGATATTAATCAAGAGTTAACAAAAGCTTGTCAGCGTGTTCAAAAGACACTCTCATCCTCTCCAGCCATTCCAGAAGACATTGAGCGTGTGTTGAATGAAACGCAAACCGCGCATCCGGCTTTGCGTTCTTTGGAGGCCATTGTTGACCTTAAAGCACATCTTGCATGGCTAACAGTACCTGAGACTGAAACAGTAAAAATTCCAAAAATAAAATTTGTAGAAGTAGAAATTACAAGAGAAGTAACTGGCATAGCTAAAACCGCAAGAAATTTTTTAAGTAGCTGGACTTGGGGAGTTGTTGAGAAAGCGCCTGAAACTGAAGTGGTAAAAGAGCTGCGTGAAGAAACGTATGAAGAAGAGGAAATAAGACCGGTTGATAAAAAACTGGATGATAAATTAGTAGAAGCAGCTCTAAGTGAAATCAATGAGATTACCCGGCAAAGCACCACGTATACCTTCGCACTGTCACAAACCTTTGGATTAATTAAAGACTTAGTGGATCATTATCCTGCCGCCAAATCGCTGCTTTTGCCGCTCACACGCCAATATTTAAGCTTTAGACCAACACAAGCCGATGCTGAGGAACGTCACATCGGTATTGCCCATCGACACCTGGCTTTATTGCATCAGGAGTTTTTAGCACTTGATGATCAGGATTTGGTCATCAGCTTATGCGAGCACTTTGGCGGTAAAGACAGCACTTATAATTTTGAAACGCTACTGCATATTCTGAAAGGCGAGACAATCACAATTTCGCAAGAAGGTGAGGCTCTGGCGCTTGATTTTAAACCGTATCCCACCTTGGCGCCTCGCGCTAAAAAACAAGTCTTGCTCGTGGTCTCCTCACTGTTAAATAATGACAAACCTTGCTCATTAAAAGACATCCAAGATTTAATCAATCACTGCCATGATGAGACACATGGCCATGAGTATGTGACCGTTTTGGAAACGGTATTTAGAGCCGCTCCTTTCCCAACCCTTGATAAAGTTGACCAATGGAATGCAGCGGCTAAAGGACAGAGCGAACAGTCCTTCAAGGATTATATTACAGAGCAGTATAAAACATGGAGTAAGGCGCCTGTTGCTCGTGAAGAAAGCGTCAATGGCTTTGATTTAACGAACGCCAAAGATCAATGTGCTCGCATGCAGGGAATGACCTACTCTCAGAAAGAGCTCGAAGCCATTGATAGGGAAGTTAAAGCCGCACAACAATTAGATACTGAAGCACTGCTGCAACAAATACAGGATATAAAAGATAAAGAGAAAGAGAATTCAACAAAACTTGTAGCGTTGATGGCGGAACTGTTATATCGCACCAAAGGGCTGCCACAGAAAGGGATTGGAGAAAGCCGTGAATATGGCCGTTCCTTTGAAATCAATACCACCCAATACCTTGCCATTCATTCGATGCTCAAAGCCGGCGGTCATGTCACCAGCCAAATTGGCACCGGAGAAGGCAAGTCGCGCATCATGATGATATCCATTGCTTGTCAATATGCGTTAGGGAGAACGGTTGATTTTGTTACCGCTGATGTTTCCTTAGCAACCCGTGATTATCTTGAATATCAGGCATTTTTTAAAGCACTGGGTGCCCAAACCAATTTAATTATGGCCAATACCCCGGCCAGTGAATATCGTATTGGCGGCATTAATTTTTCTGATGCCTCAAATCTAAGTCTCTTTCGTAACAAGGCACGCAGCGAAGGCAAGGGTGAGCTTGTTATTGCTGAAGATCCTAACGATCGCGCCTTGATGCTAGATGAAGCCGATAAAACTTACTTTGATGCCGCCGACACACGATTTAATTATTCCGCGCACGCCGATCCAGCCATACGTGATATGCCATGGGTTTATGAACTTATGGTTGAGTTTTTTAGTGACCCTAAAAACAGAGACTTGTATGATGGCCCCGCGAGTGATGCGGATCGATGCAATCAGGCATTTAAAGATTTTGCTCGAGGTAAACTTGATGAAGCACAGATGAAGCGGCTGGAGGCTATTTCTGTGAAACAGCTCGAAGCCTGGGAAAGTTCTGCTTTAACGGCTTTGAGTCTCGAATTTCAGGAAGATTTTACCCTTCGCTCTGATGTTACCATTTTAACCAAACATGGTCCGAAACAAGTCAGTCAGGCACAGCTGATTAGTGGGGGTCGAGCCAGCGAAAATGCCAAATTTTCATTTGGTGTGCATCAATGTCTGCATGCAAGACTCAATCAGGAAAGGAAACGTGCCAAGGCAACGCTTCTTGCTGCTGGAGCGTCATTAACGCCACTTCAACAGCAGTTAATCGATGATAAGTTTAAGTATCCTTTTTCCATTGATTCTGAAAACCAGATTATTTATTCCTCAACGAGTAAATCGCTCTTGGATGATTATTCAGAAGGCGAATTATTAGCAGTTACAGGAACAGCAGGCTCTATTCAGGAACAAGAAGAGGCAAAGGCAGTCTATGGATCAAACGCCAGCGAGATGACTTTTATCGATATGCCAAGACATCGCGGCCAAAAGCGAATAGACTTACCCGTTGCTCTGGCCAACAATGAAGTGGCCCATCATCAGAAAATTTTATCAGCGGTGCGAGAGGCAATCCGACGCAAACAGCCGGTTTTGCTGGTTTGCGAAAACGATGAAGAAAGTCAAACGCTTCATCTTTTTCTAAAAAAGAATTTAAGTACTGCCGAAGAGTCTCAATTAAAACGCATCAGCGCTGATACAAAACTGGCTGAAGAAGCGTCCCATGTCAAAGAGACTGCAGGCCAACCAGGTGCAATTACGGTCACTACCGCCATGTTGGGTCGTGGTACGGATATTAAGCTCCATGGTGTAGCCGATCATCATGGGTTAAGTGTGATTGCCACCTACCTGCCTCGTGAGAGAGATTATTTCCAAATTGTCGGTCGCAGTGGTCGTTTTGGTGCGAAAGGCGATTCACGATTAATCTTGGATAAAGAAAGACTCAAAGTTCGTTTTGGCGTCGACGTATTACCTACGGAGTTTTATACAGCGACCGAGAGTTACCTCAGACACCAGCAAGCACGGATGGATGAATTTGCCCAGAAACAACGGGTGATAAAAGATGTGGTGGGAGATTTTAGATTAGCGTTAACCAAGCAGTTTTTTAATCAATTTTACGCGCCTGTTTATAAAGAAGGCAATGATAAGGATACATTGCTGCAATCTTGGCGAGGTTTTTTTGATAAAACAGATAAAGCATGGAATGATGTGTGGCCAAAAATCAGTGAACAACTGTCGAAAGAACCCGTCAATAGAGGCGAGATCGATACGCTTCTCAGCCAATATCAAGCATCGGTTCAGGAAGAATGGAAGGCAATGCGCGAGTATTTGCAAGCTCAAATCAGAGATGGAAAAATTACCTCTGAAGCAGGGGAAAGCAAGGTCGATGCCTGTTTGAACAAAGAAGTTGGTCAAATTAAGCTTGAGGGAAAAACGAATGCTTTGATTGGTGGTACCCTTTCTATACCTCCATACAGAACCGTGGTGGCAAAGCGTTATGATGAAGCGTTCGTTGGCCGCGCGGTTATCTACAGAAATTTTGGCGACCGAGTTAAATCTTTTTTCAGCAATATTACTGCAGCATGGCGTGGCGATGGTCCCTGGTTTCCTAATTATAAAGCCGCTAGGAATGGTCATATGAGTTGGTCGCAGTTTTTCTTTGGCGCTCGTGGGAAGCCGCTTACCGTGCCTGAGCCGCCTGAGCCACCACGTGTTGCCGAGCCTACAGCGTCGCCAACTGACGGTGATTACGACGAACCTATTGCACCATCCTCTTATAGCATGGTTACTCAAAAACTGCCCGACCATTCACCAGAGCAACCTAAAGAAGAGGCTTCAGTGTTGAATGGTTCTCAAGAAAATATTAAAGAAGTTGTGCGTAGCTTGCGTCGTTCTGCTGATTCCGAAAGTGACTCAAACAGCTTATCAGAAGATGATACAGCGGAACCCCAAAGCAATAGGAAATAAATTTAAAGCCAGGTGTTTTCATATTGCTCTTCCATTTAAGGGCTCTATCGCATTTGAAAACTTTTGCGAGAGAGCCCAATTTTTTACCTCCCAATTAAGGTTTGGCTTGCGTTGACAAGACATTATTAGGATAATCGCCCCAATACGATCAAAACATCAGGTAAACCATGGAACAACTTGGACTATTCATTATTAATCATTGGGCTTTATGGTCTGCTTTAGTCATTATTTTGATCTTGATTTTTATTAATGAATTGATTAGTCAAAAAAGTCGCGCTAAAGAACTAACGCCTGCAGGAGCGGTGGATCTCATTAACCATCAAGATGCCGTTGTGGTGGATACACGTGATGCTGAATCGTTTAAAGCGGGGCATATTATTAATGCTCTCCGTGCTAATCCCGAGGATTTTGATAAAGAACGATTTAAAAAGTTCAAACAAAAGCCCATCATTTTAGTTTGCGCTCGAGGTTTGCAATCTCCGGCTTTAGCCACTAAATTACGGGAACAAGGCTATGAGCACGTTACGGTTTTATCGGGCGGAATGTCTGCCTGGGTTGCCGCTAATTTGCCTGTGGTTAAAGGCAAATAACTCCTCAAGAAAATAAAACAAGGATAATAATACTATGAACGACCAACAAGCGAACAATCAACAACAAAACCAAGAAGCGCAATTCATGATTCAACGTATTTACGTTAAAGACTTGTCGTTTGAAACCACCAATACTCCTCAGATTTTCCAACAAAAATGGCAGCCTGAGCTTTCATTAGATTTAAACACTCAGCACATCAAGTTAGAAGACAACGCGTATGAAGTCACCTTAACCGTTACCGCCACCGTTAAAAATCAGGATACCACCGCGTTCTTAGTTGAAGTGACCCAAGCCGGTATTTTTACCATTCAAGGCGCTCCAGCGGAACAACTGGATCACTTACTAGGGAGCTTCTGTCCTAATATTCTGTTCCCTTATGCACGTGAAGCCATCACGGCTGAAGTGATTCGTGGCAGTTTCCCTCAATTAGTTCTCGCGCCAATTAATTTTGATGCGTTGTACATGCAACAACAAGAAGAGAAACAAAAAGCAGCTCAAGAAAAATCGGAAGAAAAAACACATTAATGGTGAGAAATGTCTTCAAGGGAATCGAAGAGCATGAAACAAACAACGGTCGCCATATTGGGGGCAGGATCTTGGGGAACCGCTGTAGCAATTCACTTAGCGCACAGCGGCCATCGCGTTCTGCTTTGGGGTCATAATCCTAATACCATTGCAGAGATAGAACAGCATCGTTGCAATGTTCGCTATCTTCCAGGGATTATCTTTCCTGAATCGTTGAGGGTTACCGCAAACCTTGAAGAGGCCGTTCAAAGCTGTGATGAACTCATAGTTGCGGTACCCTCACATGCGTTCGCTGACTTACTGGCAACACTTCCTAAACCCACATCCGGACTGGCATGGTTAACAAAAGGCGTTGATCCCAAGACACATGAGTTATTAAGCGAACTGGTTCGCAAGAAATGGGACGATTGCCCAATAGCCGCTATATCGGGCCCTTCATTTGCGAAAGAGGTGGCTAAATTACTACCTACGGCGCTTGTTGTAGCAGGAAATCATAGCGCTTATGTTAAACGCATGTGCAACTTGCTTCACCATCGTAACATTCGAGTTTACCAAAGCGAAGACATGGTTGGCGTTCAAGTTTGTGGCGCGGTTAAAAATGTCTTAGCCATTGCCTGTGGCATCAGCGATGGCTTAAATTATGGCGCTAATGCCAAAGCCGCACTCATCACACGCGGGTTGGCAGAAATGAGTCGCTTGGGGATAAGCCTTGGCGCAAATCCAGAAACCTTTATGGGGCTTGCGGGCGTAGGCGATCTTGTGCTGACGTGTACGGATGATCAATCTCGTAATCGCCGCTTTGGCTTGCAATTAGGCCAAGGAGCCGATTTAAAAGAGGCTGAAGCCGCCATTGGTCAAGTGGTTGAAGGAAAGCACAATGCCGCGCAAGTCATTGAGCTGGCAAAAGCGCATCACATTGAAATGCCCATTTGTCATGAGGTCAATGACATTATCCAAGGTCGCACCAGCGCTGAAAACGCCGTACAACAGTTAATGAACCGACCACCCAAAGCTGAATAATTTTTAGGGTTACGTATGAACATCGACTAAAATCACGTCGCTTTTGGTGATGGTCTGGTTTAAAAACAATTCGCCGACTTGTTGAAAGCGTTTAATGGAGTCCGTGACCAAATACTGGGTTAAGCCTGCTTTATCGCTAGAATTTAAGAGATTTTTTTCTGCCAGTAATTGGGTTAAGGCTTCTGCTGTTGATTCGGCCGAATCAACGATCTCAACTTGTGGAGGGAGCATCGCTCGTAATAAGGGCTTAAACACCGGAAAATGAGTGCATCCCAATAAGATCGTATCTTCGTCCTTAAAACCATCGAGGTAGTGATTTAACACCGACTGAGCAATTGCGTTATCCACCATGCCTTCTTCCGCTAAAGCCACAAGTAGACTACAAGCGCGACTTTGAATTAAGGCCTGAGGGAGCTGTTCGACAATCAAGTTATGATAAGCCTTGGCTGCAATGGTTGTTTCAGTAGCAAGCACCCCAATGCGATGATTTTTAGTGGCGCGAATTGCCGCCGCAGCACCTGGCGATACCACCCCAAGCACGGGCATATCAGGCAAAATACTCTGCAAATGGGTTAACGCGGCCGTAGTCGCCGTATTGCAAGCGATCACCAACGCTTTAATCCCCTGCTCTACCAGGACCTTTGCCATCTGCACGGCGTATTGCTGCACGGTGGCAGGGCTTTTGGTTCCATAAGGTAACCGCGCGGTATCACCTAAGTAAATAAAGGATTCTTGCGGTAACGTTTGTCGTAACGCACGAAGAACGGTTAGGCCTCCCATACCGGAGTCAAATACCCCGATTGCCGATTGTTTTTGTTCCATAATGGCCTTTATTATTAGTTATTTTATAAACCTTCCACTGGGAGTATAAGAAACATTTACTTCTTCTTCATTTTCGATGCCTAAACCAGCTTCTTGTTCTGCTTTACTCGGCTTTAATTCCTGCATTTTTGCTTTAAATTTATCATGTGCAGACGCTAATTTTTGAAATTCAGAATCAATCTCAGTAGCTTGCAAGTGTTTGACAAGATTTTTCTGGATAAATTCCTCTCTTTCTTTAGAGTTAGTCACAGGTTTTACTCCAGGAACACGGAGATTAATTAAATCAGTTCTGTCACCAAATACTATGAGAAGCGCAGCATATACCTTTTTGACCATCTTAGGATCTTTCCCACTAATGGTAACAGGAATCTTTTTTCCTGTTTCACGGTTCGCTAATAACATACTAACTTGTTTGAGTGCGACCCTGGCTTGATGAGCATTGGATAAACCGGGGTCAGAATAATCCGAAACATAACCATGACCTTGTTTTAACACGCCATATTTAGGAACTTCCTTTCGCATCCATCCACTAGTTTCTTTGAATATTATCATAGAGCGAATCACTTCATTAGACTCTAAGCGCTTACCACGAAAGGTAGCCTGCTTCGCGCCAAATGTTACAGACGAGACTGGATCTCTATAAAGTTGATCCTCCGAAACTCGTTTAGGATAAAAATTAATAAATTCTTTTTCTTTTACCACTTCATTCATAAAACCCAGCGCATCTTTTCCGTCAGTATTTCCTGCTTCCATAATAATGTTGGCCCAGCGCTTTGTGTCTGCCGCACCCTGTGTCTCATCATCCGCATACATGTCTACCGCCGGAGCTTTACTTTGTTTTTTTTGTAGCGCCTCTACAACATTTTTTTGAATTAATGGTAAAAGTATACCCGTTTTGAAGTAGCCTTTCTTTTTTAAGCTCAAAGTATTTTTCAAGATTTCTTCGAGATTCATGTTCGCATCTTTTAACTTCTGAGATAATGGCTGAAAAGCCAACGTTGCTTGTAGCTCCTTGTTACTATCGGAAGGAATGATAAAATCAAGACGGTCTTTGAGTGATTGAAGACTTTCGGTAGTTAATTGTCCTAAAGCTGTTTTGAGTTCGATTTCAACTACAATTTCTTTAGCCTCTTTTTCTAAAAAGAGGGCGTCTATACCGATTTGGTTTTTTTGATAATGACTGATTACTTTAGCACCAAATTTTTCTTGATGCGCAATAAGCCAATTTAACATGCCATCAGACGTTAGTTGAGAAAATTCATATACTTCTCCTGGTTTTAATTCTTGCAGCCCTAGTCTAAAGCGTCTTCGAACACAATCACCTCGAAAACGAGCCAAATCTTCATCATCAAGCATGCCTTTTAATGTGGGATCAATATCATCAATATGTTGTTGAACAATAGTTTTGAAGGCTTGTAGATCTGTTGTCTCCAAACCGTTCTCTGCAGCGATTATAGCATCCAAAGCTTCTTTGTACTTGCGTCGCGCCTCATCCGAGGAAAACACTTTAATTAAAGGTTCGCCTTTACGATATGATTTATATTGATCTGACATATGAATACTCAACTGAAATAATTTAAATTAATTATAGTTAAAAAAGATTAACAAATTATTAAATTCATGTGGCCTTAATGAAACGCAGTGTAATCGAGTGTTCAACGCTTCATAAGAGCTACGACTTTACACCAAAAGAAAACGGAAGTTTTTTTGGATTTCGTTTAAGTCGAATTTGTTTAAATATAATGAAAAGCTCATCCAGGCGCTTAGAGCGGCTAAGTCTCGAAATTGTGGTGGGAGGTATAACGGATCCTCCAATAACCCATGATCTTTTAATTCGCTAAGCAGCGGTAAATCATCGAGCACAAGCTTTCCTAGGAACAATAACGGAATGGTTTCAATGCGATGTTGGCTGATGGCAAAGCGGATAAAGTTATAGATGAGCACAAACCCTTTCGCATAGGATAAATCCTTGGTGAATGGGCCGCCTGTGGGTGTGCTGCCACGGAAAATTCTGACCGTTTGGTTGTAACTGTCGTCTTCTTCAAAGCCGCATTCTAGAAAATAATGATATATATCTAAAAAATTAGCGCCATGAGTGACTTTATCTAGAGCGATGACACGATTTGTAATTTTCCTTAACCGTCCAGGATAAGAAGAAAAGGTAATAATCTCCGTCAACACCGCCAAACCCTCTTGAATCACACTGCAAGAAGGAGAACCTTTAGAAAGAAAAAAACAAAAAGGCTGCGTAGCGCCGTTTAAAGTAGTTCCTACATGCACCCAACCCTCATGGACTTCTAAATATTTTAAATCTCGTTCGCTGAACATGACTTGCTGGTTCAACTTAATATTATCGGCTCCTGCGGAAGCATCAGCCACCATGTCATCGCTGACCGTGACGGTCATTTTATCGCCGTGTTCACTAAAAAAAGCGCTGAGTCGTGGTTGTAGAATGGCTTGTGCTTCCACGGCTGTATATCGTTTTTCATCGGCTTCGGATTGTAATTTCACATCCAGTGTGGTTAAAACGTCAAACAGCAAAGAACCTAGCTCAGAAAGCCGTGGCCCATCGACGTAAAACGCATCCGCGGGACTGCCGTATAATTCCATAGCCACTTCGCAAAACGTGGGGGTTCCTCGCGCTTGCAGCATTTGTATGGCGCGAATGTACTCATCGCATTGACGTTTAATTAAACGCGTGACTGGAGAATATTGGCCAAGTTGATTTTGCGCATCTCGTAAGATTCCGCGAAATTCATCTTGTTTTTCGTCTGGATTATAAGGAAGTGCGTGTTTTTGATAATACGTTTCATCTACAGCGGGAAGTTTTTTGCCCTTGTGCTTAAAAAAATCGCGCCGGATGGTTTCATCCCACTTAATGGCATCAAGAATGCGAATGTTGCTTTGCGCTTCTACAATGCGTCGCGAAAGTTCTTGGATCACGGCATATTCAGTTTCAAGCTCTGCCATCTTCTCCCTCATCATTGTGGCGGCTGAATGGTAACCCTAGGATCCTGAGGCTTCGGCGGCAAAACATAAAAACCGCTGATGTTAGACCCCGTTAATGGTGGGGGGATAACCAGATCAGGTCCATTATGGCTTTGTAAATATTGTTGATTGCCATTACTGTTATAATAGGACGCGCAGGAAGAAATTAACAGCAACGTTAAAAGTAAGATTATAATTTTTCGCACAAATTACCTCGATAATTCTATGATTGCAAGCGTTGGCGATCTGCCCTCACCTTAGCCCTATCCAGCAATGGGAGATAGGATTTTCTGGCATTTATGCCAGTTGTAATGCTTTTAAGGTCGTTTCCAATGTTTGATGATGTTCTTTGGATAATTGGGTTAAAGGAAGGCGAATCTCATCCCTTATCAAATCCATTTTATTTAAAGCCCATTTCGTGGGAATTGGATTTGACTCTAAAAATAATTGCTCATGCAAGGGCATTAATTGTTCGTTAATTCGTAAACATTCGGCCTGATTACCATCTAGTGCGGCGTCACACAATTTCGCCATTAACTTGGGGGCAACGTTTGCCGTGACCGAAATCACGCCTTTTGCGCCGGAAAGTAACCATTGAGCCGCGGTGGGATCGTCCCCACTATAGACGTCTAGTCGACCTTCACATCCGGCTAAAATTTCTTTTAAACGCTCTAGCGTGCCTGTGGCTTCTTTAATGCCGATAATGTTTGAAATCTCTGATAATCGCACCACTGTTTCTGGCAAAAGATCACAACTCGTTCGTCCCGGTACATTGTATAAAATAATCGGTAATGCGGCTTGCTCGGCGATGTGCTGATAATGTTGATAAAGCCCTTCTTGCGTAGGTTTGATGTAAGCAGGAGTCATAATTAATGCCGCATCTACTCCAAGCTCCATCGCATCAATCGTCAACTCGAGGCAAGCTTTTGTGGCATTCATCGCAGTGCCTGCAATAACCGGGATACGTTCCTTAGCTTGCTCGACCACGGTTCTTATAACAAGGAGTTTTTCATCATGATTAAGTGTTCCAGACTCTCCTGTGGTTCCTGCAGCGACTATAGCGTGAGTGCCAGCATCAATGTGAAACTCGACCAGTTCACGCAAGGTATCCACATCCACTTGATCGTCCTTAAACGGTGTAACGAGCGCCACCATGCTGCCTTTAAACATAAGCTCCTCATGTCTTTGAAGATTATTTGTGACAATACTAATCCCAGATTAGGCGTTTAACAAGTCAAATAAGCTAGATAACAGCGATTCCCGGTGATTTTTGTACAACACATCAAAAACCCCTCTCCCCACACTGCTTGCGGGGAGAGGGGATTTTTGGGTGTTCAAAAATCACCGGGAATCGCTGGCTAAATAAAAAGATTGCTTTTTTATTTCAAAAAAACCTTAGTGATCATATTTTCTTCTAGTTTTCCATTTTTTGTACTAGTATGTGTTATGAAAGGATTAAATTTAACTCAAGAGGATTGAGCTATGAAAAAAATAATTTTATCAACAACGTTATGTGGATGTCTATTAGGACTAGGGGCGTGTACCCCAACTCAAGTAGGAACAACGACCGGTGCTGCAGCAGGGGCTGGTATTGGCTATGCTGTTTCAGATGGTAGTGCCTTAGGAACGGTCGTTGGGGCTGGTGCCGGTGCTCTTATCGGACAACAAATTGGTCAATCTCAAGAGCGTCGATACTACTATTACAACGGCCGATATTATTATCGCTAGTCATTACGGGCGCCACCTGCGCCCGATTTAAAACTTATCAAATTCATCTTTCTCAATGGTTAAATCCGTATCGGTATCCCCCCCACCTTCTTCAGATAGGCGAATTTTAAGTCGCACGTTATTTTTGGAATCGGCGTAGCGAATCGCATTTTCCTGAGAAATTTTACCCGCTTTATACAAGTCAAATAACGCTTGATCGAAGGTCTGCATCCCCTGTTCACGTCCTTTTTCCATGGCTTCTTTGATTTCTTCAATTTTTCCTTTTTCGATTAAATCTGAAATATAAGGCGAATTCAGCAAGATTTCGACGGCAGGTACACGTTTCTCATCGATCCCAGGGATTAAACGAAGTGAAATAATCGCGCGCAAATTTAATGCCAAATCCAATAAAAGCTGTTTTTTAGCGTCTTCAGGGAAAAAGTTGATGATGCGATCCATGGTTTGATTCGCATTATTCGCGTGTAAGGTGGATAGGCAAAGATGCCCAGTTTCTGAATAAGCAATGGCATGCTTCATGGTATCGCGGTCGCGAATTTCTCCGATTAATATTGCATCGGGAGCTTCGCGCATGGCGTTTTTTAACGCATTGTCGTAACTGTGCGTATCAATACCGACTTCACGCTGGTCGACTACGGATTGCTTATGATCATGAATGTATTCGATTGGGTCTTCAATCGTCAGAATATGTCCGCATTGATTCTCATTGCGGTAATCAATCATCGCCGCCAAGGTTGTGGATTTACCTGAGCCCGTTGCACCTACCACCAAAACTAAACCGCGTTGTTCCATAACGATCGAGCTTAAGATCGGGGGTAGATTGAGTTCTTCAAGTGAAGGGATCGTCCCTTTTAAATATCGAATCACTATCCCAACATCGCCTTTTTGTCGAAAAAGATTGACGCGATAACGCCCAACATTCTCAACCGAAAGTGCAATGTTTAACTCCATCTCAGCGCTAAATTCTTTTTCTTGCGCATCGGTTAGCATCGATTGTGCGATTTCTGTTAGTTGCTCAGATTTTAAGGGGGCTTTACCGACGGCTGAAGTTACTCCCTCAATTTTAATATGTGGGGGCGTGCCCACACTAAAATACAAATCAGAAGCGCCGCGATCGGCCATAAGTTTTAAAAACGGAATAATATCCATTGTGTTTATCCATTTATTTTTTCTTACGTTTAAGTGTAGATAATTCAAAACGCTACAGCAATTTTTCGACTTTTTTACAAAAAAAATACTTAGAATAGACACAAAACAAGCACTAATGGTCTAAAATAATACATTATGGAACAACAACAGGTGATTGAACGTGTACGTTGTCTCTTAATTTAATCACGGATGCTTACGGATGATGCTGTAAGACACAAGGAGGTGTCGTAAATTAGGAGACAGCTACACGCTCAATCACCTGTTGTGCACTAACGCGATAAGAAGAACATAAGGACTAACTATGACGGAACAAAAAGATGAAGCGTTAACCATCAACCATCCTCGACTTCTCTCTGCAATCTATTTTGCCCTTTTGGCTGTGATTGCCAATATTGTCGTTGATTCCATTCTATACTCCGTCGGGGTACAACAATTATTACACTTTTTCCAGGCTCTTATCCTAGCTGCGGTGATTGCCGCAGTATTCGGAGCGCTATTCGGAAAACGGATTATTCATTGCCCTAAACCCTATAAGAAAAAAGTATTTCTATATGGATTTTTAATGGTGGTGTCCGCCCTTCCCGTTCATACCCTTGGATTTTTATACTTCTTTTCAGGGACTCAGCCCCATTTGTTCGATGATGCAAGTTTGATAAATTTAATTGAAATGTATTTTTTGGTACTCTTTTATAGTTTTATCCTGATTGGTTTTTGGCTAGCATTATTAGGGGGAGCGGCTGCCATTTATTTAAGAGGACGATTGGCTTATCATATGTTAGATGCGCTTTACGTCACCCGAAAGCCAACGCACGATAAAGAAAAAGTGGTTAAACCCAAAACGGCTAAATACGGTCAAGCGACAATAACAACCAACCACCATAATTCGAATCATCCTAGAAAAAGCAGTTGAGCTCATAGCGAGCAAGTTAAGAGTGCTGAAGATGTTGGATTTTTTTAATATTTTTTGTGAATGCAGTAGTCTCCACTAAGATGGGCAAAAAATATTAAAAAAATCCAACAGGCTCAGCGCTATACCCGTGATCGTTCAAAAATGCTAATTTTTGGGCGATAGAACAAATTAGTATTTTGAAAGATTAACTTGTGTAGTAGAGCTTAACTGCTATTTCTAGGATCATACATGACCATAAGAAAACTATCAGAACAACCCTTGCTGCATGATCTTATGCGGCAAGGTGCAGTCATTATTACTCCGAATAACCGCTTAAGTAATCAATTGCTTGGCGACTATAGTGCACAAACCGGTCATACGGTTACGGATAAGCCTCTATGTCTTCCTTATCAATCGTTTTTACACCATCTCTATAAGCAGATTATTCACGCCAGGCCCTTTATAGAACATCCGATTGTCTTAAATGCGATTCAAGAATATTACTTATGGTATGGGTTATTGAAACAAGAGATTGATCCTTTGCCAGAAGGCTTATTGCAAGAAGTTCAAAGCGCCTGGACGACCTGTCGTCAATGGCAAATCGAACTTGACCATCCCGATTTTTTACAAACACCGCAAACACAGCAGTTTCAACGCTGGCAACACCATTATCAAGACCAATTAACGACACACCACGCCATCACCCAAGATCAACTGGTCGATTATATATTGCGCTATTTAGAAGCCATTCAAGACATAATACTGGTTTGGGTCTGTTTCAATGATTACACTCCGCAGCAAGAAGCGTTACAACAAGGGTTTAGTGCAAGATCTTGTGCACAATATCAATTTGAACGTCCCAATGAGTCAGAACATTCCTATTATTATTCCGCCATAGATGAACAAGATGAATACCAGCAGATGTTGGCTTGGTTAACCTCCAGGGTATGCGCAGGCGACCAGCGCATTGGTGTCGTCGTTCCCGAACTGCAAACCAAATCCAAGCGTCTTAAACGTCTAATTCAACGTCAGATTCCCGATGTGCCCTTTAATATTTCCTTAGGCGAGCCATTAACGCAGCATCCTTTAATTTCGCATGCTTTGCTTTGGATTCATCTAGACCAAACCTTTATTAACAACGAAACCGCGCGATTAGTGCTGCTTTCACCTTACTTGGGCGGATCCAAACGTGAGTTTTTAAAACGTTCTGAATGCGTCCAAAACAATAAATTTCTGAAAGAAAGCGTCCTTTCTTTTGATGTTTTTATAAAAGCATTGCAAAACGATTTACCCCTATTAACGGAAATTTTAACTAATCTGAAGCCCTATCCCAGCATTGCTGCTCCAAGCGAATGGGTGGGTTATTTTAAACAACGGCTAATAGGACTTGGCTTTCCTGGAGAATATTCGCTTAATTCCGCCTGTTATCAATACTTACAGAGGCTAGAAGGAGTATTTGAAGAATTTTTGCAGTTAACCACGGTGGCAGAGAATTTATCAAAAGCCGAAGCCTTAGGCTGTTTGACGCGCTTGGCCAAAACCACCATTTTTCAAATTAAACAACCTTCTTCTTCCGTTCAAGTGCTGGGCTTATTAGAAGCCACGGGTTGTCGCTTTGATAGCGTGTGGGTCTGTGGAATGAACGACCAAACCTTGCCGCAAAAAACATCATTATCGGCGTTTATCCCCATTGAAATGCAACGTCGTGTTATGATGCCAAAATCACTTCCTGAAAAAGAATTAAAGCTCGCACACTCAACTATGACACAATTACAAAACGCTTCTAAACAGAGCGTTTTTAGTTACGCGTGTTTGTTGGGCGATACACCCGCTCTACCTAGCCCTTTAATTAGCGAACTTCCATTGTATGCTTCTTTGCCAATCGTTCATGAGATAACTTCAAAACTCATAAGACGAGAAGAGACTTATTCTATTCCCCTGCTACCAAACGAACCCTTTTCGGGGGGCACTTCTTTATTAGGCAACCAAGCCAAATGCCCTTTTAAAGCGTTTGCAACGCATCGATTGCATGCCAAAGCTCTGCAAAGCATCACTGCAGGACCCGATGCCAGTGAACGAGGTCAAATGCTTCATAAAATTATGGAAAAAATTTGGCAGCAATTAGGCGATCAAAAAACGCTCTTAACCCTATCGGCTGAAGATCTTAATCATAAAATAGAACAAATCATTCAAGAAACGGTGGGACGCTACACCGATTTTCGCATGCTTTCATTTCCTTCTTTAATGAAACAAATTGAGTATAGCCGCTTAAAGACATTAGTGCAGACGTGTTTAGAGTGGGAAAAACAACGCTGCGCTTTTTCTGTATTAGCCATCGAACAAACCCATACCATTGAGCTTGCTGGCATCCCTTTAACGTTACGCGTGGACCGCTTAGACCAGGTTGGTCCTCATACGTGGGTCATTGACTATAAAACGACTCTCCCTGCGAATAAGCCTTGGAATTCCTCGCGCCCAGAAGAGCCGCAAATGCTGTTGTATGCGCTTTTAGATGAAACCATTAATGCATTGCTGTTTTTACAATTAAAAGCTGGTAAATTAGCCCTCAGCGGCCTTAGCGCTGAAGATACGGACCTAAATGGAATCAAATCACTAAAAAAAGAAGAAGATTGGAGTGAATTGCGACACACCTGGCGTGAACAGCTTAGTCTCTTAGCGGAAGAATTCCGCCAAGGCTATTGTCCACCAAAGCCAAATCGGATAAGCCTATGCCAGCAATGTGATTTTCCAAACTTATGCAGAATGGAATTAAACCTATGAATATCTTAATCTCTGGTGGTACAGGGTTAATCGGAACAGAACTCGTCAACTCGTTATTACCTACTCATTCGATCACGGTGTTAAGTCGTGAAACAGATCACGTAACCGAAACGTTCGGACAACGGGTGACTCCTTGCACTTGGGATAAACTTGCCACGTTAGATGCGCTTTCCTTTGATGCCGTCATTAACCTGGCGGGGCATAATATCGCCGACTCGCGTTGGACTGAAAAAACGAAACAATTGATTATTGACTCACGAGTCAACACCAATACCTTATTAATCAACTGGCTTATTGAATCTCAAGCAAAACCCCACTTTTACTCTGCCAACGCCGTTGGCATCTATGGGACTCAAAAAAATGACGACCCCAAAGCTTTTGATGAAGATTCACCAATTTCCTTCGATGAACCAATCGATTTTTTAAGTGAAGTGGGAATTTTATGGCAACAATCCCTTGAGCCTGCGATCCAATACGGCATGCCAGTCACCATTACTCGCTTTGGAGTCGTTCTAAAACGAGGCGATGGTATGCTCGGAAAACTAGCGCCCACCTTTAAATTAGGCTTAGGAAGCGTCATTGGAGATGGTAGACAAGTCCTCTCCTGGGTGCATATTGATGATGTCATTCGGGGGTATCATTTTTTATTAAATAGCCCAAATCTATTAGGCGCGTTTAATTTAACGTCTCCTAATCCTATTTCTCAAAAAGAATTTGCTAAAACCTTTGCAGACGTTTTACATCGTCCGTTGTTTTTAAAAACCCCAAGCTTTGTCATTCGAATGCTGTTTGGGGAAATGGGTGAATATTTAATTAACCGCGGGCAGCGCGTCCTGCCCAAACGCTTGTTGGATGCTGGATTTGAGTTTAAATACCCGACGATACAGCGCGCATTAGAAGAGGAATACGCTCGCTAGAAGATTCCTTCTACAGATCTGATTTCTCTTACCTGGCCCGAGACTATAAATCGGTCAAGTAGATAGGCTACCTACCGAATAAAAAACCACTAAACTATTACGTGCCCGTGCTCGATACTAATGGTGCCCTTGTGCCCCCTGCCCTTGCCCATTTTTAATGGCAGAACCTCAGTACTTTATTCATCCAAGGTCTGTTGTTTTTTTTGTTAGTCTGGTATGATGCTTATTTTTGCACAAAGATTTAATTATGCCCAACCTATCTCTTGTTGAGTTGTTTCAAGACTCTGGCGATGCTCCAAAAATAATTCGCACCGAACCAGGCTCTAGACCACTTCGCAAAGACGCGCGCCTAACAATATATCCGATGGCACAACTTCATCTGTTACTTGCAGAACTTAAGGAAAAACCATTAAGTGATTTTGAGGATGAGGATGATTATAAAATTCGATATTTGCTCGATGAAGAGTATGCGTTATGGTTTGGCCTTGAAGGCTTTCCTGGAGCGCGTATCCCGGCGCATTATCAACTGACGGGTAAAACACGCGACGAAGCCACCTGCCTTGCTGCGGGAAACATTCAGTTTTCCAGTGATTTTAAAACCATTGTCGCAATTAATAATAAAAGCGGCGATTTTCGCCCAAGCTTTGAATCCATTAAATGGGGCTTGGCCGTTTTGATTCACAATCGTGAACAGATATCCGATGTGGTTCAATTTTCAGATACGCTCTGCATTGAGTCTTCCGTGCCGTTTCGCCAAAATCGCTATACCATGTCTGAGCTGGTTGAATGGGTAAGCACTTCATTTTCTTCTAAAGAACTCGAAGCGTTTTCAGCACAACCGACTGCGGAAAAAGAATGCGTCTATGGAGCCCCTCATCGTCCCCAACGCGAAGAGGAACATGATAGACCACGTAAAACTATAAAACTGGATTTATTCACCCGAGATCCAAGTTTAGCTAGACCTTCCAGTGTTGGAATGTTTACGTTACCACCACTTAGACAGCCAGAAGGAGATAATCCTTCCCTATCTTTACCTCCCTCCCCCATGAGTAGTTTAAAATAATAAACTATGCGGTAACTGCTCTCTCCCTGCCAACTTCCTGCGGCTTGTGACTGGGGAAGTCGGGGAGATGAGGTAGACGAGCAGTTACACTATGCGCTTGAAATATCAAACGTCATAACCTTTGATATTGAAGATTCCTTAAGCAATAACGCCAATAATCTGTCTATCCCTAACGCCACACCACTGCAGGCTGGCAGGCCAGATTCTAACGCATCTAAAAGGCAAGGATCAGGGGTTGGCATGGCTAGTCCTAGTGCTTTTCGCTTGATTCTGTCTTCCTCAAAGCGTAATCGCTGCGACTCAGGATCCACAAGTTCATGAAACCCATTGGCAAGCTCCACCCCTTTAAAATAAATTTCAAAACGCTCGGCAACGCCCTGATTGACTTTTGCTAATGCCGCTTGAGACGCAGGGAAATCATAGAGCGCAATAGGACTGTTAAACTGAGCAAGATAAGGTTCAACGCGATGGCTCATGAGTAAAAATAAAAATTGATCGCGTTCCATTTCATCAGAGTCTAAAACCGTATCTAAGTCTTGTTGAATTAAATAATTTCGAAAGTCGCAAATACTAGATTCGAAGGGATCTAAGCCACACGCATGCTGAAAGGCATCGCGATAAGTCATTTTTTGCAACGGTTCTGCATGTAAGAGTGTTTGTAAAAACGCATCCATTTCGTCCATAAGACCGTGGTGATCAACGCCAAGCTGATACCATTCCAGTAAGGTAAACTCTGGATTATGCCAACGTCCGAGTTCATCATCACGAAACACACGAGCCAATTGAAAAATTGGACCACTTCCAGCAGCAAGCAATCGCTTCATATGATATTCAGGGGACGTCTGAAAAAAATAAGGCGTTCCACGAAAATGAGCTTGAATATTGCTCAAGTACACATCCGTGACCCCATAACGCCCCATGGCGGGGGTTTCAACCTCAAGATATCCCCGTTTCGTAAAAAAATCGCGGATGTCAGCCATCATTTGAGCGCGTTTTCGTAGGGTCTCCATGGTGGCAGAAGGTTGCCAAGCGGGTGCGTTGTGGTTCATAGGGATTGGCGTTACACTAAATTTAATAAAACATGCCTAGTTCTAGTCGTGCGGCTTCGCTCATACGCTCTTGTGTCCAAGGCGGGTCCCAGACTAACTCTACAGTGCAATCATTGACGTCTTCAACTTGATTCACGGCTTGTTCAACCGTTCCAGGAAAGGTTTGAGCAACAGGGCATCCCGGAGACGTTAACGTCATGTTGATCTGAACATGGTGTTCATCATCGATGTTCACGTCATAGATTAACCCTAAGTCATAGATGTTAACGGGGATTTCAGGATCGAAGACCGTTTTGAGCGCGGCAATGACCGCAGCTTCAAGCGTTGCTTTTTTATCCTGCTTTTTTTTAAATCCTAACATGACTTACTCCGTTGAAACCGTACTATGTTCATGCTTTAAAGCGCTTTCAAGCGTATGCCAAGCGAGCGTTGCGCACTTCACCCGTGCAGGAAAGGTACGCACACCAGCCATGACGGCTAATTTATCCAACGTTTCTGGAGAGGGATCGTCTTCGACCGTCAACATATGGTGAAAGCGTTTAAATAATTCATGGGCCTCTGCGACCGTTTTACCACAAAGCACCTCCGTCATTAACGAAGCGGAGGCTTGGGAAATGGCGCATCCACAACCTAAAAAACTAATATCAGTAATTACTTGGTTTTCAAGATGGAGATAAACGGTCAGTTTATCGCCACAAAGTGGATTATACCCTTTAGCCTGACAGGTTGGGTTCTCCATTTCATGGTGATTTCTTGGGTTACGGTTATGATCAATGATGATCTCTTGATACAGTTCGCGTAAATCCATTAGCCAAATACCTCTTTAACTCGATGCAATGCCTTCACACATTGATCAATCTCATGCTCGGTGTTGTAAAAAGACATTGAAATGCGGGTGGTCGCTGGAACGTCATAAAACTCCATCAAAGGCATAGCGCAATGATGCCCACTACGAATGGCAATGCCTTCACTATCCATAATGGTCCCAATATCGTGCGAATGAATTGTACCATGCACGAAAGAAACAATAGGAACCTTATCGCTAGCGGTGCCTATAAGGTTAAAGCCTTTAACGGAGCGAATCGCATCAGTTGCGTAATCCAACAATTTCTTTTCATAAGCCACCACAGCGTCCATGTCTAGCGACCATAAATAATCTATCGCCGCTCCCAAGCCAATAGCTCCCGCAATGTTTGGGGTACCTGCTTCAAATTTATACGGCAAAGGGGCATAATCCGTAGACGCAAACGTCACGTAATTAATCATTTCACCACCCCCTTGGTAAGGAGCCATGTCATTTAATAAGTGTTCCTTTGCCCAGAGCACCCCGATGCCCGTTGGGCCATACATTTTATGGCCAGAAAAAGCATAAAAATCACAGTCCAACGCTTGAACATCCACTGGAAGATGGGCTGTAGCCTGCGCACCATCTAAAAGCACAAGCGCTCCATGAGCATGCGCCATTTCAATCATTTGCTTAATGGGGTTGATGGTACCCAACGCGTTTGAGGCATAATTAATGGCAACAAACTTGGTGTTGGCGGATAATTTTTTTTCAAACTCATCCAGCAATAGTTCGCCATCCAGGGAAATGGGAGCCACCTGTAATAGCGCGCCGGTTTTTTTACACACCATTTGCCAGGGAACAATATTAGAATGATGCTCCATGTAAGTGATTAAAATTTCTTCGCCCGGCTCGATTCGTGGCGCGACAAAACTTTGCGCGACCATATTAATGGCTTCGGTGGTGCCGCGAACAAATACGCATTCATGCGCATGCTTTGCTCCGATGAATCGTTTAATTTTATCGCGTGCGGCTTCAAATTTTTGCGTAGCACGAACGCTCAAAGCATGTACGCTGCGATGCACATTGGAATTATCGTATGTGTAAAAATCAGAGATGGCATCGATCACTGCTTTGGGTTTTTGAGTCGTTGCTGCGTTATCAAGATAAATTAATGGATTGCCATTAATCTCTTGATTCAACGCTGGGAAATCTCGTCTGATTTCTTCCACTGTTAGTTTTGTCATGGTTTCATCCCAGATGCCGTGTTAAACGTTTTTTCATCCACTCAGCCAATTTCGGCTGATCTACCAATTGTAGATTTTCTGCCGCAAACGCATGAACTAAGTAGCGGCTAGCTTCACTGCGCTCAATACCGCGAGTGGCTAGATAAAATAGAGCGTCTTCATCCAATTGCCCAACGGTCGCACCATGAGTACACACCACGTCATCGGCAAAAATTTCCAGTTGAGGTTTAGTATCCACTTCTGCGTTTGCTGACAATAAAATATTTTTATTTTGCTGCTTAGCAACCGTATGTTGTGCGTCTTTGGCGACCTTAACTTTACCGTTAAACACAGCACGAGCGCGGCCTGATAAAATTCCTTTATAATCTTGCTCACTTTGACAGTCCGAAACATTGTGTTCAACGAGGGTGTGATGATCAATATGCTGACCTTCGCCTGGTGCATAAATACCATTCATTAAGCAACGCGCTTTAGAAGCATTCAAACGTACCGTTACATCGCTTCGAACGAGCTTTCCGCCAACGCTAAACGAGTGGCTATCCACTCGACTATGCGCACTCTGTAACACCGCTAAATGGCCAATATGATACGCCATCTTACTCTCACGCTGAATTTTATAATGCTTCACGTGCGCGTGTTGAGATGCAAAAATTTCAGTCATGGTGTTAGTAAAGTAGCTAGTCTCATCCGATCCTTGATAATCTTCAATGAGACTAATTCGACTTCCTGATTCAGCAACGACAAGATGACGAAGATAAACGGCTTGTTGTTCTTCTTGTTGAACATGGGTCAATAAGAGCGTTTGTTCAACCTCAACGCCTTTTGGAAGATAAATGAATAAGCCGCTTTGCATGATGGCAGTATTAAGCGCTTGAAACGCATGATCGTGCGGTAAAATTTGTCCCAAATATGGTTCAACCTTATCCTGGTGCTCATGTAATGCCTGTGCCAAGGGCTTAATGATCACCCCTGTTGGAAGCTTAGCTTGCAAGGCCTCAAGACCTAATAGCTCACCGTCGACAATAGCCACGCTTAGTTCTGCTGGAATATCTTGTTCAATTGACTTTGCAGACAACTTTGGGGATTTAGAGACCTTAAATTCCTGCGTTAAAAACGAATCTAGACCCGTATATTTCCACTCCTCATGATGGCGCATTGGAAATCCCATGCGCGCAAACTCAGCCAGGGCATTGGCCTGCAAAGTGGCAAGCCAGGGAATGGTCGATCGTTTTGACTTGGCCTGCTGCTGATAGAACTCTAACTGTTCGCTCATGCCTGCTCCGTCTCCTCAAGCCAGCTATAGCCTTTATCTTCTAGCTCCAAGGCCAAAGATTTATCCCCTGATTTAATAATTCGGCCATTGGCTAAAACATGAATGTAATCTGGCTCAATATAATTTAAGAGTCGTTGATAATGAGTCACTAGAATAATGGCGCGATCTTTACCGCGCATAGCGTTTACACCTTCTGAGATAATTCGTAACGCATCAATATCAAGACCTGAATCGGTTTCATCAAGCACCGCAAGCTTTGGTTCTAAGGCGGCCATTTGCAATATTTCATTCCGCTTTTTTTCGCCGCCTGAAAACCCTTCGTTGATGCTGCGGTATAAAAAGCTTTCATCCATATCCAACAATTGACACTTAGCCCGGATATAGCTTAAAAACTCAATCGCATCCATTGGCTTTTTGCCTTGCCCTTTACGAACGGCATTAACCGATGCTTTTAAGAAATTAATATTGGTAACCCCAGGAATTTCGACGGGGTATTGAAACGACATAAAAATCCCAGCCTGGGCGCGCAGAGCGGGATCTAAAGGCAATAGATCTTTACCTTGATAGATTATTTCCCCACTTTGCACTTCATAAGCCGGATGACCAGCCAATACTTTAGACAAAGTGCTTTTACCAGAGCCATTAGGTCCCATAATGGCATGCACTTCTCCAGCCTCAACTTCAAGATTAATTCCCTTTAAAATTGGCTGTTCATTTATCGCTACGTTTAACTGCTTAATTGATAACATTACCCTACTGCCCCTTCCAAACTAATACCTAATAATTTCGTGGCTTCCACCGCAAATTCCATCGGTAATTCTTTTAACACTTGCTTACAAAAACCATTGACGATCATAGATACCGCATCTTCGGTATCAATTCCGCGCTGTTGGCAATAAAACAGCTGATCTTCACTAATTTTTGAGGTAGTGGCTTCATGCTCAACTTGAGCGGTGGGATGTTTAACTTCAATATACGGAAACGTGTGTGCAGAACATTCACTACCCATCAGCATTGAATCGCACTGTGTGTAGTTACGAGCATTGGTTGCCGTGGGTGCTATGCGAACCAAACCGCGATAAGCGTTATGAGAACGACCCGCGCTAATGCCTTTTGAAATAATGGTTGAGCGGGTATTCTTACCGATGTGAATCATTTTAGTACCCGTATCGGCCTGCTGAAAATTGTTAGTCACCGCAACGGAATAAAACTCACCGACCGATTCATCGCCTTGCAAGATAACACTTGGGTATTTCCAAGTAATAGCAGAACCCGTTTCGATTTGAGTCCAGGATATTTTGGAACGTTTGCCGCGACAAGCGCCACGTTTTGTAACAAAGTTATAAATTCCGCCTTTGCCTTCTTTATCGCCAGGATACCAATTTTGTACCGTAGAATATTTAATCTGTGCGCCATCAAGCGCGACTAGCTCAACGACCGCTGCATGAAGTTGATTTTCATCACGCATAGGAGCGGTACACCCCTCAAGGTAAGAGACGTAACTGTCGCAATCGGCAACAATTAAGGTGCGTTCAAATTGGCCCGTCGATGCCGCATTGATGCGAAAATAAGTGGATAACTCCATTGGGCATCGCACCCCTTTGGGGATATAGACAAAAGAACCATCACTAAACACCGCTGAGTTTAAAGCCGCATAAAAGTTATCACGATAAGAAACCACGGAGCCTAAGTACTGCCGAACCAAATCGGGATGGGTTTTCACCGCTTCAGAAAGTGGAGAAAAAATCACACCCTTCTCAGCCAATTTCTCCTTAAACGTCGTTGCGACTGAGACACTGTCAAACACCGCATCCACCGCAACCCCTGCTAACATTTCCTGCTCACGCAAAGGAATGCCTAATTTTTCATAGGTGCGTAGTAATTCTGGATCAACTTCATCTAGGCTCTTAGGGCCATCCGTTTTACTTTTAGGTGCTGAATAATAGGAAATAGCCTGATAATCCACAGGCGGATAGTGAACACTAGACCACTTCGGATGTTTCATCGTTTTCCAGTGTTGAAATGCTTTCAGTCGCCATTCCAACAAAAACTCTGGCTCACCTTTAATTGCTGAAATACGACGGATAACGTCCTCATCCAAGCCAGGGGGAAACGTTTCGACATCAATATCGGTTACAAACCCATGTTGATATTCCCGTTCCAGCAGAGAATTGATTTGCGCGTTATTTTTAGCCACTTGTAACTCCAGTGCTTAGCCGTTTGATAGGGTCCACGTTGACGGATTTCAAACCAGGCCTTGCTAAATCTTCAAGGCTGACGCTTTCTAAGGCAGATTCAATTGCATGGCCGATTAATCGCCAGTTGCTTTGAACATGGCATACGCCTTGCAGCGAACATTCATTCGGCTCCGTGCTGCATTCCGTTAGACCACGATGTTCTTCCAGGGCATAAATAATTTCAGCCACAGAAATATCTGCTGCAGATCGCTGTAAGCGATACCCTCCGGCAACGCCGCGATTGGATGTTAATAATCCAGCCGCGGTCAAACGTTTTAGTAATTTACTGACCGTAGGAACTGTTAAATGGGTATGGGCAGCTATATCTCGCGCATTACAAACGTGGTCTACGCGTTTGGCAAGATACACCATGACGACTGTTCCATAATCGGCTAATTTGCTGATGCGAAGCATACCACCCCTACTTAAAACAATCTAGTACCAATTAAGTCTTAATTTATATATTTATAATATAGTACCTAATTGGTTCTATTTAAAGTAAACTGCTAATGATACCTGAATAAGATCATCATGACTAGTTTTTGTACCCAAGGATCTCTGTAAATGACAAAAAACCTGTCATGTACAGAGCCCAAGGATCGAAGGGCATATTTTGTCCATAATGGGCGGTTGACAATCATGCACAGATCCTTATAATGCGAGATCTTGACATAAGTGGATTTTGTATGACTAACTTTCCGATCTTAACGCGAACTTTATTTGCCATTTTGTTATCGGCCTTCATTCACGTCAATGTTCACGCCGAGCCAGCTAATCTTCATCTCTTAATGCATGAAGTCAAAGCCTATCATGATAATGGCGATTACGATAATGAAGTTATTGGCGTTGTAGAACAAGCTCGGGAATATATCAACAAGCGCGCCGAACTTAACGCCAAAACGCATCATCCACAAAAGTTGGCTCTAGTTCTTGATATTGATGAAACCAGTTTAACCAATTATGACAAGATGGCTGCTCGTCATTTCATCGCTACAAAAGTTCAATTACATCGTGAAATTATGGCCGCTGATGCTCCCGCGATTAAGCCCATCCTGTCGTTGTATCATGATGCTTTAAAACACGATATTAAAGTGTTTTTTGTGACTGGGCGCAAAGAATCGGAACGCAATGCTACGAGTAAGAATTTAAAGCGTGCTGGATTTAACACTTGGTCTGGTTTATATCTTAAGCCAGATAATTATTCACGACCTTCTATTATCCCTTTCAAATCTAAAGCCCGTGAAGCCATTGAGCGCAAAGGATATACCATTATCGCGTCGATTGGTGATCAAATCAGTGACTTAAAAGGCGGCTTTGCCGAAAAAACGTTTAAACTCCCTAACCCTTATTACCATTTGCCTTAACGTTGGACTTTGGTCTTTTTTAAAAATGAGCCTGAAAGTGTCGTCTTTGCGAACAAAGTGAAGCGATCCAGAACGATTTTTTAATAAGCGTACTGAACTGGATTGCTTCGCTAGCGCTCGCAAGGACGCCTTGTTAAACAATTTTGTAACAATGGCCAATGTCCAGTTAACGGTAAATTCCTTGTTCTTAACGGTTGTTGGTGGAGATCAACCACCGTTTTCATTGTGCATTTCATTTATTCAGCTACACTCTCAGTAGCGTTTTAAACGAGTATAGTTGAAGTCTCTTTAATTAAACCAATACAGAACAGGAAGTTATTTTATGAAACGAGCACTCATAACTGGGGCCAATCGTGGCATAGGCTTTGCTTTTGTCAAAGCATTATCTGACTGTGGATTTACAGTATTTGCGACGTGTCGAAATCCCGATGAAGCCAAATCATTACAAGAGCTTAGCCAATCTCATGAACAGGTTAGCATCAAAACCTTAGATATTACTGATGACAATAATATTCAAAGACTTGCTGATGAATTAAGCGACACCCCTATAGACTGGTTAATTAACAACGCTGGTATTAGTGGTGAGCAAGGGGTTACTGTTGGCAATATTGAGCGGGACAACTTTTTAAACGTCTTTGAAGTCAATTGCCTCAGCGCGCTTAAAGTTTCTGAAGCGTTTTTGCCACAAGTGTCCAAAAGTCAAGATAAATTAATCGTCTGTATCAGTTCTCGCATGGGAAGCATTAGCGATAACGAGCGGGGGCGAAGCTACGCTTACCGCACCAGCAAAGCGGCCCTAAATTGCGCAATGCGATCCTTTGCCATTGATGTTGCAAAAGACAATATCAATGTCATGTTATTACACCCAGGATGGGTAAAAACTGACATGGGCGGGGAAAAAGGTGCGCTTGAGCCAGAAGAAAGTGTTAGAAGAATGTTGTCTATAATCGAACAACATAAAAACAACAGTCACGCCGACGTCTTGTGGAGCCATGAGGGAACAATTATAGAATGGTAATGGCTTGGGGGGTATCGCGGAAATTCGGGAGGCGACGTCTATACCCATTCCACCGGAAGATACTGAATTTTTCAGGTGGAATGGGTATATTTGGGTTAAATGACAGAAACGGGCAAATGCGAATCGCAGTCAATCTAATGAGAACAATTTTAGGTAATTAGGCAGATTCTATAGATAGGCATCTACCCAATTAATTTTATTGATTAAAAGAAGATATACGTTGCCTAATTTATTCATTGGCTAATTTTATCTACAGTCTCGATCAGGATAGAGAGAAAATCCTGCATTTTTACCATCTGGGAGTGCCCATACAGAAAATCATCTCAACACATCTTGGTTATGGAGTTTGAAGTCCAATGGTACGAAAACGTACGCTAAGGAAGGTTCCCTTTGGGAAGCATATTATATTTTATACGCTTCCAGCTAGAAGCCTTCTTTTTTGTCAATGGTAATTCTGAGGCAGTAATTTGAATGAGCTTCGTTAGCCACTCACTTTCATCCCATATTTCCCCCGAAATTAATAAATATGGTTTTGCGCCAGCGTATGGATGCCCTTCAATATAATTAGTAATAAAAGCCTTGCCTGCCTTGGTTGGTTTAACAAACAGCTGATCATCACAAACTAAAGCTATTACTTTATCGTCACAGTAAATGGCATATTCCCCAAACATTTTTTTGCATAAACTGTTCCTGCATTTGTAATTTGCTCAAGAATAAAATCAACAGTGCTTTGTTTAGAAGACATTACAAATTCCTAGGCCAATAAGGGTGAACATAGTTCGACTAAAGTGCCGTCTGCACAACGAATATAAGATACTATTTGTCCCCAAGGTTTTTCTATGGATTCTAGGAGAGGCGTCGCGCCTACGGCTACAGCATGAGCATGTGCCTGAATAACCGAGTCAGTAATTAAGGCAATTTCCACCCCCAAGTGGTTTAATAGATTAGTCGGCAGCTATGTAGCCACTAGAAAGATGGTTTGATCCTAAATCGTGAGAAGCAAAAGCCTGGATGGCTTCACCTGTTTCTAATTCTCCATAACCAGATTCATGAATGAAACGAGTGTTTAAACCAAATGCCTCTTCGAAAAAAGACAACGATCTCCAGCTTGTTCGATAAGCCGAATGCGCCTAGCTTCGTGTAATTTGTTATCTTTCAGTTTATCTAGAATAACGGCAATCTTTAATTGAGATTTGAGATTTGAGATTTGAGATTTGAGATTTGAGATTGATAATAATATCGCTTCAGCGCCCAGGCTTGTAATTGAGCGTGATTTAACTTTCCATTTTACAGTAGTAATTGAAAAGGATGACGATGATGATGCCTTTCTGTCAAAATCGCAAAAATTTCTTTTAACCAGGCTTCTCTCGACATGATAATCTTATCTCCATGCCATCTTCAGCAACTTGCCAGCCGTGTTGCTCTATTTCAAAACGCGCTTTACTGTCTGGTAACCATAAAATGTGGTCTCATTACCTACCAATAACATGGAAACGCGGGCTATATTTGCTTGACTTCGTGCTCTTGCTGATGGCTTTTAGATTGGCCACGCCGAATTAACACAAACGAAATGATAAAAGCCGTTGTAAGGATACAGGCTGTAACCAACATCATATGGCCCAAAGATCTAGTGAAAGCATCTCGCACCAGTTCTATCCCGGCTTCCTGAGAAATTCCACCTGATTTGCCGAAATCAGCTAAAGGCGTTGTCAAACTAACAACCCCGGCTTTTATACGACTGAGGCCATGAGAGGAAATAGTCATATGGAGCCCGTCTACAACGGTCTTGAGATCACTACCAATAAATAGATTTATCAAGACAGGCGTAATCGCGATACCGAGACTTGTCCATAACTTCTCTGCAACACCAATGGTTGCCGCGACTCGACCAGCAATATCTTTGGGAACAGCATTCAACGCGACAATTTGAGCGACGACATCAACAGCCGGCGCGGCAGTATTGGTTAGTAAAAGCAGAGGGAGGATGAACCACCAAATGCTGGAATTCGGCTCCAGAAAAAAGCCCAGTGTCAATACAGAAGCAATCACGCTTAACGCCGCGACTGTCAGTGGGATTAAACTGCCAATTTTGCTAACCAGATACCCAGTAATGAGTCCTGCAGGAAGCCCCCCAATCGACCCTACCATAAGAAGAAGGCCTATAGTAGAAACCGACCTACCCTGAACCGCTTGCAGATAGACAAGTAAATAGAAAAACGGCCCAAGGGTCAAATAAAAGCCAATACACTTCGCAAAAAGCGCGCCGGTCACGACCGGGTTTTTGAACAAGGAAAAGTCAATCATCGGGTCAGCGCGGTTGGTTTCTACTTTCCAAAAACCAAGAGCGCTCACAACACCGACAATGACGGCGCTAATCGCAATCCATCCAAACCCACTGGTTGGAGCCTGTAACAATGTATACTGAAGGCTGATGATAAAAATCGCGAAAAGCAAGGTTCCTGGAATATCCAACCGTTTCAAAGACAGCGGGTTATCCTCAATATCGTGACGTTGAGATGCAATCACAAATAGAAAAGAGCCCACAATCAAAAACGGGAGCATGATGAAAAAGATCCAGCGCCAACCTAAATGCGACATCAACCATTCAGTAGTATAAGGCGCTAAAAATGTACAAAGCGCAAGACCGCTACTTAATACACCGATAGCAAATCCACGTTGTTCCAACGAAAATCGCTTGCGAATCATGGCATAAGTCGCAGGTATAATGAGTGCTATCCCAAACCCTTGTAGAGCCCGTGCCAAAAAAATCCACCAGTCGGCAAACGCCAACCCTGCTGCAAGCGTGGCAATACCATAAAGCAGCGCGCCATACAGCCAGACACGTCGTGTATCGAAAAGATCAGCAACACGACCACACGGAATCAAAAATATAGCGATACAAGATATTTCAATGGTGTTTATCCATTGCGAGGCCGTGAGTGATAGCCCTAAGGATGAGCGAATATGAGGTAAAGCCATGGTCACCGTTACAGCATCGATCACAGCAATCCCGACTGCAAGAGTCATCCCAATGAGTAGAATCCAATTAGCTAGACCCGGGTATTTACTGCCCAAATAAGGAAAATTCTTGTGTTGTTCCATATTTCTTGACTTGTTCGTGACTTCATCATGACCCAATCATGGAATAGGCATCTACGCTTGTCAACCAATTTGCAATTTGCAGTACGGTACGGCCATATTTGACATGATCGTAATAACAAGCCCATAATAAATAACGAAATATGCCTGCCTGGTTACGATAATGACGAAGACCAAAAATCACGAAAATAGCTCTTTGCTTTCCGCTGACCAAGACGTCATATGGCCTCATTATGGAAATGATGCCGGTGGAACGCGTTATAGCACGCTGGATCAAATTAACCGAACCAATGTGAGCCAATTAAAAGAAGCCTGGACATACCATACAGGGGATGTGTCCCATGCCGCGCCAAAAACTGCTTTTGAAGCCACGCCATTAATGGTTAATGATCTTTTATATGTGTGCACCCCTTTTAATCGTGTATTAGCGCTCCACCCTGGTAATGGTACCTTGCAATGGCAATTTGACCCTAAAGTAGACAGACATTATAGCTTAGAGGGCGCGCTTAAATGTCGTGGGCTTGCTTATTGGGAGGGAACATCTACAGATAATGATTCAAACGCTTGTAAAAAACGTATTTTTTCAGGTCTTATGGATGGCCGGTTGGTGGCGCTGGATGCCGACACGGGTATACCCTGTATTGACTTTGGTGATGCGGGTCAAATCGATACAAACAAAATGCAGAATCATGGCAAGAAAATGCTGGATTTCATCTCCCCGCCTGCTATTTACAAAAATCTGGTGATCATGGGGGCCAGTATCGGGGATAATACGTTTGCAAACAGTGTTAATGGCTTTGTGCGTGCTTTTGATGCCATTACTGGACAACTTGTATGGGAATTTGATCCAATTCCTGAGCATTTAAGAGATAAAACCGGTGCTGCCAATACATGGGCACCAATTTCAGTCGATGCTGAACGCGAGCTTATTTATATTGCCACCTCAAGCCCTAGCCCTGATTATTACGGCGCGGCTCGCACTGAAGATATTCCCTATGCGAATGCTACGGTCGCATTAGATGCCAACACCGGAAAACCACGTTGGCACTATCAAATAGTACACCATGATCTTTGGGATTATGACCTGCCTGCACAGCCATCTTTAATAGAAGTTAAACGAAATGGTGAAACCATTCCAGCTGTTGTGCAATCCACCAAAACAGGGTTTTTATTTGTCTTTCATCGAGAAACGGGAGAGCCTCTTTTTCCGATCGAAGAAAGACCGGTGCCAGCCAGCGACGTTCCTGGTGAACGCACAAGCCCTACTCAGCCCTACCCTACGCATCCAAAACCCTACGCTGCACAAAAATTAACTGCTGACGATGCCTGGGGGATGATGTTCATCGATCGCTGCCTGTGTAAAAAGGCCATCAAAGCACTCAAAAATAAAGGCATGTTCACCCCGCCCAGTCTCGAGGGATCATTACAATTTCCGGGTTTTGCTGGAGGCTCGAATTGGGGTGGTATCGCCTATGATGCAGAAAGACAATGGGTCATTATAAACTCCATGAACGTCGCCGCAAAGGTCAAATTAGTTCCTGTCTCTCAAGATAAAAAACAAATGCAGACCAACAACTATGGGGAATTGGAACTGACCCATGACGCACCTTATAGCATGTCACGCGGTATAATTATGTCTATCTTTGGTGCCCCATGCTCCCCTCCACCCTGGGGGCAACTTACTGCCTATAATATCAATACAGGTGATATCGTTTGGCAAATCCCTTTTGGTCGCGTAAAAAAAGGGCCTTTTAAAACTTTACGTCGCTGGGGTTCCCCCAATATTGGTGGACCAATCATTACCAAAGGCAATCTATTATTTATAGGGGCAACACTGGACCATGAGTTTCATGCATATGACATTGAAACGGGTAAAGAATTATGGACCGGACATCTTCCTGCGCCAGCAGTTGCAACCCCGATGACCTATACTTGGAACGGGAGGCAATACATTGTTATTGCTGCTGGCGGGCATGGTGTTTTTAATACAAAGTTGAGTGATACGCTGATAGCCTATGCCTTGCCCGCATAGTAAAGACAGATTTTAAAAAGGAGGACGCTATGTTATGGCAGAAACCAACCATGATTGAAACTTGCTTGGCCATGGAAATAAATTGCTATGCTTTAAGCAACCTGCAATCATTCTGTGAGCTTAAGGCACCTATACATGACGCGGATCAACGCCTGCAAAAAAAACAAATGACAACTGCACGCGGCATATTGGCACAAAATTCCAAATGCTCTTAATAAAAATTTTAGGCGCGGCGGCTGGCGGTGGCTATCCTCAGTGGAATTGCCGCTGTGACGTTTGTCAGGGCGCATGGCGTGATCTGAAACGCCAAAACACACAATCCAGCATTGCTTTTTCAGTGGATAATAATAACTGGTATCTTGGCAATGCCTCACCAGATATCCGACAGCAAATCCTGGCGACGCCTGCGCTGCATCCTTTACCAGGACGCCAATCTCCTATTCGAGGCGTTTTTTTAACCAATGCAGATTTGGATCATATGCTTGGCCTTTTAATGCTGCGGGAAGAAACGCCATGGTCCTTATTTGCAACAAAAACGGTCTTGAATCTGATCGCTCAGAACGCACTATTTGAAGTCCTTAATCCCAAGTGGATTGAACGTATTCCCTTGATATTTCAAGCGCCTGTTGAATTAGGTCATTTAACAGTACACGCCTTTCCTGTCGCGGGTAAACCACCCTTGTATTTATCCGCCGCACCCCGATTAAAAGAATATAATCTGGGCTTACAAATCATAGATAAAGTCTCTCAAAAAAAACTGGTCTATATTCCTGGCTGTGGCAAACTTACCCCCGCTTTATTGACGCTGATTGAAGACGCGGATTGCTTATTGTTTGATGGTACCCTCTGGGAAAACAATGAGTTGATAGTCCGTACGGGTCGAAATAAAACAGGAACAGCAATGGCGCATCTTCCCATTGCAGGTAAAAATGGATCATTGCATGCCTTACGGTTTTTCAAAAAACCTAAATATTATATTCATATAAATAACAGCAACCCGTTATGGTTACCAGACAGTAAAGCGCGTTTTGAAATAGAGCAACACGGCTGGCAAATTGCCGAAGATGGCATGGAGATAAGATTATGATGTCGAGAGAAGCTTGGTTAAAAGAAATTTTTGCCATTTTGACAGAAAGGTATCATCATCGTCATCCTTTTCAAATACTACTGCAAAATGGAAAGTTAAATCACGCTCAATTACAAGCCTGGGCGCTGAATCGATATTATTATCAATCTCAAATCCCAATCAAAGATGCCATTATTCTAGACAAACTGAAAGATAACAAATTACACGCAGCTTGGCGCATTCGGCTTATCGAACAAGCTGGAGATAACACACAGCCAGGTGGTATAGAACGATGGTTATATCTTACCACGGCATTGAATCTACCACGTGACTATGTACAAAGCTGCACAGGCCTTTTACCTGCAACACGTTTTGCTGTAAACAGTTACATCCATTTTGTAAAAAATGCCTCCATCCTATCGGCCATTGCGTCTTCCTTAACCGAAATGAGCGCCCGACAATTGATTGAAGTTCGCATGAAGGGCATGATAACGCATTATGATTTTATCGATGAACAAACACTCAGCTACTTTTCGGAACGGTTAAAACAAAACGATGGCAAATCCACCGTCGCGATGAACTATATTATGAAACATGCCAAGACGGTGGAACAAGTAGAGGCCGTTTTACATGCCGTGCAATTTAAATGTGACGTGCTGTGGTCACAATCAGATGCTCTCTATGCAGCCTATGTAGAGCCTGGCCTGATCCCACCCGGCGCTTTTGATCCACTGGTACAACCCAACAGCAAATTTCAACTTCCTTCTGGCATCGTGTTAGAGGTACCTTTTAAACGATTACAAGGCCCTGAGCGTAGTTTTGAGCTCAGTGATACAGCTTTCATTTTCGTCAAAGCGCTAGATGGTAAACGCTCACTTTCCGATATACTGTCGGATTTATACCACCATTATCCCAATCAAAAAAAGCGCATTCAGCAAGATGTCTTTTCCCTTTGCCAAACATTATTAAACCAAGGATTCATTCGCGCATGCTAGCCTTCCCCAAAGGAATTCTACTGGAGCTGACTCATCGCTGCCCCCTGCACTGCCCTTATTGCTCAAATCCTATTGAGTTGATACGCAAAGCTCAAGAACTCTCTGCCGACATCTGGTTGTCTGTAATTGAACAAGCCGCGCAATTATCGGTTCAGCAGCTGCACTTCTCCGGTGGAGAGCCGCTGTTGTACCCGAATATTTTACACCTGTTACAAAAAGCAAGTGATCTGGGTGTCTATGCAAATCTAATCACCTCGGGCATCAATCTCACGAGCACCGTTGCAAAAAATTTAAAAAAAACCGGCATTCCACATGTTCAATTAAGTATACAAGGGCCTGGTACCGCATATGATTTGACCTTATCAGGCTACAAAAAAGCGTTTGAACATAAATCGCGGGCTGTGAGCGCGCTATTAACAGAAAATATTTCCGTGACAATTAATTGGGTGATGTGCAGACAAAATATAGACGCTTTACCGGAGGTACTGGCACAAGTGTTAGATTGGGGAGTACCCAGACTTGAGCTCGCGATGACACAGTATCATGGCTGGGCACATCTGAATCGAGCAGCCCTATTTCCCACCGCCGAGCAAGTCCATAAAGCCGAGCAAGAAATCATCCGGGCGCAAAAAAAACATCGGGGTCATCTAGTCATTGACTATGTTCCCAGCGATTATGCGCTCTCTATCCCTAAACCCTGCATGGGTGGATGGGGGCAAAAATTAATGGTTATCAACCCGCAAGGTGAAGTTCTTCCGTGTCATATGGCAAAATTACTGCCGCTCACCTTTGAAAACGTGCATGAAAAGACGCTACTCGACATTTGGCAACACTCTTCTGCCTTTAATCAGTATCGAGGCACCGATTGGATGCCAATGCCTTGTAAAACATGTCCTCAAAAAACAATCGATTGGGGCGGGTGTCGCTGCCAAGCCTTCGCGCTCACCGGAGATGCGAGTGCAACCGACCCTGTGTGTCGTTACGCGCCAACTCATGCGCTTACCCAAATAGCCAACCTGGCGTCACCAACACAACTGCCACAATTTAGAGGCCAGCATTTCCGAAAAAAAAAATTATAAGCCCCAGTGCTAAAGATCGCGGCAAACGCCACGATCTTTAGCACTAGGCCTTATATACCCGTAATCTTTCAAAATGCGTGATTTATGCTTTTTCTTTTTCGCCCTGCCGCATTTTAAAAAACTCGCAAGGGAATGAGCCATTACTCGCTTTTTAAAATGCGGCAGGACAAAAAATAAAGGCGCCTAAAAACACGCATTTTGAAAGAATACGGGTATATAGGGTTTCATATTTTTTACTGGATAATATGTAAACCTAATATTGCTGTTCTTCCATTGTTCATCCTGGTTGGTTGCTAAAAAAAATTACTTCCTGCCGGATCATCGTTATTTTTCCATAAGATAATCCGCTGCTACCAGCCACTCACAAAAAACAATTTAAAAATAAATCCTGCTATTTGATGGTAATCCAAAGGAAATTCGGAAAAAAATCGTTGTATTCTACGGTACCTTGACGCTTGGAGGGCGTCACTGAATATAACACAAGCCAATTGGTTTAAATTAACTGTACGCGTAGCAAGCAATGCAAGCAACATAGTTATAAAACATGTCATTCTCGCCTTGTTCCAGCCAAAATACATATTTAAACTATCCTTCAACTCGCTGATACACTCCATATAACCTCCTGTTGACGATCGAGATTATATGATTTTCATTCTATGGCAGCGAGTTATCTTAAGTTACTTCAGTGCCAAACCAGAAATGGTTGCCAGCCTGCGCGGGCATGACCGGATTTTTTGTCATGTACAGAGCAACATCCCAACAAAACAATGCGTACGGCACTTGCTCCAGTTAAAATAGGCGTTTAATATTGCTGCAAGCGCTAAGTTTATCTTTTAATTCTCTAAAAACCGGGCACGGGCACGTATTAGCTCAGTGGTTTTTGTCCGGTACGAAGAAGAATTGCTATCAGCAATTGAATTTTTTTGCAAAAAGGCTTAATATTTGACCTAAATTTTTAGCCCTAAGACCATGAGTAAAAAAGTTATTATTATAGGGATTGCCGGCCCTTCAGCTTCCGGTAAAAGCTTATTAGCCAATACCATTGTCAATGAGTTGGGTTCTGATCAAGTTGTCGTTATTTCTGAAGATTCTTATTATAAAGACAACAGCCATCTTCCTCTTGAAGAACGCGATAAAATCAATTATGACCACCCTGATGCGTTTGACCATGCGTTATTGCATGACCATTTACGTCGATTGCAACAAGGCGAATCGGTAGAAATTCCAATCTATTCTCATTCAAAGCACATACGCATGCCAGAAACACGCTTTATTGGCAGCCATGCCATTATTGTGCTCGAAGGTATTTTGCTATTCAGTGATAAAGCATTGCGAGAAATTATGGATATACGCATCTTTATGTCCGCGCCGCTAGATGTCTGCTTAAGTCGTCGTTTAAAGCGGGATGTGGTGGAGCGTCATCGATCCTTTGAGTCTGTTTTACTGCAATATGAGACGACCGTTCGTCCCATGTATTTGCAATTTATTGAACCTTCAAGTCGATATGCTGATCTTATCGTTCCCCGAGGTGGAGAGAACCGTATTGCCATCGACATGATCCAAGCCAAAATGCGAGAATTGCTTGCCAAACACACCAATTGACTCAAGAGGAGAAAATCATGGGATTTTTAAAAGGCAAAAAGGCGCTCATCGTTGGATTAGCCAGCAATCGATCGATTGCTTATGGTATTGCCAAAGCGTTTCATGAGCAAGGTGCGGAGTTAGCGTTCACCTATCAAAACGACAAGCTGAAAGAACGCGTAGAAAAAATGGCTTCTGAGTTTAACTCAAATTTGACTTTTCCTTGTGATGTAGCGAGCGATGATGAAATCAAATTAGCTTTCCAACAATTAAACCAGCACTGGGATAAAGTGGACATTTTAGTACACTCCGTTGCATTTGCTCCAGCGGATCAAATCAGTGGCGATTACATAGAAAATGCAACTCGCGAAGGATTTAAAATCGCGCATGATATCAGTGCTTATAGCTTAGTTGCACTAGCAAAAGCCGCTATGCCTATGATGAACGATACCCACGGCTCAATCATTACCTTGAGCTATTACGGCGCAGAAAAGGCTGTACCAAATTACAATGTAATGGGAATAGCGAAAGCTAGCTTAGAAGCCTCCGTTCGTTACCTCGCTTCAAGCTTAGGCTCCAGAGGCATTCGAGTGAATGCAATTTCAGCAGGGCCAATTAAAACTTTAGCGGCAGCTGGAATTAAAGATTTTAGAAAAATTCAAAGCGCTTACGCAAACGTCACACCGTTGCAACGAAATATTACTGCTGAAGAAGTTGGTAATGCCGCTGCATTCTTGTGCTCAGACTTAGCTTCAGGAATTACCGGTGAGGTTGTGCACGTTGACGCTGGCTACCACGCTGTTGCAATGGCCGATTTAGCTGAATGACATTATTACACGTCAAAATTTAGCCTTGGAAAATGATTTTCCAAGGCAATTATCCACTTTATCCCCATGAGACTGTAGATAATTAAAGTAATCAGCGTTAAATAAAAATTATCATAACCTAGTCGCCTGTGGAGATTCAATGTTAGGTTGAGATTGGTTTACTATAGTTTCTCTTGAACTAAAAAAACCCAACTTACGGCTTAATATACCGCTGGGACCACAACCACATACTTTTAAATGCGCTGTCTGAGTCGATAGAGTAGCTTTTACAGTTTCTGATGGTTGTTGATTCGCTTGTTCTTCCGATATTTTCGGCAGAGGTAAGATCAAATCACCGGTTTGATTATCTTTATAGCTATACTCATAAGCTAGGCACCCCATAGACAAGACACATGGTATTGTCAAACCACACCCCCCCACTTTCTCAGTAGTAACTGAATACGGTTCATCATCAAACATACTAAAATTGCCTAGACCAGGACTAAAACTGTCTAATAATGATGGTTGAGAATTAATAACATTATCAAAGATTCCACCTTGGGTTATGGGTTCGTGATGGTTCCCTGGAAATACGTATTGACCATATTCTACATAGGGAAATCCACATGAAAAAATGTTACAACAGACATCAAATGTGAACCCAGATGTTTTCTTTACAGCTTGTTTCAGTGGCATATTTACTCCTAGTTTTCACAAATTAGAACGAGATGAACAGGTTACAACTCGTAGTCTAATTATTAGACGACCTATGTTCAATAGACGCATCTCTCAAGAAAACACGCAATAAGCACTGCGTACACCCTAGGCCATGATGAGACAACGGCTCGTCCCAAGGTAAACATCTTGGAGAATGGGACGTTGCCTACTAATGATGAACAATTTCAGCTTTCTTTAGCAAACCACTAACGTATAAGTCATAATCCAATACACCATAACTTGCTTCTAATTGCTGTGTAATACTGGCTTCCTGTTCAGGATCAAGCTGGCTCATTTGGCCATCATGCACCGCGTTAAGTTTTACGACTGCAAAACTGCCATCGTTAATTGGCTGCCCGATAAAGCTGCTGGGACTGGCTATGCTAAAGGCGAGCTCATTAATTGGTTGTGCTGCTAGATCAGAATCTCGCATTGCTGATTTAACCGTGACCCACTTTAAACGATGCTCCGATAATAAATCCCTAGCATCTTTGCCCTCCTTGAATGCATCAAGAATTTTCTTACCCAACTCACTGGCCTTAGTCTGAGCTTTGGATTTGACTAAATGATTAATAATTTGATCTTTGACTTCGGTTAAAGGTTTTTCCTGCGCAGGGATGTGGCGGTTAGCACGAAGAACCACCACTGTATCATTATCCAATTGAACTGGTTCACTGTTATTTCCAAGCTCAAGTACATCGTGACTGAATGCCGCATTGATGACTTGTTTATTCTCCGTTAGTGCGTTATCACCGCCTGATTTGGGAAAAGGTTTAGTATACTTAATCGTTAATCCTAATTCTTCAGCCGCGGGTTTCAGTGAATCAGGGGATTGGTAAGCCAAGTCGGTTAGTTGTTCCAATCGCTGCGCATATTCCGCTTGTATCCGTTCGGCAGCAAGCTGTTCTTTAATATCTTGCTTAACTTGGTCAAATGGCTTAATGGCAGCTGGTTTGTACTCGATTAATCTTAAAATTTCATAACCGAATTGCGTTTCAATAGGTTCAGATATTTGTCCAGGCTTGGTAAGTTTCAAGAGATCCTTATCTAGCTCAGTTTGCCCGGCTGTGATCCAAGGCATCTCCCCATGTTTAGCGACAGAAACTTTATCATCAGATACGCTCTTTACTTTTTCTGAAAATAAGGCTGGATTTACTTTAAGCTCCTGATGTGTTTGAAGTGCTTTCTGTTTCGCAACCGCTCGCTCTTCAGTAGAAGCTGATTCTGGCAGGGCGATTAAGATGTGCGCGACTCGCCATTGTGCTGGAGTTAAGAAGTTATTTGGATTGGCTTCGTAATATTGTTTTATCTGTTCGTTTGATACCGTAACTCGATTACGAATATCATTCATAGAAAGTTCAAGGTATGCAATTGACACTTGTTCAGGCGATAAAAATTCATTTTGATGAGCTTGATAGTACGCCTTAACCTCTTGTTCCGTGATGGATTTAGTATCCGCAAATTGAGCTACAGGGATCGTAAGATACTGATAATCTCTGGTTTGCATGTACAATTTTACAAACCGCTCTACTTCGCTGGGTAAAGCAAACGCTGTTCCAATTAGCGCAAAGCGTTGCTGATTCAGTAGCATCCCTTGGCGAACTTCTTGCTGAAACGATTCAGGCGTAAACAACGCTCCACTGATAGCTTGTTGAAAACGATTAGCCGAAAAATGGCCATCTTCCTGGAATTGAGGAATATTTAAAATGGCTGCATTGGCTTGAGCGGGTGTAACCTCAAATCCATACTTTCTCGCATTTTGTAAACTGAGTGTATTAATAATAAGCCCATCAAGGATTTGATTTTTTAATTGATTTTCACCCGATGCAGTGAGTTGTGCTGGATCACGCATTTGTCTAATTCGGCGATAGCTTAGTTCAAATTCTTGTTTACTGATTGCTTGCCCATTGACTTCGACTGCGGCAGTGGAAGCGTTGCGAGACTGCAAGTAATAATCAACGCCAAATAAGGCGAACGTCACGGCGATCAATGTAATGACAACCCAAGCTACAATACCTTGAATGCGCTCATTTAACTTCTGCAACATATAGGAGTTCCCTATCGATTAGTTTTTTTTGGCTAAACTGTGATGGTCTAATGAATATTGTTGAATTCCATCTCGGACAAACATACACCTCTATAGCCCAAGTTATCAACTTTAACAAGCGTTTGTTAGATTGTGTTAATCGGTAATTTTCGAACCTCATCGCGTATTAGAACAAGCTAAAAAAAACGCGCCTTTCGGCGCGTTGTGCTGGCGGAGTGGACGGGACTCGAACCCGCGACCCCCGGCGTGACAGGCCGGTATTCTAACCAGCTGAACTACCACTCCAAATCGTGGTGGGTGCTGCAGGGATCGAACCTGCGACCCTCGCCTTGTAAGGGCGATGCTCTCCCAGCTGAGCTAAGCACCCGGGTAATTACGCTTTTTACTTTTGTACAGCTTCTTTTAGTGACTTGCCAGCTTTGAACTTTGCAACACGTGAAGCTTTAATCTGAATTGTTTGTCCGGTCTGCGGGTTACGGCCAGTACGTGCAGAGCGGTTACCAGTTGAGAAAGATCCGAATCCTGGTAATACAACCTGATCGCCTTTCTTCAAGGTATCTGTAACAGTTTCCATAAACAAGTCAAGTACTTTGCTTGCAGTGGCTTTTGTTACACCTGAGCGATTAGCGATAGTTTCAACCAATTCACTTTTATTCATCTTTTCCCCTTAGCTGTTAGTAGTCCATTTCACGGAGCTGATTAAATCAGAAACACCTTATATAGTCAAGCTACTACTTCCTTGAGATCCCGCTCTAGTAGCGGGCAACGAGTGAAATATACCTCTTATTATTAGGCGTGTAAATCCTTATTTTCATTTTTTTTTCGATTTTGTTCAGTAACAACCACTCCAGTTGATGACCTACTGGTCAAAGGGCTAGATTTTAAAGCGATTTGTAAAACTTGCTCTATATTCTTAACCGGATGGATAGTTATTTTTTTTAGAACATTGTCCGGAATTTCGGTTAGATCTTTTTTGTTTTCTTCAGGAATAATCACGTGCTTTATTCCTCCACGATGCGCGGCAAGGAGTTTTTCCTTTAATCCACCAATAGGAAGAACCTGACCTCGTAATGTGATTTCACCAGTCATCGCCACATCGGCTCGTACGGGAATCCCGGTAATGACCGAAACTAAGGCTGTACACATTCCAATACCGGCGCTTGGGCCATCTTTAGGTGTGGCACCTTCAGGGACATGAATATGAAAATCGTGTTTTTCAAAGAAGTCTTCCGGTAAATCAAACAGTTCGGCGCGGCTACGTACTACGGTAAGTGCTGCATGAATCGATTCCTGCATGACCTCTCCGAGCTGGCCTGTATGAATTGTTTTTCCTTTACCTGGCATCCTTGATGATTCTATCGTTAAAAGCTCCCCACCAACACTAGTCCAAGCTAAGCCAGTTACCTGACCTACCTGGTCGTGCTCTTCTGCTAAACCGTAACGGAATTTTTTTACGCCCAAATACTTCTCAATGTTCTTCTTAGTGACATTAATTTTTTTCGATTTTTTATGCGTTAAAATTTCTTTCACAACTTTACGACAAATGGTAGCAATATCACGCTCGAGATTCCGAACACCTGCTTCTCGCGTGTAATGTCGTATAATCTCGTGCACGGCTTCTTCGCGTATATCAATTTCTTCAGTGCTTAATCCATTTAATTTAATTTGCTTGGGTATTAAATAATTTTTAGCAATGTTGACTTTCTCATCCTCTGTATATCCGGCAAGCCGAATAACTTCCATTCGATCTAAAAGAGGAGCTGGAATTTCCAAGGAGTTCGCTGTAGCAATAAACATCACGTCACTCAAATCATAATTAACTTCTAAATAGTGATCGTTAAACGTGTGATTTTGCTCAGGATCTAATACTTCTAACAACGCAGAAGCAGGATCGCCGCGAAAATCCATTGCCATTTTGTCGACTTCATCCAACATAATTAGAGGATTTCTTACCCCGGCTTTACAGAGTTTTTGTATGATTTTCCCAGGCATAGATCCGATGTAGGTACGACGATGCCCACGGATCTCCGCTTCGTCTCGAACCCCACCCAAAGCAATTCTAATGAAGGTACGGCCCGTAGCGTTTGCTATAGATTGACCTAATGACGTTTTACCAACCCCTGGAGGGCCAACTAAGCATAATATAGGTCCTTTTAAGCGTTTGACGCGTTGTTGAACAGCCAAATACTCGATAATACGTTCTTTAACTTTTTCAAGCCCGTAATGGTCTTTATCCAGCATTTTTTCAGCTTTGATCAAATCATATTGAATTTTATTTTTTTTCTTCCATGGGACACTAAGCATCCACTCTAAGTAATTACGAATAACCGTAGCCTCAGCGGACATTGGAGACATAAGTTTGAGTTTATTAAGCTCTGACATGGCTTTGTCTTTGGCTTCCTTCGGCATGCCCGCTTTATTAATAGACTTTTCAATCTGCTCAATTTCGCTGCCCTCTTCGCCAATTTCTCCCAATTCCTTTTGAATAGCTTTAATCTGTTCATTGAGGTAGTACTCGCGCTGACTTTTTTCCATTTGACGCTTAACGCGACCACGCACTCGTTTCTCAACCTGGAGTAAATCAATCTCAGACTCAATGGCAGCCATTAAACGCTCCAATCGAGAACCAATATCTACCGTTTCAAGCAAGTCTTGTTTGTCTTCTACTTTTAAACTCAGATGGGCTGCTATAGTATCCGCTAGGCGTCCAGGCTCTTCTATTCCAGAGATTGAACCAAGAACTTCAGGAGGGATTTTTTTATTAAGCTTGATATACTGTTCAAACTGCGACATTAAAGAGCGCGTTAATATGTCAATTTCTTGCTCTTTTAGCGTTTCGTTCAAATCGGTGATTTCTTCAAGATCGCTGCTAAGATACCCTTCGTGAAGATAATATTGGAGCACTTTCGCGCGCTCTTCCCCCTCCACGAGAACTTTAACGGTTCCATCGGGTAGTTTGAGCAGTTGTAACACACTCGCTATGGTTCCAACATTAAATAAGTCTTTCGGGTTTGGATCATCATTAGCCGATTTTCGTTGAGCTACTAAAAAAATCTTTTTATTATTCAACATGGCGGCTTCTAAGGCTTTGATGGATTTATCACGCCCTACAAAAAGAGGGATTACCATGTGAGGATAGACAACTACATCTCTTAATGGTAAGACGGGAAGATTAGACATCCCTTCGTTATCATTGTCGTTAGGTACCAGCTCATTTTCATTCGACATCTTGATCCCTTATTCAAATGATTAATTTTAGGAAATACTTTATAACATACTTTAGACAATGTCCTAATCTTGCTACTGTCTTTTCGAGCATTGCGAGAACTCAAGGACATTCGTCAGGTTACGTTTTTAAATGCTTAAAAGAAGAATTCTATTATGATGATGAATCCCTCCTGAATTCTTCAAAGATGGTGACGAATAAATCCGTTTATCACTTCTATTTTAATCGCTTAATTTTTTATATCCTCTTAGCCAAGCGTTATAGCCTGGCTACAAGCGTATTTTCGCTAAAGTATAGGTCGATGATGCTTCTAAAGAGGTTATTCCCCGCTGCTTCGCGTAGCCGTTTGTAGAGGCTCTTCGCCTTCATAAATCATGATGGGTTTTCCAGTACTGCTCACCACTGATTCATCGACAACCACTTTACTCACCCCTTCTTGAGAGGGTAATTCATACATGGTGTCCAAAAGTAAATTCTCAAGTATGGAACGCAAACCTCTAGCACCAATTTTACGATCCAAGGCTTTTCTAGCAATAATCCGCAATGCTTCCTCACGAAATTCAAGCTCAACGCCTTCCATTTTAAATAACGCATAAAACTGTTTGGTTAACGCATTCTTTGGTCGACTCAAAATATCTACAAGCGCATCTTCATTGAGTTCATGCAACGTTGTAACCACCGGCAAACGGCCAACAAACTCAGGGATTAAGCCATATTTTACTAAATCTTCTGACTCTAACGCGCTTAACACTTCTTGCAAATCTTCTTTCGCTTTTTTATTTTTTAGCTGGGCAGAAAATCCGATGCTTGATTTATCACTGCGCTCGCGAATAAGTTTTTCAAGACCTGCGAACGCGCCCCCGCAAATAAATAAAATATTTGAGGTATCTACTTGTAAAAACTCTTGTTGCGGGTGTTTGCGACCACCTTGAGGAGGAACGGAAGCAATTGTTCCTTCAATTAACTTTAATAACGCTTGCTGCACCCCTTCGCCAGATACATCTCGCGTGATCGATGGATTATCCGATTTGCGAGAGATTTTATCGATTTCATCGATGTATACAATGCCTTTCTGGGCCTTTTCTACATCGTAATCGCATTTTTGAAGAAGTTTTTGAATGATGTTTTCAACGTCTTCACCTACGTAGCCTGCTTCTGTAAGCGTAGTTGCGTCAGCGATAGTAAAAGGTACATTTAACAATCTTGCCAATGTTTGTGCGAGTAGGGTTTTACCGCTTCCTGTGGGGCCAATCAGCAAAATATTACTTTTTCCAAGTTCAATGCCATCTTGGTTTTTAAATTGCATGCGCTTGTAATGATTGTATACAGCGACCGATAAAACTTTTTTGGCGTGAGACTGACCGATTACATACTCATCCAAAAATTGAGAAATTTCTTTGGGGGTTGGCAAATGTGATTCGGCTTCTTCATGCGCCTCATGAGTCTCTTCACGAATAATGTCATTGCATAATTCAACGCATTCATCACAAACAAAAACCGACGGTCCGGCTATCAACTTCTTTACTTCATGCTGGCTTTTACCACAGAAAGAACAATACAAAATCTTATCCCCATCATTGCCAGAACTTTTAGTCATCTACAAAACCCCTTTTTTATTAAGAAATTGAATTATTCCTTAATAAAATTTTAGCTAATTAGAAATTTATCGCCAGTATAATTCTGGTCGTGAGGGGGTAAAAAATCCGTAAAGACACCCCCTCAAAAACTAAGCGCGTATTGTTAACGCGCTTCTTCTTTTACAGAGTCCGTTCGATCATAAAGCACTTGATCGACCAGACCATATGTTTTTGCCTGTTCTGCATTCATAAAATTATCACGCTCGGTATCTTTCATGATTTGATCAGGTGATTTTTTAGTATGCTTCGCCATAATGCTATTTAAGCGCTCACGAACCGCTAGTGTTTCACGGGCGTGAATTTCAATATCCGTCGCCTGACCGCGGTATCCACCAAGTGGTTGATGGATCATAACACGCGCATTAGGCAGACAATAACGCTTGCCTTCCGCACCGCTGCTCAATAATAACGCAGCAGCACTGGCTGCCTGACCAATGCACAGTGTACTGACATTGGGCTTAATGAATTGCATGGTGTCATAAATCGCCAACCCGGCAGTTACGACCCCGCCTGGTGAATTGATATAAAGAGAAATATCTTTATCTGGGTTTTCGGACTCCAAAAACAAGAGCTGAGCTACCACTAGATTCGCCATATGATCTTCAACTTCACCGAGCAAAAAGATAATACGTTCTTTTAAAAGCCTGGAATAAATATCATAAGAGCGCTCACCTCGTGAGGTTTGCTCAACCACCATTGGCACAAGGCCACTAGCATTTCGAATAATGCGTTCCGATTCTCCCCGCATATTTAAGCTCCTTTCTCTTCACTATCCTTTTTGGGATTCATCACTTCGTCATAAGACATCGTTTTTTTAACGGCTTTAGCGTCTTCTAAGATTTTCTCAGCCACCATTTCTTCCATAACGAGTGCTTCAATTTCAGCCAGATGCTCTTTATTCCCGGTGTACCATGATTTTAGTTCTTCTGGACTGTCATAGGCACTAGCCATTTTATCAATCATAGCGTCTACGCGATCTTTATCAACTGATAATTCATGCTTTTTAACGTATTCTGAAAATAATAACCCTAAATGCACGCGACGTTTTGCTTGTTCTTCAAACATTGAACGTGGGAAATCAGGAATTTTTTCATTGTCGCGATGTTCCGGTCCAAAAATACGATGATACATTTCATGTTTTAAGTGCTTAATTTCCTGGTCCACTAGAGAAGAGGGAATTTCAAACTCGTTTTTTTCTAACAATTTATCGAACGCTTTTTCACGATTCATCGAGCTGATGCGTCGCTCTAGCTCACGCTCCATGTTCTCTTGAATATCCTTCTTTAAAGCTTCGATACCACCTTCTTTAATGTTGAATTTTTCTGCAAACTCGTCATCAAGTTTAGGCAGCTTACCTTCAAAGATGGTTTTAACGGTTATTTTAAACGTAGCTTCTTTGCCAGCCAGATCTTGATGGCCATAATCTTCTGGGAAAGTCACTTTCAGATCAAATTCTTTACCTGGCTCAGCGCTGACAAGCCCTTCCTCAAAACCTGGAATCATTGAGCCAGAACCAAGAACGATTTCAAAATCTTTAGCTTCTCCACCGTCAAAAGGTTCATCACCTAAGAACCCTTTGAAGTCAATCACGACCTTGTCGCCTTTTTCTGCTGGTCGTGATACTTCGTCCCATTCTTTATTCTGTTCACGAAGCTTTTCAATCATATCATTAACGTCTGCTTCTTTGACCTCAGCATCAGCCACTTCAACTTCCGCTTTCTCTAGCTCATTGACTTTAATTTCAGGGTAGACTTCAAATACCGCGCTGTATTGAAAATCTTTTCCAGATTCAAGTTGTTCTGGTTCAATGGTTGGATAGCCTGCAGGAACCAGCTCCTTTTCTTTCAAGGCTTCAAATAACGTCGACTGCACCATATCACGCGCGACTTCTTCGCGAACTGAATCGGAATAACGTTTTTTGACCACATCAAATGGTACCTTACCTGGACGAAAGCCATCAATTTTAACTTTGCGAGCAAGACTTTTGAGACGTTGGCTCACTTCTTCCTCTACTTTTTCGGTTGGTACCGAAATAGTCACTTTACGTTCCAAACCTTTCAAGGTCTCAACAGAAACTTGCATCTAGTCACCTCTTGAAATTATTTATTTTAAAAATGGTGCGAAAGGAGAGACTCGAACTCTCACGGGTTGCCCCACTGGAACCTAAATCCAGCGCGTCTACCAGTTCCGCCACTTTCGCAAACAGGGTGGAATTATTAAACAGTAGTGTTATCTTGTAAAGACTCAAGATAAACCTAATATAGAGAATTTAGACATTTAATTTATAAGGTATTGGGGTGAACGATGGGACTCGAACCCACGACAACCGGGATCACAACCCGGGGCTCTACCAACTGAGCTACGCCCACCATATTAAACACCTGAATACCGCTTGGCGTATGGCACGCCCGGCAGGATTCGAACCTGCTACCCTCGGCTTAGAAGGCCGATGCTCTATCCAGATGAGCTACGGGCGCATTTATGCGATGGCATTATACCATTCCCTTCAATCCGGGTATCAAATTGGTCGGGGTGGAGAGATTCGAACTCCCGACATCCTGCTCCCAAAGCAGGCGCGCTACCAGGCTGCGCTACACCCCGTTGATCCCGTCCCAAGGACAGAGCGCAAATGATACTCTTGAGCGAAAGTAAGGTCAATAAGCTAAGGGTAAATTTTTTTTGAACTTTTCAAATCCTTTAATAATTTTAGAATATTAAAACGTGTTTGTGTCATAAGTTCACGAAAGATTGTATCACTGATGTTCTTTCGCTAGGATTAGACAAACTCTATTCAGGTATAGAATGCCCATGAAAACAAAACTCTTACCTTTGTTCGATACCTTAGACCAGCTTCATAAAAATGCGGAGTATGTGCAATTACCCGATAAGGCTTTTGAATCGGATTTTTTAAAATGTTTAAATTTTTTAAATAGCTACCGCGGCAGTCAAGGGACGTTTAATAGTTACCGTAGAGAAACTGAGCGTTTATTGCAATGGTGCTGGCATATTCGAAGTCTGACCTTAAGTCAACTAAAGCGCGATGATATTGAGCAGTTCATACGCTTTTGCCAAAATCCTCCTCATACTTGGATTAGTTTGAAGAAAGTTCCCCGTTTTATAGAAAAAGATGGGCTTCGAGTTCCTAATCCTCTTTGGCGACCATTTGTGGTAACGCAACCTAAATCTGCGCGCAAGCGGGGAGATAGCCTCTCGCTTGCGCAATTTAATTTATCTCAAGGCGCTGTTTCCGAAATCTTTGCGATTTTAAGTACACTGTTTAATTTTTTAATTGCTGAGGAATATCTGGTTTCAAACCCCGTCGCTTTGATTCGCCAAAAAAGTAAATTTATACGCAAGCGACAGCAAAATGCGCCCATTCGGCGTTTAAGTTTAACCCAGTGGGACGCCGTCTTAACAGCTGTGGAAAAATTGGCCAATGAACAGCCTGAAAAACATGAGCGGACACGATTTATTTTAAGCCTTTTATACGGTATGTATTTACGAATTTCCGAAGTAGTAGCAAGCGATCGCTGGATTCCAACCATGAATGATTTCATGAAGGACAGTAATGGTTCTTGGTGGTTTACAACCGTGGGTAAAGGCAATAAAGAACGACAGATTGCAGTCAGTGAAGCGATGCTCAGCAGTTTAATTCGTTGGCGAACATGGTTAGGCCTCTCCCCTCTTCCCTCTCCGGCTGATAATTCGCCGCTTATTCCTAAGCTTCGAGGCTCAGGCCCGATGAGTGACACGGTTCCTATTAGGCGCCTTGTCCAACAATGTTTTGATTTAGCTGCGGATGAGTTAAGAAAAATAAACGAACATGAAGAAGCGGATAATCTATCAGCCGCCACCGTGCATTGGCTTAGACATACGGGCATATCTGAGGACGTTAAAATTAGACCCCGTGAACATGTTCGGGATGATGCGGGCCATAGTTCAAGCGCAACCACCGATCGCTATATTGATGTCGAATTACAAGAACGCTATCAATCGGCTAAACATAAGCGAATCATCCCCTCAGACTAGGGTCACTGACTTAACAAGAGTGGATTTCTGTCTAAGGTGGAGATGGCCTAAAGATGACAGGCCAAGTAGCCGTGGGTATCCCTGCGCTTGAAAGACTAAACATCCTTAACTTACGTCACCATTGTTCATAACTTTGGATGCAGATTAAGGTTTATAAATCGTTAAAATTATTGCAGCAATAATCCATAAAACCAAGCCGGCTAGAGTAGTGGCTGGTCGAGGGGTGGGAATTTTTCGTTTGATTTCCCAGGCTCTTAGCAACAAAAAAGGAATAATGGCCAGAAAAAACAAGTGCAGAACCTGCACTGAATTTTGCTGTAAGGATAACCATGAAGATAGGGTATGCAATGCATAATGAAATCCCTCCTTACATTGCAATAAGAACCATAACTCAAAAGGCTCATATTGTTCGATTAGCCAAGAAGCCAAGACCAAGGGTAAGAGAAATTTCAAGCCAGGAACAGAGGTTATCCGCTTGTACACACCTGCAAACTCCTGTGAAAAAAACACAAGAATTGAGGTGCTCAGTACAATAAGTCCTAATGTGAGAAACATGCTAACCCTCTATTACGATTGAGAATAAAATTTGATTAAGTCCAAGAATTAGAGCAAGCGACATTTTTGATTAAATATTATACTAAAAATATCGAAAAAAACCAACCATCTACATTAGAAATTTGCTCTGTACATGACAAAAAAACCTGTCATGCCCGCGCAGGCGGGCAACCATTTCTGGTTTGGCACTGAAGTAAATTAAGATAACTCGCTGCCATAGAATGAAAATCATATAATCTCGATCGTCAACAGGGGGTTATATACCCGTAATCTTTCAAAATGCGTGATTTATGCTTTTTCTTTTTCGCCCTGCCGCATTTTAAAAAACTCGCAAGGGAATGAGCCATT